>JACRJA010000009.1 GCA_016235745.1 Rhodocyclales bacterium | reverse complement strand
TGTGCTCCAGCGTCTGGAGCCCTTGGGTCTTGAGGGTCACGATCATCATCCTCCGATGATGCCCAACCCCGGCCCCTTCAGGCTCACCTCACGTTGGAATCACGCGCCTCCTTCAGGCTCATGTGTCATTGGACAAGGCTCATTCTTGACAGCCCATCCCCTTGTGCGCATAATGAACCCCGATGTCCTGCCCGTGCGCCACCCCTCAGCTTGCGCACGGACCGAAAAATTGGGAACCCCCGTTACAACCAATTGTTTTTTAACCAAAAATTTGAACGTGCGGTCTGAAACATAGCCCCGAGATATAGGGGATTGATACCTTGCCCTCGCCGCACACACACAAAAGGACACCCAAAAGGACACCCACTTTGTTTGTGCCACCCCAGGCGTAATTCGCCCGGTGTCTGAGCCCGGACGAGGCGCGACGGACCGATGGCAAGTGTGGCCGAAGCGAAGAAGGTTTTCAGCACGGTACGGCGGGAAACGGGATTCCTGTTCACCCCTCATCACTTCGCCACGATGCGGTCGAACAGGCCGCCGTCGGCGAAATGCTCCTGCTGCACTTTGTGCCAGCCGCCGAAGTCCTCGATCGTCAGCAGTTCGAGCGTGGGGAAACGGGCGAGGTCGGCCGGGTCGGCGTGCTGGGGGTAGATGGGGCGGTAATAGTGCTTGGCCGCGAGGCGCTGGCCCTCAGGGGAATAGAGGTATTCGAGGTAGGCGAGGGCGATTTGGGTGGTGCCACGGCGGGTGACGACGCTGTCGACCACCGCCACCGACGGCTCGGCGAGCACCGATACCGAGGGGACGACGATCTCGAAGGCGTCCGGCCCGGATTCCTGCAGGGCAAGGAACGCTTCGTTCTCCCAGGCAAGCAACACGTCGCCCAGGCCACGGTGCACGAAGGTGTTGGTGGCACCGCGTGCGCCAGCATCGAGCACGGTCACGCGCCGGTAGAGTTCGCGCAGGTACTCGGCAGCCCTGGCTTCGTCGCCGGGCCAACGCTTGTGCGCCCAGGCGAGCGCTGCAAGGTAATTCCAGCGGGCTCCGCCGGAGGTCTTGGGGTTGGGCGTGATGACGGAGACGTCGCCTTTGACGAGGTCGTCCCAGTCGCGGATGGCCTTGGGATTGCCCTTGCGCACGAGGAAGACGATGGTCGACGTGTAGGGGGCGCTGCGCTGCGGCAGGCGCTGCTGCCAGTCGGGGGCGAGCTTGCCCGCCTGGGCGATGGCGTCGATGTCGTAGCCCAGCGCCAGGGTGACGACGTCGGCCTCCAACCCATGGATCACCGCCAGCGCCTGCTTGCCCGAGCCGCCGTGCGACTGGCGGATCGTCGCCGTCTCGCCGGTGCGCTCTTTCCAGTGGCGGGCGAAGGCGGTGTTGTACGCCTGGTAGAACTCCCGCGTGGGATCATAGGAGACGTTGAGCAAGGATACGTCGGCACGCGCGGTGCCCAGCGCAAGGGCCGCAGCGGTGGCGAGAAAGAGTGAACGCAGCGTGAAATGCATGGCAATCTCCCGAGTGAGGATGGCCTCATGATAGCGAGGCAACATAGTCGGGAGAATGGCATTTTCTTCGTTTATATATTACTTTAAATAATTATTCCAAAATGGTGAGTTCGTAAAACCTGCCTATATCTCAAAAGAGATGCAAAATACCGCATCCCGCCTAATCGAGGATGTCATGGGACATACGAGCATGG
The DNA here is from genome assembly GCA_016235745.1 of Rhodocyclales bacterium. Lineage (GTDB taxonomy): Bacteria > Pseudomonadota > Gammaproteobacteria > Burkholderiales > Rhodocyclaceae > Tepidiphilus. Next base: position 65,357 of record JACRJA010000009.1, on the reverse strand, counting down.
TGCATGTGCGCATCGACGACGAGCTCAAGGCGCAGGCCACGGAGATGCTCGAAACGATGGGGCTATCCGTCTCTGATGCAGTTCGGATTTTGTTCAAGCGCATCGTCGTCGAGCAAGCGTTTCCGCTGGAACTAAAAGTGCCCAATGCCACGACGCGCGAAGCGATGGCTGAAGCCCGGGCGATGCGACAGGCCCGACGTGTCCGTTTTTCTTCCGCCGAGGCGCTCTTCGATGACCTCGAAGAAGACGCCCGCCAGTAAGCGCACCAGGCCGCCCCGTGCGGCTGACTATACGCCCGCGTTTCATAAAGATTGGGAGCGGATGAGCCGCTCGGGGCGCTACGATCTGCGTCGACTCAAAGAGGTCATGCTGTTGCTCATCGCCAACAACGCCCCCCTCGGCGCCGAGTGGAAAGACCACGCGTTCGCCGGCGAGTGGGCCGATCACTGCGAATACCATGTCGGAGGCGATTTTTTGCTTATCTACCAGTGCAACGAGGAATCCGTCATCTTTGTGCGCACGGGAACGCACGCGGATTTGTTCGAAACCTAGTCAAGCTCCACGCCCAGCTCCGCGCTTTTTGGCCGTCCCCGAAGCCAGCGCGTGCGCTGCGCGGGTGGTCTCTGGCAGGCGGTAGCGGGTGGTGCAGGCCATCACCCAGTCTACGGCGCGCGCCAGGCTCACGCGATGGCCGATGGAGACATAGACCGGATGCACGCCCACGCGGGTGCGTAGCACGGCGCCGATGATTTCGTCGCCGTCGCGCAGCGGTACCCAGGCGCCGCGCTCTTGCGGCACCGGGTCATGCGTGCCCACGAGGCGCGACTTGGCCACGCCAATGCTGGGCAGATCGGTGAGCACGCCCAGGTGGCAGGCGATGCCGCAGCGGCGCGGGTGAGCCCAGCCTTGGCCGTCGACGAGGAGCAGATCGGGCGGGGACGAGAGCCGCTCCAGCGCCTGCAGCACCACCGGCAGCTCGCGAAAGGACAGCAGTCCCGGCACGTAGGGGAAGTTCACCTCGGCTTCCGCGACCGCCGTCTCGCTCAGGGCGAGCGAGGGGAATTCGAGCACGGCGATGGCGGCGCGCCCCTTGGTGCCGCCGCCGGGAAAGCCGACGTCGACCCCGGCCACGCGCCGCACCGGCCCGTGTGCGTCATCGCACACGACCCGCCGGGCGATCTCGCGCTGCCGGGCGATCGCCTCGGTCACCGTGCGCGGCTGCAGCAGGGAGCGATCCGTCACTGTCCTTCCCCTGCCGCGGCGGTCGCGGCAACGGATTTTGGCCGCCGGCTCATCATCACCACGCCGGCGATGACCAGGCCGCAGCCGGCGAGCTGGGTGAGGGAGAGCGGCTCGTCGAGCAGCCAGGCGCCGAGCAGCAGGGTGAGCACGGGGCCTAGGGTGGCGCTCATCGAGACGGGTCCGGATCCGAGGCGGCGGATCGCTTCGGAAACGAGCCACACCGGAACGACGGTAGAGACGAGCGCCATGGCAAGGCCGAGCCATAGCACCGGCGCTGGTTGCTGCCATAGCGCAGGCAGGGGTCGCATGACGGCGAACTGGCCGAGCACGAGCAGGCAGGCGAAGGTCGTCGCCCAGGCGCTCAGGCGGGATGCGCCGATCTGCGCCACCACCTGGCCGGTGCCGAGGAGATAGAGGGCATAGGCCAGCGCCGAGGCGAAGACGAGCCCGCCGCCGAGCCATACGTCATGCGCGCTGCCGGGATTGTGTCCGAGGTCGTGCACCAGCGCGAGGGCGAGCCCGGCGTAGCAGACGGCGAGCGCGGCGACGCTACGGCGGTCGAGCCGCGTGCCGAGGAAGGCCGCCGACATCAGCACGACCAGCGTGGGATAGCAGAAAAGGATCATGCGCTCCAGGCCGGCGCTGATGTAGCGTAACCCCAGGAAGTCGAGGTAACTCGAGCCGTAATAGCCGAGGAAACCGAGCACGAAGAGCACGACCCACTGCCGCGCGGAAAGGCGGTGTGCCGCCTTTTTCTCCGCCGCCCAGCCGAGCAACAGGAAGAACGGCAGAGCGAAGCCCATGCGCAGCGCGAGGATCGTTTCGGCGTCGACGCCGTAGCGATAGGCGAGCTTGACGAGCACTGCCTTGAAGGAAAAACCGAACGCGCCGGCAAAGGCCATCCACCAGCCGAGCGCAGGGTGTTCCCGGATCGTCATCGCCTCTCTGTCACTCCACGGAAAACCGTCCCACGGGACGGCAGGCGAAACCCGGCGCCCAGACGGTTTGCTCCGGGTGCCAGGTGCCGAAATAGGCGCGCAATTTGCGCGCAGCGTGCGGCTCCCGCTCCAGCGCCACGGCCGGCACGGCGAAAGCGCGGGCGGTGAGCAACAGATGCAGACTGGTAGCGCAGACTTCCACCGCTGCGGCAGCGAGCCCGCCGATCGCCTCGAGCTGGAGCTCGTCGATCAGGCACAGCACCGCCCGGCTCGACGGCGAGAGGAAGCGGGAAAGGCGTCCGAGCGCTTCCAGCGTGTCGTGCCACGGCGCGCCACCGGCACGCACGAGGGCCAAGCGCTCGCCTGCTTCGCGGCGCGCTTCCAGCCAGGCGGCGAGCGAGGCGAGCCACGGGTCGGTGGCGCACTCGGCAGCGAACTGCACCAGGCGATAGGCCCCGAGCCGCGCGCGCCAGTCGGCGGCGTGTGCCTCGAGCGCCGCTGCCAGGTGCGAGGCGGCCAGCTCCTCGGCGGGGTCCGGCGCGAGCGGCAGAGCAAGCCCCCTCTCGGCGAAGAAGGCCCGGGTGCGGGCATCGCGCACGCTCGCCTCATCCGCCTCGGCAAGTGCCGCGAGCGCGGCGCGCTGCACGCTGCGCGGCAGGGTATCGAGCCCCGTGCCGCCGCAAGGGGCGAACTCGAGGCGGCGCACCCCGGGCACGTCGCGCCGGCGCAGCACGTAGGGGAGCGGCCGGTGCGTACCGAGGCGGCGCGCCGCCTCGCGGCGACGGGCGCAGAGGTCGGCATCGAAGCGGGCGATCAGCCGCGTGGCATGTTCTTCGTCGAGCAGCATCACCGCTGCGCTCCAGGCGTCACAATCGAGGATCTCGCCGCCGACGTGCCGCAGGTCGTAGCCGCCAGGCGTCAGGTCCGCGAGCACTTCGGGCAGGGGGCGCACCGCGAATCCGGCCACGGCCCGCGCATCCCAGGCGCGCAGACCGGCGAAGTGCACGCTGCGCCCACCGGCGCCCTCGGCGGCAAGCCGGGCGAGCAGCAGGTCGCCATAGTTGTGCCGATCGAAGGCCCCGAAGAGGATCAGATCGCCACCGTCCGGGCAGCGCGCAGCAGATCGTTCGCGGTGCCCGGTCATATCGCCCGGCGCAGGCGCAGCGAGTGCGTCACCACGAAGAGGCTGGAGAGACTCATGGCCGCGGCGGCGAGCATGGGGTCGAGCAGCCAGCCAGTCCAGGGGTAGAAGAGGCCGGCCGCGAGCGGAATGAGCACCACGTTGTAGCCGTAGGCCCAAACGAAATTCCAGGCGATGGTGCGGCGCGTGGCGCGCGCAAGGCGCACCGCCCGAGGCACGGCGGCCGGGTCGCCGCGCATGAGCACCACGTCCCCGGTCTCGATGGCCACGTCGGTGCCGGTGCCCATGGCGATGCCCACGTCGGCCTGGGCGAGCGCCGGCGCATCGTTGATGCCATCGCCCACGAAGGCGAGTCGCCGTCCCTGCGCTTGCCACTGGCGCAGCGCTTCGGCCTTTTCCTCCGGGCGCACTTCGGCGCGCACTTCGTCGATGGCGAGCGCCCGGGCCACCGCCTCGACGCTGCGGCGCAAATCGCCGGAAAGCAGCGCCACGTTCAGGCCGAGCGCATGCAATTCAGCCACCGCCGCCGCGCTCGTGGGCTTGAGCGGGTCGGCAAAAGCCAGCACCCCCACGGGAACGCCATCGGCCGCCACCCACACGAGCGTTCTGCCTTCGCTGGCCTGCGCCTCGGCCCAAGCCTCCAGGGTCGCATCCGGTGCCCGCGCCCCCGCCTCCGTCTCCAGGAAGCGCCGCGAACCCACCGCGAGCCTGCGCCCCTCGACGCAGCCGCGGATGCCGCCGCCCGGCACCGGTTCGACCTTTTCGGCAGGCGGCAACGGCACTTCGCCCACAGCAGCGAGCAGGGCGCCGGCAATGGGATGCTCGCTCGCTTTCTCCAGGGCGGCGACGCGCAGCAGCCACTGCTGCCCCTCGTCCGGCGCATTCCAGCATGCTTGCACCAGCGCCGGCTGCCCGGCGGTGAGCGTGCCGGTCTTGTCGAAGACGACGGTTTCAATCGCGGCGAGTCGCTCCAGGGCCGCGCCGCGGCGCACGAGGATGCCGCATTCCGCCCCCCGCCCCGTGGCGACCATGAGGGCGACGGGCGTGGCGAGCCCCATGGCGCAAGGGCAAGCGATGAGGAGCACGCTCACCGCGGTGACAAACGCGTAGGAGAGCCGCGGCTCGGGTCCGAAGGCCAACCAGAGGGCAAACGTGAGCGCAGCCACGGCGAGCACCAGCGGCACGAAAACGCCGGCCACGCGGTCGGCGAAGGCCTGGATGGGCGGCTTCTCGGCTTGGGCCCGTTCGACCAGCGCGATGATGCGCGCGAGCAGCGTCTCGCGGCCGACTTCGGTCACCTCCATGGCAAAACCGCCGGAGGTGAGCACGCTGCCGCCGACCACCCGATCGCCCGGGCGTTTTTCCACCGGCAGCGGCTCGCCAGTGAGCATGGACTCGTCGACCCAGCCTGCCCCCTCGCGCACGATGCCGTCGGCGGCGAGGCGCTCGCCTGGGCGAACCTGCACCCGGTCGCCGGGGCGTAGTTCTTCGACGGGCAATTCCCACACCGAGCCGTCGTCGCGCAGCACGCGCGCCGTGCGCGGCTGCAGCCGCAGCAGGCGCGAGATGGCGCGGGACGCCCGGCCGCGGGCGCGCGCTTCCAGCATGCGTCCGAGCAGGATCAAGGCGACGATGACCCCAGCCGATTCGAAATACAGATGCGCGCTGCCCGGCGGAAAGATCCCCGGCGCGAGCCAGGCGAGCAGCGAATAGCCCCAGGCGGCCCCGGCGCCGAGCAGGACGAGGGCGTTCATCGCCGGGGCGCCGTGCCGCAGTTCCGACCAGCCGGCGCGCAGCAGCGGCGCACCGCAGGCAAAGACGATGAGCGAAGAGAGCGCTGCCTGCAGCGCCGGCCACACCCAGGCTGGCGCAAGGCGGGCAAAGAGCTCATCCCCGCCCGGCAGCATCGGCCCCATGGCGAGCAGCACCAGAGGCAGCGCGAGCCCTACGGCCCAGAGCACGCGGCGCCGGGCCGCGCGCGCGGCCTCGTCTTCCTCGCCAGAGGGCGACTGCGCCGCCCGCGCTAGCGGCTCGTAGCCGAGTTCGCGGATGGTGCGCCGGATGGCGGCCTCGTCGACGCGACCCGGGTCGTAGCGCACCGTGGCGCGCTCGAGCGCCAGATTGACGCTCGCCTGACGCACGCCCGGCAGCCGCAGCAGACCCCGCTCGATGCGCCGCACGCAGGCGGCGCAGGTCATGCCGCGGATGCCCAGTTCGAGCTCGGCCTCGCCCGTCACTGCGGGATCAGGCGAGTCTTGCGTCATAACCCTCTTCGAGGATCGCCTCGATCACCGCCTGCGGGCTCGGATCGCCTTCGATCACCACCTCCTCGCGCTCGCGGCTCACCGAGACGACGCGCGCCACGCCCGGCACTTGCTTCAGCGCCTCGGCCACGGCCTTCTCACAGTGCGTGCAGCTCATCCCTTTCACTTCATAGCGTTGTTGCATCATCCTTGCTCCTTGCGATCAAGCCTCCATGGGCGAAGAAGACAGCAGCGCCGCCACGTCCTCTTCGGTGAGAACGAACCCGCCGGCTTCGCCCGTCTCCAGCGTGCCTTCGGCAAGCGCGCGTTTGCGCGCCTGCATCTCCAGCATCTTTTCTTCGACCGTATTGGCCGCAATCAGTTTATAGACGAAGACCGGCTTGTCCTGACCGATGCGGTGCGTACGGTCCACTGCCTGTTCTTCCACCGCCGGGTTCCACCAAGGGTCGAAGAGAATCACCGTATCGGCCTCGGTGAGGTTCAGGCCCACGCCGCCCGCCTTGAGGCTGATGAGGAAGACCAGCGCCTCGCCTTGGCGGAAGCGATCGATCACCTCGTCGCGCCGGCGCGTGCTGCCGGTAAGCTTCACGTAAGGGATCTGCAGCTCGGCGAGCACCGGTTCGATGCGCTCGAGCATCTGCACGAACTGGGAGAAGACAAGGATGCGCCGCCCCTCCTCGACGAGTTCGGGCAGAGTCTCGCGCAGCCAGTCGAGCTTGGCCGATTCCTTCACCTGGCGCGCCTGCGGCAGGTCGACCAGCGTGGGGTCGCAGCACACCTGCCGTAGTTTGAGAAGCGCGTCGAGCACCGTGATCTGGCTGCGGGCAAGCCCCTTCTCCACCAGGGCCCGGCGCACGCGCTCTTGCATGGTCAACCGGATCGCCTCGTAGACCTTGGCCTGCTTCTCGCCCAGGGTCACGGTCTGCACGATCTCGGTCTTGGGCGGCAGCTCGGCCACCACCTCTGCCTTCGTGCGCCGCAGCAGGAAAGGACGGATGCGCCGGCGCAGGTGTTCGAGACGCGCCGCGTCGCCCTCCTGCTCGATCGGGTGGCGGTACCAGCGGTTGAAGGTCTCGAGCGCGCCGAGAAAGCCCGGCATGAGGAAATCGAAAATGGCCCACAGCTCGCCGAGATGATTTTCCATCGGCGTGCCGGTCAGACACAGGCGCTGCTCGGCGCGGAACTTGCGCACGTGCTGCGAGATCTGGGCGCGCGGATTCTTGATCATCTGCGCTTCGTCGAGGATCATCACCGACCACGCCTGCGGGCGCAAGAGCTCTACGTCGCGCCACACGAGGGGATAGGTGGTGATGACGAGATCGTTGCCGGAGATCGCCTCGAACCGTTCACGGCGCTGCGCCCCGTGCCAGACGAGCACGCGCAGGTCGGGGGTGAAGCGCGCCGCCTCGCGCGCCCAGTTGCCCACGAGGCTGGTGGGCGCCACCACCAGCGCCGGTTGCGTGAGCCGGCCGGCGAGCTTCTCCGCCAAGAGATGCGCGAGCGCCTGCAGCGTCTTGCCCAGGCCCATGTCGTCGGCCAGGATCCCGTGCAGGCGATGCCGGCGCCAGAACTGCAGCCAGGCCAGGCCCGTGCGCTGGTAGGGACGCATCTGCGCCCGCAACCCGGGCGGCTCGTCCACCGGCATGGGTCCGCCGTAGCGCTCCAGCTCTTCGAGCATGGCCGAAAGCGTCGGCGCCTGCAGTTGCGCCAAGGTTCCGGGCGGCAGCTCGCGCAGCAGGGAAAAATCGTAGCGCGACAGCCTCACCGGCCCCTCGCGCCGCGGTTCGCGCCGCAGCAATTCGAGCGTCAGTTTCAGGATGGGTGCGATCGGCTCGAGCGGCACCACGGCGCAGGCGTCTTCTTCGGGGAAAGGATAGACGATTCGCTCCGGCCAGTCGTCCTCGCCATAGCGCTCGAAGACTTCGGCGGCCAGTTCCGTGAGGTCGATCTCGCGCTCGCCCGCCTTTACCCTGGCATCGAACGCGAACCAGTCGCCGCCTTCGTCGGCCTGGGCGAGCTCTACTTCCGCCGTGCTCGCCTCCCACTCTTGCGGCCAGAAGTCGTCCCCCTCCTCGATCTCGGGCGAGAACTCGCCCAGCACCCCCGCTTCGAACCGCTCGCGCAGTTCGTGCCACAGCAAGGGCGATTCGGCCTGGGCCTCGTATTCAGCGAAATCCGGCCAGGCGAGCGCCATCCGCAACGGCTCGAGCAGCACGCGCACCGTGCCGAACCAGTGTTTCTCCCGCGCGGGCGAGCGATGCGGCAGCTCGAGGCGTACCTCGTCCCCGAAGGGATGATGTACCCGCCCCTGGGCGTCGACCACGACCTCGCCATAGCGCACTTCCGGACGCACGCGCCGCGTCCCGGTCTCGTCGCGCCACAGGATGAGGCGAAAGCGCGCTGGCTCCTCGGCCCTCACCGTCGCCACGGGGGCCGGAGCCGGCAATGCTTCGCCGAAAAGCTCGCTCCAGCACCGCGAAAACGCCGCCGCATCGGCTTGCGGCACCGCCGGCAGGGCGTCGAGTCGCTCGATCTCGGGCCAATCGAGCCCCTCGGGCAGGATGAGCGGCCCCACCGTACGGGTCCGGCGCTCGAAGTAGTACCACGGCCGCGTGAATTTCAGGGGAATCACCCCCGCATCGCCATCGCCCTCGACGTGCCATACGCCCTGGAAGGCCCCGCGCGTGGTCTCGCGCCACAGCCACCGCAGCCGCCGCGGCTCGCCCCAGTGCAAGAACAAGCCATCGGAGTGAGCGCCGAGGCAGGCGCGGCCGCTTTGCACGATGGCGGCAAAAGCCTCGCCCACCCAGACCTTGGGCGCATGATGCAGGCTTGCCACCGCCAGGCCCAGCAGATCGGCCGCCGTGAGGTCGTCGTACACCTCCGGATAGGCATAAAGGGTATAGAGATCGATCGGCTTGCCGGCCACGAAGCGGCGCGGATCGCGCTTGTACGGACGGGTAAGAAAGGCGTTCCACCCCAGCATGCCGCGGCGCTCGTCGAGGTTGACGGCATAAATGATGCGCTCGCGCGGCGGCCCCGTGTCGGGAAGGGCTCCCGAGGCATGAAGTCGGTGCCAGTCGCGCGCACGCCGGAACCCCTCGATCCAGCGCATCGCCGGCGAGCGCTTGGCCGCCTCGGCCAGGTCAGGCGCGCGAGCAAGGACTCCGGCCTCGCCGCTGCGCGCGGCAGACGCCATCGCGCCCGCCGCCGAGGGCAAGGGCCGTCTGCCGAGCACCATCTCGACGAGTTCCCCCAAGGGAACCCCATCGGCATTCTTCACCTCATGCTCTGGCAACGGGTACAGCAAATCATCGGCCGGCACCTCCGCTTCCGACGAAGCGTGCGCCTCGGCGAAGGCGAGCAGCGCCGCCACGCAGTGCTTGCACTGCTCGCCGACCGGACAGGTGCAGTGGCACTCGACGTACTCCGGCTCGTCGTTTTCTTGCCAAGCGATGTCGACGCTCTGCTGGTAGGGCGAGCGGGCCGTGCCCTGCACCTGGCTCTCGAAGCGCCAATGACGCGCGTCGGCGCTCCTTTCGTCGATGCGGCGCACTCTGCCTTTGGCGAAGAGATCCTCGCCCCGCGCCCAGGACGCTGGATCGAAGACACGCCGCCTCAGCCCTTCGAGGCGGCGACGGATACGTTCGGCAGAAACCATCGCAACCGGTCCCCGGCAGGGGAAGAATCTCACAGTATAATTGGCTCACAAGGCAAACTCAATCGCAACGCGGCAGGAGAGGCAATGGCTGGCCATTCCAAATGGGCGAACATCCGTTTCCGCAAAGAACGGCAAGATGCCAAACGCGGCAAGATCTTCACCCGGCTCATCCGCGAGATCACCGTGGCCGCGCGCAACGGCGGCGGCGACCCCAACTTCAACCCCCGTCTGCGCGCCGCCATCGACAAGGCCAAAGAACACAACATGCCCTCCGAGAACATCGAGCGGGCCATCAAGCGCGGCACCGGCGAGCTCGAGGGAGTGAGCTACGAAGAAATCCGCTACGAAGGCTACGGCCCGGGCGGCGCGGCAGTGCTGGTCGACTGCATCACCGACAACCGCACCCGCACCGTGGCCGAAGTGCGCCACGCCTTCAGCAAGCACGGCGGCAACCTCGGCACCGAGGGCTGCGTCGCCTTCCAGTTCAAGCACTGCGGCCAGATGATCTTCGCCCCCGGCACGGACGAAGACGCGCTGCTCGAAGCGGCGCTGGAAGCCGGGGCCGAAGACGTGATCACCAACGAAGACGGTTCGATCGAGGTCATCACCCCGCCCTTCGAGCTCGAGCGCATCCGCGCCGCGCTGGAAGCGGCCGGCTTCACCCCCGAAGTGGCCGAAGCGGTGTGGAAGCCGCTCAACGAGATCGAGCTCGGCGGCGAAGACGCCGCCAAGATGCGCAAGCTCATCGACGCGCTCGAATCGCTCGACGACGTGCAGGCGGTCTATACCTCGGCGGTCTTCGACGAAGAGGAGCCATGACGGCGGTGCGCATCCTCGGCCTCGACCCGGGGCTGCGCACCACGGGGTTCGGCGTCATCGAACGGCAGGGCGCCCGGCTCGCCTATGTAGCGAGCGGCTGCATCCGCAGCGGCGAAGGCACCCTGCCCGAGCGGCTCGCCACGCTCTTTCGCGGAGTGGAAGAGCTCATCGCCACCTACCGCCCGGCCGAGACCGCCGTCGAGAAAGTCTTCGTTAACCTCAACCCCCAATCGACTCTGCTCCTGGGGCAGGCGCGCGGCGCCGTGCTCTGCGCGGCGCTTCTCGGCGCCACGGCCGTGCATGAATACACGGCGCTGCAGGTGAAACAGGCCGTGGTCGGCTACGGCAAGGCCGACAAAGTCCAAGTGCAGGAAATGGTGACGCGCCTGCTCGCGCTCAGCGCCACCCCCGGGCCGGATGCGGCCGATGCGCTCGCCTGCGCCATTTGCCACGCCCATCAAAGCACCCACCCCTATGCTGCCCAGGCCGTGCGCCGCCGCGGCGGGCGGCTGCTCGTCCCCCCGCGCCGATGAAACCGATCGCGCTGTGGCCAGCCTGGGCGCGCAACCTGCCGCGCCTGCTGCTCCTGGGTCTGATCGGCTGGTGGATCGTCAATAGCGCCACCGCCAACGAGATCGCCGCCGGCCTGGCCCTCTTCCTGCTGGGCATGCGCTCGCTCGAAGACGGCGTCCGGGCGCTGGCCGGCAGTACGCTCGAAACGCTGGTGCGCGCCAGCACCCGCAGCACGATCGGCGGCTTTCTCTTCGGCATCGTGGCCACCGTCGCGACCCAGTCCAGCGGCATCGTCTCGCTCCTGACGATGTCCTTCGTCTCGGCGAAGATGATGCCCTTGAACAGCGGGCTGGCGCTCATCCTGGGCGCCAACATCGGCACCACCACGGGCACGTGGATCTTCGCCACGCTGGGGGCCTCGCTCGATCTTGCACGCTACGCGCTGCCCTTCGTCTCGCTCGGCATGGTGTTGCGCTTTTCGCGTGAACGCGCTTTCGCCGCCACCGGCCACATCCTCATCGGCCTGGGGCTGATCCTCTTCGGCATCCATTACCTGAAGATCGGCTCCGAGCTCTTTCAGCAGCAGTTCGACCTGCGCGCCTACGCCCCGCCAGGCTACGCCGGGCTTCTGGCCTACACCGCGGCCGGCGCCCTCGCCACGGCGGTGATGCAGTCGAGCCACGCGACCATGCTGCTCACGGTGGCGGCGCTCGCTTCCGGCCAGATCGGGTTCGACCACGCGCTCGCCATCGCGATCGGCGCCAACATCGGTAGCACCGCCACGGCCCTGCTCGGCGCGATCGGCGCCGACGTCGCGGCCAAACGGCTCGCCTTCGGTCACCTCTTCTTCAACCTCTTTGCCGCTGCGCTGGCACTGGCCGCCTTCCCCCTCTTTCGCGCCGGCACGCAGCTCGGCGCCAGGCTGCTCGGCCTGCCGGAAGACGATGCGCTGCTGCAGCTCGCCTTCTTCCACACCTTCTTCAACGCCGTGGGCGTGGGCCTCATACTGCCGAACCTCTCACGCCTCCTGCGGCTGCTCCAGAACCTCTTGCCCGACACCGCCCAGACCCTGGCCGCGCCAAAATACCTCTCGCCGACCCAGCTCAAGACGCCCGACGTGGCGCTCGAATCGCTGCGCCAGGAAACTTGGCGCCTGTTCGACCGGGCGATCGACCTCATCGGCCTGGCGATGCAGGTCGACCCCAAAGCCATGCGCGCCGGGGAAGATCCGCACGAGCTCGACCACCCGCCCGCGCGGGTCCATACGATCGACATCGACGGTCTGTACCGGGCGCGGATCAAGCCGCTGTCCGGGCTCATCGTCGACTTCGCCGCGCGCATCGCCTCACCCGCTCCCTTGGCGGCCAAACTGCAGCACATCCTCCAGGCGAGCGCCGCCATCCAGGAAGCGGTCAAGGATACCAAGCATCTGCAGAAGAACCTCGTGCCCAGCCTGCAGCACCCCAACCCCATCGTGCAACGGCAGTACCTGCGCTACCGCCGCCATCTCGTCGAGACGCTCTACGCCATCGCCCATCTGCCGCGGGAGCCGGGCGGCGACGGCAGCGCCGCCGAGCTCGCGCTGGTCACCCACACCGCCCTGGCGCAGCTCGACCCGCTGGCCAACGGCCTGCTGGAAGAATGGCTGAAAAACGGCGAACTCTCGCCGGAAGAGGCCACCTCGATGATGAACGACACGGCCTACGTGCGCCGCATCACCGAGAACCTGCTCGCCGCCGCGCGGCTACTGGGCGAGGCGGCGCTGCCGCCGCATGCCGCCTGAACGCCCGCGAACCAATCTACGGCGCGGACCCGTCATAAAACGTTTGGAGCCTTGTGCAGGTTTAAAAATATGTTAGGATTAAGACAATTTTAAACCCAACCCAAAGGGACGTCATGATTGCAGATCGCATTCGTCAAGCACGCCTGGCGGCAGGGCTGACGCTGAGCGCTTTGGGCGAAAAAATCGGTGTGTCGCACACCGCCATCCAGAAATACGAGAAGGGTCTGCTGACGCCATCCTCGTCTCAGTTACTCAAGCTGGCGCGTGCCTGCGGCATCCGCACCGAGTATTTTTTCCGCACGCACACGGTCGAGCTGCTACAACCCGAGTTCCGCAAGCTCTCCTCCTTTGGCAAGACGGCGCAAGACGCGCTCAAGCTCAAGGTGGTGGAGCTGGTGGAAAAGCGCGTCGAGTTGCTCAACGCATTCCCCGAGTCGCCGCTGTTGGCATTCGCGCCGCCTGAGGGGCTGCCAGAACGCATCGAGTCGCTCGACGAGATCGAGGCCTTCTCTGATCAGGTACGCAATGCCTGGCAGCTGGGAATGAATCCCATTGCAGACCTGACCGATACCCTCGAGGCGGTCGGCTTGCTGGTCATCATGGTCGACGAAGCCAACCCGAACTTCTCTGGACTGACCGCCAAGGCGCGCACCAGCGAGGGGCGCGAGTATCCCGTGGTGGCCGTTTCCAAGCGCTGGCCGGGGGATCGGCAGCGCTTCACCCTCGCCCACGAGCTAGGGCATTTGCTGCTGGAGGGACGGCTGGCTGCCAGCATCGATGAAGAAAAGGCCTGTGACCGCTTCGCCGGCGCGTTCCTGGCCCCGCGTGCCGCCGTGCTTCACCTGTTGGGGCAACGGCGTCACGCGCTGGAATGGCAGGAGCTCTACGTGCTCAAACACGAGTTCGGATTGTCGATGGCCGGGTGGCTGCAACGGGCTAGACAGTGTGGGGTGATCACCGAAGAGATCTACCTGTCGATGGTCAAACGGTTTTCTGCCAAGGGCTGGCGTAAGAACGAACCAGGCGAACCGTTGCCGCAGGAGCATCCACGACTTTTCGAGCAGCTGGTCTATCGTGCCCTGGCCGAGCAGTACCTCTCCGAAGGCAAGGCAGCGGAACTGTTGGGCATCCCGATGATGCGTTTCCACAAAGAACGCCAGCTGGAGTCGTCGGATGCGGTTGCTCATCAGTGATGCCAACATCTTGATCGACATGGAAGCGGGGGCGTTGATGGAAACGCTGTTCCGGCTTCCGATGCAGTTCGGCATTCCTGATCTGCTGTACTACGAAGAGATCGAAGAAGGCAGCCCTGGGCTCGAGCAGCTCGGCCTGCAGATCATGGAGGTCAGAGGCGAATTCGTGCAATACGCTGAGGCTCTGCTACGTCGGTACAACCCGATGCTGCCGGCGAAGAACGGCGCCAAGCCCAGTCATAACGACTACCTGGCGTTGGCACTGGCGAAACAGGAGTGCTGTACCTTGCTGACGGGCGATGCCAATTTGCGCCTCGTGGCCAGCAAGGAGTCGGTCACGGTCATGGGCACCATCGGCCTGCTGTGCGCCATGGTCGAAAACCAGCTACTGACGGTCGACGAAGCGCTCAAGGCGCTGCACAGAATGAAAGAGGGCCAGCGTCGCTTGCCTTGGGATGAGGCAGAAAAGATACTCGAGGCGTTGCGCTGATCACACCGTGGCCACCGTCGCCGCTTGATTCACCACCGTCTTCCGCCCCATGACATTCACGCCGCGGCACCGTCAGGATCATTTAAGCGACCATCACCCCGGGACAATCCCGGTGGCGTACCACCACGCGGCCGCGCGCTGCGAACGCCCGAGCCAGGCGCTCCACCAGATAGACCGAGCGATGCTGCCCGCCGGTGCAGCCCACTGCCACCGTGAGATAGGCGCGGTGCTCGCGCTCGTAGCACGGCAGCCAGCGCTCGAGAAACCCGGCGATCTCGGCAAACATCGCTTCCACCTCGGGCATCGCCTCCAGCCAGCGCACCACCGGCTCGTCGCGCCCGGTGTAAGGGCGAAGCGCCTTGTCGTAGTAAGGATTGGGCAGGCAGCGCGCGTCGAACACCAGATCCGCATCGAGCGGCACGCCGTGCTTGTAGCCGAAAGATTCGAAGGTGAGCGTGAGCCAACCGCCCTGGCCGGCGAAGACGAACTCGCGTATCCAGGCGCGCAGCAACCCCGCCGAGAGATCGCTCGTGTCGATGCGGTGCGCCCGCTGCGACAGTGGTGCAAGCACCTCGCGCTCGAGGGCGATCGCCTCCACCAGCGGCATCCCCTCGCGCGCCAGCGGATGCGTGCGCCGCGTCTCGGAAAAGCGCTCGAGCAGCACCCCATCGCGCGCTTCCAGAAAGAGCAGATCGACGCAATGCCCCTGCCCCGCCAGGCCCTCGAGCGTGCCGGGAAGCGCCTCCAACCCCCCAGTGCGCGCGTCGATGGCGATCGCCACCTGCGCCACCGCCTGACCCGCCAGGTGCTCCACCACCGGCGCGAGAAAGGCCACCGGCAGATTGTCGATGGCCACGAACCCCGCGTCTTCCAGCGCCCGCAGCGCCACCGTCTTGCCCGAACCCGACAGTCCGCTCACCAGGACGATGCGCATCTTTGCCCCCCTGCCTGCGCCCCAAAAAACCGATGGTAGCACCGCCTCAAGCCGGCAGCAGCGCTTGCCATTGCCCTTCGCCGCGTCGGATCGCCCCGGCACGTTCGAGCTCGTCGCCCAGCCAGCGCACCGCTTCGTCGGGCGTCATCTCGATCCAGTCCAGGGCACGCTGGAAGAGATCGACTCCAGCCAAAGTGGTGCGCAGATCCTCTTCCTGCATGCGCCCCCGTTCGAGCAGGGTAAAGGTGACGCAGGCGCGCAGGGCGTTACGCGCGATGCGCCGCGGATCGGCGGCGAAGGCTTCGAGCCGCCCCCAGGCGCGCTGCAAAGCAGCGGCTACGTCGCGAAAAGGCGCACCGTGCCCGGGGATCACCCAGCGCAGCGGCAGGCGTTCGATCGCCGCGAGGGCCTCGCGCGCCGCGGCGATGGCATCGGCCTGCCCCAGCAGCGAAGGAAAAAGGATGCCGAAGCCGTCCTCCCACAGGGCGTCGCCGCTGATGAGCACGCCGTGCGAGGGTTCGAAATAGGCGAGCGCGTGCATGTCGTGCCCTGGCACGGAAATCGCGCGCCACTCCCAGGCCCCCATGGGCACGGTGTCGCCGGCGGCGATGGTAGCCGAATAGGCGAAGGGTTCGGCTCGCTGCCCGGCGGTGGAGAGCAGCAGCGCCGCCTCGTCCCAGCGCCCGATGGGATCGGCCAATCCTTCTGGCACCCAGATGGGGCAGCCGAAACGCCGCGCCACCGCCGCGTTGCCGCCGAGGTGATCCGAATGCGAATGGGTGTTGACCAGGCGCACGATGGGCTCCTTGCCCACCGCAGCGTCGAGCAGTGCCAACGTCTCGCCGGCTTTCGTCACATAGCCGCTATCGACCAGCGTCCAACCCTCGGCGCCGCGCAGCAAGACCGAGTTCGAGGACAGCCAGCCGCGCTGCAGCACCACCATCCCTTGGGGCAAAGTCTGCGTCGTCATCGTTTCTTCCACCGCTTCACCGTAGACGCGCCGGCCGCAACCGACGCATACCCCCCTCTTCGATCGTGCAGATGCCCACGCACTCGGGTTCCATCGGGCACCTCGAACGCGCTATGGCGCCGCCGGATCGCGGCGTTGCGCGGCGAGCGCGGCGCGGCGCTGAAGCACCGCCGCAAGGATGCGGCGGCGCTCGGCCTCATCGGCATCGCGCCAGCGGGCGATTTCCTCGCGCGTGCGCAGGCAGCCGACACACCAGCCGGCCTGCTCGTCGAGCCGGCACACGCCGATGCAGGGCGAGGCCACTGCCGTCATGGCTGCTGGGCGGCGCAGGCCCCGCCCAGCGCGCGGGCCACGCGCGAGGCTGGTTCACGCCCGAGCAGCCCGCTCACCCACCAGGCGGTCTCGGCGAGCGCTTTCACATCCACGCCCGTCTCCACCCCCAGCCCGTCGAAGAGATAGACCAGCTCCTCGGTGGCGACGTTGCCCGAGGCCCCCTTGGCGTAGGGGCAGCCGCCCAGGCCGGCGACGGAGGCGTCGAACGTCGCCACACCGAAGCGCCAGGCGGCGTAGACGTTTGCCGCCGCCATGCCGTAAGTGTCGTGGAAATGGCCAGCGAGCCGATCGAGCGGCACGCGCTGCGCGACCGCTTCGAGCATGGCGAGCACCTGCCGCGGCGTGCCCACGCCGATGGTGTCGCCCAGCGAGATCTCTTCGCAGCCCATCTCGAAGAGGGCGGCGGCGACCTCCGCCACCTTCTCCGGCGCCACCGGCCCTTCGTAGGGACAGCCCACCACGCAGGAGACGTAGCCGCGCACCCGCACCCCGGCGGCGCGCGCCTGCGCCACCACCGGGCGAAAGCGCTCCAGCGCTTCGGCGATGCCGCAGTTGATGTTCTTGCGGCTGAAGGTCTCGGAAGCGGCGCCGAAGACGGCGATCTCGTCGACGCCGGCCGCGAGCGCCGCCTCCAGCCCCTTGAGGTTGGGCACGAGCACGGGATGGCGCACGCCGGGACGGCGGCGCTCGCGCAGGGCGCGCATCACTTCGGCATGGTCGGCCATCTGCGGCACCCATTGGGGCGAGACGAAGGCCGTGGCCTCGATCACCTTCAGGCCGCAAGCGACGAGCCGCTCGATCAGCGCCAGCTTGTGCTCGAGGGCGATCGGCGCTTTCTCGTTCTGCAGCCCGTCGCGCGGCCCCACTTCGACGAGCGTGACCTTGGCGGGTCCTTCCATCACGCTTTCTCCTTGGCGGGTTCGAAATCGACCAATTCGGCTCCGTCGGGCACCTGTTCGCCCACGGCGAAGCGCACCGCCTTGACCACGCCGTCGGCCGGCGCGACGATGGCATGCTCCATCTTCATGGCTTCGAGCACCACCAGCGCCTGCCCGCGGCGCACCTGCGCCCCCGGCTCGACCTTGACCGCGATCACCCGCCCCGGCATGGGGGCGGTGAGGCCGGCCGCATCCAGTCCGGTGCCCGCGCCTTCCACCCCTTCCTGGCCACAGAGGTCGAACACCCAGGCGCGGCCATCGAGGAAGACGTGCCGCCGGCTGCCGGCAGCCACCGCCGTGACCGTGGTGCGCCGACCGTCGAGCTCGAGGCGCAGAGTCTCTTCATCGAGCATCGCGCCCCAGGCGGCGGCGCTCGCCACGGGCTCCCCTTTCTCGTCGAGAAGCTGCAGCTGCAGCTTCTCGCCCAGGCAACAGGCCTGCACGCGGCGCGTCACTTCGCCCGCGCGCCACTGCCAGCGCCGCAGCGCCGGCGCATTGACGCGCCAGCCGTCCACGGCGTGCCAGGGCGAAGTGGGGTCGGGCGAGCGGCGGGCGGTTTCCTGCATCCAGCGCGTCTCGACCAGGCGTTCGGCGCAGGAAACGGCGAACCACGCCGCCGGTGGCGGCTCTTCGGTCCCCCCGAAGAGAAAGGCCGATTCGCGCTCGATGAGACCCGTGTCGAGATCCGCCTGGCGAAAAGCCGGGGAGTCGACCAGTTTTCCCAGAAATTCGACGTTGTTCGCCACGCCGACGATGCGATACTGCGCCAGCGCCTGGCGCATGCGCGAGAGCGCCTGCGTCCGGTTCTCACCCCAGACGATGAGCTTGGCGATCATCGGGTCGTAATGGGGCGTGATCTCGTCGCCCTGCTCCACGCCGGTATCCACCCGCACCCACACGCTCTCGGGCGGCGGCTGCAGGTGCACCAGCCGCCCCACCGAGGGCAGGAAGCCCTTGGCCGGATCCTCGGCGTAGATGCGCGCCTCGAGCGCGTGCCCTTCGAGCGGAATCTGGTCCTGGGTGAGCGGCAGCGGCTCGCCGGCAGCCACGCGCAGCTGCCATTCGACCAGATCGAGCCCGGTGATCATCTCGGTGACCGGGTGCTCCACCTGCAGCCGCGTGTTCATCTCCATGAAGTAGAACGCACCGGAAGGCTCGACGATGAATTCGATCGTGCCAGCATTGACGTAGCCCACCGCCTTGGCCGCCGCCACCGCCGCTTCGCCCATGGCGGCGCGCCGCTCGGGCGTCATGCCGGGGGCCGGCGCCTCTTCCAGCACTTTCTGGTGGCGGCGCTGCACGGAGCAATCGCGCTCGTAGAGGTGGATCACCTGGCCGTGGGTGTCGCCGAAGACCTGCATCTCAATGTGCCGCGGCCGCAGGATGTATTTTTCGATCAGCACCCGGTCGTCGCCAAAGCTCGAACGCGCCTCGCGCCGGCAGGATTCGAGCGCCTCGGCGAAGTCCTCGGGCCGGTCGACGCGGCGCATCCCCTTGCCCCCGCCGCCGGCGCTCGCCTTGATGAGCACCGGAAAGCCGATGCGCATGGCCTGTTCGAAGAGATAGGCCGGCCCCTGCTCCTCGCCGTGATAGCCCGGGGTGAGCGGCACACCGGCCGCCTCCATCAGGCGCTTGGCCTCGGCCTTGGAGCCCATCTTGCGAATCGCCTCCACCGGCGGGCCGATGAAGACGATGCCCGCGTCGAGGCAGGCCTGGGCAAACGCCTCGTTCTCCGACAGAAAGCCGTAGCCGGGGTGAATGGCCTGGGCGCCGGTGCGCCGCGCCGCCTCCAGGATGCGCCCGATGTCGAGGTAGGACTCGCGCGCCGGCGGCGGACCGATCGATACGGCCTCGTCGGCGAGCCGCACGTGGCGGGCGTTGCGATCGGCGTCGGAATAGACCGCCACCGTGGCGATGCCGAGCCGCCGCGCCGTGGCGATCACGCGGCAGGCGATCTCGCCGCGGTTGGCGATCAAAATCTTCTGGAACATCTCTCCCTCCTCAAGGACGCGGCACCCAGGCAGCGGGACGTTTTTCCAGGAAAGCGCTCAAGCCTTCGCGCGCCTCCTCGGTGGCGCGCAGCCGGGCGATGCGCTGCGCCGTGTCTTCGAGCACCGCTTCGCTGAGCGGACGGTCGGCCACCGCGTCGATGAGCTCCTTGGCCGCCGCCTGCGCCTTGGGCCCGCCGGTGAGCAGCGCCTGCACCACCTCGTCGATCTTGGCATCCAGCGCCTCTTCCTCCACCACCTCGTGCGCCAGGCCCAGGGCGAGCGCGCGGGCAGCGTCGATGCGCTCGGCGCTCTGGAAATAGCGCTTGGCCTGACGCACGCCGATCGCCCGAATCACGTAAGGGCTGATCGCCGAAGGGATGATGCCAAAGCGCACCTCGGAGGTGGCGAATACCGCCCGCTGCGAGGCGATGCAGAGGTCGCAGGCGCTCGCCAGGCCCATGCCGCCGCCCAGCGCCGCGCCGTGCACCCGGGCGATGGTCGGCTTGCCCAGGTGCGCGATCTGCCACAGCATGCGCGCGAGCCGCCGCGCGTCTTCGAGGTTCTCCTCGAAGGACGCCGCGCCAGCCGCCTTCATCCAGTGGAGATCGGCCCCGGCGGAGAAACTCTTGCCACGCCCGGCGAGCACGACCACGCGCACCTGCGCGTCGGCATCGAGCCGCGCGAAGGCGGCCGTGAGCTCCTCGATCACCTTGGCGTTGAAGGCGTTGTGCACCTCCGGGCGGTTGAGCCAGACCGTGGCCACCGGCCCGCGCGTCTCGATCACCAGCGTCTCGTACATTCCTCTCCTCCTCGATTTTTTCCGTTACATGCGGAACAGGCCGAAGCGCGTCTCGGCAATGGGAGCGTTGAGCGCCGCCGACAGGCTCAGCCCCAGCACCCGCCGCGTCTGCGCCGGATCGATCAACCCGTCGTCCCACAGGCGCGCCGTGGCGTAATAGGGGTGCCCCTGGCGCTCGTACTGTTCGCGGATCGGCGCCTTGAAGGCTTCCTCCTCCTCGGGCGGCCACGTTCCCCCCTTGGCCTCGATCGCGTCGCGCCGCACGGTGGCCAGGACGCTCGCGGCCTGCTCGCCGCCCATCACCGAGATGCGGCTGTTGGGCCAGGTCCACAGGAAGCGCGGCGAATAGGCCCGGCCGCACATGCCGTAGTTGCCGGCGCCGAACGAGCCGCCGATGATGACGGTGAATTTGGGCACCTGGGCGGTGGCCACGGCCGTGACCATCTTCGCCCCGTCCTTGGCGATGCCGGAATTCTCGTACTTCTTGCCCACCATGAAGCCGGTGATGTTCTGCAGGAAGAGGAGCGGGATGCCGCGCTGGGCGCACAGCTCGATGAAGTGCGCCCCCTTCTGCGCCGATTCGCCGAACAGGATGCCGTTGTTGGCCACGATCCCCAGGGGAAAGCCGTAGAGTTCGGCGAAGCCGGTCACCAGGGTGGTGCCATAGCGCGCCTTGAACTCGTCGAAGCGCGAACCGTCGACCAGCCGTGCGATCACCTCGCGCACGTCGTAGGGCTTGCGCGTATCCTGCGGCACCACGCCGTAGAGCTCCTGCGGATCGTAGGCGGGCTCCTCGGCCTCGCGCCACGAGAGATCCACGGGCTTGCGCACGTTGAGGTGCGCCACGATGCGCCGCGCCAGATAGAGCGCATGGGCGTCATTCTCGGCCAGGTGGTCGGCCACGCCGGAGATGCGCGTGTGCACGTCGCCGCCGCCGAGCTCCTCGGCCGTGACCACTTCGCCCGTAGCCGCCTTGACGAGCGGCGGCCCGCCCAGGAAGATGGTGCCCTGGTTACGCACGATGATGGTCTCGTCGGACATCGCCGGCACGTAGGCCCCGCCGGCGGTGCACGAGCCCATCACCACCGAGATCTGCGGAATGCCCTGCGCCGACAGGTTGGCCTGGTTGTAGAAGATGCGGCCGAAGTGGTCGCGGTCGGGGAAGACCTCGTCTTGCAGCGGCAGGTAGGCGCCGCCCGAATCGACCAGGTAGAGGCACGGCAGGCGGTTTTGCTGCGCGATCTCCTGCGCCCGCAGGTGCTTTTTCACCGAGATGGGGTAGTAGGTGCCCCCCTTGACGGTGGCATCGTTGGCCACGATCATGCACTCCACGCCCTGCACCCGTCCGATGCCGGCCACGATGCCGGCCCCTGGAGCTTCGTCGTCGTACATCCCCCAGGCGGCCAGCTGCCCGATCTCCAGAAAGGGAGAGCCCGGATCGAGCAGCCGCTCGACGCGCTCGCGCGGCAGCAACTTGCCGCGGGCGGTATGTCGCCGCCGGGCCTCTTCTCCCCCGCCCTGCTGCACCCGCCCCACCTTCTCTTCCAGATCCGCGACCAGGCCGCGCATCCACTGCGCGTTGGCGGCGAACTCCGCGCCGCGCGGATCCACCTTCGATACGATACGGCTCATCCCCTCCTCCTTTGCTGTCAGAATCCGCCTTCGGCGAGCCAACGTTCGATCTGCGGCAAGCGATCCACCCCCCAGAAGGGCTCCTCGTCGACGAAGACGAACGGCGAACCGAACACGCCGCGCGCGATCGCCTCGTCGCATTCGCGCTTGAGCCGCGCCTTCACTTCCTCCTGCCCCACGGCCTCGGCGAGCGCCTCCACCTGCCCGACGCCGACCGCCGCGGCCAGGCGCAGCACTTCTTCGAGGGAAGAGACGTCGACCCCGTCGGTGAAATAGCGCCGGAACACCGCCCGGGCGAAGCGCTTGGCCTGCGCCGGATCACGATCGTGCAGCAGATAGAAGAGGCGGGCAGCCTGATGCGTCGAAATGGGAAAACGCTGCGGCACCACCACGGCAATGCCGTAGAAACGCCCCGAACGCACGAAATCGCGCCGTGCGTAAGGCCCCTTGAGCGGATGATCCGGTAGCGGTTTGTCGCCGGTGCGCTGGAACACCGCCCCGAGCAGGAAAGGCCGCCAGCGCACCTCACGGCCATGGCGCACCGCCACGGCGTCGATCTGCTCGGCCATCAGGTAGGCGTAGGGCGAGGAAAAGTCGAAGTAGAAATCGAGCGGACGCATAGGACCTCTCCAATGATGGACAAACGCTCAACCCGACAGGCCGCGGGCGATCACCAGGCGCTGGATCTCGCTCGTGCCCTCGTAGATCTGGCACACGCGCACGTCGCGGTAGATGCGCTCCACCGGAAAATCGCTCACGTAGCCGTAGCCGCCGTGGATCTGGATCGCCGCCGAGCACACCTCTTCGGCCATTTCCGAGGCGAAGAGCTTGGCCATGGAGGCTTCCTGCAGACAAGGGCGGCCGGCATCCTTGAGGCTAGCGGCATGCCACACCAGCTGGCGCGCCGCCTCGATCTTGGTGGCCATGTCGGCGAGCTTGAACTGCACCGCCTGGTGTTGGAAAATCGGCTTGCCGAAGGCCTCGCGCTCGTGCGCGTAGCGCAGCGCCGCCTCGAACGCCGCGCGCGCCATGCCCACGCTCTGGGCGGCGATGCCGATGCGCCCGGCCTCGAGCTGCGACAAGGCGATCTTGTAGCCCTCTCCCTCGGCGCCCACCAAGGCATCGAGCGGCACGCGGCAGCGCTCGAACGTGATCTGCGCCGTATCGCTCGCGCGCTGCCCCATTTTCTCTTCGAGGCGCGTGACGAGATAGCCCGGCGTATCGGTGGGCACGAGGAAGCAGGAAATCCCCTTCTTCCCGGCGGCCGGATCGGTCACCGCCAGCACCAGCGCCACGTCGGCGTTCTTGCCGGTGGAGATGAACTGCTTGACCCCGTCGATCACCCAAGAGTCGCCCTCGCGCACCGCCACGGTGCGGATCGCCGACGCGTCCGAACCCACGTGCGGCTCGGTAAGGCAAAAGCAGCCCAGCGCCTCGCCGCGCGCAAGCCGCGGCAGCCACGCTTGCTTCTGCTGCGGCGAACCGTAGGCGAGCGTGATGCCGCACACCAGCGAATTCTGCACCGACACCACCGTCGAAGTCGCCCCGTCGCCGGCGGCGATCTCTTCGAGCGCCAGCACCAGGCTCAGATAATCGAGCCCCGCCCCGCCCCATTCGACGGGTACCGTCACCCCCATGGCGCCGAGCTCGCCGAGTTCCCGCAGCGCCTCCCGGGGAAAAGTGTGCTCGCGGTCCCAGCGCGCCGCAAAGGGAGCGAGCCGCTCCTGCGCAAAGGCGCGCATTGTGTCGCGGATCAGTTCGTGTTCCGAATCGAGAATCATCCTCCCTCCTTGTTCGTTCGTCGTTTTCGTTCAGCGCCGCCTCGCCGTCAGCCACACCCCGGCGAGCACGGCCGCGCCGCCCAGCGCCACCGACGGCGGAAAAGCCTCGCCCAAGGCGAGCGCCGCCATCAGCACCGCCGCCAACGGCACCAAGTTGATGAACATCGCCGCCCGCGCCGCCCCCAGTACCCGCACCGCGTCGGTGTACCAGGTAAAACCGATGGCCGTACCGAAGACGCCGAGAAAAGCCACCGCCGCCCACACCGCCGGACTCCACTGGGCCCAGTCGATGCCGCCGGCGGCAAGCGCCGCCGCCCACAGCAGCACCGCCCCCAGGACGCAAGACCAGAACGTGGCCGCGAGCGCCGAGACGAGGCGCGTGGCGCGCCTTCCCACGAAGGTGTAGGCCGTCCAGCAGAGGACGCAACCCAGCAGCAGCACCTCGCCCGGGCCGATGCGGCCGGAAAGCGGCGCGAGCGGATCGCCGTTGCCGATCACGGTGAGGCAGCCGACGAAGGCGAGCACCGCCCCGAGCACCGCCAACGGACGGGCGCGCTCGCCGCCGAGCCACCACGCCAGAACCGCCACCGCCACCGGATTCAAGGCCACCACCAGCGCGCCGCGGCCGGCGCCGACGTACTTCAAGCCGTAGAAGAAGCACAGGTTGTAGAAGAAGACCCCGGTGAGCGCCAGGCCCACGACCGGCCGCCAGGCACGCTGCAGCGAGCCCGCGCCGATCGGCTCTCCCTTGGCGAGCATCACGGCCCCGAGCACCAGCGCGGCGAGGGTGAAACGCGCCGCCGCCGCGGCGATCGGCGTTCCCACCGCCTGCGCCACCACCCGGCCGGCCACCCAGGTCCCGCCCCAGCTCAACATCGCCGCGACGAGTTTCACATAGACCGGCAGGGTCGCCTCGCCGGCGACGGGGCTCAACCGCAAGCCACGCTCCCTTCGAGTTCGATCGCCATCGCCGTGGCCTCGCCCCCGCCGATGCACAGGCTGGCCACCCCGCGCCGCCCGCCGGTGCGCCGCAGCGCCCCGATGAGGGTCACCAGGATGCGCGCACCGGAAGCCCCGATCGGATGCCCCAGGGCGCAGGCACCGCCGTGGATATTGACTTTCTCGTGCGGCAGGTTCAGCTCCTTCATCGCGATCATGGCCACCACGGCAAAGGCCTCGTTGATCTCGAAGCAATCCACCGAAGCGGCATCCCAGCCCGTTTTCGCGAAGAGGCGCTTCATCGCACCCACCGGGGCGGTGGTAAACCACGCCGGTTCGTGGGCGAAGGTGCTGTGCCCGACCACGCGGGCGATGGGCGTGCACCCCAGGCGCTCGGCCTCGGCGCGGGTGGTGAGCACCAGCGCCGCCGCCCCGTCGGAGATGGACGAGGAATTGGCCGCGGTGACGGTGCCGCCCTCACGAAACGCGGGTTTCAGGGTGGGGATCTTGTCGAGCTTCGCCTTGAGCGGCTGCTCGTCGATCTCCACCACGCGCTCCCCACCGCGCCCGGCGATTTTCACCGGCACGATCTCCCAGGAAAACGCCCCTTCCTTGATCGCGCGCTGGGCGCGTTCGGTCGAAGCGATGGCGTAGGCATCCTGCTGCTCGCGGGTGAAACCGTAGTGCTGCGCCGCGTCCTCGGCGAAAGTGCCCATCAGCCGGCCTTTCTGGTAGGCGTCTTCCAGGCCGTCGTAGAACATGTGATCCAGCAGCTGGCCGTGCCCCAAGCGCAAGCCGGTGCGCCCTTTGGGAATCAGGTAGGGGGCGTTGGACATCGACTCCATGCCGCCGGCCAGCGCCACCGCCACGGAACCGGCCTTGAGCGCGTCGTGCGCGAGCATCACCGTTTTCATGCCCGAGCCGCACACCTTGTGCACGGTGGTGCACGCGACCGACGTCGGCAACCCCGCGCCCAGCGCCGCCTGCCGCGCCGGCGCCTGGCCTTCGCCGGCCTGCAGCACGTTGCCCATCAGCACCTCCTCGACCGCCTCCTTGGGCAGCCCGGCACGGCCGATCGCCGCCTCGATCGCCGCCGCGCCCAGGCGCGGCGCCGGCACCTCGGCCAGATCCCCGAGAAAACCGCCCATCGGCGTGCGCGCCACGCCGACGATCACCACATCGTCAGCCCGTTTGTCTTGTGTCATCGTTTCTTCTCCTCGTGTCATCAAGAATCAGGCCGTCTCGTCGAAGAGCTCGCGCCCGATGAGCATGCGGCGGATCTCGGACGTACCCGCGCCGATCTCGTAGAGCTTGGCGTCGCGCCACAGCCGCCCGGTGGGATAGTCGTTGATGTAGCCGTTGCCGCCCAACGCCTGGATCGCCTCGCCGGCCATCCAGGTAGCCTTCTCCGCCGCGTAGAGGATGACCCCGGCGCAGTCCTTGCGCAGCTTGCGGCTGTGCTCGCTGCGATCGAGCGCCTGCCCCACCGCATAGACGTAAGCACGGCAAGCCTGCCAGGTGGTATACAGGTCGGCGATTTTCCCCTCCATGAGCTGGAAGCGGCCGATCGGCTGGTTGAACTGGCGCCGCTCGTGCACATAGGGCAACACCACGTCCATGCACGCGGCCATGATGCCCAGCGGCCCGCCGGCGAGCACGGCGCGCTCGTAATCGAGCCCGCTCATCAGCACCTTGACCCCCTCGTTGACCTTGCCGAGCACGTTCTCCTCGGGCACCTCGCAATTCTCGAAGAAGAGCGGATAGGTGTTCGAGCCGCGCATGCCGAGCTTGTCGAGCTTGCTGCCGGCGGTAAAGCCCTTCATCCCCTTCTCGATGAGGAAAGCCGTGATACCGCGGGGGCCTGCCGCCGGGTCGGTCTTGGCATAGACCACCAGCACGTCGGCATCCCCGCCGTTGGTGATCCACATCTTGCTGCCGTTGAGCACGTAACGGTCGCCCTTCTTCTCGGCGCGCAGCTTCATGCTCACCACGTCGGAGCCCGCTTCGGGTTCGCTCATCGCCAGCGCCCCTACCCACTCACCGGAGACGAGCTTGGGCAGGTACTTGCGCTTCTGCGCCTCGGTGCCGTTGCGGTGGATCTGGTTGACGCACAGGTTCGAATGCGCCCCGTAGGAAAGCCCCACCGCGGCGCTCGCGCGCGAGATCTCCTCCATGGCGATGATGTGCGCCAGATACCCCATGGCGCTGCCGCCGTACTCCTCGGCCACCGTCATGCCGTGCAGGCCGAGCTCCCCCAGCTTGCGCCACAGATCCGGCGGAAAGGCGTTGTCGCGGTCGATCTGCACCGCCCGCGGAGCGATCTCTTGAGCGCAGAATGACTGCAGCGTCTGGCGCAGCAGGTCGTGCGTCTCTCCCAGCCCGAAGTCGAGCCCAACCGTCTCCATGCTTCCTCCTCCTTTAGCGTTGACGTTGACGTTAACGTAAACCAAACCGCGCCGTTTGCAAAGCCCTCTTCAAGAGGCGGCCTCGACGCGGGCCTGCAGTTCCTGGCGTGCGGCCTCCGCCCCCTGGGCATCGTGCCCCAGCAGGCTCAGGCACTGGCGCTCGAGCATGCCGATCTCGTCGAGCACCGCCTCGATGTCGCGCCGCTGCTGCTCCAGGGCGCTGCGCCGCTCCTCGAGCACGCTGAGGAAACGGCGCAACTGCGGCGCCGAGTCGTGGCGCCCGTCGTACATGTCGATCAATTCCTTGATCTGCGCCAGCGACAAGCCCAGGCGCTTGCCCCGCAGCGTGAGTTTGAGGCGGGCCCGGTCGGCGCGGTCATAGACCCGCACTTTGCCCTCGCGGCGCGGATGCAGCAGCCCCTGATCCTCGTAATAGCGGATCGTGCGCGGCGTCACGCCGAACTCGCGCGCCAGATCCGAGATGGTGAAAAATTCCTCTGTCCGGCTCATCCTCGCCTCATCGTTTTTCCGGTAGACTGGTTTCCGTTGACGTCAACGGAACATTACCACATGCACACCGAACTCAGCTATCCGCATCCTGCCACCCCCGAGCTCGGGCAAGTGTCCCCCGTCGCTGCCGGCGTGCACTGGCTGCGCATGCCGCTGCCCTTCGCGCTCGATCACATCAACCTCTGGCTGATCGACGACGCCGAGAATCAAGTCGCGCTCGTCGATACCGGATTCTCCTCGCCGCAGGTGCAGGCGGCCTGGCGCGAAGCGCTGCGCCTGCGTCTGCCCAGCCGCCTCATCGTCACCCACTTCCACCCCGACCACTTCGGCCTAGCCGACTGGCTCATGCGCGAATGGCGGCTGGAACTGTGGATGAGCCATTCGGAGTTCCTCACCGGACATGCGGTGTGGAACGGTATCGCCGGCCATTCGGTCGAAGCCATGCTCTCCCTCTTCCGCGCAAACGGCCTCGACGAGGAACGCGCGGCGGCGCTGGAAGCGCGCGGCAACGCCTATCGCCGCGGCGCCCCCCGCCTGCCGGAACGTTTCCATCGCCTGCACGATGGCGACGAGCTGGTCATCGGCGGGCGTACCTGGCGGGTGATCACCGGCTGCGGCCATTCGCCCGAACACGTCAGCCTTTACTGCGCGGCGCAAAAGCTCCTCATCTCCGGCGACATGCTGCTGCCCCGAATCTCCACCAACGTCGGGGTCTGGGCCGTCTCGCCCGATGATGATCCGCTCGCCGACTTCCTGCGCTCGCTCGGGCGGTTCGAAACCTTGCCGGAAGATACCCTTGTGCTACCATCACATGGAATGCCGTTCGTCGGCCTGCACGCGCGCATCGCGCAGCTACGCGCGCACCACGAAGAGCGCCTGGCGGTGCTCGAAGCCGCGCTCGATGCGCCGAAGACGGCGGCCGAGGTGATCCCGACGCTCTTTGCCCGCGCGCTCGACACGCATCAGGTCGTGTTCGCGCTCGGCGAGGCGCTCGCCCACCTCAACCACCTGGTCGCGCTCGGGCGCGCCGAACGGCTGCGCGGCACCGATGGCCAGCAGCGTTTCGTGCGCACGGGCCCGACCCCCTGAACGAGAACGAGCACCAAGGGAACCAAGATGAGCAAGACCCAGACCCCGACGCAAAAACCGGCCGCCCCGCTGCCTCCGGACCCCAAGCTCCCCGATCCCCAAGAGATGGCCAAGATCTACGCCGAAGTCGCCGAGCGCGCCGCCCGGCTGCTGGGCGAGACCATGCGCAAGCAGCTCAAGGAAGGAATCCATCCGCCGGCCGACGAAGTCGGCATCGCCCAGACCTACATGGAGATGATGGCGCGGCTGCTCGCCAACCCCTATCGTCTCGCCCAGGCGCAGATGAACCTGATGTGGGACTACTTCACCCTGTGGCAGCGCTCCATGCTCAAGCTCATGGGCATGAAGACCCCGCCCGTGGTCGAACCGGAGAAAGGCGACCGCCGCTTCAAGGATCCCGACTGGGAAGAGCACTTTCTCTTCGACTACATCAAGCAGTCCTACCTCATCGCCGCACGCCGCATCCACGAAGTCGTCAGCGACATCAAGGGCACCGACGAACGAACGAAACAGCGCATCGAATTTTTCACCCGCAACTTCATCGACGCCCTCTCGCCGTCGAACTTCGCCCTCACCAACCCCGAGGTCTTCCGCGAGACCCTGCGCACCCACGGCCAAAACCTCGTCCGCGGGCTGAAGAACCTCCTGCGCGACCTCGAGGAAGGGCACGGCCAGCTGCGCATCCGCATGACCGACACCAGCGCCTTCGAGCTGGGCAAGAACATCGCCACCACCCCGGGCAAAGTGGTGTATCAAACCGAGCTCATGCAGCTCATCCAATACACCCCCACCACCGAGACCGTCTATAAGCGGCCGCTGCTCATCGTGCCGCCCTGGATCAACAAGTACTACATCCTCGATCTGCGGCCGCAGAACTCTTTGGTCAAATGGCTGGTCGATCAAGGGCATACGGTCTTCATCCTCTCCTGGGTAAACCCCGACGAGGGCCTCGCCCAGGCCACGTTCGAAGACTACGTGCAAAAAGGCGTGCTCGCCGCGCTCGATGCCATCGAGGAGCAGACCGGAGAGCGCGTCGTCAATGCCGCCGGCTATTGCCTTGGCGGAACCCTGCTCGCCACCGCTGCCGCCTACCTGGCGGGCAAACGGCAAAAGCGCCTCGGCTCAACCACCTTCCTCACCACCCTCATCGACTTCTCCGAACCGGGCGAGCTGGGCGTCTTCACCACGCCCGAGACCGTGGCGGCGCTGGAAAAGAAAATGCAGGAGCGCGGCTATCTCGAAGGCTCGGAGATGGCCACCACCTTCAACATGCTGCGCGCCAACGACCTCATCTGGTCCTTCGTGGTGAACAACTACCTGCTCGGCAAGGAGCCCTTCCCCTTCGACCTGCTGTACTGGAACTCCGACTCCACCCGCATGCCCGCGGCGATGCACAGCTTCTATCTGCGCAAGATGTACATCGAGAACAAGCTCGTCGAGCCGGGCGGAATCGAGATCCTCGGCACGCCGATCGACCTGGGCAAGATCAAGCACCCCTGCTATTTCATCTCCACGGTCGAGGACCACATCGCCCCCTGGCGCACCACCTACAAAGGCGCCCGCCGGCTCACGGGCGCGCCGGTGCGCTTCGTGCTCGGCGGCTCGGGCCACATCGCCGGCATCGTCAACCCGCCCGCGGCGAACAAGTACGGCTACTGGACCAACCCGGTCACGCCGCTACCCGAGGATTCGGAAGAATGGCTACACAGTGCCGAGCATCACCCAGGTTCGTGGTGGCCCAACTGGAACGAATGGCTGGCGGCGCAAGATGATACGCGCATGCCAGCGCGCGACCCGGCTCAGGGCAAGCTCCCGGTGATCGAGGACGCTCCCGGCTCCTACGTCCAGGTGCGCATCTGAACGACGAAGCCGACCCCGCCGCCGTCGGTGCGACGGCGGTGGTGCTCGACACCAACGTGGCGCTGGCGCTATGGTACTTCGAGGATCCGGCGCTGTCGCCGCTCGCTGCGGCGCTCTCCGCCGGCCGCCTCGTACCGCTCGCCACCCCGCCGATGATCGCCGAATGGCACTGCGTGCTCGCGCGCGAGGGATTCGACCCCCAGCGCGCCGCCGCCGCGCGCGCCGCCTACGCGGCGCTGCGTCGCGAGCTGCCCCTTCCCGAGCTGGAAGCCCCGGCGCGCTGCCGCGACCCCGACGACCAGAAATTCCTCGTCTGCGCGCTCGCCTATGCACCACTTCTCCTCACCCGCGACAAGGCCCTCCTACGCCTTGCGCGGCACCGCCGCATCGCACAGCGGCTCACCATCCTCCGGCCGGAACAGGCGATGACTCCTCGCCGCCCCGCCTCTGCGATCTCGTAAAGAACTCGTCGCGAGCGCCGCCGTAGCGCGACGCACGCAGCACAACGACGCAACCGGAGCGCGCGACAGATCGATCCACCGGCGCCCGGAAGCGCCGGGACGATCCCCCTTACTTGCGCCAGGCGTCGGCCTGCACCAGCGAATCGTCGCGCCAGGCTTCACGCGCGGCCTTGTTCGCCGCCCAGTTGGAGAGGAAAGTGAAGGCTTCGTCGAGCAGATGCGGCGTGTGCTTGCCCGGCGAGTAGCGCAGCGCCCGCTCGAAGTATTCGCGCAGCGCCGGCTTGAAGTTGGGGTGGGCGCAGTTCTCGATGATGACGTGGGCGCGCTGCTTGGGCGAGAGCCCGCGCAGGTCGGCCAGCCCCTGTTCGGTGACGATCACCTGCACGTCGTGCTCGGTGTGATCGACGTGCGAGGCCATGGGCACGATGCAGGAGATGGTGCCGCCCTTGGCGCTCGAAGGCGTCATGAAGATCGAGATGAAGGCGTTGCGCGCGAAGTCGCCCGAGCCGCCGATGCCGTTCATGATCGAGGTGCCCATGATGTGGGTCGAATTGACGTTGCCGTAGATGTCGGCCTCGATCAGGCCGTTCATGGCGATGACGCCCAGGCGCCGGATGACTTCCGGATGGTTCGAGATCTCCTGCGGCCGCAGCAGGATCTTGTTCTTGAAGTCGTTCAGGTTGGCGTTGAGCTCGGTGAGCGCGTCCGGGCTGAGGGAGAAGGAAGTAGCCGAGGCGCAAGTGAGCTTGCCGCAGCGGATCAGCTCGAGCATGCCGTCTTGCAGCACCTCGGTATAGGCGGTGAGGTTTTCGAAAGGCCCCTCGCGCAAGCCCGCCATCACGGCGTTGGCCACGTTGCCCACGCCCGATTGCAGCGGCAGGAGGTTCTCCGGCAGCCGCCCTTTCTTCACCTCGTGCTGCAGGAATTCGAGGATATGGCCGGCGATGCGGCGCGAATTCTCGTCGGGCGGGGAGAAGGGGGTGTTGCGGTCGGGATGGTTGGTCTCCACCACCGCGATCACCTTATCGAGATCGACGCGGTAGTAGGGAACGCCGATGCGGTCGGCTGGCTTGAGAATGGGGATGGGCTTGCGGTGCGGCGGCAGCGCCGTTCCGTAGTAGATGTCGTGCATGCCCTCGAGCGCAGGATTCTGCCAGGCATTGACCTCGAGGATGATCTTGTCGGCCTGGTCGAGCCAGGTTTTGTTGTTGCCCACCGAAGAAGAGGGGATCAGCAGGCCGTCTTCGGTGATGCCAGCCACCTCGACCACGGCGATGTCGAGTTTGCCGAGGAATCCGCCCCAGACGAACTGCGCCACGTGCGAGAGGTGGATGTCGATGTACTCCATCTCGCCGGCGTTGATGCGCTTGCGGCAAGTGGGGTCGGACTGGTAGGGCAGGCGCATTTCGATGCCGTCGACCATGGCCAGCGCCCCGTCGAGCTCGGGAGCGGTGGAAGCGCCGGTCCACACGCTGATCTTGAAACGCTGCCCGCGCAGGTTCGCGTCGAGGATGCGTTTGGCCAGCGCCGCCGGCACCACTTTGGGATAGCCCGCGCCGGTGAAGCCGCTCATGCCGACGTTCACGCCGGAAGGAATCAGGGCCGCGGCCTCGTCGGCCGACATGATCTTGCCGCGCAGCTGCGCATTGAGGATACGGTCGTTTGCGCTCATGATCCAGGGAAAAGGGAGGAAGACCGCGCCATTCTACCCCGCAAGACATGAGTTTTACATAAAACATAAGGGCTTGCCCTATGAATCCTTTTATTGGGCACCGCGAACGACCGTTGCGAGCGGCTGCAGGGCAAGGCGCCCGGAGCGCAGCAGGCGAGACCTATCCTGCAGATAGGCGAGCCTGCGAGCACCGCGCAACGCCGCCATTCGGCCGCGCAGTAGGTTGTTCGCGGTGCCCTATTCTTCGGGGTGGCCGTAACCGTACGGATTGGCCTGCTGCCAGCGCCAAGCGTCGCGGCACATCTCGTCGAGTCCGCGGGTGGCGCGCCAGCCCAGGCGCTCGGCCGCCAGGCTCGGGTCGGCCCAGCAGGCGGCGACGTCGCCGGGACGGCGCGGAACGATCTCGTAAGGGATCGCCCGGCCGCTCGCCTGCTCGAAGGCGCGCACGAGCTCGAGCACGCTATGGCCCCGGCCCGTGCCAAGGTTTACCGCCAGGCACTGCGGCGGCTCGGCAGCGAGGGTGCGCAGCGCCGCCAAGTGCCCCAGCGCCAGGTCGACCACGTGCAGGTAGTCGCGCATCCCCGTGCCGTCGGGCGTGGGGTAGTCGTCGCCGAAGACGCGCAGTTTCGGCAACCGCCCCACCGCCACCTGGGCCACGTAGGGCATGAGGTTGTTGGGCACGCCGCCGGGATCCTCGCCGATGCGCCCCGAAGGATGCGCTCCCACCGGGTTGAAGTAGCGCAACAGGGCCATGCGCCAGTCGGGCTGGGCGCGGAAGAGGTCGCGCAGCATCTCCTCGATCACCAGCTTGGTGCGCCCGTACGGGTTGGTGGCGCTCAGGGGATGATCTTCGGTCAGCGGCAGGCGCTGCGGCTCGCCATAGACCGTGGCCGAGGAACTGAAGACGAGCGTCTTCACGCCGCATGCCTGCATCGCTTGCAGCAGCCTCAGGGTGCCGAGCACGTTGTTGTCGTAGTAGGCGAGCGGCTGCGCCACCGATTCGCCCACCGCCTTCAGGCCGGCGAAGTGGATCACCGCCGTGCAGCCGTGCTGCGCGAGCACGCGCACGAGCGCATCACGGTCGCGCACGTCGGCGCGAATCACCGTCGGCGCGCGCCCGGCCAGCTCGGCCACGCGCGCGAGCGCCTCGGGATGGCTGTTGGAAAAATTGTCGAGCGCCACCACCTCGTGGCCCGCCGTCAAGAGTTCCACGCAGGTGTGCGAACCGATATAGCCGGCCGCGCCGGTCACCAGCACCTTCATCTGATCGTCCTCGGGCAACGCAAAACAAGAAGCTTACCGCGAAACGACTTCTGCGGAGGTAGCCAGACGCCCCAGCGTGATCAAGGCATGCTCGACGCGTTCGCTCCACGGCACGGCGCAATTGAGCCGTAGATGGTTACGGTATCGCCCCGAGGCGGAGAAGAGATGTCCTGGCATGATGCCAACCCCTTCGCCCAGGGCGAGCCGGCACAGCACCGCCGCATCGCTCCCTTCCGGCAAGCCAACCCAGAGGACGAAGCCTCCCGTGGGTCGACTCCCGGTCGTGCCAGGCGGGAAATGCTGGGCGATGGCCGCGGAAAAACGCTGTACCTGGGCGGCGTAGCGAGTGTGCGCCTGGCGCAGATGGCGATCGTAGCTGCCGTCGGCCATCATTTCGGTCACCGCCATTTGACACAACGCCGGCGTACTGACGCTGCTGAACGATTTCATGAACATGACTTCGTCTTGAAACCGGCCGGGCACGCACCACCCTACCCGCAAGCCCGGTGCCAAGGACTTGGAGACCGAAGCGCAATAGGAGACCAATCCCTGGCGGTCGAAGGCCTTGGCCGCTGGCACCCTTCGTCTCGCTTCGGTCAGATCCCCGAATTCGTCGTCTTCGACCAGGGGGATGCCGCGCTCGGCCAGCATCTCCACCAGACGGCGCTTGCGCTCGAGCGGCATGCTGGCCCCAGAAGGATTGCTGTTGGCCGTCATAAAGGCACAGGCGCGAATCTCCCACTGTGCCAACGCGAGCTCGAGCGCCTCGAGGCTGACGCCCTCACGCGGATGGGAAGGGATCTCCAGTGCGTGCAAGCCGAGGGATTCGAGCGCTTGTAGCAACCCAACGTAGGTGGGGCTCTCGACGGCGACGGTGTCGCCGGGACGCGTCATCGCCCGCAGGCTCAGGAGCAATGCTTCCTGACCGCCGTTGGTGACGACGATGTGCTCGGGAGAGACGGCACAGCCGGCGTCGGCCATGCGTTTGGCGAGCTCGCGTCGCAGGCAGGCCATGCCGGCGGAGAACTGCATGCCAACGACTTCGGCCATGCGCTCGCGTACCACCCTGCCGATCGCCCGACGCAGACGTTCCACGGGCAAAAATTCGGCCGAAGGAATGGCGGTTCCCAGATCGAGTACCCCCTCGCGCTGGCAGAGGCGCAACACTTCGGCCGCCTCGTGGCGAATCTCCACCGCCACTGGCTGCTGCATCGGAGCCAAGGAAGGTTCTACCGGTGGTGCGATGGCGTCGCGCACATAGTAGCCAGAGCGCGGGCGCGATTCGATCAGGCGCCAGGATTCGAGCAGGGCATAGGCGCTCTGCACCGTGGTCAAGCTCACGCCATGGCGCTCGACCGTCTTGCGCAGCGAAGGGAAACGTTCTCCTGGACGATAAACGCCTTCGCGGATGCGCTCGGCGAGTTCGCAGGCTAGGCGCCGATACCTTAGATCCTCCATTCGTTTCTCCGCTGACCGGCTCAGTTTCGCGCTTTTTTCACCGGTACAGTCATGCGAAAAACCATTCTGTACCGATTCAGAGATCACTTTTCTATCTCTGTATTTTCACCATCAATATACGTATAAATACTGTACATGAACAGCCCCAAAAGAGAGACGAAGGAGGAGGTCATGGAATACCGGATCCTCGATGGCAACGAATTGATCATCCAGGGTGGGCTGGAAGCCGGAGTATCGCTCTACACCGGCTATCCTGGCTCGCCGCTGGCCGATTTCTTCAACGTTCTTCAGGCCCGACGCGCAGAACTCACACGGCACGGCGTGCGCGTGGCGATCGCCAACAACGAGGGCAACGCCGCCGCGATGGCTGCCGGCGCAAGGCAGGCCGGGCGTGACTGTCTGCTGGCGATGAAGTCGATGGGGCTTCAGGTGGCGGCCGATGCCCTGTCGGTAGGCAATTTCGCCGATCCCGGTCCACGCGCCATCGACCCCGACAGCGGAACCCCATGCCATGCCGGCGTGGTGGTCGTGGTCGGTGACGATCCCTGGTGTCAGTCCACGGCCACACCGGCCGACTCTCGCTATCTCTTCAAACACCTGCACATTCCCTTCCTCGAGCCGGCCACGCCGCAGGAACTGAAGGATGGTATCGCCCTCGCCCTGACGTTGTCGCGCCGCTCCTCGCTCTACGTCGGCGTGGTGGTACCCACCTTCCTCGCCGAAGGCGGAGGCAGGGTATGCATTCGCCCTTGGACGCCGTTGCCGCGCGAAACGGCCCGATTCGATCCCGACACGCTCGATCTGACGCGCAACGTGATGGTTCCGCCCAACTCACGCGTGGCCGATCGCGAGATGATTCGGGTGCGCTTTCCCCGAGCGCTCGAGGTGCTCACCCAACTGTCCCTCGATCACTGCGAGGGAGACGAGACCGCCGAACTCGGGTTCATCGCCGCTGGCCCCGTTTACCCGCGCATGCGGCAGGTACTCGATGAACTGGGTCTGGGCGAAGAGGTGGCGCTCTATCGGCCAGCCGGTTCCTGGCCCCTCGTCGAGTCCGCTCTCGTGCCCTGGCTCGTGCGCCGTCGTACGGTGGTGGTCGTCGAAGAAAAACGCGGATTTCTCGAGCAAGAGGTAGCGGCGCTATGCCAGGCGCACGGGCT
The DNA here is from genome assembly GCA_016235745.1 of Rhodocyclales bacterium. GTDB lineage: Bacteria > Pseudomonadota > Gammaproteobacteria > Burkholderiales > Rhodocyclaceae > Tepidiphilus. The sequence continues at coordinate 29,118 of JACRJA010000009.1, read as the reverse complement.
CGAAGTCCGGGTCATGGGCAAGCGGTTCCGTTTCTCCGACGAGGAAGAAGAGGGGTTCCCCGCCGACGGCGGGCTGAGCCACGAGCTCATGCGTGAGCGGATCGAGGTGCTGCTGCAGCATCTGCGTCCGGCAACACGCCCGCTGAGCCCGGCCGAGCCCATCGTACTCCCCGAAGCACTGCCGCCGCGCCTGCCGACGTTCTGCCCCGGCTGTCCGCACCGCGAAACTTTGAGCATACTCAAGGCAGTGCGTCGCAGCCTCGCGCGCGTCGGCATCCCGCTCGTGACCCACGGCGACGTCGGATGTTATTCGCTCTCCTTCCTGCCACCCTTCGGGGAGATGCACGACATCGGTGCCATGGGCCAGGGCGGAGCCGTCGGTGCCGGCACCGACCTCTTCACCGGCACCCCATCGGTGGTATTGATGGGCGATTCGACTTTCTTCCACACAGGGGTGACTGCCATTTCCAACTCGGTACAACTAGGGCACGACGTGACCTACATCGTGCTCGACAATGGTGTCACGGCAATGACCGGCCATCAGGTGGACCCGCGCAGCGGCGAGTCGGTGGAAGGGTTACGTCGGCCGCAGCAAGATATTCTGGGCATGGTGCGTGCAATGGGTGTGACCGAGGCGATCGAGGTCAATCCGAGCGACCGTTATTTCTATCTCAACCTGCTCGCCGACTACGTCCGGCGCCCCGGCACCAAGGTAATCGTCTCGCGCAAGGAGTGCGGCCTGACCTACCATGCCCGCCTACGGGCACGCGAACGCGAAATGCTCGTCCAAGGCAAGCCGCTGCCGGAGAAAGTGTTCTACCGCATCAATACGTCAGCCTGTGAGGACTGCCGCGCCTGCATCGAGGCCACCGGCTGCCCCGGTTTGTCCCGTACTGAAGACGCTTACGGCCCAAAAGTGAGCATCGACCCGCAGATCTGCGTCGCCGACGGCTATTGCAGCAAAATCCTTGCCTGTCCCAGTTTCGAAAAGATCCGCGTCATCGATTACCTTCCACCGACGACACGTCACGACGACGTGATCGTATCCGAGGAGCTACCGGAGCCAGCGCCACGCAAAACACTGGAAGACATCTCCGCCGGCAACATCTGGCGCGTCGTGGTCACAGGAGTGGGCGGCTCGGGCGTGACCACCATCACCCGCGTCCTGGCCGAAGCTGCGCTCGCACTCCCAGAGACGCTGGAATTCAGTTTCATCGACCAGAAGGGGCTGGCACAGCGCAACGGCCAAGTGACGAGTCATCTGGCGCTGTATCGCGCCGGCGCGGCCAACGATCCGGTCACCCCACAGGGCGGGGCCGACTTGCTGCTCGCTGCCGATCTGCTCGACGGGGCGCATTCCCTCGCCTGGCTTGCTCCCCATGGCTTGGCACTGTGCGAAGAGGACATGCAACTGCCGCTCTCACTCATGCTCGACGAAGGAGAACGCGAGCCACCGCTCACCCCGCAGCGGCTGCACGAGTCGTTGCGGCGCGCGCTCGGTGAGCGCCTGTATCTACTGCCGGCACGGCGCACCGTGGGGCAAACGCTAGGGAGAAGCGTCTATGCCCCGGCGCTACTTCTGGGCGCCGCCTGGCAGGCAGGAGCGATTCCTTTTCCCCTCGAGGCAATGCGTACGGCGTTTGAACGTGCCCTCCCCTCGCGCGAGTTCGCGACAAACTGGCAAGCGTTCCTCTTAGGGCGACGGCTCTTCATCACTGGCCCCGAACCGATGTCCGCAGACGAACCCGAGGCCGAACTCACGCTGCTGCGTACCAGTCTCGTCGAGAGCCTCCCGCCCTGGACATCGGCCGAAGCACTGCTCACGCGCTTCGAAGACGCCTTGCAGCGCTTGACCCGCCTCTTTCCCGAAGTGCCACTGACCCACATCGCCCGCTACCTCCACGACCTGCTCCTTTACGACCGCGGCGCCACGCTCGAAGACTACCTGACCGAGGCGACACGTGTGGTGCAACGCTACGCGCCAGAACACCGGGCGCTCGCGCTGCGCGTCCTCACCAAGACGCATTTCGTCAAGGATGAAATATTCATCGCCCATGTCCTCGTCTCGCCGCTCGAGGCAGCGAAACGCCAGCACACCTACGGCCGACTCGGGCACAGCCTGCGCGTCTCGCATCCCAACAGACCTCGCTTGGAACTCTTCGGCAGACATCTCGAAATCACGCTCGAATCCCGTCCGTGGATGCTGCGCCTGCTGCGCCACTGCCGTTTCCTGCGCCGCCTGCCGGGTTGGCACCAACGCGAGCGCGAGATCGCCGAGCATGTCCGCACCTTGCTGCTCGAGGAAGTACCCTGCGAAACCGACGTTGGGTTTGCGTTACGACGGCTCGATGGCATCAAGGGCTACCGCGAAACGCGCTACGAGAAAGCCGAACGCAAACTCGCCGCCTTCGGCCGTCGCGCCGCACCGCGCTCCCAGGCTGAAAACCCGGCAGCTGTTCGTCGCGACCTCGCCGCCCATTGAAACGGCCCGCGGCGGGCAGTCCCTCCCGCCGCGGCGATACGCTTCTACGGCCGCGCTGCTAGAATCGCCCCTTCCCTTTCCCGACCATCCCGGCATGCGTTTTCTCCTCAAGCTCTCCCCCGAGATCATCATCAAGAGCGCTTCGGTGCGCAAGACGATGACCAAGATCCTCGTCGACAACGTGCGGCGTCTGGCCGAGAAAGACGGCATCGCCTGCCGCGTGCGCCGCTTCTGGGACAAAATCGAAGTCGAAGCGGCCGACGAAGACGGCGCGCGGCTGCAGCGGCGGCTGTGCGACACCCCCGGCATCGACCTCGTCTTGCGCGTGCGCGAGCTCCCCTTGCCCGAAGTCTCGCCGCAGGCCGTGGCCCAGGCCGTGGCTACGCTCGCCGCGCCCTGGGTGGCCGGCAAGACCTTTGCCGTGCGCGCCAAGCGCAAGGGGCGACATGCCTTCACCTCGCTCGAACTCGAACGCACGGCGGGCGCCGCGCTCATTGCCGCCGCCCCCGGCGCCAAGGTCGATCTCACCCATCCCGAAGTCACGGTGGCGATCGAGCTCTCGGGCGAGGTGCTCGAACTCGTCGAAGGGCGCGAGAAAGGACTGGGCGGTTTCCCGCTGGGCGCTCAGGGCGAAGCGATCGCCCTCGTCTCCGGCGGATTCGATTCCAGCGTGGCCGCCTTCCTCATGCTGCGCCGGGGGATCAAGACCCACTTCGTCTTCTTCGACCTGGGCGGAGCCGAACACGAGGCGGCAGTGCAGCAGGTGTGCCACTACCTGTGGCAGCGCTATGCCCGCTCGCACCCCGCGCTCTTCATCTCCGTGCCCTTCGGCGAAGTGATCGAGCGGCTGCTGTCCGACGTGCGCGAAGGCTACATGGGGGTCATGCTCAAGCGCCTGATGCTGATGGCCGCCAGCCGTCTGGCCGATGAGCTCGGGCTCGACGCGCTGGTAACCGGCGAGAGCCTCGCCCAGGTCTCGAGCCAGACGCTCCGCAACCTCGCGCTCATCGACCGCGCCACCGACAAGCTGGTGGTGCGCCCGGTGGTGGCGCTGCACAAGAACGAGATCATCGCCTGGGCCGAGCGCATCGGCACGCGCTCCTTCGCCGAGCATCTGCCAGAACACTGCGCCGTCATCTCCAAGCGCCCGGTGATCCACGGCTCCTTCGAGCGGCTGGCCGAGCTGGAGCAAAGCTTCGACTTCACGGTGCTCGACCGGGCGCTCGCCGCGCGCAAGACCTGGAAGATCGAAGCGCTCGCCGCACCGCCCGAGGCCGGCGCAGCGCTGCCGGTGGTGAGGCAGAAAACCCCGGGCGACGTTCTCATCGACATTCGTCCGCCCGAGCTCGCCGACGAAGCGCCGCTGCCCGAAGCCGACCTGACGATTCCCTTCTTCGCCCTGCGCGAAGCGAAGCTGCCCGAGGCGCTGCGCTATCTGCTCTACTGCGACCGCGGGCTGCTCAGCCAATGGCACGGTCGGGCGCTCGCCGAGCGCGGACTGGAGGTGGCGGTGTATCAGCCAGCGCGTTCGGTTTGAACCGCCTCGCTGGCGACGAGACGCGAACGCGGCACGAAGGCGAAAGCGAGCACGAAGAGCATCGCTCCCCAGAAGGCGACGAGCCCGGCGAAAGGCCAGGGATTGTCGCGCATCACCACGCCGAGCACCGCCCCCGTGAGAAAGGCGATCGACATCATCACGAACCCACTCAAGGCGGAAGCCACGCCCGCCGACTGGGGAAACGCCCCGACCGCCCCGCTCTGGCCACACGGCTGATGGATGCCGTGGGCGATCATGAAGCCGCAGAACGGCAGGAGCAACCCCATCGGCCCGCCACGCCCGAGCAGCAGGATCACCATCAGTCCCCCCGCCGCGCAGGAGAGCACGCCGCCCAGCTGCACCGTACGCCTCAGCCCGAAGCGCCCGAGCAGGCGGCGGCACAGCACCGTTCCGAAGAGATAGGAGGCGGCGCTGGCGAGCATCACCAGGCTGTACTCCGTGGGCGAGAAGCGGTAGAGATTGATGAAGATGAAGGAAGAGCTCGCGAGGAAGGTGAAGAGCCCGCCGTAAGAAGATGAAGCGAGCAGGGTGAAGATCCAGAAATCGCGGTGTCCCAGCACCTCGCGCCATGCACGCAGCAGCGCCGCCGGGCGCAGGGCGTGCGGGTTGCGCCGCGCCAGCGTCTCGCGAAAGATGCACCAGGTGAACGCCAGCGTGATCGCCCCCGCCACGGCCAGAACGAAGAGCGTCGCCCGCCAGCCCAGGGCGTACACCGTCGCCCCGCCGACCAAAGGGCTGAGACAGGCGAGCAGCCCGAGACCGGAAAAAGCGCGGCTCAGGAGTTTCGCCCCCGCCAGAGGATCGTGCAGGTCGCGCACGATCGCCCGCCCTGCCATCACCGACGCCCCCAGCGCTACCCCCTGCACCACGCGCCAGCCGAGCAGCTGCGGCATGGAGGTGGCGAAAGTGCAGCCCAGCGCCGCCGCCACGTAGAGGCTCAACCCTGCGAGCAGGATGGGCTTGCGCCCGAACCGGTCCGACAATGGCCCCCAGAAGAGCTGGGCCACGCCAAAAGCGAACAGCATCGCCGCCAGCGTCTGCTGCGCCTGCGCCACGCTCGCCTCCAGGCTTGCCGTGATCCCCGGCAGGGCCGGTAGGTAAAGGTCGGTGGTAATCGGCTGCAGCCCCAGCAGGAGGGAGAGCAGCACGACGGTCTGCAATTCGGTCATCGGCATTCGTCGATCCTTCTCGTTCCCGCAGAGTAACTACTCACCCCCTCCCAGGAACAAGTCAAGAGGGTGCCTCGAAAAACCTCATTTGTGACGACCAGGCTTTTAAAAATCAATGGATTACAGCCTCAGCCCTGCCAAAACGTGGGGGTTTTTCAGGGTGCCCAGGCAATAACTATCTTGACTTGCTCCGAGACCGACACGGCCCGCCCCCACGACATCCAGCACCTCGAGGCGCTCATCGACTCGGGCAGCACGGCTCGCGACGTCCGTGCCGACTGATCCGCACCATCGGGCAAGCCAGAGTCGACTTTGCCCTCACTTTGAGGGCCAGTTACTACAACATCCAGCGTGTGGCTCGTGAAGTTGAGTGCCATCCCCACAGGAAACGAAACTGCTTCCCCGCCGTGTCCTTCATCACATCTATTCCCTCGTCACTCTTTCCTTACCAGGGTCGCCTCAATCTCCTCTAAGATTCTGCCGACTTCAGTAGACTTGCGGTACTCGGTCCAAATAGCTCCAGTCGCCGCTTTCATTCGCTGGCGCTCTTCAGATGAAATTTCGTTGACCTTCAGCCCCGCTTCCTCCATCTTCTGCATGGCCAAACGATTCTTTTCCCGTGCTAGTCCCCGCTGGAAGACAGCGGTCTCTCGGGCCGCCTCCATGAGGATACGCCGGTCATCTTCGCTCAATTTGTCCCAGAATTTTTTGCTCGCAAGGGGAATAAAGGCACCGTAGGCATGGTTAGTGACGGATACATAATTCTGCACTTCATGAAATTTCAGCGCGTAGATGACCGCAGGGGGTGTACTCTGGCCATCCACTGTCTTCGTCTCGAGTGCGGTATAAATCTCTGGCACCGGCAACGCCACGGGCGTCGCCCCCAAGGCGGACAACGTATCCATGGAGAGTTTCGATTGCACAGCCCGGATCTTCAACCCGCGGAAGTCTTCTAACCGCGTAATCGGATGCTTCGTGTTGGTGAACACGAAAAAACCGTTTTCCCAGTACGCCAGGCCAACGAGGCCCTTGGAGGGTAGGAGCGTAAGCAGCTTCTGTCCCGGCGACCCATCGAGTACTTTCTCCGCCTCAGCCTCGTTCGCAAACAGAAACGGCAGATCGAGGGCCTCGAATTGCGGTACCAAGCCAGTGAGCGTCGATGTCTGTGGCACCGTAAATTCGATGCTGCCCCCTTGCAATGCCGAAGTTACCTGCACATCATTACCAAGCACAGCGTTGTAATAAGGCTTGATGGCAATTCGTCCATTGCTCTTTTTCTGCACGAGTTCGATGAACCTGGCCACCCCTTGTCCCTGATGCGAATCCTCCTGCATCGTGACAGCGAACTTTGCCCGTATCTCAGCTGAATGTGCTGCGCGCAAGGGTAACGTGGAAACCAGCGGCATCAAAACCGCAAGCATGAATTTTCCCCATTTCGACATGATTCTCTCCTAGGTTGGTTCAAGCAAGAAAACGCAGCGGTACCATGACGAGCGCCGGAAAAAGAATCATCAGGATGACGAGGACAATCTCCGCCACCATGAAAGGCAGCACGCCAGCGACGGCACGCTCCAAAGGAAGTTTTCCGATCGCACTAATGACATTGAGCACCACTCCGACGGGGGGCATCAGCATGCCAACCGAAACGGTCATCATGAAAACGACCCCGAAATAGACCGGATCAATCCCTCCCTGTGCGATAATCGGCAAAAACACTGGCGCCAAAATGAGGATAACCGGAATGAACTCCAATGCCATTCCAAGGAAGAAAGTAACGAGCAGCATCAACGCCACCAGGGCGGTTGGGTTTTCCATAAAAGGATGCAAGATCGCCGTGATCTGTGCTGGAATCTCGGAAATCGTGATCACGTAAGATGCAACGGCCGATGTCGCCACGAGGATCAGGACCACCGACGTCGTCTTGGTGGCCGCCAACAAAGCGTGATAGATTTTTCTCGCATTGAGCTCGCGATAGATAAACACCCCAACAAAAAGTGCGTAGAAAACAGCCACCACGGCGGATTCCGTCGGCGTAAACACACCGAACTTCAAACCGCCGATGATGATAACTGGCATCAGCAGCGCCCATCCTCCCTCGGCCAGTGCCTGAAGACGCGCCCTCCACGATAGGCGTTCTCGAACTTTCCCCCTCTCTGTGCGGCTAAGCCAACTCCATACGACGAGCAATGCCGCACCCATCAAAAGTCCGGGAAAAACACCGGCAAGGAAAAGTTTGGTGATCGAGACGTTCCCTACTACCCCATAGAGCAGAAATCCGATGGAAGGCGGGATGATCGGAGCGATAATTCCGCCCGAAGCAATGAGACCGCAAGAGCGTTCTAGGCCATACCCCGCCTGTCGCATCATGGGAATGAGAATGGATCCCAGTGCAGCGGTGTCAGCCACCGCAGAACCAGAGAGGCTCGCGAGAATGACCGCGGCGATCACCGCTACGTATCCCATCCCTCCGCGAAGATGACCGACGAAAGCCATGGCCATCTCGACGATGCGCTGCGACAACCCGCCAGCGTTCATCAGTTCCCCTGCGAGGATGAAAAAAGGGACCGCCAGCAACACGAAACTGTCTACGCCAGCAATTGAACTCTGTACCACCGCCTGGATGTCAAATTCGCCCATCCCCAACATTACGAGGACGGCCGAGCCCAGAATGGCGTAAGCGATCGGAAGGCCGATGGCGATACCGCCAAAAAGACTTGCAATAAAGAGAATAGTCTCCATTACTTCCTCTGGACTTTTCGCTCTTCTTCTGTGATTTCGAGCTCGAGTTCATTCTCACCTTCTGCAATCGCTAGCAGACCCAAATCCCTGTGTCGCAGTGCAGCCCAAACGTTGGTGAGTACGATAACGATCAGCCCCAGGCCAAAGATCGTGGCTGACAAATAAAGCAAAGCATAAGGAAGACCGAGCAGGGGGTAGCGGTTGTCCAGATTGATTTGGGTCTGCAGCCACCCGCCGTAGAGAAACATTCCACCAAACACGAGCAGAATTAGGGCTCCAACTATGACGAGGATCGCCCTGATTGCTGGCGGCAAGCGGCGCAACAGACCGAGATAGGCAATGTTCTTTCGCTCCAGAGCAGCAAGGATGGCACCAAGGAAGACGATCCACACAAAAAGAAGACGTGATAGCTCCTCCGCGACTGGAAAGCCAGAAGAAAAAAAGTAACGCAGAATGACATTGAGAAAGACAAGGACGGCCATCAAACCCAAGCTGAACGCGGTCACCGATTCCAGTGTGAGCATCACAAATATTCTAAACCAGGAGCCTATCATTCTTCCCTCCCTCTTGACGGGGCTACAAATCCGCCTTGGCATTGTCGATGAGCGCGGCCACCTGCTGCGCATCATCCAGCGCATGGGCGGCGAGCAGGCCGAATTTGGCGAGAAAGACCCGGACCTTGTCTTCGGGGACGGCATCGATCACGTCGGCCAGGAGATCGTAGATTCGTTCCAGATCGGCAACGTTCATGCGGATTCTCCCAGACGGTTGACGAGTCGTGCGAGGGCGGTGACGATGCGATGGGCCGCGCAGTTGCCCCAGCGGGCGGCGACGTGCTGGTCGGGACGCACGAGGTAGGTCGCGCCATCGGCACTCGCGCCATACTTACGCCAGCAGCGTCCTTTGGGATCGGGCAAGGTCAGATCGGCCCCCTCGACGTGCTGTCTGCCGAGGCTGAGGGCGAGCAAGCGCAGCGGCACGCCCCGCGCCCGCAGGCGCTGCTGCAGCGCCGTGACGTCGGCGGGCAGCGCTTCACGTTCAGTGAAGACGAGCAGGTGGATCGACTCGTCCCAGTGATCGAGCAGGAAGTCGTCGAACCCGAGTTTGACATTGGGGATCGGTGCGCCATCGACCGGCCCTTCGAGAAAGAGCGCCTGATCGTCGTCGCGCGCGTTGAGTCGCGAATGCGCATAGACGTGCGGGCGCGACGTGCGCCAGTGAAAGAGCGGCCCGACGAAGCCGTTCTTCAGCGAGAGCGAGAGCACGGCGTCGCGCATCGTCCGATGGCCCGGCGTAGGCGGCGTCATGAAACGTGTGCTGCGTCCGGCCTCTTCGATGATCTCTTTGGCGGCGCCGACGCGTTCTTCGGAATACGAGGAAAGCAGCGAGCGGTCGGACCAGCCGTTCAGCGTGAAGGCGAGTTTCCAGGCGAGGTCGAACGCGTCCTGAAAACCAGTGTTGGCGCCGCGCACGCCGAAGATGGGCAGCACGTGCGCCGCGTCGCCGGCGAAGACGACGTTACCATGGACGTAGTCTTCAAGAGTGAGGGCACGGGCGGAATAGACCGAGCACCAGTCGAGTTCCCAGGGTTTGTTTCCGTAGCCGATCATCTCGAGGTGCGCGTCGATGCGTGCCCTGAGCACGTCGAAGCGCAGCGCCTCCTCCGGCTCTTCGCCCTCCGGCAGACGAAAGTCGATGCGCCAGATGCCGAAGGGCTGACGGTGCATCAGCACCGTGTTGCCGGGATTCCATGCGGGATCGAAGAAGGCGAGCCGTTCGGTGGGCAGGTCGAGGTCGATCTTGATGTCGGCGATCACGAAGCGCCCCGTGTAGGAGGCTCCGACCAGCGACAGCCCCAAGAGGCTGCGCACGACCGAGCGGGCGCCGTCGGCGGCGACGAGCCAGTCGGTCGAGAGGGTATATTCCCCCTGCGCCGTGTCGATGCGCGCCTCCACCCCGTCGTCGCGCTGGCTCAGACCGATGAGCTTGTTGCCCCAGCGCACTTCGACGAGGCCGCTGCGACGCACCTCGTCGAGGAGGAATTCTTCGAGGTACTGCTGCTGTAGGTTGATCATGGGGTAGAAACGGCTGTCCTCGTCGTGCGGCGCTTCCATGCGGAATACACGCTGCCCGCGATAGTAGGAGTTGCCGAAACGCCACGGCAGCCCGACTTCGGCGATGCGACGCGCCACGCCAGCCTGCTGGAGAATCTCCATCGAACGGCGCGTATAGACGATGGCGCGGCTGCCTTCGCTCACCTGCACTTCCGATTCGAGGATGACGCTGGGGATGCGGTAGCGGGCGAGCAACAGCGCGAGCGTCATGCCCACGGGTCCAGCGCCCACGATGACGACTTTCTTACGAGGTTCCGTTTCACGGGGCAGATAAGGCGGAAAGACCTGGTAGCGATAATAAATCGACTTGCGCGCCTCCATGCTGGGTTGATGCATACCCCCTCCGTGGTGCAGCCATCAAAAAGTTTGCGGTCGGACGCTCGTGTGGCCCCCCGCTACCCGGGTCGCGGGATGACGCTGCCGCTTCAGACGGGAACCGGGGGCGGCGCGTCTGGCTGGCGGGCCGGGGCCGCCTGCTGGAAGGCCGGCAGTGCCTCGCAGGCTTCGACGATGGCGCAGATGCGAGGGAACGCCTCCAGCGAACACTCGAAGCGCCGGGCGTTGAAGACCTGCGGCACGAGGCAACAGTCGGCCAGCGTGGGCGTGTTACCGTGGCAAAAGAGGCCAGTGCGGGAATCGTCGAGCAGTCGTTCGAACGTGCCAAGCCCCCGCTCGATCCAGTGCCGGATCCAGGCGAGTTTCTGCTCCTCGCTCACGCCGAAGCGCTCGGTGAGGTAGCGCAGCACGCCGAGGTTGTTGAGCGGATGCACGTCGCAGGCGATCGTCAGCGCCAGCCCACGCACCCGCGCCCGCCCTAGCGGGTCGGGCGGCAGCAGGGGCGGCTCGGGATGGGTGTCTTCAAGGTACTCGATGATGGCCAGTGATTGCACCAGCACCTCGCCGCCATCGGTCTGCAGCGCTGGCACCAGGCCACCCGGATGGATCGCCCGGTATTCCGGCCGGTGCTGCTCCCCGCCGTCGCGCAGCAGATGCACCGGCACCGCCTCATAGTCCAGCCCCTTGAGCGCCAGCGCAATGCGCACACGGTAAGCGGCGGAGCTGCGAAAGTAGGTGTAGAGCTTCATCGGCTTTCCTGGCAGGATGGATTACAGGTCGAGTACCAGACGCTCGGTTTTTGCACGCGAGCAGCAGCACATCATGCGGCGGTTCTCGCGCCGTTCGGCGCGGGTGAGTACACTGTCGCGATGGTCGACTTCGCCGTCGACGACCGAGACTTCACAGGTGCCACACAGACCTTCCTCGCAATCGCTTTGCACTTCGATGTTGTAGGCGCGCAGGACTTCGAGCAAGGTTTTGTCGGCCGGAACCTCCAAGGTGAGGCCGGAATTGCGCAGGACGACCTGGAACGACCGCTCCTTTGCCGGATCGAGGCGCGAGGCCTCACCGAAGAAATGTTCGACGCGCAAAGTGACCTCGGGACGATTCTCGACGAGCCGCTCCAGGGCTTCGAGCATGCGCTGCGGTCCGCAGGCGTAGATCTGCGTATCAGCGCTTGCGCGTCCAATCAGTGCGGCCAAATCGTTGCGCACTCCCTCCTCGCTGACATAGACATGGAGCCGATCGCCATGGCTCTGGCGCAGTTCGTCGACGAAGATGAGTGAAGCACGCGAGCGCGCACTGTAGTGCAATTCATAGTCCGCACCCAGCTCCTTGGCCCGCGCCGCCATCGTCATGATGGGCGTAATGCCGATGCCGCCGGCCAAGAAGAGATAGCGAGGCGCATTCTCGTCGAGCCGGAAGCTGTTGCGCGGTCCCCGTACGCGCAGCAACATGCCCGGGCGTACCTGTTCGTGGATCCAGCGTGAGCCGCCGCGGCTAGCGGGATCACGCTGTACTGCCACCCGCCATTCGTTGCGATTCTCCGGATCGCCACACAAGGAATACTGCCGCGACCGCTCGGGCTCGCCACATTCGATGTCGATGTGCGCTCCGGGAGACCAGCGCGGCAAAGGACGCCGGTCGGGGCGAGTCAGATGCAGGACGACGATGTTCTCCGCGGGGCGTTCGACCGCCGCGACCTCCATGGTCCGCACGACGTCCTTCGCCCGTGGAGGACCGATGCGCACGGGTTGGCGCAGATGCAGGATGCTGGCATCGCGCCGTTCCGGATTCTGTGCCGGATCCCATTCGACCCACAGATGGCGCGGTGCGCGGAAGGAGACGTTGTGCAGGTAGTCGAATCGCTGCTCGGCCAGGCGCATGTGCGGCAGGCGGCGGGAGAGTTCCTCGATCATGATCTGCATCTCCATGCGACCGAGGTTCTTGCCGAGGCACTGGTGGGCGCCGTAGCCGAAGTTGAGATGCTCGGAGGCATTGGCGCGGCCGATGTCGAAGAACTCGGGATCGTCGAAATGCGCAGGATCGTGGTTGGCCGAGGCGACGATCATGAGGATGTTTGCTCCGGTCGGCAGGCGCACTCCCTCCACTTCCACCTCCCGCGTGGTGCGGCGTCTCCACCCCGCCACCGGTCCGTTGTAGCGCAGGCATTCCTCGGCCGCCGCCGGGATGAGGGAGGGATCGGCGCAGATCTCGCGCCAGACGGCTTCGTGCTCCAGCAGGGTCTTGAGGGCGTTGGTGGTGGCGAACACCGTCGTCTCGTGAGCCGCGACGATGATCGCCTGCATCATGGAGTGCAGGTAGGAATCGGTAACGACTTCGGGATAGAGTTTTTGCTGGCGGATCGAATAGCGCATCCAGCCGGGACCATCGGCCGTGCGCCGCATCTTTTCGAGTACTTCGCCGCAGAACTGCCAGAACTGACCCACCGTCTCGGCCACGGCGAGCTGCTCTTCGGGAGAAGGACGACCGAAAGCATTCACCGTGTGAGCGATGGCGAAACGGCGCATCTTTTCCCGATCGTCGTCATCCACTCCGAGAAAGTGTAGGGCGACGGTGAAAGGGACTTCCCATATCATCTGATCGACGAGGTCGGCTCGCCCCGCGTCGATGAAGCGATCAACGGCGCGGCGCACCAGCTCGCGCACCATCGGCTCGTGCTCCGCCAGATGCTCGGGCGTGAAGGGTTCCATCAACACCCGTCGCCGCTCCAGGTGCATCGGCTCGTCTTCATTGACCAGGGTGCGGTTGAAAGCGTAGCCGTAACGCTCGAGCACCTGCCGCACTTCGGCAGAAGGTTGTGCGAAGGATTGCAGCACGTTGGCCGGGCTGAAGGTGACCGGATCACGGAAGATCTGCTTGATCGTGTCGTAGCGCGTCACGACCCAATAATCGAGCTTGGGTGCGTAAAAGATGGGTGCCTGCTCACGCGCCCAACGAACGAATTGCGCCGGATCGGCCATGTAATCGTGTTGGAACGGATCGAACTCCTGCGCCATTCGCTGCACGGGGCAGCCGTTGATCGACGAGGCATCATGGGCAACCGGACAGCGAGCGGTCACCGTTTCCCTGAGTTCTCTTTCCATGTCTCTTCCTTGGATTGTCGCGTCAGCGGACGTATTCCCAGCCGCCGTTGGTGATGCGCACCATGACGCGCGCCCGATCATCCAGACCTTGGTGATCTTGCGGTGAGAGCGTGAAGACGCCGTTGGCCGCTGCAAGCTCTGTCGTCGCCTCGATCCCGTCGCGCAGAGCGGCGCGGAATTCTGGCGTACCGGGTTTGGCTTTCTGCAATGCGGCGGGGAGGGCGGCCTCGATCAGCTTCCACGCATCCCAGGCATAGGCGCCGAACTGGCTGACGGATCCTTTGCCGAATTTCTCTTCGTAGGCGGTGTAGTAAGCCATCGAGCTCGCCCTGACCGGATGTTCCTGAGGCAGCTGCGGCGCCACGACCACGGGGCTCGCCGGCAGGAAAGTCCCTTCACAGTCGCGCCCGCACACGCGAAGAAAGTCGTTGTTGGCCACACCGTGGGTCTGATAGTAGAACCCTTTGTACCCTCGCTCCTTCAGTGTCTTCTGCGGCAAGGCGGCAGGAGTGCCGGCGCCGGCCACGAGGATCGCGTCCGGATTGGCGGCCAGCATTTTCATCACCTGTCCCATCACGGAGGTATCGGTACGGTTGTAGCGCTCGTTCACGACGAGTTTGAGGCCATGCTTTTCGGCCGCGGCGCTGAAATTCTGGTACCAACTCTCGCCGTAGGCATCAGCAAAACCGATGAAGCCGACCGTCTTGACGCCTTGCGCCGCCATGTGTTCGGCGATGGCGCGGGCCATCATTCCGTCATCCTGGGTCGGTTTGAAGACCCAGCGACGTTTTTCATCCATAGGCGAGAGGATCCGGTCGCTCGCCCCGAGCGAGAGCATCGGCACCTTGTTCTCGGCCACCACATCGATGATGGCGAGCGAGGTCGGGGTGTTGCTGCCCCCCATGACGACGTCGACGCCGTTCTCGCCGATGAGCTTGCGGGCATTGTTCACCGCGAGCGTGGGGTCGGAGGCGTCATCGAGTATCACGTAGTCGATGCGCTGACCGGCGACTTCCTGCGGCAACAGGGCCAAGGTGTTCTTCGGCGGAATCCCCAACGAGGCAAGTGGCCCCGTCATCGAAAACGTCACGCCAACTTTCACCTGCGCCATGGCGCTGAGACTCGTGAATCCCAGCACCGCGGCCAAGGCCAGGGCTTTCGTTTTTCCCATCGTTTGTCTCCTCTACACCCTCCTCTTCGGGAGGATGGATTCGTTGAAAAAACTCCTTCCGGTTTATCGTCCCAACCCCCGCACCCGGTTGCGGATGCTGCCGAAGATCGAGGCGCCGGTGGCGTCGTGCATGGCGATCTCGACCGTGTCGCCAGGGCGCATGAAGGGGGTCTGCGGCGCGCCCGATTCGATCGTCTCGTACATGCGCACCTCGGCGATGCAGCAGTAGCCCACGCCGCCATTCTCGATCTTGGAGCCGTAGAGCCCTCCCTGCTTGTTGGAGACGGTGCCCGAGCCGACGATGCTGCCAGCCTCCATCTCGCGCGTTTTGGCGGCATGTGCGATGAGGCGCCCGAAGTCGAACGTCATGTCGACGCCGGCATTCGGCCGGCCGAAGGGACGGCCGTTGTATTGGACTTCGAGCGGCAGGTGCAGCTTGCCGTCGCGCCAGGCATCGCCCAGCTCGTCGGGCGTGACCGCCACGGGGCTGAAGCTGGAGGCGGGCTTGGACTGGAAGAAGCCGAAGCCCTTGGCGAGCTCGCCGGGCACGAGGTTGCGCAGCGTGACGTCATTGACGAGCAGCACGAGGCGGATCGTCTCGAGTGCGGCTCTGGGGTCTATGCCCATTGGCACGTCGCCGGTGATCACTGCCACTTCGGCCTCGAAGTCTATCCCCCAGGATTCGTCGGCGACGATGTCGTCGCACGGGCCGATGAAACTGTCGGAACCGCCCTGGTACATCAGCGGGTCGTCGTAGAACGAAGCGGGGACCTCGGCCCCGCGCGCCTTGCGCACGAGTTCGACGTGGTTGAGATAGGCCGAGCCGTCGGCCCACTGGTAGGCGCGCGGCAGAGGGCTGTGGCAAGCGGCAGGATCGAAAGGGCGGGCGTCTTTGAGCGCGCCGCGTTCGAGCAGCTCGGCGACGAGCGCGAGGTCGTCATGCACTTCGTCCCAGCGATCGAGCGCTTCCTGCAGCGTGCGGGCGATGGCACCGACGGGGTGGCAGCGGCCAAGGTCACGGCTGACGACGACCAAGGTGCCGTCGCGCCCGCCGTCTTTGAGCGTGGCGAGTTTCATCGGTCGGGGTTCTCCAAAGGGTTCAGGCGAGCGGGAACATCTCTTTGTAGCGGCCATCGTGCATCCAGCGCGCGTGCCTGGGCGCTTTCTTCGTCTTCGACCATTCTTCCAGCATGTCCCATTTCACCTCGTCGAGCGCCTCCAGCATGCCCGGCCGCAGGGTATTGCAGGCGAGTTCAAGGCGATGGCCGTTCGGGTCGAAGAAGTAGATGGACTGGAAAAGGGCGTGGTCGACCGGGCCGATCACCTCGATGCCGTCGGCTTCGAGCTTTTGCTTCGTCGCGAGCAGGTCTTCCATCGAGGCGACTTCGAGCGCGAGATGCTGGGTCCAGGCCGGAGTGTTCGGATCCCGACCCATCGGCGGGCGGGTGGGCAGCTCGAAGAAGGCGAGCACGTTGCCATCGCCCGCATCGAGGAAGATGTGCATGTACGGATCGGGTTCCTTCGTGGAGGGGACCTGATCTTCGGCGATCGACAGGATCAGTTTCATGCCGAGATATTTTTCATACCAGCGCGCGGTCTCGAGCGCGTCTTTGCAGCGATAGGCGACGTGGTGGATTTTCTGGATGAGTGCCATGATGTCTTCCTCCGTGTTCATGAGGCCGGATGATTCGCCGGCCATCAGTCATGTTTGCATTGTATTGACGAAAAACTTATAGTTCCAACGGTTTTTCTCGATCGATCCATCGGATGGGACGATGAATGTCACTTTGCGCCAGTTGCGCGCTTTTCTCGCGGTCGCGCGGTTCGGCAGTTTCACCGTCGCCGCCGAGCATCTGTACACGACCCAGTCGACCTTGAGCGGCTCGATCAAGGAACTGGAGAACGCCTTGGGCGTGCAGCTCTTCGATCGCAACACGCGGCGAGTGCAGCTCACCGAGGTCGGACGCGAACTCTATCCGCTGATGGAGAAGATTCTGGCCGACCTGGATGAAGTACTGCACGAAGTGGCCACGCTCAAGGCGCTCAAACGCGGCATCGTGCGCATCGCCGCACCGCAGCTGATGGCGGCAACCTTGCTGCCGGAAGTTTTGGCCAGTTTCATGCGCGAATTCCCTCACGTGACGATCCATCTGATCGACTGCGGCGTGGAATCGGTCCCGTCCTGCGTGCTCTCGGGCGAAGCCGATCTGGGCGTCGGCCCGGAACGTGATATTCCCGGAGAAATCGAGGCCGAACCGCTGTTCGTACAAGCCTTTCACGTCGTCTTCCCTCCGGCTCATCCGCTGGCAGCGCAACAGGTGGTGCCGTGGCGGCGCCTGGCGGAATTTCCCCTCATCACCTTGCAGGGGCAATTCACGGAGAAACTCTCGCGGGACCTGCACGAGGTGGTACGCGATCTCGACCTGCATCCGGATACGACCGTGGCCTTCATGTCGACGGCGCTCGCCATGGTGTCGATCGGCCTGGGGGTGACGATCTGCGTCTCTTACGCCGAACCCATGGTGCGCCGCTATGGCCTGGAGATGCGACGCCTGACCGAACCGGACGTGCATCGCCGCTTTTGCGTCTTCACCCGGCATGGCCGGGCGCTGTCGCCGGCCGCCGAGGCATTCCGCACCCATTTGCGGCGCTTCGTCGGCAACGGCACCGCACCCGGGGCGTAGCGCCGAGCCAGATCATCCGCCTACGACGTCTTCGCGCGCGAGCCGGATCGCCTCGCGCAGCAACCCGACGTCGCCGATGTGATTGGCGAGCAACAGGATGAGGCGAGCATTCACCAGAGCGCTCTGCTCTTCGTCGAGGTCGCGGTGCGCCTCGATGAGCGCCTCGTAGAAGGCGTCACCCGGCTCATAGCCGTAGAACGTGCGGGTGTGCGGTTCGTTGAAATGGTATTCGAGCGTCAACATAGTCGTCTCCTCCTCTTGTTCAGGCACGCTGGCCGCTGGCGCGGCGCAGCGCGGCTTCGATCGCGGCGGGGTCGAAACGGCGCCAACGGGCGGCGACGTGCTGGTCAGGGCGAATGAGATAGACGGTGCCAGGCTGCAGGTCGTAGCGCTCGCGCACACGGCCCTTGACGTCGTGCAGGGTCTCGATGCCACCAGGCGCGCTCCCCTCGCGGGCGACGACGATCGGCTCGACGGGAACCGCGCCGCGGCCCAGGGCGGCGAGCCCTTCGGCGGTGGCGGCATCGAGCGCGGCCGCGTCGTCGAGCGCGATCATGAGGCGGAAGCCCTGACCGAAGTGCGGCAGCAGCCAGGGGGCTCCGCCGGCGGGAGCGGCCACCGGGGCGTCGTCCATCGGCGCACCAGGCACCATGCGGCCGGCGAAGGCGTCGGTATCGGGCGTATTGAGGGGGGAGTCGACGTAGAACGAGGGCACCGACAGCCGGCCGGAATTGACCAGGCCGCGGGCGAAGGGGTAGTGCCGCGCCAGACCGAGCACGGCATTACGGAACGTCTTGCTGACGTTGCCCTTGGGGGTGATGAAGTCGGTCGAGCGCGTGGAGTTGCGGATGTTCTCGTCGGCAGCATAGGTGCGCTCGTCGCTGTAGCTGTCGAGTAGCGCCGAAGGGGCCTTGCCCTGCATCACCAGCTCGAGCTTCCAACCGAGGTTGTCGACGTCCTGGATGCCGGAATTGGCGCCGCGCGCCCCGAAGGGCGAGACCTGATGCGCCGCATCGCCGACGAAGAGCACGCGCCCGTGGGTGAAGCGCTTCATGCGGCGGCACTGGAAGGTGTAGACGCTCACCCATTCGAGCTCGAATTCGCGATCGTCACCGAGCATGGCGCGGATGCGGGGGATGACGCGCTCGGGCTTTTTCTCTTCCTCCGGGTCGGCGTCCCAGCCGAGCTGGAAGTCGATGCGCCAGACGTCGTCAGCCTGGCGGTGCAGCAGTACGGACTGACCAGGGTGAAATGGCGGGTCGAACCAGAACCAGCGCTCCGGCGGGAAGTCGGCCTTCATGACGACGTCGGCAATCAGGAACCGGTCCATGAAGATCTTGCCCTCGATGTCCAGGCCGAGCATGCGCCGGATGGGACTGCGCGCGCCGTCGGCGGCGATCAGCCAGTCGCAGGACAGGGCATAGGCCCCGGCGGGCGTCTCGACGCGCACCGTGACGGCGTCTTCGCCAGGTGTGACGCCGATCACGGCGTTCTTCCAGCGCAGGTCGATATTGGGCAGCTCGCGGGCGCGGTCGATCAGGTATTCTTCGAGATAGTATTGCTGCAGGTTCACCATGCCGGGACGGTGAAGGTCCGGCTCCGGCACCAGGTTGAAGCGAAAGACTTCCTCGTCGCGGAAGAAGGTACGGCCGACGTTCCACGACACCCCTTTTTGCACCACGCGCTCGCCCACGCCGTACCGGTCGAGGATCTCGAGCGCGCGCTTGGCATAGCACACGCCGCGCGAGCCGATGCTCACGGTGTCGTCTTCGTCGAGCAACACCACTGGAATGTTGCGCTGCGCCAGATCAATGGCGGCACTCAGGCCCACTGGCCCGGCGCCGACCACGATCACCGGCACGTGCCGGGTTTGCGGGGAATCCAGCTCGGCCGGGCGTACGAACGGGAACTTGGGATACTGATAGGTTTTCAGCACGGTTGCCTCCTCCTTTGGCGTAGTCTCCTGCCCTTGTCTCTGCGGGCGCGGCTGCGTGGCCGCGCCTCTGCTTTTCTCGTTTCAGCCTTCTTGCAGCGCGTGCCACATCTGCCGGTCCCGCTCGGCGGTCCAGATGCGCGGATCGCGGATGCCGCTGGCTTCGTCGTAGGCGCGGGTGACGTCGAACGGCAGACAATGCTCGTAGATGAAGACGTGGCCGAACTTCGGATCCATCACGTTGCGGGTGTATTCCATGGTTTTCTTGAGATCGTAGCCGCGCGCCACTGCCTCTTGGGCGCAGCGATAGAGTGTGGTGACGAAGTCACGCGTGTATTGGAACCCCGCGCGCACCGCCGCCTCGTCCTTGAGCGCCGGTCCGCGCCCCGGCACCACTTTGGCCGGCTGCAGCGCTTCGAGCCGATCGAGCGTGGCCGGCCAGTCGGCAAGGTAGGCATCGCCCGTATAGCAGGCGGCTTCGGCCTCGATCAGGTCGCCGGAGAAAAGCACCCGCTCTTGCGGCAGCCAGACCGCCGTGTCCCCCTTGGTGTGCCCGGCGCCCGGGTGCAGGATGCGCACTTCGAGCGACCCCATCCACAGGGTGATTTCTTCCTTGAAGGTGAGCGTGGGCCACGTCAGGCCAGGGATGCTCTCCACCGCGCGAAAGAGCCGGGGGAAACGCCCGATCTCGGATTCCATGTCCTGCTGGCCGCGCTCGCGGATGAGCTCGTAGGTGGGATAGCTGGCGATGATGTGTTCCAGCCCCTCGTCGCGATAGCCGGAAGCCCCGAGCACGCGCACCGCATGGTAGTGCGTGAGCACGACGTATTTGATCGGCTTGTCGGTGACCTCGCGCACCTTGGCGATCACCGACTTGGCCATCACGGGAGTGGCGGTGGCGTCGATGATCATCACCGAGTCGTCGCCGATCACCACGCCGGTATTGGGGTCGCCTTCGGCAGTGTAGGCCCAGGCGTGTTCCGAGAGACGTTCGAACGAGACCGGTTTCTCTTCGAGGTCGGCCACCGAGGCAAAGGCTTTGGCATTCATGGATCGCTCCTCCTGTCGATACTTTTTATCTTGGCACGTGATTCATCATGTGTCAATCGATTCGTTCATGGTGAATTTCGATCACGCCAACGTTTCGGGCTATGATTGATGCCCGAAGCGCGTTGGACTACACGAGATCCGCATGGAACGAAACGAACCTCTCGCGCCGGAGAACGGCGTGCGCGAGCGCCGCGGCATCCAGTCGATCGAGGTCGGTGGGGCGCTGCTCACCGCACTGGAAGCGCACGGCGCCCCCATGATGCTGCGCGACCTGGCCGCGGCGGCAGGAATGTCTCCGGCCAAGGCTCACCCTTATCTGGTGAGCTTCGGCAAACTCGGCCTGGTGGAGCAGGATCCGCTCACCGGCCGCTACAAGCTCGGCCCTTTCGCCTTGCGTCTGGGACTCACCGCCTTGCAGGGGCTGAACCCGGTGCGCGCGGCAGTCGAAGTCGCCGCCCGCCTTGCCGACGAGACCGAGCAGAACGTGGCCATCGCCGTGTGGGGCAACGTCGGCGCCACGGTGGTGGCCATCGAGGAATCGGCCCGCGCCATCCACGTGAACATGCGTCCCGGCACTGTCATGGGGCTGCTCACCACCGCCACCGGCCGCGTCTTCGCCGCCTATCTGCCCGAGCGCCTCACCCGCCCGCTCATCGAGCGCGAGCTCGAACGTCTCTCGGGCGGACGCGAGCCGTTGCGCCTGTCGCGCACCTTCGTCAGCGAAACGCTCGAAGAGGTACGCCGCCACGGCATGGCGCGCGTGCTCGGCCATCCCATTCCAGGCATCAATGCGTTCTCGGCGCCGGTGTTCGACGCCTTCGGGCATCTGACCCTGGCGCTCACCATGCTCGGGCCAGAGGGCCGTTTCGACGCTTCTTGGGAAGGGCCGCTCGCCCAGGCCATGCGCCGCGCCGTGGCCGACATCACCGCGCGCATCGGCGGCAAGCCCCCGCGGCCCCAGGAGAAGGCCGAGGCAGCGCCGGGCCAGGAGTCCGCCGCATGAGCCCTGCCTTCGACTTCGACTCCCCCCCCGACCGCTCAACGATTCCCGGCGAGAAATGGGGGCGCTACGCCGGGCGTGACGTCATTCCCATGTGGGTGGCCGACATGGACTTCGCCGTTGCGCCCGAGATCCAGGAAGCGCTGGCGCGCCGGCTGGCGCACCCGGTCTATGGCTACACCGACCCTTGGCCTTCGCTCGTGGACGCGGTGTGTGCCGGCATCGCGCGCGATCATGGCTGGACGATCGCCCCCGAATGGCTCGTGTGGCTGCCAGGGGTGATCCCGGGCTTTCACTTCGGCTGCGCCATCGCCCCGGGGGAAGCCATCGTCACGCACACGCCGGTTTATCCGCCTTTTCTCGCCGCGCCGGCCAACGTCGGCAAGCGCTTGCGCGCGGTCGATCTGGTGTGCACCGAGGGGCGCTGGGTGCACGACGAGGCGGCCATGGTCGCGGCCTTCGCGCCGGGCGACGTCGGCGCCTTGCTGCTCTGCCATCCGCACAATCCCACAGGACGGCTGTGGGATGAAAGAGAGCTGGCGTGGCTGGCGGAGCTGGCGCTGTCCCACAGCGCCATCCTCGTGAGTGACGACATCCACGCCGGGCTGGTGCTCACGCGCGAGCGGCGCCACCGCCCCATCGCCACCCTGGCCCCGGAAGTGGCCGCGCGCACGATCACCCTCTTTGCCCCTTCCAAGACGTGGAACATCCCGGCGCTGCAATGCGCCTTCGCCGTGATCCCGGACGAGACGCTGCGGGCGCGCTACCGCCGGGCGCTGCGCGGGCGCATCCCCTCCGCGCCCAATCTCTTCGGCCTGGTCGCCGCCGAGGCGGCCTACCGCGACGGCTGGGCCTGGCGCGAGGCGCTCCTCGAGTATGTACGTGGTAACGTGGCGTTTGCCCTGGAAGCGATCCGGACGCTGGATTTGCCGGTGGCCGAGCCGGAGGCGACCTACCTCTTGTGGATCGACGTGCGCAGCCTGGCGCTCGGGGATGCGGCGGCGCACTTCGAGGCCCATGGCCTGGGGCTTTCCGATGGCGCGGCCTTTGGCGCTCCCGGATTCGTGCGCCTGAATCTCGGCTGCCCGCGGACGCGGCTCGCCGAAGGGCTGCGGCGCTTCGCCCGGGCAGTCGAGGCCGCGCGCAGACAGCCATGAACCTCGCGCCGGAGGTCGTGCTCGGCGGTGCCGCCCAGGGCTGCCTCTACGGCCTGACGGCGCTCTCCCTCGTCTTCCTCTATCGCGCCACCGGCGTGCTCTCCTTCATGCAGGGGGAAGCGATGGCGGCCGGCGCTTACGTGGCGGTGGGGCTCACGGCGCTGGGGGTGCCGCTCGCGCTCGCCGCCCTCGGGGCGACCGCCGCCGGCTATGCCTTCGGGGCGCTCGCGGCGCGATGCGTTCTCGAACCGGTGCGCCTGCGCGCGCCCTGGGTGGCGACGCTCGCCACCTTCGGCCTGACGCTCGCGCTGCGCGGCGCGCTCCTGAGCCTGCCGGCGGCCACCCAGGGCTGGTACCGTTTCGACTGGGTGGGCGAAGGGCGCTGGCTGGGGCTGGCGGCGCGGCAATGGGCGGTGATGCTCGCTGCCGCCGGCGTGGCTTCGGCCTTTGCCCTGCTGCTGCGCGGCACCGCCTGGGGGCGGCGCGTGCGCGCAAGCGCCGAGGATGCCGCGACGGCCGAGCGGCTGGGCATCGACGTCGCCCGGCTGCGGCGGCAAGCCTGGGGCGTGGGCACGGTGCTCGCCGTGGCGGCGGGGCTTGCGGCCGCCCCCATCACCTTCGTGCATCCCGATCTGGGCAGCCTCGCCCTCAATGCCTTTCCCGCGGCGGTCTTGGGCGGCATGAAACCGGGCCCCGCAGTGCTCGCCGCCGGCGTGGCGATGGGGGTGCTCGAGGCCCTGGCCGCCTGGCAACTTCCCCCCGGCGGCAAGGAGCTGCTGCTGCAGCTCGTGCTCATCGCCGCCTTGCTCGCCCTGCCGCGGGAGCGCGCGGCGGCGCCATGAGCCGTTTCCTCATGGATCCGCGCCGGCGCGCTTGGCTGTTCGCCGCCCTCCTCGTGCTCGCCGTGGGCGCGCTCGGGGCGAGCGGCGGCGCGCGCTACCTCGCCCATCTGCTCGCCCTCGCCGCCGCCCTGGCCACCGCCGCCCTGGGGCTCGCCCTGGTGCAGGGGCGCGCCGGCCAGGTCTGCCTCGGACAAGGCGCGGCGATGGCCGCCGGCGCCTACGCCTGGGCCGCGCTCGCCCCCCATTCGCTGCCACTCGCGCTCGCGGCCGCCGCCGCGGCCGGAGCCTTCGCCGGGGCCGCCATGGCGCTGCCGGCGCGCAGCCTCTCGGGCCTGCCGCTCGCGCTCGCGAGCATGGCCTGCGCCGTCATCGCCGAAGTGCTGGCGATGCGCGCCGTCGCCTTCACCGGCGGCACCGCCGGCCGCTTCGTCGCTCCGCCAGCCCTGAGCGCCTTCGACGAGGCCAGCGCAGCGCTCGCCTGCTCCGCGCTCTGCCTCGGCCTTGCCGTACTGCTGCTGTACCGGCTCGATCGCACCGCCCTCGGACGCGCCTGGCGCGCGCTCGCCCAGGCACCGGAGGCGGCGCTCGCGCTCGGCTTGGACGTAGGCGGTGTGCGCCAACTCGCCTTCGTCGCCTCCGGCTTGTGCGGCGGCCTGGGCGGGGCGGCCTATGCGCAGACGCTGGGTTTCATCAGTCCGGAACAGTTCGCCCTGCCGCTCTCCTTCGAACTCCTCGTCATCGCTTTTCTCGGCGGTCTGCGCCGTCCTGTCGGGATCATTCTCGCCAGTCTGGCCTTCGTCGCCCTGCCCGAACTCGCCGACCGCCTGCGCCCGCTCGTCGGCACGCTCGGCGGCTGGGATCCGCTGGTGCTGGGCTTGGCCGTCGTTTTCATCGCGGTTTTTCGTAAAATGGACTAAAATCGAAGACGTTCGCAGAAATTAAAGGAAGATCATGCGCGTCCTCTGCTTTGCTGTCATCGCGCTCATCGCCCTGACTGCGGCCCCGGTACGCGCCGAGCAGGTGCTCAGCGTTGGGGCGCTACTCGATCTCTCCGGTCCGGCGGCGCTCTTGGGCGTACCGCTGAAAAACGGTATGGAGATGCGCTTCGCCGAAGCGAACGCGCGCGGCGAACTGCCGGGAATCACGCTGAAACTCCTCGTCGAAGACACCGGCTACGACCCCAAGCGCGCCATTCTCGCGGCGCGCAAGCTCATCGAACGCGACGGCGCGATCGCCTTCCTCTCCAACCTGGGCACGCCGGTAGTGCTGGCGACCATGCCCGAGATCCTGCGCCGCGAACGGCTGCATCTCTTTCCCTTCTCGCCACACGAAGCCACGTATGCGCCGCTGCATCCGCTGAAATTCCAGATCTACGCGCCTTATCGCAGCTACATGGACCCGGCGGTGCGCGCCGTGCTGCGCCGCCACCCTCAGCTGCGGCGCGTGTGCACCCTGGTGCAGGACGACGAATTCGGCGAAGAAGTGAGCGCCGGCGTGCGCGCCGGGCTCGAGCGCGCGGGGCTTGCCCTCACCCAGGAAGCGCGGCACGCGCGCGGCGCCACCGATTTCACCGGCCAGATCGCGCGGCTGCGCGCGGCCGGCTGCGAACTGGTGGCCCTGGGCACGCTGGTGCGCGAGACCGTCGCCATCCTGCGCACGGCCAGCGAGATGGGCTGGAAGCCGCTCTTCCTCACCTCGGCCTCGGCCTATTCGGATCAGACGCACGCCCTGGGCGAAGCCGCCGTCGAAGGGCTCTACGGCGTCACCAACCCCCTACGCATCCCTTACCGCGAAGGCGCCTCGCCCGAGCTGCTCGCCTGGCTCGACGCCTACCGCACCCGCTACGGCGCGGAAGCCAACGTCTGGTCGGCCATGGGCTACGTCGCCGCCGAACTCCTCGTGCGCGCCCTCGCCGCAGCGCCCGAGCCCACGCCGGCGGCGATCGCCCAGGCGCTCGAGAAGCTCGACTATCCCGGAGACATGTTCGGCAGCCCGCGCTACCGCTTCTCGCCCGCCGACCACCTCGGCCAGCGCACGGGCGGCGAACTCACCCGCATCGAGGGGGGGCGTTGGGTGTCGCTGGAGCGCCTGGACGGGCCGAGCGAATGAGCCGCTCCTCCGCCGCCGTGCGCGATCCGGCCGAACCGCCTAATGCCGCCGCCGGAACGTCTCCATGAAGTCGGCGAGCGCCTCGACCGCCTCCAGCGTCACCGCGTTGTAGATCGAAGCGCGGATGCCGCCCAGCGCCCGGTGACCGGCCAAGCCGGCAAAGCCCGCCCGGTTCGCCTCCTGCAAGAACGCCGCGCGCAGCGCTTCGTTGGGCAAATCGAAGACCACGTTCATGAGCGAGCGGTCGGCGCGCCGCGCCCGCGGGCGGTAGAAGCCCTCGCTCGCGTCGATCGCGCCGTAGAGCCGCTCGGCCTTGGCGCGGTTGATCGCCGCCATCGCCGCGAGCCCGCCGATCTCGTCCATGAGCCAGCGCAGCACCAGCAGAACTGCATAAATGGCGAACACCGGTGGCGTGTTGAGAAGGGAATGCGCCTGCGCCTGCGCACGGTAGTCCAGCATGGCCGGCAAGCCCTCGGGAGCGCGCTCGAGCACCGCCTCGCGCACCAGCACCACCGTCACCCCCGCCGGGCCGAGATTCTTCTGCGCATGGGCGTAGATGAGGGCGTAGCGCCCGGCATCGACGGGGCGCGAAAGGAAGTCGGACGACATGTCCGCCACCCGCGGCACTTCTTCCAGCCCCACCAGGCGGTGGAACTGCAGCCCCTCCACCGTCTCGTTGGTCACCACGTGCAGATAGGGCGCGCGCGGATCGAAGGCGAGCTCCCCGTCGTCCGGCAGCCGGCGAAACCCTTCGGCCTCGCCGCTCCACACTACCCGCACCGGCGCGACCTTCCTCGCCTCGGCGATCGCCTTGCCGCTCCAATAGCCCGTGTGCAGGTACTCGGCCGGCACTTCGGCGCCCCGCGCGAGCGCGAGCGGCACCATGGCGAACTGCAGCGTCCCGCCGCCCTGCAGCAGCAAGACGTGAAAATCCGGCGGCAGCGCGAGCAGCGCCTTGAGCCGCGCCTCCACTTCGGCCACCACCGCCGCGAACCAGTCCGAGCGATGGCTGATGCCCAGCAGCGACAGCCCCACCTCCGGCACGGCGATCATTGCCTCCTTGAGTTGCACGAGCACCGTCTCCGGCAAAGCCCCCGGCCCGCCGGAGAAATTGCGCGCATTCGCCGACAGCGTCATTCCCACCCCTCCCTCCTCGCCCGCACCCAGCGGATAAAGGCCTCGCGCAGCGGTGCGATCCCCTCGCGCCGGTAGGCGAACTCCGGCCCCGGCTCCATCGCGTGCGCCACCATCGCCGGATCGGCCTCGAAGATCAGCAGCCGCCCATCGGCCGTCTCGGCCAGATCCACGCACACATACTCGAGCCCCAGCCGTTCGGAGAGCGCCGACAGCGCCGGCGCGTGCCGGTCGACGAATTCGGGGAAAGCGCGAAAGAACGCCGCCTCCTGCGCCCGCTTGGCGGCATCGTTGTACATGCCGGCATTGACGTAATGCACCATCCAGTGCTCGGACACCGCCAGATGCACCGGAAACGCCTGTCCGCCCACCAGCGTCAGCCGGATCTTGCGGAAACGCCCATCCGGACCGGCATAATCGACGTAGCGCGTCAGGAAGAATTCGCCCTCCGGCTGCGCCGTGAGATACGCGGGGAGCTCAGCGGCCGTGCCGATCCTCGCCAGGCCATGCCCGCCCTGCGAATCGGGCGGACGCAGCAGAAAAGGCGGCGCCTCCAACCCCTCGGGCCAGGCGCCGGCCGCCGCAGCCGCCGCCAAGAGCGCCCGCGGCACGCGCCGCGTCGGCGGCATGAGCACGCCGGGCGCATCCGCGAGCAGACGGCTCGAGCGGGCGCGCTCCGTGCGCAAGATCGCCGCCGGCGCATTCAGCACCGGACGCGGCCAAGCACCGAGCCGCGCCTGCAGCGCCGCGAGCACCGGCAGCGCTGCCTCGCTCACCCCCATCGTCAACATCAGCACGTCGTGCTCCGGCAACTCCCCGGCCAATGGAGCCGCGGGGTCGACGAAATGCACCACCAGCTGCAGCCCCTGCCCCTCCAGCAGACAGTCGAGCGGCGTGTTCGCCGACAGCGGCCCCGGCAACGCCAACAGCAAGAGCCGCGGCGCCTCCCCGCCCGGTCCTGGCAGCGCATAGGTGCGGGCGCGCGCCAGCGCCTCGCGCTGGGCCGCGAGCGCCGTCTGCGTCTGCCCCAGGCACAAGAGCGCCGTGGCAAGGTTCATCCACGCCGCCGCCGAATCCTCCCGCCCGGCGCGATCGAGCCACTGCCGGGCGAGCGATCCCAGATCCCCGTCCCCCAGACTCGCGCGCAGAAAGGGTGCCAGGCCGAGATAGCCTGCTTGCGGTTCAGACACGGCACCCCTCCCACTCGAGCATCGCCCGCTTGCGCGCGAGCCCCCAGCGAAAACCGCGCAAGCCGCCGCCGGCATCGAGCACCCGGTGGCAGGGGATGAGCCAAGCCACGGGATTGGCCGCCAGCGCCTGTCCCACGGCCAGCGCCAGGCGCGGACGGCCCAGCCGCGCCGCCAACTCGCCATACGAACACGTCTGCCCGGCGGCGGTGCACTCGCGCAGCGTACGCCACAGCAGGCCGCGAAAGGGAGTTCCCTCCACCACGACCGGCAGGTCCCGCGCGAGAAACCGCGCCGCCAGCGCCGCCCCCTCGGCCTCGAGGAACGGCGCCCACGCGCTCCACGGCCAGCGCGCCTGCCAGGCGCCGAGCTTTTCCTCCAGCGACTCGCCCTCCTCCAAAAACTCCGCGCGGCACACCCCCTCCGGCGCGAGCGCAAGCAGCAGCGGCCCGAACGGCGAGCCGATCACCCCGTGGCGCACAAGCACGCCAGCATGCCGCTGGCGAAACGCCGGCGGCGCAAAGCAGAGAAACGCTTGGTCTTGCGGCAAGCAGCTCGCACGCATGATCGCCTCCTCCCCTCTTCGGATTCAGATCATTGTATCGCTGCATCGAGCCGCCAAGGGATCGGGCGTCATGAGCCGCATCGCTTCGACGAGCGCATGGACGGCGAGGCGCCGGTCGAACGGGTCGTGCGGATGAGGTGCAGGATCGTGACATGCCCTCCTTGACAGTCCATCCCCTTGTGCGCATAATGAACCGCGCTGTCCCGCCCGTGCGCCACCCCTCAGCTTGCGCACGGGCCGAAAAATTGGGAACCCACGTTGCAACCCATTGTTTTTTAAAAAATAATTTAAAGGTGGTCTGAAACATAGCCCCGAGATATAGGGGATTGAGACAACGGGAGTCAAACAAAGGGACCCCCGCTTTTCGTTCGGCCCCTGCCTAGTTCCAATACCCCGCATGAACGCCCGCCACGACGCCAGCTACAAGCACCTCTTCTCCTCGCCCAAGGTCGTGCAGCACCTCATCGAAGGCTTCCTGCCGGCGGCCAAACGGCTGGGACGGCTCGACTTCACCACCCTGGAAAAAGTCTCCGCCAGCTACGTCAGCGACGACCTGCGCGAGCGCGCCGACGACGTCATCTGGCGGATCAAGACGGACAAAGACTGGCTCTACCTCTACTTTCTCATCGAATTCCAGAGTAGCATCGACCCCTGGATGGCGGTGCGGCTCATCACCTACGTCGGGCTGCTGTATCAGGACCTCATCAAGGTCGGACAGATCACGGGCCGGCGCCTGCCGCCGGTGCTGCCCGTCGTCTTCTACACCGGAGAGGTGCGCTGG
>JACRJA010000011.1 GCA_016235745.1 Rhodocyclales bacterium | reverse complement strand
AGCACGTCGGGCTGATTGCCACAGGCAACACCGCCGTTTCAATCCACGCCCGGCTTGTTAGCCGGGCGGAACCAGTCGCCTCTGTTCCGTCTGCGGCTGGAAACACGTTTCAATCCACGCCCGGCTTGTTAGCCGGGCGGAACGGTGCCTATGGCCTATCACATGGATCGGTTGGCGGGTTTCAATCCACGCCCGGCTTGTTAGCCGGGCGGAACAGTACTCTAGCAACTTCTTGCTAGTATTGCAATTTTCCATAGTAAAACGCGAACCTTAAAAATTTATTTCTTTTGCATGTTGTAAAAGAACGTTTACCTTGATAAAACCCGTTCGTCTCATGCGCGAATCCCGCCAATTTTTCCGGTTGATCCAGGTTCGCGCGTCAGATCAGCAGGGGGCCGTCGAAATCGGTAGCACGGAAGCAACCATACTCCCTCACGTGGACATTTGTTGGTTCAATAATGCGATAAAAACGTAAATTATCTTCATTCAGATCGATCTCGGCGAGCAGTTGCCGCTCTAGCGCTTCAAACATCACGTCATCGACACGGCACTCGAAGAGCGATTTCTGTACGCGCTGCCCGACGCGCTCACACACTTTGGCGACACGGCGCAAGCGACGACGGCCCGAGGAAGTTTCAGTGGAAACATCATAGGCGACGATGACGAGCATGACGATCCTCAGCGAGCCATCCAAGGTAGATAGCGTTCGTCTTCACCACGTACCGCCCGGGCAAGCAGACGCGCTTGGACAAGAGGAACGAGCCCGAGCGGCATTTTTTGCTCCAGTAAGGGATGGGTGATTTCTTCCCGTTTGCGCTCCTGCCAACTCAGCACGACGGTACGCCGCGCGTTGTCCGTAAGAAAGATGGCACCCCCGTCCCGTTCCATGAAGTCACCGCTACCCAACTGGCCACGATTGATCAGGGTCAGTGCCAGACGATCGCACAAAGGGGAGCGGAATTCCTCTTGGAGATCGAGCGCGAGGGCTGGACGCCCGGGGCGCACGGCGTGCAGGAAGCCGATTTGCGGATCGAGCCCGACGGTTTCCAGAGCCGAGCGACAGTCATTCATCAAAAGTACATAGAGAAAAGAAAGCAGCGCGTTGAATGGATCCCGCGGAGGACGGCGACTGCGGCCGTCGAGGCGGAACCGTTCTCGCTGGGCCGGCTTGACGGCGAGATTCAAAGCAGCGAAATAAACGCACGCGGCCTCGCCTTCGATACCGCGCAGTTCATCAAGGCTGTGCACCACGGCCGCGGCACGAAGCGATGCTGCCAAATCGTCGGCCTGGCGCTGTAGTTTCAGCCGTTCTGCCTCGGAACCGCTTTCGCGCGCAGCGCGCAGGATCACGGTCCGGCTATTGCGCAGTTTTCCCGCGACACAGGAACGGGCGAGCTCGAGGGTCTTCTCCGGTGAGGTTGCAGCCGAGAACTGCGCCAGACGCAGCAGCACGTTACCCGAAACGCCTCCTTCGAGGCGAGCCTTGAACCGACCGTGTTCGTCGAGCAACACGAGGCTTTTGCCGGCTTCGGCAAGGGCATGCATCAATGCTGGCGACACCAGCACGTTGCCGAAGCAAACAATGGCGCCGAGATGGTGCAGCGGTACTTGCAGCCGTTTCTCCTGCTCTACTTCCACGCGCACCGTGCCGTTGTCGAGGCGCAGATAGGACGGTTGCGTCATAACGTAAAGGGTGTTCTGCAGGCGGTACATCGCTCATTCCTCTTCGGGCTGGAACAAAACCGCCCGTGCCCTCCGAAGAAGGTCCGTATCGGCGCCAAGCTCGGGCTGGCAGAGCTCACGCAAGGAGCATTCCTTGCAACGGGCATCGAACAGCGGCGGTGGCAAAGTGCGGCTGGAGAGCATTTGTCGCACGGCGGCGACGGTTTCCTCGACCCGGCGGCGCAACGTCTCGTCAATCGGCACTTCGCGCCGACGGTGACTGCTCACATGATAGATGGCACCCCGTGGCACGGAAACGCCGAGCATTTCCTCTAGGCACATCGCCTGCGCGGCGAGCTGGACTTCGTCGGCGAGGCGGCCGCGTTTTCTGCCGTATTTGAATTCGACGGGAAAAACGCGGCCGTCGGGGTAAAACTCGACGAGATCGGCCTTGCCGATAAGCCCCAGCCGCTCCGACCATAGCGGTAAGGCTCGTTCGCTGCGCACGCCCCGATGCGACACTTGGCCGGGAAGGTCGACGAGTGTATGTGCCGCCCGTCCACGGGCCGTATGAACGTTCTCTTCAAAGCATTGCTCAAGATGGATCAGGGCGCACTGCCGCGGGCAATAGACCCAGTGCTGCAGGGCAGAGATCGCAACGGGCTCGTCGTCATCTGACATGGACTTGTTGTTCGTTTCGATCGACGCCCGGCTAAAAAGCCGGGCGAAATCTCAGCAAATGCGTAGGATGCGCACGCCTGCAGGGAGGCTTTCCTCGTTTATTTTTATATCATAGTCTGTGAAGGCGCGCGCTATCTCCACGCCCGGCTTGCGCTCGATCTGGACCCGCTCGAAGAGCGCATACGCCGGCGCGTTGCCAAGTTTGGATTCGTGTTCGAAGACGATGAGGGCGCGCGTTGCCATCTCGCCGCGGGCAGCCGAGCGGTCGTGTTCGAAGGACTGACAGATCGCCTGATACAGCACCTGGAGGTCGTCTTCATCGAAGCCGGTCTGGTCCGCCAGAAACGCCGAGACGAACCCATGCGCGATGTAGAGTCCATAGGGCACGGTGTGCTTGCGACCCATGGTGCGGTTGTCTCCCTGCTGTTTTGCTGCTTCTTCTTCGGTGGTGACCGCCATGCGGGTGATGGAGTGTTCCTGCGCCACGATCGGATCGACCGAGCGGGCAAACGTCAGCTGCACCGGTCCGCGCACCTGGCCGCAGTTTACGCCGGTCGACATCACCGCCCCGAATGTGCGCACGTCGAAGAAGTTTTGGCACATCCATTGCCTGGCGAGCTCGACGGCGTCGCCACTGCCCTTGCGTTTCTTCTTGCCTTTCTTTCCCTCTTCGCTTTCGGCATCATCCTCCGTGCGATCCAGGCCGAGCGCGGTATAGGCACGCTGGTGTTGCAGGTTGAGAATGGCTTTCTCGCGCACGTAGATTTCGTAGCGCTTCTCGCCCGGCTGCAGCGTATCTTCGTTTTGATCGTGGGTCATGGCCACGAAATTGCGAATCTTGCGCTTGAGGGCGACATCGGTGACCAAACCATGACCGGTTTCGGCATCGATGCGAGGCAGGTTGCCGGCATCGGGATCACCATTTGGGTTGCCATCCTTGACATCGAAAATCCAGACGAAGTCATAGCGGTGTTGCAGGCTCATGCGTTTTACTCCTCGGCGAGGGCCGTCGTAGGTTCAGAAGGCTCTTTGGCGGTCTTGGTGAAGAAAGCTTGACGCTGTTGGTAGTATCCCAATGCGAAGCGGGCTTGGTCGGCGAGCGGGAGAATCCTAGGCGGAAAGCCCGATGGATCAAACCCATCCATGATCTCGCCAATGACCCGTTCGTACCAACGGGCCTTGACCTCGGAGAGCTTGGCGAGATGGTGGGTGGCCAGCCGAAGCAAGGTGGGGAATACCGCGGCCGGCGTGCTGCTCGCAGCGCCGTAGTAACGCTCGCGGATGGTGGCATTGAGCTTGGGGCTGGCTTCTTCTTGAATGCGTTCGAGCACGGCAAAGAGCCGCCCCAAGCGGTAGCCGGGGTTGGGATGATCGGGATCGAGCATCGGCGCAATCTCCTTGGTAGGGGAAAGGGAACAACGGGCAAACCGATTGAGGATGGCGCGCAACAGCGCTGCACGAGGGTAGGTGACCTCCCGTTCGGCACGGCAGCGGTTGACGGCGAGCACGAGTAGCCCATAGGGATAGGGCAGCCCCTCGAAGATCGCACGGATCAGTTCTCCTCCCAGCCGGGAGGGAATGTTGTCCGCTTTGTGTTGCACGGCCAACGAGACAAGAAGCCGAAAAAGGGAGAGATACCTGGGTTCGTTCGGTCCATGGACGATGCTTATGTCCTCAAAATGCTGGCGGATGCGCTGTGCGAGAGCCATGGCCGTACCGGATTCGAAAAACCTGATTGCAATGCGCGCAGCATTGGGGGCGAGGCCGAGCACGTAGAAGCGCGTATCGTCCTCGCCCACGGCGAACTTCCCCCGCTGGAGCGCTTCGTAGATGGCGCGCACCGCCTCGGTTTGCCGGTCGGGATCGTCACGAACCGGCTCGCCGAAGAGATCGGTGAGACGTTCCTCGAGCTCGTGCGGTTCCTCGGCCCAGAAGACGATCGCGGTGTCCCCTACCTGGACATGCTGACGCGATTCTTCGGCCAGAAGATGGTTCAATGCCGTCGTGTAGGCAAAGGCCGCGGGTTTGCCGACGGGCGCATTGGCACCTTGGCTCTTACCCCAGGAATTGAACGCACCCAGATTGAACGAGACGATGTTCGCACCGCTCGTTTGAGCGTACCGCAATCCCTTGATGGGAGGATGCAGTCGGGCCAAATCGGCGGGTTCGCCTCGCACCAGGCAGACCCCCTCTTGCGTCTCTTCCTCACCGACATCGCCGGCCACGGCGGTAACGGCCACGCGCTGACATACGAGCTCGACGTCCCCATGAAGGCGGAAGCTGAGATACGGATTGATGCGCTTGATTTCCTCCCAGCAAGGGAAAGAGGCAAACCGTTCGTCGAGCCGATCAGGGTCGAGTCGAGCGAGAAAAGCACGCACCGCGGCAACTCCAGGATCGGTTTTTACTGCCTCGGGCAGTGCCTCGATGCGGGCGCGAAACGCCTCATGCTGCTGCGCGACACGCTCGGGATTGCCACGGGTATCGACGCCGAGCACGTATTCGGCGGTATCCCACAGCAGATTGGCGGCCACGCCGGACGTCTTCTTCACTGCCTGGGGAACGAGGAAACGGGTGGCCGTCTTCTTTTTACCGCTGTCGCTGCGGGTATCACTGATCTGCACCAAGGTGCCGTCATGAGCGATTTCGAGGATGAAGGGAATTTCCTTTTCTTCGAATCCATAGGGCGGCAGGCGTTTGGCCGGATCGGGATCGGCCTGTTTGCGGCGGTAATAGGCGTCGAGTGCTTGGAGAATCATTTTTTCACCTCTGGCGCATCCCACGCTGGAACCTCGACGACGCCTTGTACGAGCCGCGCCTTGAAAAACATCGGCCGCGGATCGAGCGGATCGCTGTAATCCAAATCGTATAGCATGTAACCGAGCTCGCGCGTCTCATCGATGGGGGGGCGGCGCGCTCGCTCCTCGTCCGGATGCTCCACGAGCCGGAAGGCGGCGGCGAATTCGCGCGTCCCAAGATAAGGCTGATTGACGCATTGCCCCTTGCGGGCGCGACGCATGAACATTTCGGCATATTTCTGCGGCGTCTCGTCATCCTGCGACGTCAAGGCGATGTCTCGGGAGTCGCCAAGCCGCCGATACACATGGCGATGCGGCAAGAATTCCATCTCGGCATGAATGCGGTAGGCCACGTCGCGCAACAGAAGAGTTGCGCGCTGCTGGCGTTCTTCGTCGACGTACTGAGCAAGGATCCCCGTACCGGAGTCCATCGCCTCCTCGATGCTGCGCGTTGCAATGACGTTGGCAACTTCGTTGCGCCTGATGTTCACCCAGCGGATCGGTTCGAGCACCTCGATGAGGCGAATGTGCCAGCGGATACGCGGTTTCCACAGGATCGCCTCGAAACAGGCACGCGAGGCCGACGGCGTGATCACCTCGTAGCTCACGCGCTCGACTTTCATTTCGGGGCGCGTGAAGCAGGCCAAAGGAGCGGACAGTTCGAGACAGAATTTTATCGACATAAAATTCCTCGCTGGAATCAAACGATGGTCATGGCGGGATCGGTGCCCGTTCCATCCTGAGGATCGAAACCGAGTATCGGATGGTAGAGCCAGTCGCTGGTTTGAACGAACAAGCCCGGTATCATCTCACGGATCTCACCCTGAGAAAGCAATCGCATGACATCTCTGTGATAGAGCGTGACCATGTAGGGCTGGAGTTGGCGAAACAGCCAGCGTTGGGGGCCGTCGCGTTCGATGAGGGCGAGCAGCTCATCGACGCGGCGGTCATTCCCTGCTTCACCGTAGTAGCGCACGACGACGGGAGCAGTATCTTTGTCGTCGATGAGGCGGAAAGCCTCAGCCGCCGAGCGAAACCGTACGTCCAGTTCCTTTCCGGGGGCGATCATCTGCCCAATGCCTTTTTCGTCGAGATCGCAATCGTAGTAGAACTGCGTGAAGTAGGCGGAGAACAAGGATCGCTTCAGCGGGTTTCCGTCGATGCCGTACAAGACCTTACGACAGGCGTCTTCTCCTTTTCTCAAGAGGCCGGGCGGCGATGGCTGGGGAGGAAGGAACACGACCACCTGGCCCTTTCCAGATAGCTTGCCCTCGCGATTGCAGCGCCCGGCTGCCTGGGCAATGGAATCGAGCCCAGCGAGCGCCCGATAGACGACGGGGAAATCGAGGTCGACCCCCGCCTCTACCAGCTGGGTGCTGATCACGCGGGTTGGAATACCCGAATTCAAACGCTCCTTGATGCGCCCAATCACCGCCGAGCGATGCGCCGGACACATGAGCGCCGACAAGTGCAGCGCTCCTTCGGGCATTTCCCGCCACAAGGTGCGGGCGTGCGCACGGGTATTGACGATGGCAAGCACCGAGACATGGCGCATGAGCTCCTGCGCCAAGCCAGGCCAATCGTAACGCGCGTGCCAATCGGTGGGCAGGTGCACCTGCACCCGGTCGAGCCGTTCATAGAGATCGTCGGGATCGGAGATGATCTCGCGTACGTTGTTCAGCCCACGCACGTTCTTGCGCGCGTCGAACGTCTGTCGGCTGGCGAGCACGGGCTGGGTGGCGGTCGAAAGCACAAAGGTTACGCCGTAGTGCCCGGCAAGCAGGTTCATGACATCCAGGATGGGTTGCAAAAACTGCGGTGGCAGCAGATGCGCCTCGTCGAGCACGATGACGCTATCGACGAGGTTGTGCAGCTTGCGGCAGCGCGAGGGGCGATCGGCGAAGAGCGATTCGAAGAGCTGGACGTTGGTGGTTACGATGATGGGCGCATCCCAGTTCTCGCAGGCGAGGCGCGAGGCGGAGGTCTCTCGCTCGGGCGAAGACGCCACGTTGCTGTGATGCTCCACGATCGCGTCTTTACCGAAGACGGCGCGAAAGACTTCGGCCGTCTGTTCGATGATGCTTGTATAGGGAATGGCATAGAGGATGCGCCGCTTGCCGTGCTTTATGGCGTGCGCGAGTGCAAACGCCATGCTGGAGAGCGTCTTTCCACCACCGGTGGGCACCGTGAGCGAGAAGATGCCCGGAGGCTGTTGCGCGGCATCGAGACATTGCCGCAGCACCTCGGCACGCACGCCATTGACCTGAGTCGGTGCGGCTTCACGCGACTTGCACGCCATGAAGGCATCGAAGCGCGATACCAGTTCGGGCAAAGTCGGCCAGCAGTTGCGTGCCGCGAACGTGGCAGGCGACATGTAGCGCTCGGTATCGAGGAAGTCCGCGTCGACCAGAGCGGAGAAAAGCAGCCTCACCCACAGCGCGAAACCGGCACTTCCACCCGGGACTTTTTTCAGGTCGGGTTGAAAAGATCCAGAATCGGCCACCTCTGGCGGGATGGGTTCAGCAAGCGCCTCGAGAAGCTCGGTACGGACAGCCGGATCCGCCAGACGCTCACGCAAGCCGCCGTACCAGTCGTCGAGCCCGGCATGGTGTCCGGCGATGAGATAGGCAAGCACCCGCCCCTGCAGACCGAACCGATCGCAGGCCAGCAAGGCCCCGGCGCCGGAGTGCGGCACCTTGCCCATCTCGCCCTTGATGTGGGCATCCGGCTCATAGCCGCTCTTGTGGCGGATATAGCGCTGAAAGCGAGGGCGGTATTTTCCCAGATCGTGCCACAGCCCGGCAAGCCTTGCCCAGTCGGAGCCATAGCGTTCGGCGAACTGCGCCGCGAGTTTTCCTGTTTCGCGCAGGTGCTCTGCGAGATCGTGCGGCGCACGCCACGCTTCTCGTTGTGCATCGTAGGTGACGTGGGCAATATAAGGCATGCTTCCCCTCCCCGGAAGTCATACCGGATGCTCGTTCCATGATAGCGCAATCGTCATGAACATGAAAGGCGAAAGCGATACCCGGATTCATTGACAGCCCCAAAAGGAAAAGCCGGCCCTCAGGCCGGCTTTTCCATTCAAAACGGCGCTGCCTTGTCCGCAGCGCGAAATCAGTCTTCGTCCGCGCCGCCGCCGAGCTGGGCTTCGAGCAGGCCCACGCGGCGTTCGAGCTCGGCGAGTTCTTGGCGCAGCTTGATCGTCAGCTCGCGCTGCGCTTCGAATTCTTCACGGGTGACGAGATCCATGCGCTCGAACATGGAGGCGAGCAGCGCCTTGGCGTTCTTCTCGAAATCCTTGAGCGGGCTCGTCTCGGCGAGGTGCTTGAGTTTCTGCGCGAGTTCGTCGAACATGGGGGGTGCGGTCATGACAGACTCCAAGACGGGAGAAGAAAACGATCTGGGCAAGAGTGTAGCACGGGCTCAGCGGCCGCGCCCGGCGCGCTGCATGCGCTGGGCCACGGCCACGAAGTTCGGCTCGGCGGCCCAGCGCTCCAGCGCCACCGGTAGCTTGATGCGCCAGTTCGGATATTCGGTGGTGGTGCCGGGAAAATTGACCTGCTCCGTCTGCCCGAAGACGTCCTCCAGCTGCACCATCATCACGCAGGCCGGCGTGCGGGCGAGGTACTCGTGGATCGCCAGCATCAAAGAGGGGGTCATCGTCGTTTCGCGCGGATCGACCCCGGGGGGCAATAGGCCCTCGCGCGCCAAGGCGGCGCACAGCTGCGCCCGCGCCCCTTGCCGCTCGGCGTGCAAGCTGGCTTGCGCTTGCGGCGCGATCCAGCCCAGACGGGTGCGCGCGGCCAGATCGTGTTCGCTCCAATAGCCCGCCAGCGTGGGGAGATCGTGGCTGCCGACGGCCACCACCGCCTGGCGGGGATAGGCGGCAGGCGGTTTGAACGTCCCGTCGCCGCTGCGCTCGAACGGCAGCACGCGGATCGACAGCACGCCCATGGGCGCCAGGGCGGCGCGCAGCTCGTCGGGCACCGTGCCGAGGTCTTCGCCCACTACCAGGCAGGATTGCCGCACGCTGTGCAAGGCCATGACGCCGAGCATGTCGTTTAAGGGATAATGGACGTAGCAGCCGTCGCGGGGCTGCCCTGCCGGCGGAATCCAAAACAAGCGCATCAGCGCCATCACGTGGTCGAAGCGCAGGGCGGCGCCGTGGCGCATGTTGGCGCGCAGCGTCGCCGCGAACGGCGCATATTCGGCGCGGCGCAGGCGCAGGGGAATCCACGGCGGCAGCCCCCAATCCTGCCCCAAGGGATTGAAATCGTCGGGCGGCGCGCCGATGCTCGCCGTCAGGGCGTAGAGGTCTTGCTGCATCCAGGTGTCGGCGCCGCCGCGCTCGACCGAGAGCGCGAGGTCGAGATAGAGCATCACGCCGCATTCCTTGCCCCGGCGCATGCACGCGGCCAGCTGCTCGTCGGCGAGCCATTGCAGCCAGGCGTGGTAGTGCACTTCGTCGGCGTACGCTGCGGCATGATGGCGCACCGCGTCGCTGCCGGGGCGGCGATAGGCTTCGGGCCAGGCCGGCCAGCCCCAGGCGGCGGGGTCGAGGCGCTGCCAGTGCTGCTGCAGTGCCTGATGCACGGCGAAGTGCTGCAGCGCCTCGCCCTGCTGGGAGAGGAAGCGGCGATAGGCGGCGGCGCGTGGGGTATCGGCGGCCAGATGCCGCTGCTGGAAATGGGCGAAGAGTCGCCGCAGGATGCGCGTCTTGCATTCGGCGAGCGCCGCATACTCGACCCGGTCCGTCGCCCGGAGCGCCTGCAGACGGCTCTGGAACGCCGGATCGGCCACCTCCGCCTGGGCGGCGGCGCATTCGGCGAATTCGGGAATGGCTTCGACGTCGAGGTAGAGCGGATTGAGGAAGCTCCGGCTCGAAGGACTGTAAGGGCTGGCGCGCTCGGGGTCGTGCGCGTGCAGCGCATGCAGGGGATTGAGGCCGATGATCGCGGCGCCGGCCGCGGCGGCGATTTCGATCGCCTGCGCGAGGTCGGTGAAATCCCCCATGCCCCAGTTGCGCTCGCTGCGCAGCGCATAGAGCTGCAGCGCCAGGCCCCAGATACGCTGCCCGCTGGCGAGCGCCTCGGGCGTGTGGCATTGCGCCGGGGTCACGATGAGGCGGGTCTGGCACACGGCGCCACCGGGCGATTCGAGGCAAAAGCGGTGTTCGCCCAGGGGCAGAGGGCTGTGCCAGTAGAAATTCACGGCGAGGTAAGCGAGCCCGTCGATCTCTCGCCGCTCGCCGAGCTCGAGCAGCGCCGGCGGGAAGGTTCCTTCCCGCATCTCTCCCTGTTCGAGCCACAGCGTCCAGCGGTGGTTTTCGTGGGCCAGGTGCTCGGCGCAGCGATAAGGGATGCGATACGGCAGGGCGTCCTGGCGCACGACGGTGACGGGATCGAGGCCGTCGAGCCAAGAGGCTCGTTCGTGCTCGGCCAGCGCCTTGGCTGCGTCCTCCGGCGCCGCAAGCATCCCCATCGCTCGCAGTAGGGCCACCCGCGTCTCGTCGCGCGTGAGGTGCAACTGCCCCCAGATGTCGTAGTAGGACTCGGCGATGCCGGCTGCGCGTGCCAGCCGCTCGAGCGCTTCCCGATCTCCGTTCGTCATACCGCCTCAGGGAGAGATGCGTTCGAGCAGGGCGAGCGAGCGCCCTTGCAGGGGGTAGGTCATCTCCGCCCGGAAGTCGCCGTCGGGCGCCAGACCCTCTTCGTGGGCGGTGTCGAGGATCGCCCGCCAGGTCTCCTCGCCGAGGAGCGGTGGCAGGCGAAAAGGGATCTCTTCGTGATGGGCGTTGAACAGCAACAAGAAACTCGCGTCGCGCACGGGCCGCCCCAGGGCGTCGGTTTCGGTGAGCCCTTGCCCATCGAGGTAGACCCCGAGACAGCGGGCGTGATGCTCGTTCCACTGCTGCTCGCTCATTTCTGCACCGCTCGGATCGAGCCAGATGATGTCCTTCGCCGCACCGCCATGGATGGGACGCCCCTGGAAGAAATGGCGACGGCGGAAGATGGGGTGGGCGCGGCGCAAGGCGAGCAGGCGCTGCACGTAGGCGAGCAGGCGCTGCTTCGCCTCATCGAGGTTCCAATCGACCCAGGAGATTTCATTGTCCTGGCAGTAGGCGTTGTTGTTGCCGCGCTGGGTGCGGCAGATCTCGTCGCCGGCCAGCAGCATGGGCACCCCCTGCGACAGCAGCAGCGTGGCGAGGAAATTGCGTTTCTGGCGCGCCCGCAGGGCGTTGATGGCCGGGTCGTCGGTCTCGCCTTCTGCGCCGCAGTTCCACGACAGGTTGTGGTCGGTGCCGTCGCGGTTGTCTTCGAGGTTGGCTTCGTTGTGCTTACGCTCGTAGCTCACGAGGTCGTGCAGCGTGAAGCCATCGTGTGCAGTGACGTAGTTGATGCTCGCGTGCGGGCTACGCCCGCTCTTGCCGTAGAGATCGCTCGAACCGGTGAGCCGGCGGGCGAATTCGCCGATGCGCCCGCCGTCCCCTTTCCAGTACGCCCGCACCGTGTCGCGGTATTTGTCGTTCCACTCCGCCCAGCCGGAGGGAAAGTTGCCCACCTGGTAGCCGCCCTCGCCCAAATCCCAGGGCTCGGCGATCAGCTTGACCTGATTGAGCACCGGATCCTGCTGGATGATGTCGAAAAAGGCGCCGAGCCGGTCGACTTCGTGCAGCTCGCGCGCGAGCGCCGAGGCGAGATCGAAGCGAAAACCGTCGACGTGCATCTCGGTGACCCAGTAGCGCAGACTGTCCATGATGAGCTGCAGCACGTGCGGTTCGCACATATTGAGGGTGTTGCCGCAGCCGGTGTAGTCGACGTAGTAGCGTCGCTCGTCCGGTTTCAGCCGGTAGTAGTGGGCGTTGTCGATGCCGCGAAAGGCGAGCGTGGGCCCGAGATGATCGCCCTCGCCGGTGTGGTTGTAGACGACGTCGAGGATCACTTCGATGCCGGCGGCGTGCAACGCCTTCACCATGGTCTTGAATTCACTGACCGGGTCGTGCACGGCGTAGCGGTTCTCCGGCGCGAAATAGCCGATGGAGTTGTAGCCCCAGTAGTTGCACAGCCCCTTGTCCACCAGACGGCGCTCGTCGACGATGGCGTGCACTGGCATCAACTCCACCGCGGTGATGCCCAGCCGCTTGAGATGCTCGATCACCGGCGGGGAAGCAAGCCCGAGATAGGTGCCACGCAGCGTCTCGGGTACCTGGGGGTGCAGGCGCGTGTAGCCCTTGACGTGCACCTCGTAGATCACGGTCTCGTGCCAGGGCACCTTGGGGCGGCGATCCTCGCCCCAGACGAAGGTGGGGTCGATCACCTGGCAACGCGGCATGCCGGCGGCGTCGTCGCGCCGATCGAACGAGAGGTCGGCCCCAGGATGACCGATGCGGTAGCCGTAGTGTGCGTCGCTCCACCGGATGCGGCCCACCAGTGCCTTGGCGTAAGGGTCGAGCAGCAGCTTGTGCCGGTTGTAGCGGAGTCCCTCTTCGGGGCGATAAGGGCCATGGACGCGGTAGCCGTAGAGCAGCCCGGGGCGGGCCTCGGGCAGATAGCCGTGCCAGACATCGCCCGTGCATTCGGGCAGCGTGATGCGCTGCACCTCGCGCTTGCCGCGAGCATCGAACAGCACGAGTTCGACTTTCTCGGCATTGCCGGAGAACAGCGAGAAATTGACGCCTTCGCCGTCCCAGGTGGCGCCGCGCGGGTAGGGGCTGCCGGGTCCTACGGTGGTGATCGGTCCCATCGGGCGATCCTCCTGACGACGAGGTGGCGGGGTTCAGCCGCCGGGTTCGAGATAGAGCACGGCCAGCGGCGGCAGGGTGAGCGCGAGCGAGTGTGCCCGGCCGTGGGCCGGGACGTCCTCGGCCCAGACGCCGCCGGCGTTGCCCAGGTTGCTGCCGCCGTAGCAGGCGGCGTCGGAATTGAGCCGTTCGCGCCAGTATCCCCCTTGGTGCACGCCGATGCGGTAGCCGTAGCGCGGCACCGGAGTGAAGTTGGCCACTACCAACACGGGGGGCGCAGCGGGCGCCTGGCGCAGAAACGCAAGCACGCTCGCTGCCACGTCCTGGCAATCGACCCATGCGAAGCCCTCGGCGTCGAAGTCGCGCTGGTGCAGCGCCGGCGTGGCAACGTAGCAGGCGTTGAGATCCGCGACCCAGCGGCGGATCCCCTCGTGCTCGGGCTGTGCCAGCAGGTGCCAGTCGAGGCTGGAGTCGTGGTTCCACTCGCGCTTCTGCCCGAACTCGCCGCCCATGAAGAGCAGTTTCTTGCCCGGATGCGCCCATTGGTAGCCGTAGAGCAGGCGCAGATTGGCGCATCGCTGCCAGTCGTCGCCGGGCATCTTGTCGAGGAGCGCCCCTTTGCCGTGGACCACTTCGTCGTGCGACAGCGGCAGGACGAAGTTCTCGTTGAAGGCGTACCACAGGCTGAAGGTGAGCCGGTCGTGGTGGTATGTGCGATGGATCGGGTCGTGGCGGAAGTAGTCGAGCGTGTCGTGCATCCAGCCGAGGTTCCACTTCATGCCGAAGCCCAGGCCCCCCAGATGCACCGGGCGCGAGACCATGGGCCAGGCGGTGGACTCCTCGGCGATGGTCTGCACGTCGGGGTGGAAGCGGTAGATCAGGGTATTGGCCTTGCGCAGGAATTCGACCGCCTCGAGGTTTTCCTTGCCGCCATGGACGTTGGGGATCCATTCGCCGGGCTGGCGGCCGTAATCGAGATAGAGCATGGAGGCGACGGCATCCACACGCAGGCCGTCCAGATGATAGCGGTCGAGCCAGAACATCGCGCTCGAGAGCAGGAACGAGCGCACCTCGTGGCGGCCGTAATTGAAGAGGACGCTGTGCCACTCGGGGTGGTAGCCCTGACGCGGATCGGCGTGTTCGTAGAGGCAGGTGCCGTCGAAGCGCGCCAGGCCGTAGGGGTCGTCGGGAAAATGCGACGGCACCCAGTCGAGGATCACGCCTAGGCCGTGGCGGTGCAGGGTATCGACCAAGAACATGAAGTCCTGCGGCGTGCCGTAGCGCGCGGTGGGCGCGAAGTAGCCGGTGGTCTGATAGCCCCAGGAGCCGTAGAAAGGGTGTTCGGTGATCGGCAGCAGCTCCACGTGCGTGAAGCCCAGGTCCCGGGCGTAGAGGGCGAGCGGCTCGGCGATCTCGCGATAGGACAGGAAACGATCGCCCTCTTCCGGCACGCGGCGCCACGATCCGAGATGTAC
Source organism: Rhodocyclales bacterium (assembly GCA_016235745.1). Taxonomy (GTDB): domain Bacteria; phylum Pseudomonadota; class Gammaproteobacteria; order Burkholderiales; family Rhodocyclaceae; genus Tepidiphilus. The sequence goes on along the minus strand of JACRJA010000011.1, from coordinate 42,245 downwards.
TTCGTAGATCGACCAGGGAGCCTGCAGCGCGTTGCGGCGCCCGCGCTCGGCCATCCACGCGGCGTCCCCCCAGTCGTAGTCGAGCCGCCAGGCGCGCGAGGCGCTCGCTGGCGGCACCTCCCAGTAGAAGGCGAACGGGTCGCCCTTGTCGAAGGCTTCGGAGGCGTACGGCGAACGCAGGCGGTATTTGTATGCCTGCCCCGGCTGCACGCCGGGCACGAACCCTTGCCAGATGCCGGAATCGTCGTCGCGGACCTGGAGCAGGTGCGCGTCCGCATCCCAGCCGTTGAATTCACCGATCACGGCCACGCTGCGGGCATTGGGTGCCCAGACCGCGAAATGCGCCCCGTCGCCCTCCAGGCGACAGCCGAGCTTGCCATAGAGGTGGGCGTGGCTGCCTTCCCGAAAGAGATAGACGTCGTGATCGGTGAGGGGAGAGGAGCGGCTCATGTTCTCGCCCCGCGGCCGTGGGCCTGAAGCTGGCTTTCCTGCAGCTCGACCGGATGCAGGCGCCAGATGGCCTCGTTGTATTCACGCACCGTGCGATCGGCCGAGAAGATGCCGCTGCGCGCCGTGTTGCGGATCGACAGCCGCGTCCACAGCTCGGGGTCGCGGTACGTCTGCGCGGCCCGGCGCTGGGCTTCGGCGTAGCTGCGAAAGTCGGCGAGCACGAGCCAGGGATCGTGGGGATTTTTCAGGGCGGCGAGCACGTCGTCGTAGAGATGCGGATCGAAGGGATTGAAGTGGCCGGATTCGAGCAGGGCGAGGGCGCGGCGCAGGTCTTCGTCCTCGGCGAGGAGCTGGTCTGGATCGTGGGGCGCGCGCAGCGCTCCCATCTCGTCAAAGCGGGGGCCGAAAGAGAAGAACGCCTCGGCCCCGACGGCCTCGTAGAGTTCGAGGTTGGCGCCGTCGAGCGTGCCGATGGTGAGCGCTCCGTTCATCATCAGCTTCATGTTGCCGGTGCCCGAAGCCTCTTTGCCGAGCGTGGGGATCTGCTCGGAGAGCTCGGTGGCCGGGGCGATGCACTCGAGGGTGCTCACGCCGTAGTCGGGCAGGAAGGCGACCTTGAGCAAGGGGGCGACGTCGGGGTCGAGCGCGATGATGTGCGCCACGTCGTTGATGAGTTTGACGATCTTCTTGGCCATCGCGTAGCCGGGCGCCGCCTTTCCCGCGAAGAGGGCGCAGCGCGGCGTCCACTCGGCGGCATCGCCGCGCTTGATCCGATCGTAGAGGTGGATGAGATGCAACACATTGAGGAGCTGGCGCTTGTATTCGTGGATGCGCTTGACCTGCACGTCGAACATGGCCTCGAGCGGGAATTCGATGCCCGCGGCGTGCAGCACCCGCTGGGCGAGCCGCGCCTTGTTGTGCTGCTTGATCTCGCGCCAGCGCCGGCGAAATTCGGCATCGTCGGCGTACGCCTCCAGCGCCTGTAGACGCAGCGCATCGGTGCGCCACCCGGGGTCGCCCAAGGTCTCGTCGATGAGCGCGCTCAGCGCCGGATTACACTGCGCCAGCCAGCGGCGCGGGGTGACGCCGTTCGTCTTGGCATGGAATTTCTGCGGCCACAGCGCGGCGTGGTCACGAAACACGCTGGAGACGAGGAGCTTGCCGTGCAGAGCCGAGACGCCATTGACTGAGAAACTGCCCACCACCGCCAGATGCGCCATCCTCACCTGCCCGTCGTCCGAGAGGATGGCCATACGGGCGTGGCGTTCGGGCTCGTTGGGCCACTTCGCATGCACGAGCAGCGCGAAGCGCCGGTCGATCTCGGCGATGATCTCGTAGATACGCGGCAAGACGCGCTGCACCATCGCCGCGGGCCAGGTCTCGAGCGCCTCGGGCAAGAGCGTGTGATTGGTGTAGGCGAGGCAGTGCGTGACGATCTCCCATGCCTCTTCCCAGCCGAGGTGGTGCTCGTCGATGAAGAGCCGTATGAGCTCGGGTACGAGAAAGCTCGGGTGCGTGTCGTTGATCTGGAAGACGTTGAATTCGGCGAAGCGCTTGAAGTCCGGGCCGTTGGCCGCCACCCATTGCTGGATCACATCCTGGGCGCAGGCCGAGGCAAGGAAGTAGTGCTGGCGCAGACGCAGCTCCTTGCCGCTTGCGCTGGCGTCGTTGGGATAGAGCACCAGGGTGATGTTCTCGGCGGCGTTCTTCGCGTCGACCGCCTCGTAGTAATCCCCTTCGTTGAACTTGCTGAGGTTGAATTCTTCCGGCGCGGAAGAAGACCACAGCCGCAAGGTGGCGACGTAGCCGTTGCGGTAGCCGGGCACGGGAACGTCGTAGGGCACGGCCTGGACTTCTTCGTCGTGATCCCAATGCACGTAGAGCCAGCCGGTGTGCGGATCGACGTAGTGGTGCGTGCGCCCGCCGAAGCGCACGATGCGCGTGTATTCCGGCCGCGGCGTCTCCCAGGGGAAAGCGCCGTTCTTCAGCCAGTGATCGGGCTCCTCGATCTGCCAGCCCTCGCGGATGATCTGGCGGAACATGCCGTAGTTGTAGCGCAGACCGTAGCCCAGTACGGGCAGGCGCTGGGTGGCGCAACTATCCAGCATGCAGGCGGCGAGCCGCCCCAGGCCGCCGTTGCCCAGACCCGCGTCCGGCTCCACCGCCTCGAGCTCTTCGAGCACCTGGCCGAGCTCCTCGAGCGCGTGCCGCCCCGCCTCTTCCGCGCCGAGGTTGAGCAGGGCATTGCCGAGCGAACGGCCGATGAGAAATTCCATGGAAAGGAAATAGGCCTTGCGCAGCGGTTCGCGCTGATAGGCGTTCCAGGTCTGCTGCCAGTCGAGCATGAGCCGATCGGCCACGGTGTAGGCGAAGGCGCGGAAGCGGTAGAACGGCTCGGCCCCGAGCGAGCGCCCAAGCCGCTTGTAGAGGTAGCCGAGAAAGTCGTCACGCAGCGCCGGGGCGTCGTGCCCCGTGGCCCGCGCGATGCGTTCGAGCCAATGGTTGCTCGCCGCCCCGGCTGCGGTCGATGGCGCCTCATCCATGATAGAGCTCCCGATATTCCGCGGCGCGGCGCGGCCAGCCGAAATCCCGCTGCATGCCGTTGCGCTGGATCGCCCGCCAGATGGGAGCTTGCTCCCAATGGGCGAGCGCGCGCCGCAAGGCGGCGGCAAGCGCCGGCGCGCTCGCCTCGGTGAAGACGAAACCGGTGGCCGTGCCCGCGGCGAGCGTCTCGTCGCGGGTGTCGACCACCGTATCGCGCAATCCGCCCACCGCATGCACCACGGGCGGTGTGCCATAGCGCATGCTGTACATCTGGTTGAGCCCGCAGGGTTCGAAGCGCGAGGGCATGACGAATACGTCGCAGCCGGCCTCGATACGATGCGCGAGCGGCTCGTCGTACCCCAGGCGCACGAAGACGCGCTGCGGCCAGGCGCGGGCGAGCGCCTCCAGCCCTTGGGCGAAGCGCTCCTGCCCCGAGCCCAGGGCGACGAAACGCAGCGGCGTGCGCTCGAGCACCTCGGGCAGCGCCTCGAGCAGCAGGTCGACGCCTTTCTGCGCCACCAGCCGGCCGATGAAGCCCGCCAGCGGCACCTCGCGCCGCGCCTCTTCCGGCGGACAGCCGAGCGCTTCGAGCACAGCGGCGCGATTGACCGCCTTGGCGCTCACCCAGCCGCGATGGGCCGAATAGCGCCGCGCCAGATGCACGTCGGTGGCCGGGTTCCAGCGCTCGGTGTCGATTCCGTTCAAGATGCCGCGCAAGCGCCCCTGCGCCCGGCATAGGCGCAAGAGGCCGTCCAGCCCACAGCCGAATTCCGGCGTACAGATCTCCTCGGCGTAGGACGGGCTGACCGTCGTTACCCGATCCGCCCAGACGACGCCCCCTTTGAGCATCGACATCTGGCCGTAGAACTCGAGCCCGTCGAGCGACCACCAGTGCGGCGGCAAACCGAGATCGGTAAAGAGAGAGCGGGGGAAGAGCCCTTGGTAGGCCAGATTGTGGATGGTGAAGACGGTGCGCGGGCGCGGCGATTCGAGCGACAGCCAAGCCGGCACGAGCCCGGTCTGCCAGTCGTTGGCGTGCACCACGTCGAAGCGCGGCAGCGATGCCACCCGCCCCATCGCCACCTCCACCACCGCGCGCGCAAACACGGCGAAACGCTCGCCGTTGTCCCACCAGTCGTCCCCCGGCGTCTCGCCGTAGGGCGTGCCGGGACGATCGTAGAGCGGGGGCACGTCGACGAGCAGCAAGGGCAGACGGATCCCCGGCGCCTTCCCCCACCACAGCCGCGCCGCGTGCGTACGGCCGACGCCGGACAGCAGGCATTCGCCGGTCGCCTCGCGCCCCTCGAGCCGCTCGAGCACGCAGCGGTAGGCGGGAAGCATCAGGGTCACGTCCTCGCCCAGCGCCGCCAGGGCGTGCGGCAAGGCGTGCGCGACTTCGCCGAGCCCGCCGCTCGTCACCAGGGGGTAGAGTTCGGAGGCGGCAAAGAGGATTTTCACGGCGCCACGCCCACCCTGCGGCGCGCCCGGATCGCGGCGGTGCTCCGCGACGCCCTTCATTTCGCCACCAGCGGCAGCGTGCGCCCCAGCATGCCCGGCGTGACGACGACGATGCCCGAGTCGGGATCGACGTCGAAGCGCTCGCGGTCGTGTTCGAGGTCGTAGCCGATCTCGATGCCCGCAGGCAGAATGCAGCCGCGATCGACGATGGCGCGCCGGATGCGGCAATGCCGCCCGATCTCGACCTGCGGCAACAGGATGCTATCCTCCACGTGGGTATAACTGTGCAGGAAACAGTCGGTCGACACGATGCTGCGCCGCACCGAGGCGCCGGAGAAAATCGCCCCGCCGGCCACCAGCGAATCGATCGCCTCGCCGCGCCGACCCTTTTCGTCGAAAGAAAACTTGGCCGGGGGGCGTGCCGGCTGATACGTCCAGATGGGCCAGTCCGCATCGTAGAGGTTGAGCGCCGGCTCGATGGCGCACAGGTCCATGTTCGCCTCCCAGTAGGCGGCGATCGTGCCGACGTCGCGCCAATAGTCGGGGCGGCCAGCCTGATTCACGAACGGATAGGCGAACACCCGCTCTCCCCGTTCGATCATCGACGGCAGCACGTCGGCGCCGAAATCGTGCGTGGAACGGGAGTCGGCATGGTCAAGGTTCATCTCTTTCCACAGCACGTCCGTGTCGAAGACGTAGATTCCCATCGAGACGAGCGCGCGATGCGGCCGTCCCGGCAGGCCGGGCGGATCGGCGGGCTTTTCCTGGAATTGCACCACGCGGCCGTGTTCATCGACCGACATCACGCCGAAAGCGCGTGCGGCCGCGCGCGGCACCTCGATGCAGCCCACCGTGAGCACGGCGCCGCTGTCCAGATGCGCAGCGAGCATGCGGCCGTAATCCATGGTGTAGATGTGATCGCCCGCCAGCACGAACACGTGCTCGGGACGATAGCGGGCGATCATGTCGAGGTTTTGCCGGACGGCATCGGCCGTGCCGCTGTACCCCCCCTGCTGCGTGCCATGCGCGCCATCATCATGCGCCGGGAGCACCGCCACGAACTCGCCGATCTCGTGGCGCAAAAAGCTCCAGCCGTACTGCAGGTGGCGGATGAGCGAATGCGGCGCGTACTGGGTCAGCACCCCGATACGGCGGATGCCGGAATTGACGCAATTGGACAGCACGAAATCGATGATGCGGTACTTGCCGCCGAACGGCAGCGCTGGCTTGGCGCGCCAGCGGGTGAGCTCCTTGAGCCGGCTGCCGCGCCCGCCGGCGAGCACCAAGGCCAGCGCATGCCGCATCTTGTGCTCCGCCGACGAAGCCGATGCCGTGGTCATTTCCTGCATACCCCTCTCCTGCGTCGCGGCACCGGATTGCATCTTGCCGGAGGGCTCGTTCTTTTTGTGCCCGGTTTGCGGTTTGGCTTATCCTTTCACCCGGGATCCGCCCAGCACCTTGCGCGCCAGGCGCACGCCTTCGACCACCCCCAGCCCCCGCCCCCACCATTTGAGCGCCGCCTGCGCCGTGCCGCGCCGCCCCAGGCGCCATAAAAGCGCGCCGCCGGCGAGCGCGAGCGGCACCTTCCAGCGCACGAGGGCGCGCCAGGCGTCGTCGGCGGGGCTCACGGCCTCCCGCCATTGGCGCGCATCCTGCATCATGCGCCGCCGGTGCGCGGCGATGCGCGCCTCCAGCTCGGCCTTGCGCGCGGCGAGCTCGTCGCGGCGCATCAGGCCCCCTCCTCGCCCGGTTCGGCGAGCAGCTGCCGGTCGGTGGCGAGCTGCTCGAGCGTGGCACGCAGCAGGCTGCGCCGACGCGCCAGACGGCGCAGCTGCCAGGCGGCCCATACGGCCCCCAAGAGAAACACGGCGGCCACCGCCGCGATGGCGACGAGGCGGTGGGTCTCCCAGAAGGTGGCGATGACGAGCACGCCAACGAAAGCCAGCCCCAAGGTGGCCAACACCAGGCTCAGTCCCGCAAGAAGGAAAAGATCGAAGAGCCGGGCGCGTTCTTCCTCCAGCTCGAGCACCGCCAGCCGCAGGCGCATTTCGCCGCCTTCGAGCAGGTGCTCCAGCAGGCGCCTGGAAGCGCCGAAGATGCGCTCCATCGGCCCGGCGTGACGTTTCATCAGCGGCGGCCTATCAGCAATCCGATCAGCATGCCCACGGCAGCTCCCAGGCCGATGCTGGTCCAGGGATGGTCGCGCACGTAGCCCTCGGTTTGCTGGGCGGTGGAGCGCAGCGTTTCACTGGCTTGCTGGTAGAGCTCGGAGCCGCGCTCGGCAAGCCGCGCCCGGGTCTCCTCCAAGCGGGCACGGGCGCGCTCGCGCAGCTCGCGGATCTCGCTGCTCGTCTCACCGGCGGTGGCGGCCACCAACTCTTCGAGCGACTGGGTCAGCTGACGCAGGTCTTCCTTGAGCTTCTCTGCGCTCGCCTGCGGCGCCGGGGTCTGCACGTTTTGCTTGCTCATCGTAATCTCCCAAAAAAGAAAGTCGAACCGTCTTCATTCTAGACGATGGGGACTACAAAGGCAAAAAAACATGCTACAGGCGAAATGCCACGTTCAAAGGGAAGTCGGACCGAGTCCGATCGGCGGCGGCGCCTTCATGACCAATTCGCGGAACGCCTTCTCCCAATCCTCGTTCGATGTCACGCCAGCGAGCGGATCGGGGCGGGTGCACCAACCTTCCTCGATCGCCGCCCAGTCTTCGGCGCTGAACACGCGCCGCGCGAGCGGCAGGATCTCGCGCTCTTCGGTGATCATGTGCTGGCGGTAGAAGTCGGCGTAACGCCCGAAGGCGTGCTTGAACGCCTCGAAACCGCCCGCCTCGCCCGCAGCATAGGCGCGAAGCGCCTCCTGGAGTTCGGCCACGCGCTTTTCATTGGCGGCATGTTCCTGCTCCAGACGCGCGATCACCGCGTCGGCCTCGTGCGTCTTCTGCTTGAGTCGGGCGAAAAGATAGCGGTCTTCCTTCGGGTGATGTGAGCGTTCGGGGTATTCGGCCACATAGTGCACCATTGCGCGCAGCAGCTCGAAGTCGGGCTGCAGCCTCCCCTCTTCGATCGCCTCGATGAGGTAGCGCAACCCGTGGATGATCGCGGCGTGGGCCTGGTGTTCGTCTTCGATACGTCGCCATGCGGTCATGAAAAAGGCTCCTTGGCGCTCAAGGCGCGAGTCGTTCTTGGTGTTTGCCCAGGCCGAGGTAGGCCTCGATCACGCGCGGGTCGGTGGCGAGCTCATGGGCCGGCCCGTGCATGGTGATCTCGCCCATCTCGAGCACATAGCCGTAGTCGGCCACCTGCAGCGCGGCGCGGGCGTTTTGCTCCACCAACAGGATGGAGACGCCGCGCTCGCGCAGGGAAGCGATGATGCGAAAGATCTCGCGCACGATGAGCGGCGCCAGCCCGAGCGAGGGTTCGTCGAGCATGAGCAGCCGCGGCTTGCCCATCAGCGCGCGCCCCACGGCGAGCATCTGCCGCTCGCCGCCCGAGAGGGTGCCGGCAGCCTGGGTGCGACGCTCTTCGAGGCGGGGAAAGAGGGCGTAGACCTCCTCGAGCGTGTCGCGATAGTCCCGCTCGCCGCGCCGGTAGCGCTGAAAGGCGCCAAGCACGAGGTTGTCCTCGACGCTCATTTCACCGAAGAGCTCGCGCTTCTCCGGCACCAGCGCCATGCCGCGGGTGACGAGGTACTCGACGTCGGGCCGGGGCTGAGGCTCGCCGTCGAAGACGATCTCGCCGCGCGAGGGCAGAAGCCCCATGATGGCCGAGAGCAGGGTCGTCTTGCCCGCGCCGTTGGGGCCGATGACGGTGACGATCTGCCCTGTGCCCACCTCGATGCCGGCCTGATGCAGCGCCTCGACCTTGCCGTAGGAAACGCACAGCCCGCGCACCCCGAGCAGCGGTCTCGTGTCCGCGTTCATTGCACCCCTCCCAGATAGGCTTCGAGCACGGCCGGGTTCTGCTGCACTTCTTCCGGCAGCCCTTCGGCGATCTTCTGACCGAATTCCATGACGACGACGCGATCGGCCAGCCCCATGACGAAGTCCATGTCATGCTCCACGAGCAAGATACCCATGCCTTCGGCACGCAGCCGGTCGAGCAGTTCGGCAAGCGCCTGCTTCTCCTTGTGGCGCAGGCCGGCGGCCGGCTCGTCGAGCAGCAGCAGGCAAGGGTCGGCGCATAGCGCCCGAGCGATCTCGACGATGCGCTGCTGGCCGAGCGCGAGCGCCCCGGCTTCGCTGAAGCGATGCTCCCACAACCCCACCCGCTCGATCTGCCGGGCCGCTTCGGCAAGCAAGTGCGCCTCCTCGCGCCGCTCCAGGTGCAGCATGGCGGCGAAGATCCCGGCACGGCCGCGCAGATGCGCCCCGAGCGCGACGTTCTCGAGCACCGAGCGATTGGACAACAAGCGGACGTGCTGGAAAGTCCGGCTCATGCCCATGCGCGCGATCTCGCGCGAAGTCTTACCGGTGACGTCTTCGCCGAGGAAAAGAATCTTGCCTTCGGTGGGCGTATCGACGCCGGAGAGCTGGTTGAACAGGGTGCTCTTGCCCGCCCCATTGGGACCGATGAGCGCGAGGATCTCGCCGGCCTTGACAGTGAGGCTCATCTTGTCGTTCGCCACCAGGCCGCCGAAGCGTTTGGTGAGCTCACGCGCCTCCAGGATCACGCTGCCGCGCTGCGGCTTGGGGCGCTGCGGCAGTGGCTCGAGCGTCGGGTCGAGCGGGCGCGGCGAAGACGTCACCGGCGCCCAGCGCAGCACGATAGGCCACAGCCCCTGGCGGGCGCGGTGCAGCACCAGCACCATCAGCAGGCCGAAGACGATCACCTCGAAGTTGCCGCTCTGCCCCAGCAGCTGCGGCAGCCAGTCCTGCAGCCACTGTTTGGCAAGCGTGATGACGAGCGCCCCGACGAGCGCCCCCCAGACGTAGCCCGAGCCGCCGATCACCGCCATGAAAAGGTATTCGATGCCGATGTTGATGCCAAAGGGCGAAGGATTGACGAAGCGCTGCAGGTGGGCATACATCCAGCCGGCCACGCAGGCGAGCACCGCGGCCACGACGAAGATCACCATCTTCTGGCGCGAGGTATCGACCCCCATCGCCTCGGCCATCACCAGGCCGCCGCGCAAGGCGCGGATCGCCCGCCCTTCGCGCGAATCGAGCAGGTTGCTGATCATCCAGATCGCCGCGAGCAGCACGGCCCAGGCGAGGTAATAGAAGTGCGCCGGATCGATCAGCTCGAACCCAAAGAGCGAGATCGGCGGCAGACCGCCCATGCCGGTGTGCCCGCCGAGCCATTCGAGGTTGCCGAAGAGGAAGAAGAGGCTGATACCCCAGGCGATGGTCCCCAGCGGCAGGTAGTGCCCGGACAGGCGCAGGGTAATGGAGCCGATCACCAGCGCCGCCGCCAGGGTGAGCGCGAGTCCGACGACGAGCCCTCCCCAGGGCGAACCCTGCGCCCAGGAAAGCCATGCCGGCAGATTCTGGGACGTAGTGACCACGGCGGTGGCGTAGGCCCCCAGGCCGACGAAGGCGGCCTGGCCGAAGCTGGTAAGCCCGCCGATGCCGGTGAGCAGCACCAGACCCAAGGCCACGAGGGCGTAGAGGGCGATGTAGTCGAGCAGGCTCACCTGGAAGGGGCGCAGCACGAAGGGCGCGAGCACGACCAGGGCGACGAAGGCCGCGAGCATCCCGCGCGGGGGAAGACCTCGCTGGCCGGCGAGCGGCCCCGCAGGGGAAAGCGCTTTCGTCATTCTTCCTCCTCCTCGACGTGGTGGGTGCGCAGCGAGCGCCAGAAGAGCACGGGGATGATGAGCGTGAAGACGATCACCTCCTTGTAGGCGCTCGCCCAGAAGGAACTGAACGATTCGAGCAGCCCCACGAGCAGCGCCCCGGCGGCCGCAGCCGGATAGGCCGCGAGCCCGCCGATGATGGCGGCGACGAACCCCTTGAGCCCGATGAGAAAACCCGTATCGTAGTAGATGGTGGTAATGGGGCTGACGAGAATGCCGGAGACCGCGCCGATCGCCGCAGCAAGCATGAGCGTGAGGCGGCCGGCGAGGTTGGGCGAGATGCCCATGAGGCGCGCCCCATTACGGTTGACGGCGGTGGCGCGCAGCGCCTTGCCGTAGATCGTGCGGCTGAAGAACTGAGCCAGCAGCACGATGAGGGCGAGCGAAGCCCCGAGCACCCATACCGCCTGACCCGGAATGCGCAAGGGTCCAACGAGGAAATTCTCGTCCCATAGCGGCAGAGTACGGTAGCCCTCGGCGCCGAACATCCATAACCCCAGACCGACGAGGGCGACGTGCACCGCCACCGCCACGATGAGCAGCACCAGCACCGGCGCGGAGGCGATCGGCTGGAAGAAGACGCGGAACATCATGGGTCCGAGCGGCACGATCAAGGCGAGCGTGAAGGCGATACGCCCCCATTGGCCAGCCTCGCGCCAGTCGATGGTTGCTGCGAGCGCCCACAAGACCAACGGATAGGCCAGATTCCAGCCGAGCACCTGCACACGGTAGTGCCAGTCGTGACGCGCCACGAGCGCTCTCGCCTCCATGGCGCACACGGCCAGCCCCCCAGCGAGCACCAGCCAGACGGTGCCGGGAAAGCGCCCGTTCTCGAGCATGGCGAGCGTGAGCGCCGCGAAGGCGACGAACTCCCCTTGCGGAATGAAGATGATGCGCGTGACGGTGAAGACCAGCACCAGAGCGAGCGCGAGCAGCACATAGACTGCCCCGTTGACGATGCCGTCTTGCGTCAGGATCAACGCGATCGAGAAATCCATGGACACGATCCTCGCTGCCCGCCGCCGCGAGGGCGGCGGGTCGATGGGTTTCCTAATCCTCGGGTCGGGCGGCGCTTCAGCCTAACCGATTCCTCAGGGGATGTACTTCCATTGCCCGCCTTCGATGCGCAACATCACACGGGCGCGGTGGTCGAGTCCGAGGTGATCGGTCGGGCTCATGCTGTAGACGCCGTTGGCGGCCGGGACCTCTTTGAGGTGCTCGATCGCGTCGCGCAGCGCGGCGCGAAATTCGGGCGTGCCGGGCTTGGCCTTGGCGAGCGCCTCGGGCAGCGCCGCCGCGAGCAGCTTGCCGGCGTCCCACACGTAGGAGCCGAACTGCGTCACCGAACCCTTGCCGTACTTGGATTCGTAGAGCTGGAAGTACTCGACGCCAGCGGCTTTGGCCGGGTGACCGTCGGGCAGCTGTGGAGCCACGACCACGGGACTCGATGGCAGGAAAGTCCCCTCGCAGTCACGCCCGCACACGCGCAGGAAGTCGGGGTTCACCACGCCGTGGGTCTGGTAGATCTTGCCAGAATAGCCGCGCTCCTTGAGCGTTTTTTGCGGCAGAGCCGCTGGCGTGCCAGAACCGGCGATCAGCACCGCGTCCGGCTTGGCGCCGATGATCTTGAGCACCTGCCCCGTCACCGAGGTGTCGGTACGGTTGTAGCGCTCGTTGACCACCATCTGCAACCCCTTGGCCGCAATGGCCTCGCTGAAGCTCTGGTACCAGCTCTCGCCGTAGGCATCGGAAAAACCGATGAACCCGACGGTCTTCACGCCATTGGCCGCCATGTGCTCGACGATGGCCTCGGTCATCATCTTGTCGCTCTGTGGCGTCTTGAACACCCAGCGCCGTTTCTCATCGACCGGAGAGATGACCCTGTCGCCAGCGGCGAACGAGATCATCGGCACCTTGGCCTCGGCCACCACATCGATCATCGCCAGCGCATTCGGGGTGATCGACGAGCCCATGACCAGGTCGACCTTGTCTTCGGTGATGAATTTACGGGTGTTATTGACGGCAGTGGTGGTGTCGGACGCGTCGTCGAGCACGATGTACTCGATCTTCTGCCCCGCCATCTCTTTTGGCAGCATCTCCACGGTATTCTTTTCTGGAATGCCGAGCGAGGCGGCCGGGCCCGTGGCCGAGACGGTCACTCCAACTTTCACTTGCGCCTGCGCCAGCGTCCAGCCAAGGGCCAGCGCCAGACCTAGAATGATGCGTTTTTTCCTCTCCATGCTTCTCTCTCCTCCATGTCACTGCAATGAACCCTTCAGCGGACGTATTTCCACGTCCCCTTGTCGATCTGCACCATCACGCGCGCCCGCTGATCGAGCCCGAGATGGTCGGTTGGACTCATGGTGAATACCCCCATGGCCGCGTACACTTCCTTCAGCTGCTCCAGGGCGTCGCGCAGTGCGGCGCGAAATTCGGGTGTGCCGGGCTTGGCCTTGGCGAGCGCTTCGGGCAGCGCCGCCGCAAGCAGCTTGCCGGCATCCCACACGTGCGCCCCGAAGGTGGAGACCGATCCTTTACCGAATTTTTCTTCATAGGCGCGAACGTACTCCATCGCCGACGGCTTGGCCGGGTGGTCGTCTGGCAGCTGCGCCGCCACCAGCACCGGCCCGGCTGGCAAGAAGGTTCCCTCGCAGTCGCGCCCGCACACGCGCAGGAAATCGTTGTTGGCCACGCCGTGGGTCTGGTAGATTTTTCCAGCATAGCCGCGTTCCTTGAGCGCCTTCTGCGGCAGGGCCGCCGGCGTACCGGAGCCAGCGATCAGCACCGCGTCCGGCTTGGCGCCGATGATCTTGAGCACCTGCCCCGTCACCGAGGTGTCAGTGCGGTTGTAGCGCTCGTTGACCACGAGGGCGAGACCGGCCGCGTCGAGCGCGGCCTTGAAGTTCTCGAACCAGCCTTCGCCGTAGGCGTCGGAAAAGCCGACGAAGCCGACGGTCTTCACGCCATTGGCCGCCATGTGCTCGACGATGGCCTCGGCCATCATGCGGTCGTTCTGCGCCGTCTTGAACACCCAGCGGCGCTTGTCATCGACCGGCGAGACGATCTTTTCACTGGCGGCAAAGGCGATCATCGGCACTTTGGCCTCGGCCACCACGTCGATCATCGCCAGGGCATTGGGCGAGACCGTCGAGCCCATCACCACATCGACCTGGTGTTCGGCGATGAGCTTGCGGGTGTTATTGACGGCGGTGGTGGTATCGGACGCGTCGTCGAGCACGAGGTATTCGATCTTCTGCCCGGCGATCTCGCGCGGCAGCAGATCCACCGTATTCTTCTCCGGCACGCCAAGCGAGGCGGCCGGGCCGGTGGCCGAGACCGTCACTCCGACCTTCACCTGGGCCTGCGCCAGAGTGCACGCCAGCAGCAGCGCCAGGCCGAGCATCGAGCTTTTCTTCTTCATCTTTGTCTCCTCCGTCTTGGTTTCGATTCGCTTCGCCCGCCGCGGCGGGATGAGGCGAAGAAGAAATTATCACAAATTTAATCGATTTGACAATGTATAAATTTTATCGCATGCGTTCGATCACCATGGCGATGCCCTGTCCCACGCCGATGCACATCGTTGCCAGCCCGTAGCGGCCGTCGCGCCGCTCGAGTTCGCGCGCGAGGGTGAGCACCAGGCGGGCACCGGAAGCTCCCAGGGGATGGCCCAGGGCGATGGCCCCGCCATTGGGATTGACGTGTTCCGCGTCGTCGGGTAGCCCTAGCTGGCGCAATACCGCCAGCGCCTGGGCGGCGAAGGCCTCGTTGAGCTCGATCGCATCGAGGCGCGCGAGGCTCAGCCCCGTGCGCTCGAGCACCTTGCGCGTGGCCGGAGCCGGGCCGATGCCCATGATGCGCGGTTCCACCCCCACGGTGGCCATGGACAGGATGCGCGCCATCGGCCGCAGGCCGTAGCGTGCCACCGCGTCTTCGCCGGCGATGAGCACCGCAACGGCGCCGTCGTTCACGCCCGAGGCGTTGCCGGCGGTAACGCTGCCCTCGGGTTTGACCACGCCCTTGAGCTTGGCGAGGGACTCCAAGGTGGTCTCGGGCCGGGGATGCTCATCGCGCACCACCGGTACTTTCTCGCCCTTCCTGCCCGCCGGCACCTCTACCGGCACGATCTCGCCGTCGAAGAAGCCGCGCGCGGCCGCCTCGGCGTAGCGCCGCTGGCTGCGCAGGGCAAAGGCGTCCTGGTCGGCGCGGGCGATACCAAATTGCTCGGCCACGTTCTCGGCGGTTTCAGGCATGGAGTCGATGCCGTAGCGCGCCTGCATCTTGGGGTTGACGAAGCGCCAGCCGATGGTGGTATCTTCGATCTTGGCGCTGCGCGAGAAGGCGCTCTCGGCCTTGCCCAGAACGAAGGGGGCGCGCGTCATGCTCTCGACCCCGCCAGCGATCATCAAACCGGCCTCGCCGCAGGCGATCGCCCGCGCGGCGGTGCCGATCGCGTCCATGCCCGAGCCGCACAGCCGGTTGATGGTCGAGCCGGGAATCGTCTGCGGCAGGCCAGCGAGCAGCGCCGCCATACGGGCGACGTTGCGGTTGTCCTCGCCGGCCTGGTTGGCGCAGCCGAAATAGACGTCGTCGACCGCTTCCCAATCGACCTGGGGCTGGCGCGCCATGAGCGCGGCGATCACGTGGGCGGCGAGATCATCGGGGCGAACCTGGGCGAGCGCACCGCCGTAGCGGCCGATGGGGGTGCGGATGCCGTCACAGAGATAAACCGCACGATCTTTCATCCTTGTTCTCCTTGTAGGGTCGGCACGGCTGCCTCGTCCGTGCCTCGTACTCGTTCTGGCGCCATGGCGAAGCGCTGCATCAGGTCTTCGCGTTTGGCGAGCGCATGCACACCGGCCACGAACATCGTCGTCACGACCGGGGCCATGGCTTCGTAACTCAAGGGACCGTCGGGCCGCAGCCAGGTGAAGGTCCAGTTGATCATGCCAAAGAGCACCATGGTCACCGGCTTGAGGAGGGCCGTGGCGGCAAGCTCCGGCTCCAGCGCCGCGATCACGCCCGCAAAGGCTCGTACCACCTGGCGCTGCTTCTCCAGCACCGGTTCGCGTAGCGGTTCGGGCAGGTGCTTGACGTCCTGCACCAGCACGATGTGCCGGTACTGCGAATGGCGGTATTCTTCGAGGAAACGGGCGATGAGGCGTTCGAGCACCACGCCAGCTTGGGCAGAGGAGGCCGGCGGTTCGCTTCCGAGCGATTCTTCGACGATGGCCACCAGGCGCTCGACGTAGGACAGGGCCACGTCGAAGAGGATGTGCTCCTTGTCCTGGTAATAATGGTAGAGGAGCGCCTTGGACACGCCGCAAGCCTGGGCGAGCGAGGCCATGGAGGCGGCGTGAAAGCCCGCTTCGGCAAAGCGCATCGCCGCCTTCTCCAGGATCTCGCTGCGCTGCTGTTCGAAGGATTCACCGCGTTTGCGGGCCATCGCCGCCCCCTTGCGTCATCATGGATCGAAGCCGTAGCATAACGGCAACGGCCGCGATCCGTGCCGCACTCAGTCTTTTGGACGCCGGTCGATCACGCGCCGCGCCTTGCCCACCGTCACCCGTTCGATAGAAAACGGCTCGCCGACGATCACGTTGGCCGACACGCCGATGAAGGTCTTGATGAGGTGGGCGAGTTCCTTGGCGAGCGCCTGCTTCTGCTCCGGATGACGCCCGACGCCTTCCTCGGGGTTGATCTCGACCTTGACGGTGAGCTTGTCGAGATGACCTTCTTTCTCCACCTCGAGCATGTAATGCGGTGCGAGCTTGGGGACGCGCAGGATCAGCTCCTCGACCTGGGTCGGGAAGACATTGACGCCACGGATGATGAGCATGTCGTCGGTGCGCCCGGTGACCTTGGCCATGCGGCGCATGGAACGCGCCGTGGGCGGCAGCAGGTGCGTGAGATCGCGCGTGCGGTAGCGGATCATCGGCAGGCCTTCCTTGGTGAGTGTCGTGAACACGAGCTCGCCCTCGGCGCCGTCGGGCTGCACTTCGCCCGTAACGGGGTCGATGATCTCGGGATAGAAAAGGTCTTCCCAGATGGTCGGCCCGTCCTTGGTCTCGACGCATTCGCAGGCGATGCCTGGTCCCATCACTTCCGAAAGGCCATAGATGTCCACGGCGTCGAGCCCGCCGCGCTCTTCCAGCGCCCGGCGCATCGAGTCGGTCCAGGGCTCGGCGCCGAAGATGCCCACTTTCAGCGAGCAGGTACGGGGGTCGATGCCCAGGCGCTCCATCTCGTCGAACACCGTCATCATGTAGGAGGGAGTGACCATGATGATGTCGGGCTTGAGATCCATGATCATCTGGATCTGTTTCTCCGTCTGGCCGCCGGACATGGGGATGACGGTGCAACCGAGGCGCTCGGCACCGTAGTGCGCCCCCAGCCCGCCGGTGAAGAGCCCGTAGCCGTAGGCCACGTGGACGATGTCGCCCGGGCGGCCGCCGGCGGCGCGGATCGAACGGGCCACGACGTCGGCCCAGGTGTCGATGTCCTTCTTGGTATAGCCCACCACCGTGGGCTTGCCCGTGGTGCCGCTGGAGGCGTGGATGCGTACGATCTTCTCACGCGGTACGGCGAACATGCCATAAGGATAGTTGTCGCGCAGGTCGTATTTCGTCGTAAAGGGGAATTTCGCCAGGTCTTCGAGTGACTTCAAGTCGTCGGGATGCACCCCGCTCTCGTCGAAGCGCTTGCGGTAGTGCGGCACGTTCTCATAGGCGTGGCGCACGCTCCATTTGAGCCGTTCGAGCTGGAGCGCACGCAGCTCGTCGAGGCTGGCGGTTTCGATCGGTTCCAGATCACCGGGTACGGGTTTCTTCACGGGCATGGTCATCTCCTCCTTTCCCTTTTCCTCTTCGTTCGTCTGGGGGCAGCCGCGTCAGTCGAGTTCGACCACCGCCCGCCCCTTCAAGCGGTAAGACTTGCCGCGCATCACGGCCACCAGCTCGCCGCGCTGGTTGGTGATGCTGACATCGTAGACGCCGGTTCGTCCGGCCAGCGCCACCTCGCGCCCCTCGGCAGTGAGCACATCGCCTTCGCGCACCGGCGCGAGAAACTCGGTGGCCAAGCCAGAGGCGACCGTCATCTCGTTGTAACTGTTGCAGGAATACGCAAAGGCGGTATCGGCCAACGTGGTGACGATGCCGCCGTGGCAGATGGCGAAGCCGTTGAGCATGTCGCGGCGCACGGCCATCTCCATCCTGGCGTAACCCGGCGCGATCGCCAGCAGCCGGATGCCGAGATGCTGCGCACAGTGGTCGTGCTCGTACATGCCTGCGCCGACGGCCTCGGCCACCCGTTGCGGGTCGAGCCCAGCGGTGAGATCCCGATATGAAGCTTCCGTCACTTCTTTTCTCCCTCGTCGCCGCCATCGAGCGGCCGTTCGTTCCAGAGGTGCCGCCGCAAGAGCGGCGAGACACGATAGCGGTCTTCGCCGTAGTGTTCGGCGAGTCGATCGAGCAGGCCGACGATGCGCGCCACGCCCATCGCCTCGGCCCAGGCAAGCGGCCCGAGCGGATAGTTCGTGCCGTAGCGCATGGCGGTGTCGATGTCGCGCGGCGTACCGATGCCGGCGAGCACGGCGTCGGCCGCCTCGTTGGCGAGCATGGCCACGGTGCGCGCGAGGATCAGTCCGGCAACGTCGTCGAGCGGGGTCACGGCGATTCCCGCCCGCTGCAGCAGCCCGAGCGCGCACGCCCAGGAATCTTGCGCGCAGCCATCGGCCCGTGCCACGGCCGCGCGCAGCGTTTGTGCCCAATCGCGCGCCCAGTCGAGCACGACGACGTCGGCGTGGCCGTGTTCGTGCGCCAGGCGCGTGGCCGTGCGCCCGTCGGTGGGCACGATCCAAACATTGGCGGCCTCGATCCGTACTGGTCCAGTTCCAGTATCGGCCGGCCGGCGTTGCACCTCCACCCCAGCGGCAGCGAGCCGCTCGAGGAGCGCAGAGAAGGGGCCGAACTCACCCACGGCGACGACGGCAGAAGGCACCCGGTCGTGGCATGGCGGGACCTCGGCCGCGGCGGGGCGTGACGCGCCCTCGGCATAGTCGTAGAAACCGCGTCCACTCTTGCGTCCGAGCCGTCCGGCCCAGACCAGCTCCTGCTGAATGAGGCTGGGCTGGAAGCGCTTGTCGTAGAAATAGGCCGACCACACGGAGGAAGTGACGGCGAAATTGACGTCGTGCCCGATGAGATCCATCAGCTCGAAAGGACCCATGGGAAAGCCCCCCGCCTCGCGTACGACCGCATCCAGCGTGGCACAGTCGGCCGCCCCTTCAGCGAGCACGCGCAGGGCCTCGGCATAGAAAGGCCGGGCCACGCGATTGACGATGAACCCCGGCGTAGAGCGTGCCATCACGGCGATCTTGCCCCAGCGCACAGCGGTGTCCCTGATGGTTTGCGCCACTTCCGACGCCGTGGCCAAGCCACTCACCACTTCTACCAGTTTCATGCGCGAGGGCGGATTGAAGAAATGCATTCCGACCACCCGCTCGGGGCGCGCGAGCGGGGCGGCGATGGCGGTGATCGACAGCGAAGACGTGTTGGTAGCGAGGATCGCCTCGGACGGCACCAAGGGTTCGAGCGAAGCGAAGAGCGCCCGCTTGACCTCCAGGTCCTCGACGATCGCCTCGATCACCAGCCGCACTTGCGAGGCAACGCCCTGCGGTTCGGCCACCGCCTGAATGCGCTCGCGGATCGCGTCCGCTTCTTCGGCGCTCATCCGCCCCTTGCGCACCCCACCTTCGAGCTCTTCGGCGATTGCCGTGAGTGCGCGCCGGCGAGCCTCCTCGCTCACGTCGGCGAGGAACACCGGATGGCCGGCGCTCGCCGCCACCAGGGCGATCCCACGCCCCATCGCCCCCGCGCCGACCACCAGCACGGCATCCCCGGGCGAGAGGGCCACGCCCCTTGCGCGTTCTTGCATCGTCTCCTCCCCCTCAGCGTCCGCGGAAGCGAGGTTGGCGTTTCTCGAGGAACGCCTGGACCCCTTCCCGATAATCCTCGCTGCGCCCGCAGGCCGACATCAGGTCGCGCTCGAGATCGAGCTGCGTGGCCAGATCGTTCGTGCCGCTGGCGAGCAAGGCTTTCTTCGTCATGGCGTACCCAAAGGTGGGGCCTTGCGCGAGGCGCTCGGCCACCTCGCGCACGGCGGGTAACAGCGCCTCGTCCTCCACGCATTTCCAGATGAGCCCCCAGCGCTCGGCCTCTTCGGCGGAGAGTTTCTCGCCGAGCAATGACATCCCCATGGCGCGCGCCAGGCCCACCAGCCGCGGCAGCACCCAGGTACCGCCGGTATCGGGGATGAGCCCCAGCTTGGCGAAGGCTTCGATGAAAGAGGCCGAGCGCGCGGCGAAGACGAGGTCGCAGGCCAGAGCCAGGTTGGCACCGGCACCCGCGGCCACGCCATTGACCGCCGCGATCACCGGCAGCTCGAGCCGACGCAGGCGCAGCACGAGTGGCTTGTAGTTCTTCTCGATCGACTCGCCCAAATCGGGCGCCTGGGCGCCCGGCGCCACCGCCCGATCGGACAGGTCCGGCCCGGCGCAGAAGCCCCGTCCAGCGCCGGTGATCACCAGCACCCGGATCGTGCCTTCGGCGCGACCCGCCTCGACGCGATCGAGCGCGGCGCGCAGCTCCTCGTGCATACGCGTGGTGAAGCTGTTGAGGCGCTCGGGCCGGTTGAGCGTGAGCCAGGCCACCGCCTCGCGTACTTCCAGCAGGATCGTCGGCTCCTCGGCCGCCGCGGTCTCCGCCATGTCGTCTCCTCCCCTCATCAATTTTTTGACCGACCGTTCGATCAATAATATACTTGATCCAAGTCAAGGGATCAAGACGTTTTTCAAAAATAGCGAATCGTTTTACCTTAACATAACCCGCATCACCGAAGGAGACACCCCATGACCCATCCGCTCTTCGAAAAACACCAGGCTCTGCTCGAACAGTCGCTCGAGGCGATCGCCCGCCGCGGCTACTGGACTCCTTTCCCCGAAATGCCCAGCCCCAAGATCTATGGCGAGACGGCGCTGGAAGAGGGTAAGGCCAGCGTGCTCGCCCTCCACGGCCAGCGGTTCGTGCTCGAAGGTCAGCCAAGCACGGGCGAGTGGATCGCCCCGGAGCGATCACCCTATGGAGTGGAGCTCGCTGTCCACTATCCGGTGAGCGAACCCGAATCGCTGGTGGCTTCTGCGCGCAAGGCGCAGGACAGCTGGCAGAAACTCGGTGCCAAAGGACGCGTAGGCTTGCTGCTCGAAGCCCTCGTGCGTCTGAACCGGCGCAGCTTCGAACTGGCGCACGCCGTGATGTACACCACCGGTCAGGGCTGGATGATGGCCTTTCAGGCAGGCGGCCCGCATGCGCAGGATCGCGCTCTGGAAGCGGTGACCTACGCCTGGGACGAGATGCGCCGTATCCCCGAAGCCGCGCTGTGGGAAAAACCCCAAGGCAAGAATCCGCCGATCCGCATGGAGAAACGCTACGAGATCGTCGGACGCGGCCCGGCAGTGGTGATCGGCTGTGGCACCTTCCCCACCTGGAATACCTATCCGGGCCTGTTCGCGGCGCTCGCCACCGGCAACCCCGTCATCGTCAAACCGCACAGCAATGCGATCCTGCCAGCCGCGCTCACCGTGCGCGTGCTGCGCGAGCTGCTCGCCGAAGAGGGTCTCGACCCGAACGTGGTGCAGCTGGCCGTCTTCGCCCAGCGAGAACACACGCAACGGCTCGTCACCCACCCGGAAGTGAAATCCATCGACTTCACCGGCGGCTGCGCCTTCGGCAAATGGCTGATCGAACATTGCCGCCAGGCCCAGGTATATGCGGAGCTGGCCGGCGTCAACACGGTGGTGATCGAATCGACCGACGATTATCGCGGCATGCTGCGCAATCTCGCCTTCACCCTCTCGCTCTACTCGGGGCAGATGTGCACCACGACGCAGGCGATCCTGGTGCCCGCCGGGGGCATCGACACCGACCAAGGTCACAAGTCCTACGAGGACGTCGGCCGCGACCTCGCCCAGGCAATCGAGGCGCTACTCGCCGACGTCAAGGTGGCCACGGCCGTGCTGGGTGCCATCCAGTCCGAGGAAACGCTGCGGCGCATCGACGAGGCCGCTTCCGGCGCTTTCGGCCGCGTCCTGCTGGCCCCGCGCCGCCTCGAACATCCCGAATTCCCGCGGGCACAGGTGCGCACGCCGGTGCTCGTCGCCTGCGAGGCCAAGGATGAGGCGGCCTACATGGAAGAGCGCTTCGGCCCCATCGCCTTCGTGGTGGCGGTGCCCAATGCGGCGCAGGCGGCGCAGCTCGCCGAGCGCATCGTGTGCGAGCACGGCGCCCTCACCCTGGGCGTGTATTCGACCAAACCCGAATACCAGCAGACGATGGTCGAAGTGAGCTGGCGCGCCGGCGTGGCCCTGTCGCTGAATCTCACCGACGGAGTCTACGTCAACCAGTCGGCCGCCTTCTCCGACTACCACGGCACCGGCATGAATCCTGCGGCCAATGCGAGCTACACCGACGCTGCCTTCGTCGCCAACCGCTTCCGCGTGATCCAGCGCCGTTGGCACGTGTCCTGATTTTTCATACCGCGGCGCTGAACGTTTCTTGCTCGGCGCCGCCCGGAGAACCGTATGCCCTGCTACGAAATCGACGGCCTCAAACCCGTCGTCCACCCCGACGCCTACGTCCACCCCGACGCCGTGTTGATCGGCGACGTGCACATCGGCCCCGGCGTCTATGTGGCGCCGCTCGCGAGCCTGCGCGGCGACTTTGGCCGGCTCATCGTGCAGGCCGGCGCCAACATCCAGGACTGCTGCGTCATGCACGGCTTTCCTGGCATCGACACCGTGGTAGAGGAAGATGGCCACATCGGCCACGGCGCCATCCTGCACGGCTGCCACATCCGGCGCAACGCGCTCATCGGCATGAACGCGGTCATCATGGACGAGGCGGAAGTGGGCGAATCGTCCATCGTCGCCGCGGCCGCTTTCGTCAAGGCCGGCATGGTGATCCCGCCGCGCAGCCTCGCCGTGGGCGCTCCGGCCAAGGTGGTGCGCGAACTGAGCGAAGAAGAGCTAAACTGGAAAATCAGCGGCACGCAGACCTACCAGGAGCTTGCCCGGCGCAGCCGCGCCACCCTGCGCCCGTGCACGCCGCTAGCCGAAGCCGAGCCTGGCCGCAAGCGCTTCGAGAAAGAAGGAGTCGTGCCGCTGGTGGCGCTGCGCAACAAGTAAAGGACGGCGCGAACCACCGACTGCGCGGCCGCAGGGCGGCGTTGCGCGCTGCTCGGATGCTCGCGGCGCCCTAAATCAAGGAGCGGCATGGCGCAACGCATCGATCCCAAGCTCTGGCAACGCCACGCCTGGATGAACCGCCTGCAGACGGCGGTGCTGGTGGTCGTGCTCGCGGCGCTGCTCGCCACCGTCGGCTGGCTGCTGTGGGGCGAAGATGGCATCCTCTACATGCTCGTCTTCTGCGCGGTGTCGCTCCTGCTGCAGCCGCTCGCTGGCCCCGAGCTGGTGCTGCGCCTCTACCGTGCCCAACCCATCGCCCGCAACGAAGCCCCCGAGCTCCACGCCCTCGTCGAGCGGCTCGCCGCCCGCGCCGGCCTGCCGCGCGTGCCGCGGCTCTACTTCGTCGACACACCCATCGTCAACGCCTTCAGCGTGGGCAACAGGAACGATGCCGCCATCGCCCTCACTGCGGGCTTGCTCACCCGGCTCGATCTGCGGCAGATCACCGGCGTGCTCGCGCACGAGGTGGCGCACATCGCCCATGGCGACGTGCGGGTCATGAGCCTGGCCGATTCGCTCACCCGCATGACGAGCGTGCTCTCGCTCACCGGCCAGCTTCTGCTGCTGGTCAACCTGCCGCTGCTGCTCGTCGGCGCGGCGGTGGTCAATTGGCTAGCGGTGGCGCTACTCCTCTTCGCACCGCAGATCGCCATGCTCGTGCAGCTGGGGCTGTCGCGCGTGCGCGAGTTCGATGCTGATCTGGCCGCAGTCGCCCTCACCGACGACCCCGAAGGGCTCGCCTCGGCGCTCATGGCCATCGAACGCGTGCAGCGCGGCTGGCGCGCCTGGCTCTTCCCCGGCTGGGGCTCGCCCGAACCCTCGTGGCTGCGCACCCATCCGGCCACCGAAGAGCGCGTGCGCCGCCTGCTCGAACTCGCGCGCCGTGCGCCGCCCGCGGGACGCGACGACGGCACCTCCCCGCTTTTTCCGCCCCCCTCTTCGTCCGCACCGCGCTACCGCCCCGGCAGCGGGCTGTGGTATTGAGCGCGCGAAACCTTACGATACGAATCGCCCGCCGAGCGAGATACGGTACCGACGATCCCCGGTGATAATGGCGGGGTGTCCGCGAACAGGAGCCCGACGATGCCGTGCACCGCGATTGCGCCGGCACCGCTTCACCCGATGGGGCGACGCCCATGATCCCCGCAGGTTGGCGCCGCCTCATCCTGGCGGCATCGGTCCTGCTGCTCGCCGCGGGCGGCTACTTCGCCTGGCAGCATCGCCAGGGTGGAGCCGAAGACTACCCCACCGCCAAAGCCGGCCGCGGCAGCATCCGCGAGACGGTTTCGGCCCTGGGCGTGCTCGCCCCCTCGGAATACGTCGACGTCGGCGCCCAGGTCTCGGGGCAGCTCATCGAGCTCAAGGTCGGGCTGGGGGACGAAGTCGAGGCAGGCCAGCTCATCGCCCAAATCGACCCGACGCAGTACGCTGCCCAGGTCGCCGTCGACCGGGCCACCATCGCCGATCTGACGGCCCAGCTCGCCAGCTGGGAAGCAAAATTCGCACTGGCCAAGTGGACGTGGCAACGCAACGTCCAGCTCGCCCCCCAGGGCGGCGCCACCGAGCAGGCGCTCGAGCAGAGCCGCTCCGACCTCAAAGTGGCCGAAGCCACCATCGCCTCCCTGAAGGCGCAGATCGACAAGGCCAAGGCGACGCTCAAGGTCGACGAGGCCAACCTCGACTACACCCGCATCACCGCCCCCATCTACGGCATCGTCATGACGCCCACCAGTGCCGCCTATGGCAATACCTGGAGCAAACTGGACATCGCCCACGTCGGCCAGGTGCTCAACAACCGGCAAAACGCCCCGGTGCTATTGCGCATCGGTAACCTCGAGCGCATGATCGTGCGCGCCCAGGTGTCGGAAGCCGACGTGCCGCGCCTCGCGCTCAGCATGCCGGCCTACTTCACCACCCTGGGGCGGCAGGAGCGGCGCATCGAGGCCACCCTGAAGAGCCTGGAGATGACCCCAGAGCTCATCAACGGCGCCATCTTCTACGACGCCGTGCTCGAAGTTCCCAATCCCGATCGCGCCCTGCTGCCGCAGATGTCGGCCCAGGTCTTCTTCATCGTGGCCCAGGCCGACGACGCGCTCACCGTGCCGCTGGCCGCGCTCTCTTCGGTCCAGCGCAGCAGCGGCATCCGCCTGCCCGGCTGCCCACCGCGCGCCCCGGCCGGCACCGACTGCGTCTTCGTGATGGCCCAAGGCAAAATGCAGCCGCGCACCGTGAACATCGGCATCAAGGACGAGGTCAGCGCCCAGATCCTGGACGGCTTGAGCGAAGGCGAAGACGTCGTCATCGGCACGCCCTCGCTCGCCCCCCGCGGGGCCAGCGCCCGCAGTGGAGGCGGCAATGCCGGACGCTGAAACCCGCCCCGCCATCCCCCTCATCGAGCTGCACGACATCGTCAAACGCTTCACGCAGGGCGAACTCACCGTCGAAGTGCTGCACGGCATCTCCTTGTCGATCTGGGCCGGCGAATTCGTGGCCATCATGGGCGCTTCGGGCTCGGGCAAGACCACCCTCATGAACCTCATCGGCTGCATGGACCGCCCCAGCGCCGGGCGCTACCTGCTCATGGGCCGCGACGTGGCCGAGCTCGACGGCGACGCGCTCGCCCAGTTGCGCCGCAGCACCTTCGGCTTCATCTTCCAGCGCTACAACCTGCTCAGCAACGCCACCGCCCTGGAAAACGTCGAAGTCCCGGCGATCTACGCCGGTCTGCCCTCTACCGCACGCCGCGAACGCGCCAAGGCGCTGCTCACCCGCCTCGGCCTGGGCGAGCGGTTCGATTACACCCCCGGGCGACTGTCGGGCGGGCAGCAGCAGCGCGTCTCGGTTGCCCGGGCGCTCATGAACGGCGGCCGGGTCATCCTCGCCGACGAACCCACCGGGGCGCTCGATACCGCCAGCGGCAAGGAAGTGATGGCGCTCTTGCACGAACTGCACCGCGAGGGGCACACGGTCATCGTCATCACGCACGATCCCAACGTGGCGCGCGAGGCCCAGCGTATCATCCGCATCCAGGATGGACGCATCGTAGAGGACAGCGGCCCCGCGTCCGAGGCCGTCCAGGGGCGCGTTCCGGCGCTTCCGCCCACGGAGCCGCCGCGCGAGGGCCACGCCGCGCTGATGCTCGACGTGGCCGCTTCAGTGCGCACGGCGCTGCGCGCGCTGCAGGCAAACCCCCTGCGCACCCTGCTCACCCTGCTGGGCGTGATGATCGGCGTGGGCTCGGTCGTGGCGATGCTCGCGTTTGGCAACGGCGCCCGGCAGAAAGTGCTCGACCAGATCCAGGCCATGGGCACGAACCTGCTCGTGGTGCGTCCCGGGGCACCAGGCGTGCGCTACATCGGCAGTACCATCACCACGCTGGTGGTGGCCGACGCCGAGGCGATCGCCCGCCTGCCCAATGTCGAGCACGTCGTCCCCCAATCGACGAGCGCCGTCACGGTGCGCGCCGGCAACATTACCTACACCGCCTCCCTGACCGCGACCAGCCCCGAATACACGCTCGCCAACGCCTGGCCGGTCGCTTCAGGGACTTTCTTCACCCCGGCGCACGTGCAAGGCTACGCGCCGGTGGCCGTGCTCGGACAGACCACCGCCAAAGCGCTCTTCGGCACCGCCAACCCCATCGGGCGCTACGTGCTCATCAACAACACGCCGCTGCGCATCATCGGCGTGCTCACGCCCAAGGGCGCCGACATGATGGGCAACGACCGCGACGACATGGTCTTCGTGCCGCTCACCACGGGTCAGGCGCGCGTCACCGGCCAGACCTGGCTGCGCTTCATCACGGTGGAAGTGCGCGACACGGCCCTGATGGCGGCCACGCAGGCAGCGATCGAACAGCTGCTGTTGAAACGCCACCGCACGCTGGACTTCCAGGTGCGCAACATGACGGCCCTGCTCGAGCAGCAGGCCGAAACGCAGCAGACGCTCACCCTCATGCTGGGAGCGGTGGCGCTCATCTCCCTGGTGGTGGGCGGAATCGGCGTGATGAACATCATGCTGGTGAGCGTCACCGAGCGCACGCGGGAAATCGGCGTGCGCATGGCCGTGGGGGCGCGGGCCTTCCACATCCTGCTGCAATTCGTCACCGAAGCGCTGGTGGTCTGTACGGTGGGAGGGCTCATCGGCGTGGCCGGCGGGCTCATCGTTACCGCCGTGGCCGCCTGGCTCGGCACCGCGGTGCTGATCACCGTGCCGCCCATCCTGCTCGCCTTCACCAGCGCGCTCGCCACCGGCCTCGTCTTCGGCTACCTGCCAGCCAAGCGCGCCGCCTCGCTCGATCCGGTCGTGGCCCTGAGCACGGAGTGAGCCGCATGCGCCTGCGCCCTCTCCTGCTGCTTCTGGTCACCGTCCTCACCGGCTGCGCCGTCGGACCCGCCTATGAACGCCCCCCCGTCGAGCTTCCTTCCGGCTGGCAGTCCGGCGCGGCCGAAGACCGCTGGCCCGCGCCACGGTGGTGGCGTGATTTCGGCGACCCGACGCTGGATGCGCTCGAAGAGATGGCGCTTTCCCAGAACCACGACCTGCGCGCCGCCATCGAGCGCGTGGCCGAAGCGCGCGCCTTACTGCAAGTAGCTGCCGCCGGGCTCTATCCCTCGCTCGATGCGAGCGCCGCGTCCTCGCGGCAGAAGAGCAGCAGCGGCAACTCGTCTTCCATCACCAACCGCCATCAAGCCCTGCTCAGCGCGAGCTACGAGCTCGACCTCTTCGGCTACAACCGCGCCCAGGCCGAAGCGGCCGCAGCGCGCCTGCAGGGTAGCGAATTCGACCGGCGCACCGTCGAGCTGGGCGTCACCGCCCTCACCGCCGGCTCCTGGTTCACCCTCGCGGCGCTCGAGGCGCGGCTTGCAGCGGCGCGCGAGTCGCTCGACACCGCCCGCGCCATGCTCGGCGTCGTGCAGGCGCAGCGCCGCGCCGGCATGGCCACCGACCTGCAGGTCGCACAGCAGGAGCTGGAAATCGCCACGATCGAGGCGTCCATCCCGCCGCTGCAGACCCAGCGCACCCAAGCGGCAAACGCCCTGGCGCTGCTGCTCGGCCGTCCGCCGCAAGACTTCGCCCCGCAAGTCACCCCCATCACCCAACTGCGCCTGCCCAGCCCGCCCGCCGGCCTGCCCTCGGGTCTGCTCGAGCGCCGACCCGACGTACGCAGCGCCGAAGCGGCGCTGCAGGCCGCCACCGCCGACGCGCGCGCCGCCACCGCCGCCCTCTACCCCCGGCTCGACCTCACCGCCCAGGGCGGCGGCGCGAGCAGCGCCCTGGGCCAGATCCTCGACCCCGGCAGCCGCCTCTTCACCCTCGCCGCCACGCTCTCGGCCACCCTCTTCGACGGCGGACGGCTGCGCGGCGAGCTCGCCTACAGCGAAGCGCGCGTGCGCGAACTCGCCCAAACCTACCAGCAGACGCTGCTCTCCGCTTTCGGCGACGTGGAAAACGCTCTCAGCGCCCAGCGCAATGGCGACGAAGCGCTCGCCGCCCAGCAGCGCGCCGTGGCGCAGGCGCAGACGGCGCTGCGCATCGCCACCTTGCAATACCAGCAAGGAATGACGCTCTACCTCGACGTGCTCACCGCTCAGCGCAGTCTGCTCAACGCGCGCGACGCCGAAGTCCAAGCGCGCCTCGCGCGGCTCAACGCCGCGCTCAGCCTCTACCAGGCGCTGGGCGGCGGCTGGGAAGACGCCCCCTGACGGCGGGCCATTTCCCTCACCCGCGGCCGAAGAACCGCTGCAAGGAACGAGACAGCCACCCCCCTTCTTCTTTCTCTTCGATCAAGCGCACCATCGTTCCCTTGACGGCACTGACGTAGGAGGCGTCATCGCGCCGGATATGGTTCAACAACCACTGGCCGAGCATGGTCTGCAATTCTCCCGCCATGTCTTCACCGGCAAAAAAGCGATCCTGCAGCTCCTTGGCTCGCCGTACGAAGATCTCATGCACCTTCTTGTGAGGCCGGACGAATTGGTACCCTGCATCTTCTATGAGCACCTCTTCGAAGGCGAAATGTGACACGGTGTATTCGATCAGACCTTCGATGACCTTGCCGATTGCTTGGCGATCCCCGCCCAGCTGAGTGTCGTCGAGCTGGTTGATGAGTTCCACGAGTTGCCGATGCTGCTGATCGATCGGCTCGATCCCCGTGTTCAAATCGGGGGTCCAAGCTATCTTGGCCATGATTCACCCACTCCGTTCATTTTATCAGCATAGTCTACCAGGGATTCCGGCAATCACCATATCAAACCGCCTGATCCTCGAATAAACGGCCCATCGCACTCTCATTCTCTTCCGGATCCGAAAATCAGACCGCCCAAATTGGACGCTGCGAAAAACCGTCGCGAGCAGCTGCAGGGCAAGGCGCATGGAACGCAGGAGGCAAGCTCTATCCTGCAGATAGGCGAGCCTCCGAACACTGCGCAACGCCGCCATGCGGCCGCGCAGTAGATTGTTCGAGGTGCTCGAAGATTTAACCCCCCGTTAAGGGCGATGTGCTCCAATGGCCACGTGTGCATCACGACGACGAGGTCATCATGCAATCCCCGATCTTCCGCAGCTTTCCTGCCGTGCTCCTTGCCGGCCTGCTTGCCGGCTTTTCCCTGGACGCCGCCGCCGAAACCCCGGCAGCGATGGCCGAGCACTACGCACAACGCGCCGCCCAGGAACGACCAGGCTTCACCCCCGACCCTGCGCGCGGCGAAGCCTTCTATCGCCAGAATCACGGCGTGTCGGCCGACATGCCCGGTTGCCATGCCTGCCACGGCCCCGATCCCCGGCAGAGCGGCAAGCACGTGATCACCAGCAAGAAGATTGCGCCCATGGCCGTGAGCGCCAATCCCGAGCGCTTCACCGACGAAGCGAAGATCGAGAAATGGTTCCGCCGCAACTGCAAGGAAGTGCTGGAACGGGAATGCACGGCGGCGGAGAAAGCCGACTTTCTGGCCTGGCTCGTGCGCCAATGACTAAAGGAGACGAAACATGAACACGATCGGACGGTTTTTTCGCCGCTACGGCCATCTTTTCACCACCGCCCTGTGCGCTGCACTCGTCGCCGCCCCGCTGTGGGTCTCGGCCGAAGAGCGGCACGAACGCACAGAACAGGAACAGCACGAAAGTCGCTATAAGGAAGCAGACAAAAGGGCGCCGCTCTCGCCGCTCTACCGCCAGGAGTGCGGCAGCTGCCACGTCCCCTTCCCGCCGTC
Source organism: Rhodocyclales bacterium (assembly GCA_016235745.1). Taxonomy (GTDB): domain Bacteria; phylum Pseudomonadota; class Gammaproteobacteria; order Burkholderiales; family Rhodocyclaceae; genus Tepidiphilus. Next base: position 12,494 of record JACRJA010000011.1, on the reverse strand, counting down.
CTTGCTCTCGGCTGAAGATTGGCGCAAGGTGATGGGTGATCTCGCCGACCACTACGGCGACGACGCCTCGCTGCCGCCGCAGACGGTGCAGGAGCTCACCGACTTTCTCGTGCAGCACGCGGGCGATGCCCGCCGCACTCAAGGGGCGGGCGATCCGCCGCGCATCACGCAGACCCGCTGGTTCCAGAAAGAGCATGACGAAGTTCCCGCCGCAGCCTGGCGCGATCCTCGGGTGAAGTCCGCGGCCAACTGCGGCGCCTGCCACCAGCGCGCCGAAGAAGGCTCGTACCGCGAACGCGAGATCGACATCCCCGGCTATGGTCCCTACAAGGATTGAAGGAACCCCATCATGAAGCCGAACGAAAACAAGGTGTTGATCTGGGACGCCGTCGTGCGTCTCGGGCACTGGCTGATGGCCCTCGGGTTCATCGTCGCCTGGCTCACCGGCGAGTCCGAGCGCCTGCGCCTGGTGCACGTGGCCGCTGGCGGCACGGTGGCGGCGGTGGTACTCTTTCGCGTCATCTGGGGCTTCATCGGCCCATGGCCGGCGCGGTTTTCTTCCTTCGTTCGTCCCTGGCGCGAAACCTGGGACTATCTCGCCGGGCTGATGCACTTGCAGCCGCGCCACTACACCGGGCACAATCCGGCCGGCGGGATCGCCATCCTTGCCCTGCTCGCACTCGGCCTGCTCACGCCGCTCCTTGGCTGGTGCGCCTACGAAGCAATTGGCGGCGAGTTCGCCGAAGAAGGGCACGAGGTGCTGGCAAATCTCATGCTCGCCGTGGTGCTGGTGCACCTGGCCGGCGTCTTCGTCGGCAGCCTCGCCCATCGCGAGAACCTGGTACGCGCGATGGTGCTCGGAGTGAAGCGCGGCGCGCCGCAGGAAGCGATCGAGCAGCCTTACTACGCCGCGGCCGTCGTGCTGCTCGTCTGGGTGGCGATCGCAGTGTACTGGTTGCTGCGCAGCTGAAGGAGAGGAGATGCGGGTCTTGCTCGTCGAGGACGACGCCTTGCTGGGTGCGGGCCTCGAGCGCGGGCTGGAAGCCCTGGGCATGAGTGTGGCATGGGCGCGGGAGGCGGCCGCCGCCTCCCGCCTGCTGCAGTCCGAACCGTTCGACGCCGTGGTGCTCGACCTGGGCCTGCCGCGGGAGGATGGGATGCATGCGCTCGGACGTTGGCGCGCCGAGGGGCTCGCCACCCCCGTGCTGATCCTGACGGCGCGCGACGCGCTCTCCGACCGCATCGCCGGCCTCGACGAGGGAGCGGACGACTACGTGGTGAAGCCCGCACCGCTCGAAGAAATCGCCGCCCGTCTGCGGGCGCTGGTGCGCCGCGGCGAGGGGCGGGCGCGCTCGCTCATCGATATGGGGCGTCTGCGTCTGGATACGTCAGGGCATGCCGTGTGGTTCGACGGTTCGCCGGTGGAGCTCTCGGCGATGGAGTACCGCCTGCTCGAGCGCCTGGCGCGCAGTCCGGGACGGGTCTTCACCAAGATCCAGCTCGAACAGGCGCTCTACGATGCGGACGAAGCCCCTGACAGCAACGTGTTGCAGGTCCTCATCCACCACCTGCGCCGCAAGATCGACCCGGCCATCATCGACACGATCCGCGGCCTGGGCTACCGCCTGGGGCCGGCGGCGCGAAAGGACGCGCAATGACGCTCTGGCGCCGGCTCGGACGTTCGCTGCGCCTGCGCCTCACCCTCTGGCTGCTCGCGGGAGTGGCCCTCTTCTGGCTCGTCTCACTCGTCTACGTCGTAGCGGAGAGCAGCAAGGAGGCGGAGAAACTGCTGGACGCACGGCTCGTGGCGAGCGTCGAGGCCCTCTCCGCGGCCCCTTTGGGCCGGGGCGAGGCGCCGCCGCCTGTGAATCCCCAGGGCAAAAGGCAAAGGAAGGCCGGCGAGCACGCCGGCGTGCTGGTGCTCGACCCCGAGGACAAAGAGATCGTGCGCTTCGGCACCCTGCCGTCGAACGTCGGCCTTTCCCGCCTCGAAGACGGATTTCACCGCATCCCGGGCAAACCGGGCTGGCGCATCTATGGCACCACCCGCTCCGACGGAGTACGGGTGTTCGCCGCGCATCCCCTGGAGGCGCACGACGAGCTCACCGAGGAGCTGGTGGAACACTCGGTCGAGACGCTCACCTGGGGCGCACTCGCGCTCGCGCTCTTCTCCTGGTGGGCGATCGGGCGGGGGCTGCGTCCGCTCGCAGCGCTGTCGCACGCCCTGCGGCAGCGCCGCCCCGACGCCCTCGACCCAGTCGCCTTGCCCGATGCGCCGCAGGAGCTCGAACCGGTGGTGAGCGCGGTCAATGAGCTGCTTTCCCGTCTGTCGCAAGCCTTCGAGCGCGAGCGGCGCTTCACCGCCGACGTCGCCCACGAATTGCGCACGCCGCTGGCCGCCATCGCGGCGCACCTGGATGCCGCCCTCGTCGACGGCGAGGAAATACGACGCCGGGAGGCGCTACGGGCTGCGCGCGAAGGCACGACCCGCGCCGCCCAGCTCATCGAGCAACTGCTCACGCTCGCGCGCCTGGGGCACGATGTGCGCCGGCCGCGCCGCACCATCGACGCCGCCGAAGTCGTTCGTCAAGAATTGGCCCTCCTCTGGCCGCAGGCCCAAGCGCGCGGCCACACGCTGGAGGTGGACGTACCCGAGGCGCTGCCCCTTTTGTTGGCGCCGGAGCCGCTTGCCCTCATCGTGCGCAACCTCGTCGGCAATGCGCTGCGCCACACGCCGCCGGGCAGTACCGTGATGGTGTCACTGCGGCGCGAAGGGGCAAGCGTGCGGCTCGACGTCGAGGATGATGGCCCCGGCATCCCCCCCGAACGGCGGGAGACGCTATTCGCACCCTTCGCGCGCGACTCCGCCGCGCCGGGCACGGGCCTGGGACTGACGCTGGTGCGCGAGGCGGCGGAACTGCTCGGCGCCCGTGTCGAACCCGGCAAGAGCCGCCTGGGCGGGGCGCGCTTCACCCTCGTGCTGCCCGTACCGCCCGAAGGGCCGACGCGCTGAGCCAGGCATCCGCAGAAACGAGGGGCCGCTTCGAGGACGAAAAGCCTTTTTCGCCGCAGAGACGGCGTTTAAGCTTTCCTTAAGTTCGCCGCCGTATCGTATCTCCCATCCCCATGAGACGAGGAGAAAGAAATGGCGACGACGCTCTGTTCCGCCCGGCCGAAAAAGGAAACCTCCGTCAGGCTCACGGAAGCGGCCTGGGTGGTTGAAAACGACGCGGCGAGCGAGGACCTCGCCCGCTTCGTACAAGCCCTCTACTTGGCCCGCTACGGCGCGCGCATCGCCCCGCCGCGCGGCCCCTTCCTCGCCCTGCGCGATGCCTCCGGCCAGGTGCGGGCGGCGCTCGCGCTGCGCCGGGGCGAGGCGCCCTTCTTCCTCGAGCACTATCTCGACGCGCCTGTGCACACGCTCCTTCCCGGCGGTGTGCGCGAAGGCGTCGTCGAAGTCGGCAGCCTCGCGGCCGACGTAGCGGGCGGGGCGCGGGCGCTGGTGGTGACGCTCACGGCTTTTCTCGCCAGCTGCGGCGTGCAGTGGGTGGTGTTCACCGCGCGCCGCGAGCTGCGCAACACCTTTGCGCGACTGGGGATCGTCCTGCACCCGCTGGCGGCGGCGCGCCCCGAGCGCCTGCCCGACGGCGGCGCGGATTGGGGGTCGTATTACGAGGGCGACCCGCAGGTGGTCGCCGCTGAAGTGGCCCAAGGCGCCTATGCCGTACGGGGAATGCTCGCCCGCCACGGCGACGGCCTGCTCGCCCTGTGGCTGCGCGGCCTCGCCCTAGGCTGCGGCGCCGGAATGCGCTGGAAAGGGGAAAGGGTATGTACCCAAGCCTGAGCGAAGCGCTGCGCGGCTGGGCGGCAACGCGCCCGCAGGCGCCGGTGTGGATCGGCCGCGAACGCACGCTCGACTATGCCTCCGCCGCTGTTGCCGTGGAAGCGCTCGCCGCCCTGCTCGAACCCTGGCGCGAACGCGGCGTGGCGCTTGCCCTCGACAACGGACCCGCTTGGGCGGTGTGCGATCTGGCCGCCTGGACGGCCGCCGTCCCGCTCGTGCCGCTCCCTCCTTTCTTTTCCCCGGCGCAGACGGCGCATGTACTCGCCGATTCCGGCGTGGGTGCCGTGCTCACCGACCAGCCGCAGGCATTCTCCGACCAGGGAGAATCCCGCCCCCTGGGTGAAGTCGCCGGCGTGCGGCTGTGGCAGGTGGTGCTCTCGCCGAGCGCGCCGCCCCTGCCGCCGGGCATCGCCAAAGTGACGTACACTTCGGGAACCACCGGCGCACCCAAAGGCGTTTTGCTGCGGCGCGAAGCCATGGAAGCGGTGGCGCGCTCGCTCGTGTGGGCAGCGGAGGCGAAGGCGGGCGAACGGCATCTCGCGGTGCTGCCGCTTTCCGTCCTGCTGGAGAACATCGCCGGGCTGTACGCGCCGCTGCTCGCCGGCATGGACACGGTGCTCTGGCCCGTGGCCGAACTCGGCTTGCGCGGCTCGGCCGGAGTCGATCCTGCCCGTCTGTGGTCGGCACTGCAGCGCGCCGAACCGGACACGGTGGTGCTCACTCCCCAGCTCTTGCGCGCGCTGGTGACGGAAGTCGAGCGGCGCGGACCGCCCACGGCGCGGCTGCGCTTTCTCGCCGTCGGGGGCGGGAAAGTCCCCGTGCGTCTCCTCGATCAGGCCCGAGCGCTGGGACTGCCGGTGTATGAAGGCTATGGCCTGTCGGAATGCGCCTCAGTGGTGGCGGTGAATCGCCCCGCAGCGGAGCGCCCCGGCAGCGTCGGTCAGCCGCTGCCGCATTGCGACGTGCGGCTCGCGGCCGACGGCGAAGTGCTGGTGCGCGGCGCGCTGTGCGCGGGCTACCTGCGGCAGGAAGCGCCCGAGCTCATCGACGGATTCTGGCCGACGGGGGATATCGGCGCCTTCGACGAAGAGGGCTTCCTCTTCCTCACCGGACGCAAAAAGGACATCTACGTCACCGCCTTCGGACGCAACGTCTCGCCAGAATGGGTCGAAGGGGAATTGACCCAAGAACAAGGCATCATCCAGGCAGCGGTGTTCGGCGAAGGGCGCGCGCACAACCTGGCCGTGCTCCACACGACGCTGCCCGAGGCGGCGCTCGCACGGGCGGTTGCCTCAGTCAATGCGCGCCTGCCCGACTACGCCCGCATCGCCGCCTGGGTGCGGGCCGATGCGCCCTTCACCCCTGAAAACGGCCTGCTCACGCCCAACGGGCGGCTGCGCCGGGCCCACATCTTCGCGGCCTACGCACCGGCCCTCGAGCGGCTGTGGTCACAACTGGAACGCTGACAAGGAGCAATACGATGGGGTTCTATCACACCTTGATGCAGGAAACAGAACACGAACGCACCCACTTCCTGGCCATCCCGCTCTTTGCCGCCGCGGTGGAAGGGAAAGTGAGCCTGCAGACCTACCGCGCCTTCCTCACTCAAGCCTATCATCACGTCAATCAGACGGTGCCCCTGCTGATGGCGGTGGGCGCACGGCTCCCCGAGCGGCTCGAATGGCTGCGCGGCGCCGTGGCCGAATACATCCGCGAGGAATACGGTCATCATGAATGGGTGCTCGATGATTTGCGCGCCTGCGGCGTCGATGCCGAGGCGGTGCGCCGCGGCGAACCGGCGCCCGAGACCGATCGTATGATCGCCTACGCCTGGGACACGGTGATGCGGCGCAACCCCGTGGGCTTCTTCGGCATGGTGCTGGTGCTCGAAGGCACGAGCGTCAACCTCGCCACGCGCGCGGCCAAGGCGATCCAGGCGGCGCTCGGCCTGCCCGATGCGGCGTTCTCCTACCTCACCAGCCACGGTGATCTCGATCAGAGCCACATCGCCTACTTCGAGCGCCTGATGGACCGGATCACGGACGAAGACGACCAGCGCGCGGTGATCCGCTGTGCCAAGCAAATGTACCGGCTCTACGGCGACATCTTCCGCGCCCTGCCGCAATGAGGGAAACCCATGGATATACGAGGCAAACGCGTTCTACTGACCGGAGCAAGCGGCGGCATCGGCGCGCCGCTCGCCCAGAGGCTCGCAGCAGCCGGCGCACGGCTGGCGCTGGTAGGGCGGCGCCGTGAAGCGCTGGAAGCGCTGGTGGGGAACATCCCGTCAGCGGCGCTCGTCGTCGCCGATCTCGGCAGCGCGCCGGGGTGCCGCGCTGCCGTCGACGAGGCGCGCGGCGCACTGGGCGGCATCGACCTCCTGGTGCATCTGGCCGGCGAAGGAAGCTTCTGCTGGTTCACCGAGGAAGACGATGAGACCATCGAACGGTTGCTGCGCACCAACTGCGCCTCGGCCATGTGGCTCGCGAAGGCGCTGCTGCCGGAGATGACGGCGCGCGGCAGCGGCCGGCTCGTCTTCTGCGGCTCGGTGCTGGGGGCGCTGGCGCTGCCCGGCTATACGGCCTACGCGGCGAGCAAGTTCGCCCTGCGCGGCTTCACCGAAGGGCTGCGGCGCGAACTCGCCGGCAGCGGCGTGGCCGTGACGCTCGTCGCCCCGCGGGCCGTGCGCACCGCGCTCAACCCGCCGCAGGTCTACGAAATGGCGCAGGCGACGAAGATGGCCATCGATCCGCCCGAGGCCGTGGCCGAAGCGATTTTCGCGGCGATCCAACGCGACGCGCGCGAGGTGGTGCTCGGCGGAATGGAGCCTTGGGTCGTCCGCCTCAACGCCCTCTGGCCCGGCCTGCTCGATCGATTGCTGCGCAAGCAGACCGCAGTGGTGCGGCGCTTTGCGCGACGCGTTTAAAGGATGCCCGCCGTCTTGCGGACGGCGCTCGCGGAACTCGCCCAGAAGGAAGGCGCTCGATAGACCGATGCGACTGCTCTTGATCGAAGACGACGAAATGCTGGGCGCAGCGCTGCGCACCGGCCTGTCCCAGGAAGGCTATGCCGTCGATTGGGTGCGCGACGGCACGGCGGCACTCACGGCGCTACGCAGCGAACCGTTCGCGCTCGCCGTGCTGGACCTCGGCCTGCCCGGCCTCTCCGGCCTCGAGGTGCTCAAACGCGCCCGCGCGGCCGGTGTGAAGACCCCCGTGCTGATCCTCACCGCCTGGGACGCCGTCTCCGACCGGGTCGCCGGGCTCGATGCCGGCGCCGACGACTATCTGGGCAAGCCTTTCGACCTGGAAGAACTTGCCGCCCGCCTGCGGGCGCTGCATCGGCGCGCCCAGGGTCGCTCCGACAACGCCATCCGCCACGGTCCGCTCGTACTCGATCCGGTCGAGCGCACGGTGACGCTCGACGGCACGCCGGTCGAACTCTCTGCCAAGGAATTCTCCGTTCTCCACCTTCTGCTGGAAAACGCCGGTAAAGTGCTGTCGCGCGAACGGCTGGAAGAAGGAGTCTATGGCTGGGGCAGCGAAGTAGAGAGCAATGCGATCGAAGTCCACGTCCACCATCTGCGCCGCAAACTCGGCCGGGAATGGATCGTGACGGTGCGCGGCGTCGGCTATCTCCTACCCAAGGAGCGCGGATGATCTCGCTGCGCCGACGCCTGATCGTCCTGATGCTCGGCGTGTTCGCCCTCGCCTGGGGCGTGCTCACCGCCATCGTCTTCTGGGATGCGCGGCGCGAGATCCACGCCTTCTACGACGACCGGCTGGAGAAGATCGCCGAGGTGCTGCTGGAGCTTTCATGGCACGAACTCATCGACGAACATGAGACCCCGGAAGAAGTGCTCAACGGCGTCTTCAGCGAGCGCCTCATCCACGCCTACGACGACGAAGCGGCGTTCCAGATCTGGTACCGCGGCCATCTGCTGGTGCGCACGGCAAACGCCCCCGCCGCGGAACGATTCATCTCCGACGGCAGCTTCGCCGACCGGCCCTATCAAGAGCAAATGTGGCGTGTCCTGCACAAGACCCACCCTGATGGCCCCCTCGAAGTCTACGTCGGCGAACCCTTCTCCGGTCGCACCGAACTGATCTATCACGTCATCGGCCAGCTCATCGGCCCGCTGCTGGTGGCCCTGCCACTGCTCGTCATACTCGTGCTCGCCGGCGTGCGCCGCGGTCTGCAGCCGCTCGTCCGTACCGAGTGCGAGATCGCCCACCGCTCACCGGCCCAGCTCACACCGATCGCGCTCGAAGAAGTACCGCTGGAGATCTGCGGCATCGTCGGCGAGCTCAACCACCTGCTCGAGGCATTGGCCGAAACGATGGCGCGCGAACGGCGCTTCACCTCGCACGCGGCGCACGAACTGCGCACGCCGCTCGCCGTCCTCAAGACCCAGGCTCAGCTCGCCTTGCGCACCCCCGAAGGACCCCAGCGGGAAGAAGCGCTGCATCGCCTGCTCGCCGGCGTCGACCGGGCAAGCCGCCTCGTCTCGCAACTACTCACCCTCACCCGGCTCGAACCCGACGTAACCCGCACCCTGCGCGGCAAAGTCGACCTCCGCGAGATCACCCGCGAAGCGCTGGCCGAACTGGCTCCACTCGCCCTCGAGCGCGACGTAGAACTCGGGTTGGATGCGCCGGAACCGGCCCCCGTGCACGGCATCGCCCTCGGCCTAGGCATCCTCGTGCGCAACTTGATCGACAACGCCATCCACCATTCCCCGATCAATGGCCGCGTCGACGTCCAGCTCGTGGCCGACGCCACGACGGTGACGCTCACCGTGAGCGATCAGGGACCGGGCATTCCACCCGAAGAGCGGGCCCGCGTGTTCGAGCCTTTCTACCGCGTCCCCGGCAGCCCTACAGGCGGAGCCGGCCTGGGGCTCGCCATCGTGCAGCGCATCGTGGCGTTCCACGGCGGCCGTGTCGACGCCGAAGCAGGACCGGACGGCCACGGCACGACGATGCGGGTGGTCTTGCCGCGTGCAGATGTCTCCCCTTCGAATCCCTCTCTCATGACTGAAACGCCATGAATGAACTGTCCGATCTGAACGAGCTCGACGAAGAGTCCGATTCCCCAGAACGAGAACGCGCAGCGAAGCGGACCACCTGGGTGAGCGTCGCCGTCAACCTCGGCCTCACCCTTACCCAGGTGATCGCCGGCCTGTGGTCCGGCTCGCAAGCCTCGAAATCGACGGGCACCTCACCGTGGCCGAAGGTCACGAAATCGCCAAGCGCGCCGTCGCCACCGTCAAGGCGCGCCACCCCGTCCTGCATCTGACCACGCACGTCGATCCGCTGTAAGACCCCCGCCGTTATCTCGAGAACCCGAAAAAGCTCGTCCCGGGCGGCAAGACGAAATACGATGACTATGTCCTGCCGGATCCAAAGGATCCGGCAGGACATCATCGCCTATCTCACGACGCTACGCTGATGCGCTCACTTGAACGGATCGGGGCGCGGCGTGCTCTGACCGGAAGGCGGCAACAGCGGCAAGGGCATCTGTGGCCGCTCACCGGTAAGCGTATGCAGGAAGGCAACGACTTTTTTCAGCTCGTCGTCGCTGAACGTGCGGCCAAGCTGCAGGCGCCCCATCAACGTGGCGGCCTCCTCCAGGGTGGCCGCCCCACCATCATGGAAGTAAGGATAGGTGAGCTCGACGTTTCTCAGCGTCGGCACCTTGAAGTACCAACGATCCTCGTCTTTTTTCGTCACTGACACGCGACCTTCGGCAGGCGAAGTGGACTTGTACGGTTCGACCACGCCCATCTTCTGGAAGGAATTGCCGCCGAGGTTGGGGCCGTTGTGGCAGGCGACGCAACCGCTGTCGTAGAAAATCCTGAAGCCTTCGCGCTCATCGGCGGTGATCGCCTTGTCGTCGCCCTTGAGCCATTTGTCGAAACGCGAATTCGGCGTCACCAAAGTCTTCTCGAATTCGGCGATTGCATCGGTGACGTGCTCGATGGTGACCTGATCGGTTCCATAGATTTTTTTGAACTCATCGACGTAGCCGGGAATGGATTGCAGCACGGCCACGGCAAGCGTATGCGGCATGCCCATTTCGATGGGATTCTGGATCGGACCGGCCGCCTGTTCCTGCAGATTGGCGGCGCGACCATCCCAGAACTGGGCGAAGTTGAGCGAAGCGTTGAACACGGTGGGGGCATTGACCGGACCCGGCTGCCATTTGTGCCCGATGGAAGTCTTCAGGTTGTCGACGCCGCCCAATGAAAGGTTATGGCAGGTGTTGCAGGAAATGATGCCGGACATCGACAAGCGCGGTTCGAAGAAAAGTTGACGGCCAAGATCCACCTTGGCCGGCTGCTCGACCTTCGCCGGCTGAATGGGCTGAATGATGACTTTGGCCTTCTCGCGCAGCTCGTCAGGCGCGGCCTGCACACTGAAACACACTCCCATTGCCATGGCGGCAAGCGCCGCCGTCAAGGGTGTGACCTTCATGAGTCTTCTCCTTACGGTGCGAGACAAACGGAAATCCCCCGAGGGATCGTCCACCCTTTCCCTTCTACTGCCATGGTTTCATTGTTTCACACGATTCTTAAGCCAACATTAACGTCAGCCGCCACGCCACGTACCGCACGGTTTTCTTCATCGTCCCGTCGCAAACCCATCTTCGGACTTGGTTGCGCCAATGATGACCCAGGGTTATCGCACTCGAATGACATTCAGCGCCCGATCTGCCTGTGCTCGTCTTGCGAACCCGACCCCAATCGCCTGTACTCCCACCTTTTGGGTGAATGAGATGTGCGCAGCGGTAACCCGTCTGATGGAGCAACTCGGTGAGCTTGATGATCCGCGTCAGCTCAGCAACGGCACCCGCCATGACTTCCGGGAGATTATGGTGATTGCCCTCTGTGCCATGCTCTCGGAGGCGGACAGCTTCGAGGACATCGCCCTGTGGGGCCGGTGCAAGGCCAACTGGTTGCGCCGCTTTTTGGTGTTCAAGAACGGCATTCCGTCGCAAGACATGTTTCTGCGCGTGTTCCGCGTGCTCGACCCGAAGCAGTTCGAGGCGCTGTTCCGGCGCTGGGTGGGCGGCATCGTGGGCGCACTCGAGGGCACGATGGCCGTCGACGGCAAGACACTACGCCGTTCGGCCGATGGGCAGAGGCCGCCCGTGCACAGGGTCAGCGCCTTCTCGACGGGGCTCGGACGGGTGTTCGGCCAGGAGAAGGTCGTGGGCAAGAGCAACGAGATCACGGCCATCCCAGAGCTGCTCGAAGCTTGGTGCCTCAAGGGCTTACTGGTAAGCCTCGACGCGATGGGCTGCCAGCGCGAGATCGCGGCGAAGATCGTCGAGAAAGGGGGCGACTACCTGCTGGCGCTCAAGGGTAACCAGCCCACGCTGCCCCAGTAGGTGCGTGATCTGATCTGCGATGCGCAACTTGCTGATGACGGATTCAAGCATGTCGACGCCTCCCATGGCCGGACAGTACTGCAATTGAGCTGGGTCGCGGCGAGCGGCACCGAGATCGACGCCGCCTTGTGGCCCGGGTGCAAGATGCTCGACGGTTTCGTCTCGCGGCGCGTGGTCGGTGACAAATCCGCGTGGACAAGACCGATGACACCAAGACAAGCCTTCGGCTCAAGCGCAAGCGGGCGACCTGGGATGACGATATCCGTATGAAAATGCTGGGAATTAACCAGTTATGGTGTTCGAGTGCGATGGCCCTGGGCAACTCAATTACGCATTGACCTCAAAAAAACCAATGTCGTCCCAGCGTGCCGTCATCGGGCTCGTGGGCAAAGCAGCCGCTGCACGTCCGGCAGTTTCAATCCTTGTCGACAAACTCACTCCAGGCCCCCAATCTCACGCCCGAAAAATATCCACCTTCGTCTCCAGGCATTTCCGCAGGCTCCTTGCAAGTAGGGGTCCATGATCTACTCATAGCTATAGCCGGTTTCGCCATAGAGGATGGTGAAGTGCTGTTCCTTGAGCTCACCCGGTGACGACCCAATCGCAATCAAAGCCGCATCATGGGCCGGTGATATCGGTGTCGGCACTGCTGGAGAATCCGGAGAAGTAGGCGCCGGTTGTGAGGTGGGCTGCGCTTCGACCACTTCAGCAGGCTGCCCACCCGCCTGATTCAACCGACGGCGCGCCGGCTCTTGCGTTGCCGGCGCATCCTTCGACTCGGGGCAGAAAACCACCACTTCCTCGCCACTGGCCTTGAAGTAGGACAGGTTGATGCGCGCAAACTCGTCATCCGGTTTGCGCTTGTTCATCTGCTCCTTGACGCGGCGGCGACACCTCTGAAGAACGTCGAGAAGCGATCCTGCGCAAGCTGTTGCCGCCTGAGAATCGGTCCGTGGCCGAGGTTGCCGCTGAGGAAGACCTCTCGGCACCGACCCTGTACGAGTGGCGCAAACAGGCCCGCGGGAAGGGGCGTCTGTTGCCCGAGCACGGCCGGGAGCCGGAAGGCTGGACATCGCGTGACAAGTTCAGTGCGGTCATCGAGACTGCCGCGCTCAGCGAGATCGAGCTCGCCGAGTATTGCCGCCAGCGTGGCCTGTATCCGGAGCAAATCCAGCGTTGGCGTCGGGCCTGCGAACAAGCCAACGCACGTGCCCAAGCCACGTCCCAGCGTGAAGGCGAGGCGTTGCGCCAGGAGCGT
>JACRJA010000007.1 GCA_016235745.1 Rhodocyclales bacterium | reverse complement strand
GGCGTTCAACTCGTCGATGGCCATGCGGGCACCGTTCTCGTTGTCCTTGCCCAGGTGGGCAATGCCGCCGCTGGTCGGACCGACGTGGCCGATCTTGACGACCATGTCCTGCGCGTACAGCGAGCCGGTCATCAGGGCGGCCGCAGCCGCAACGACCACATTCAGCTTGATTTGCATGGAGTCTGTCTCCGTTTTCGGTGGATGAGGGTGGACGTTGCTTGCCGGTCTGGCCGGCCGGGGTGCGCGGGCACCACCCCGCAACGTCCGCTATCGATCGTGCCCGCGAAAGCGTGGGTGGTGCGGCGTGCCGTTCACTCGCCCAGGTAGGCGGCGCGCACCTTGGGGTCGTTGAGCAGCTGCTGCGCCGGGCCGGTCATGGTGACCTCGCCCGATTCCATGACGTAGCCGCGGTTGGCCAGTGCCAGCGCGCGGCTGGCGTTCTGCTCCACCAGCAGGATGGTCACGCCCTGGCGGTGGATGGTGTCGACCACCTCGAAGATCTTGTCCACCATGATGGGCGACAGGCCCATGCTGGGCTCGTCGAGCAGCAGCACCTTGGGCCGGGCCATCAGCGCGCGGCCCATGGCGAGCATCTGCTGCTCGCCGCCGCTCATGGTGCCGGCCAGCTGCTGGGCACGCTCCTTCAGGCGCGGGAAGATGCCGAAGACCTTGTCGATGTCGGCCTCGATCTCGGCCTTGTCGTTGCGGATGTAGGCGCCCATCTGGAGGTTCTCCACGATGGTCATGCGGGTGAAGGTGCCGCGGCCCTCGGGCACCATCACCAGGCCCTGGCGCGCCAGGTCCCAGCTGCCCTGGCCGCGGATGCTCTTGCCCAGGTACTGCACGTCGCCCACGGCGATGGGTTGGATGCCCGTGATGGCCTTGAGGGTGGTCGTCTTGCCGGCGCCGTTGGCACCGATCAGGCTCACCAGCTCGCCCTGGCGCACTTCGAAGTCGGCGCCCTTGACGGCCTGGATGCCGCCGTAGGCCACGCGAAGCCCGGTGACTTTCAGCAGGGGAGGCGTGTTGTTCATTTGCTTGTCGTGTCCTGCCATGTCAGTGGGGGGTATGGCCTGCACCCAGGTACGCTTCGATGACCTTCGGGTCGCGTTGCACTTCCGCGGGCGAGCCCGAGGCGATCGGTTTGCCGTAGTCCAGCACCGTCACGCGGTCGCACAGGCCCATCACCAGCTTCACGTCGTGCTCGATGAGCAGGATGGTGCGGCCGTCCTTGCGGATGCGGTCGATCAGCTCGCGCAGCACCACCTTCTCGGTGGCGTTCATGCCGGCGGCCGGCTCGTCGAGTGCGATCAGCTTGGGGTCGGTGGCC
>JACRJA010000008.1 GCA_016235745.1 Rhodocyclales bacterium | reverse complement strand
CTCGGCATCGCCTTCGAGAAGGAAAACGTCGCCTACATGGTGATGCTGGCCTTCACGATCGCCTGCTCGGCCAACTTCCCGGTGCTGTTCATGTCCGTGCTGTGGAAGAACTGCACCACCAAGGGTGCCGTGATCGGCGGCTCCGTCGGCCTGATCAGCTCGGTGGTCCTGACCATTGGTTCCGCGAGCGTCTGGGAAGCCGTGCTGAAGTATCCGAAGGGCTCGGCCTGGTTCCCGTACAACTCGGCCGCGTTGTTCTCGATGTCTGCCGCGTTCCTGACCATCTGGATCGTGTCCAAGCTGGACAACAGCGCGCAGGCGAAGAAGGAACGCGCCCTGTTTGCCGACCAGCACACCCGTTCGGAAACCGGTGTTGGCGCCGCCACGGCGTCGGCCCACTAAGCGCTAACAATAAGCGCCAAAGGAGGGATGGCCCCACCGTTCGCGGTGGGGCCATTTTTTTCTCCCCCAGGCACCGATGGAGTTCGCTATAATCCGCGACCTTCTGGCCAGGTAGCTCAGTTGGTAGAGCAGCGGATTGAAAATCCGCGTGTCGACGGTTCGATTCCGCCCCTGGCCACCAGCATTCAAACGGCTCTCCGCTCGGAGGGCCGTTTTCATTTTCGGCGCAGGGCCGCTACGTTCTGCTTGACCAATGCCGGCATCGGACTAAGCTAGGCCAGAACATGCAAGCAACATTGCACCCCCAAGGGAGACGAACCATGGACATGCGCCCGAATACCCCGTTTCAGTCTGCTATTCGCTTCGTGCTGGCCGTGTCCGTTTGCTTTGCGGCGACGAGCGCCCTGGCCGACGCCCCTGCCGTGTTCGGCGACCTCGACCCACTGAGTCCCGAGAAGCTGTCGAAGGAGCAACTGGATCAGCTGCTGCCCGGTGCCAAGATGAGTCGCGTTTCCGCTACGACCGGAAGCACCCATTATTGGACCAATGATGCCGACGGCAACACTACGGTTTCTTCGGACAACAAGTCCGGGATCGGGCAGACGCTCATGAATCGGACCGGGGTGACCGCGCCCGGCAAGTGGCACATTTCGCCCGACGGCCGCTATTGCGTGACCATCGAGTGGAAAAAGATTCCCACCGAGGACTGGTGTCGTTACGTGTTCAAGACCAGCGACGGCTACTATCTGTCGAAGACCGATCAAAACCGAGCGGAGAAGGTCTATCGGTTCTGGGTGAACGGCAACTAGGCTAGCGCTCCTTCGAACCCTGGGGTGCTGCGCGCAGGTACTGTTTCGGCCAGGCGGCCTGTTGGCCCAGTTCCTGCGCGGCGGTCAGCGGCCAGTAGGGATTGCGCAGGATTTCGCGGCCGAGCAGGACCATGTCGGCCTGTCCGCTGCGGATGATGTGGTCGGCCTGTGCCGGTGAGGTGATGAGACCGACCGCGGCAGTCGGCACGCCCGCCTCCTTGCGAATGCGCGCGGCGAATTCGGTCTGGAATCCGGGCCCGGCCGGAATGATGGCAGTCGGTACCAGACCGGCGGTCGAAACGTCAACCAGGTCGATGCCGAGGTCGCGCAACTGGCGGCACAGCAGCACCGTCTCGTCGGCGTTCCAGCCGCCCTCGACCCAGTCGGTCGCCGAGACGCGGATCAGCAACGGCAGCGTCTCCGGCCATTCGGCGCGCACCGCCGCGACGACCTGGCGGACCAGTCGCGTGCGGTTCTCGAAGCTGCCGCCGTAGGCGTCGCTGCGGCGGTTCGACAACGGGGACAGGAACTGGTGCAGGAGGTAGCCGTGGGCGGCGTGGATTTCCACCACCTCGAAGCCTGCCGCCAGGGCGCGGCGCGCGGCGGCACCAAAGGCCCCGACCACTCTATCGATCGCCCCGGCGTCCATTTCCTGCGGCTTTGCGTAGCCCTCGCCGAAGGCGATGGGCGAGGGCGCGACGGTCGGCCAGCCGCCTTCGCCCGGCGGCAGCGATCGCTGCGCCTGCCAGCCGAGGCCGACCGAGGCCTTGCGGCCGGCATGGGCCAGTTGGACGGCAGGTATGCAGCCGTGCTCCCGGGCAAAGCGCACGATGCGGGCCAGCGCTTCGACCTGGCGGTCGTCCCACAGGCCGAGGTCGGCCGGACTGATGCGCCCTTCGGGCACGACCGCCGTGGCTTCCATGATCATGAGCCCGGCGCCGCCGACGGCGCGGCTGCCATAGTGGACGAAGTGCCAGTCCGAGGCGAAGCCGTCGGTGGCGGAGTACTGGCACATCGGCGGAATCCCGATGCGGTTGGCGAGGCTGACGCTGCGCAGCGCCAAAGGGGCGAACAAGTGGGCCATGGCGGACTGTCCTTTGCGGCTGTGGGTGCGAAGCGAGCATGATAGAGGCACTTGCCCCGGTAACCTTTTGTTACCCTTCCGGCGATATCGCGACCAGGCCCCGGCGCTTGCCTGGACTATCATGGATTGAGACCGACTATGGTCGATGGAGCGGGGAGTAGCGACATGCTGAATCGAAACCTGGTGACCATGGCGTTGGCCGCCGCCGTGCTGGCGGGCTGCGCCTCGGCGCCGCTCGGCCCGACCGTGGCGGTGATGCCGGCGCCCAACAAGCCCCTGGAAGTGTTTTCGGCCGAGGAGCGGTATTGCCGCGACTATGCGG
>JACRJA010000073.1 GCA_016235745.1 Rhodocyclales bacterium | reverse complement strand
GACGCGATCATCAACCAGAAGGGTCAGAACATGACCTGCGTCTACGTCGCGATCGGCCAGAAGGCGTCGTCGATCAAGAACGTGGTGCGCGCTCTCGAGCAGGCCGGCGCGATGGAATACACCATCGTCGTGGCCGCCTCGGCGTCCGAATCCGCCGCCATGCAGTATGTGGCTGCCTATTCCGGCTGCACGATGGGCGAGTACTTCCGCGACCGCGGCCAGGACGCCCTGATCGTCTACGACGACCTGTCCAAGCAGGCCGTCGCGTATCGCCAGGTGTCCCTGCTGCTGCGCCGCCCGCCGGGCCGTGAAGCCTTCCCTGGCGACGTGTTCTATCTCCACAGCCGCCTGCTCGAGCGTGCCGCGCGCGTGAACGCCGACTACGTCGAGGCCTTCACCAAGGGTGAGGTCAAGGGCAAGACCGGTTCGCTGACGGCGCTGCCGATCATCGAGACGCAGGCCGGCGACGTGTCCGCCTTCGTGCCGACGAACGTCATCTCGATCACCGACGGCCAGATCTTCCTGGAAACCAACCTGTTCAACGCCGGCATCCGTCCCGCCATCAACGCGGGTATCTCGGTGTCCCGCGTGGGTGGTGCGGCGCAGACCAAGCTGATCAAGGGCCTGTCCGGCGGCATTCGTACCGACCTGGCGCAGTACCGTGAGCTGGCCGCCTTCGCGCAGTTCGCCTCCGACCTCGACGAAGCCACCCGCAAGCAGCTGGACCGCGGTGCCCGAGTGACCGAGCTGCTCAAGCAGGCCCAGTACTCGCCGCTGCCCATCAGCCTGATGGCCGCCACGCTGTACGCCGCCAACAAGGGCTACCTCGACTCGATCGACGTCAAGAAGGTGCTCGACTTCGAACGCGGCCTGCACCAGCACCTGCGTTCCAGCCACGCCGCGCTGCTGGCCAAGCTGGAATCCGAGAAGGCCATGGACAAGGCGGCCGAGGAAGAGCTCGCCGCAGCCATCGCTGCGTTCAAGAAGTCCTTCGCCTGAAGCACTGACCCTTCTGAACCAGGAGAACCGTCATGGCGGTCGGCAAGGAAATACGCGGCAAGATCAAGTCGGTGGAGAACACCCGCAAGATCACCAAGGCCATGGAGATGGTCGCCGCGTCCAAGATGCGCAAGGCGCAGGAACGCATGCGCTCCGCGCGCCCCTACAGCGACAAGATCCGCAACATCGCGGCCAACCTGTCGCAGGCGAACCCTGAGTACCACTCGCCCTACATGCGCACCGGCGGCAACGCCGGGACGTCCGGCTTCATCGTCGTCACCACGGACAAGGGTCTGTGCGGCGGCCTGAACACCAACATCCTGCGCGCCGTCACCAACAAGATGCGTGACGTGCAGGGTGCCGGCGGCCAGGTGCAGGCGGTGGCCATCGGCACCAAGGGCAATGGCTTCCTCAACCGCATCGGCGCCAAGGTGGTGTCGCATGCGCTCGGCCTCGGCGATGCGCCCCAGGTCGAGAAGCTCATCGGCCCCGTCAAGGTGATGCTCGATGCCTTCGTCGAGGGCAAGGTGGACGCCGTCTACCTCTGCTACACGAAGTTCATCAACACGATGAAGCAGGAGCCGGTGGTCGAGCAGCTGCTGCCGCTCGCGCCCGCGGCGCTGGCGCAGAGCGAGGCCGAGAAGAAGGCCTACGGCTGGGACTACATCTACGAGCCGGACGCCGCCACCGTCATCGACGAGCTTCTGACCCGCTACATCGAGGCCCTGGTGTACCAGGCGGTGGCCGAGAACATGGCCTCCGAGCAGTCCGCGCGCATGTTTGCGATGAAGGCGGCCACCGACAACGCCGGCAACCTGATCAACGAACTGAAGCTCATCTACAACAAGACGCGTCAGGCAGCGATCACCAAGGAACTGTCGGAAATCGTCGGCGGCGCGGCCGCCATCGGTGGCTGAAGCCGGCCCGCCGAACGCATCGCATTCGAATTTGAAGGATCCGAAAATGACTCAAGCCCAAGGCAAGATCGTTCAGTGCATCGGCGCCGTGGTGGACGTGGAGTTCCCGCGCGACCGCATGCCCAAGGTGTACGACGCCCTGAAGATGGAGGGCTCGGCCCTGACGCTGGAAGTCCAGCAGCAGCTCGGCGACGGCGTGGTGCGCACCATCGCGCTGGGTTCGTCCGAAGGCCTGCGCCGCGGCCTGACGGTGTTCAACACCGGCAACCCGATCACCGTGCCGGTCGGCAAGGCCACGCTGGGCCGCATCATGGACGTGCTGGGTTCGCCCATCGACGAGCGCGGCCCGATCGACCAGACCTACACGGCCTCCATCCACCGCAAGGCCCCCGCCTACGACGAGCTGTCGCCCTCCACCGAGCTGCTGGAAACCGGCATCAAGGTGATCGACCTCATCTGCCCGTTCGCCAAGGGCGGCAAGGTGGGTCTGTTCGGCGGCGCCGGCGTCGGCAAGACCGTGAACATGATGGAGCTCATCAACAACATCGCCAAGGCGCACTCGGGTCTGTCCGTGTTCGCCGGCGTGGGTGAGCGCACCCGTGAGGGCAACGACTTCTACCACGAGATGTCGGACTCCAAGGTCGTCGTGCAGGAGAACCTGTCCGAGTCCAAGGTGGCGATGGTCTACGGCCAGATGAACGAGCCCCCGGGCAACCGCCTGCGCGTGGCGCTGACCG
>JACRJA010000072.1 GCA_016235745.1 Rhodocyclales bacterium | reverse complement strand
GGCACCGCGCACGCGTCGCGGAGCGGCGGGACCGACCGGCCGGGCTGCGGGACGCCGAACTGATCTGCGTGGAGTCGCAGTTCAGGTCGAAGAGCCGCTGGCCCATCGTGGCCAGGGTGGACAGGGCCTATCGGCTGCCGACCGGTCTGGTCGTGCTGGTCGAACTGAAGACGCGGTCGGCCCCAGCGGTGAAGACGTCGGATGTCATCCAGCTCTCGGCGCAGCGGGTGGCCGTGGAGGACGAACTCCGTGTTTGTGTGTCTGACGAGGCGTTCGTGATCTTCCCCGGCCGGCACTCAGCGCCACCGACCTCACGAGCGGTCCGCTTGATGTCGCGGGAGCAAGTCGAAGCCGTTGCAGCGAGACACCGTCGACTGATCGATGGACTCGATCGCCCGCAGTGGCCCGACAGCGAGCGCATATGTCACGGCTGTGGGCAGCGAGCGGCCTGCGGCGCCGCTGGCGAGCGCCTGGCGGGTATGGTCCGGAGGCGCTAGAATGTCCAAAATATTCGACAATTCTTCAGGCCAATCTGTGGACCTCTCCAACCTGGGCACCATCATCCGCGAGCGGCGCGAGGCGCTGGGACTGACGCAGTCACGGCTTGCGCAGCTGAGCGGGCTTTCGCGGCAGACGCTGGTCGGCCTGGAAGCGGGCGCGCTGAGCGATCTGGGATTCAACCGGGTCGCCCAGGTGCTGGCCGTGCTGGGGCTGGACCTCGATCCGCCCAGCCAGGCAGCGCGCGCTCGGAAGCGGGGCCTGTGGATGGCGGCGAAGAACGCCAGCGTGAGCTACGTCCAGGAGGTGCCGACCGACACGCTCGGCCATGCGCTGGTCAGCGGCAGCGTACCGAAGGGCTACGCGGCCCACCTGACGCACCTGCTCGACGAGGCGCCGGTGCCCCTGGTGGTGATGGCCGTGGAGGAAGCCGCCGCGAACGAGGGCGTGGCCCCCAAGGCTGTTTGGCGCAACGTCGCGAAGCTTGCGAAGTCACTGGGCGTGCACCGGCAGGGTCTCTGGGCGTAGTTGCACTCTGGCGGTGTCCGGGCGAAAATACACACATCGACGTACACACACGGAGTGCGACGTGGAAACGCTTACGACCAGAGTCTTCAACAACGGCAACAGCCAGGCGGTGCGCATTCCTGCGGAGTTCCGGCTCGACACCGACCGTGTGAGCATTTCTCGCAACGAGTCGGGCGATCTGGTGATCCATCCCTTGCGGGCCGAACGCGGCGCGGCGCTGCTCGATGCCCTGCGC
>JACRJA010000071.1 GCA_016235745.1 Rhodocyclales bacterium | reverse complement strand
CCATTTCCAAAGGATTGGTTTCGACACGCATCGCCATGATGGGCATACTCCTTTCTCGAAGTCATGGCGTCAGACCGAGCGCCGCGCACTTCCTGCCAGAGGCGCTAAACGGAATTTACAGAAAGGATGGTACACAACCGCCGTACTCGGCGAAGAGCGCCTCGGCCGCATCCAAGATGCGCTCCCGCGTTTCGGCACCGCAGGCTGGACGCGGGGCTTTTCTTGCCTTTTTCTCGTTCACGCTCGCGCTCCCCGCCGTCACATCGCCGTCTCGTCATAATGCCACGGGAAGCGGCGCCGCATCTCGGCTTCGATCCACTGCGCCACCAGGTGATTGACTTCCTCGACGCTCTTTCCCTGAGGATCGATCGGCGGGCCGATCGACACCAGCACTTCGCCCGGAATCTTGACGAAGGCCCCCTTGGGCCAGAATTCGCCGGCGTTGTGCGCGATCGGCACCACCGGCACGCCCGCGGCCACGGCGAGCGCCGCCCCGCCGGCGAGGTAGCGCCGCGTGTGCCCCGGCGCCACCCGGGTGCCTTCGGGGAAGATGAGCACCGAAAAACCTTGCGCGAGCCGTTCCTTGCCCTGCTCGATCACCTGCTGCAGCGCGCCGCGCCGGTCGTTGCGGTCGATGGCGATCATCGAGCAGCTCCCCAGCCCCCAGCCGATGAAGGGGATGCGCAGCAACTCCTTTTTCAGCACGAAGACGAGCCGCGGCAGGATCGCCTCCAGCACCAGCGTCTCCCAGGCCGACTGATGCTTGGCGAGAAAGACGCAGGGCTGCGCAGGGATGTGCTCGCGCCCCTCCACCCGCCAGCGGATGGCGAGCACGTGCCAGATGAGGAAGGCGGTGATCTTCGCCCAGAAACTGACGATGCGATGGCGCGGCAGCGGCGGCAGGGGGCGCACGGCGACCGTCACCAGCGAATAGGGCACGGTGACGAGCGTCATGAGCACGACGAAGAGGATCGAGCGGATCCAGGCCGAGAGCGGCGCGCGGCGAGGCCTCATGGCGCCTCCGTGAGCCGGCGGGCGACTTCGGCCAGATCCTCGGCGATGGTCACGTTCTCCGGCAGCAGGCCGCTTGCCAACGTCTGTCGCCCCTTGCCGCTGAGCACCAGCCACGGGCGGCAGCCGGCGGCCACCGCCGCCTGGATGTCGCGGATGCCGTCGCCCACCGCCGGCACTTTGCTCAGATCGACGCCGAAGCGCTGGCCGATTTCGAGCAGCATTCCCGGCTTGGGCTTGCGGCAGGCGCAGTTTTCCGCCTCGGCGTGCGGACAGAAGAAGATGGCGTGGATGCGCCCGCCGACCTCGGCCAGGCGCCGCAGCATGGTCTCGTGGATCGCGTTCAAGGTATCCATGCCGATGAGGCCGCGACCGATCGCCGACTGGTTGGTGGCGATCACCACGCGCCAGCCCCAGTGGGTGAGCAGAGCGATCGCCTCGAGCGAACCGGGAAGGGGGATCCATTCCTCCGGGCTCTTGACGAACTGCTCCGAATGCTCGTTGATCACCCCGTCGCGATCCAGCACGATGAGCTTCATCCCCGCCCCCTTAGCCGCCGGCCTCGCGCGCGAGCACCGACAGGTCGGCCACCTGATTCATGAGCCGCCACAGCTCGCGCAGCAACGCCAGGCGGTTGGCGCGCAAGAGCGGCTCGTCGCACAGCACCATCACGCGATCGAAGAAGGCGTCCACCGGCGCGGCCAGGGCCACCAGCGTGCGGAGCGCCTGGGCGTAGGCCTCGTTTTCCAGGTGCGAAGCGACGTAGGGGGCCACGGCGTGCATCTTCTCGAAGAGCGACTTCTCCTCGGGCTCGGCGAAAAGCGCCACGTCGACGTGCGCCGCGCCTTCCTCGCCCGCTTTCTTGAGCAGGTTGGCGATGCGTTTGTTGGCCGCGGCGAGTGTGGGCGCTTCCGGCGCCTCGAGGAAGGCGGCCACCGCCTCGAGCCGCGCCGGCACCGTGTCGATGCGGCTCGGGCGCAGCGCGAGCACCGCGTCGATCGCGTCGAGCGCATGCCCTGCTTCGCGCAGCCAATGGCGCAGGCGCTCGTCGAAGAAACGGCGCAGTTTGTCGGCGGTGTCGGCCGGGGCTTGGGCCCGCACCGCCGGAGGCTGCTCGGCGAGCGCGCGCTCGATCGCCGCGTCGAGCTCGAGCGGCAACGGCGTTTCGAGGACGATGCGCAGCACCCCCAGCGCGGCGCGGCGCAGACCATAGGGGTCTTTCTCGCCGGTGGGGATCTCGCCGATGGCAAAGAGCCCGGCAAGCGCATCGAGCCGCTCGGCGAGCGCCACGATTTTCCCCGTGAGCCGGCGCGGCAGCGCATCGCCGGCGAAGCGCGGCTTGTAGTGGTCCTCGATCGCCTCGGCTACGGCTTCCGGCTCGCCGTCGGCGAGCGCATAGTAGCGCCCCATCACGCCCTGCAACTCGGGGAATTCGCCCACCATCTGGGTGACGAGGTCGCACTTGGCGAGCCGGGCCGCGCGCTGCGCCAGCGCCACGTCGGCAGCCAGCCGCTCGGCGAGCCAGGCGCAGAGCGCTTCGAGCCGCGCGACCCGCGCGCCCAAAGTGCCAATACGGTTGTGATAGACAATGGCTTCCAGCCGCGGCAGCCGAGCTTCCAGCCGTTCCTTGCGGTCCTGCTCGTAGAAGAAGCGCGCATCGGCCAGGCGCGGGCGCACCACCCGCTCGTTGCCCTCGATGATGTTGCGGCGCTTGGGCTCGGACAGGTGCATGTTCGAGACGATGAGGAAGCGGTTCGTCAGTCGCCCCTGCGCATCGAACAACGGGAAATACTTCTGGTTCGCCTGCATCGTCAGGATGAGGCACTCGGGCGGCACGGCGAGGAATTCCTCCTCGAAGCGCCCGACATAGACGGTGGGATGCTCGACGAGGGCGGTCACTTCGTCGAGCAGCGCCGCATGCTCGCCGAGAACGCCCCCTTCGGCTTGGGCCTTTTCCTGCAGCTGACGCTCGATCTCGGCGCGCCGCTCGGCGAAGTCGGCGATGACCTTGCCCTCGGCGCGCAGCGTCGGCTCATAGGCCTCGGCCTGCGCGAGCTCGATCGCGCCGCGGCTCATGAAGCGATGCCCCAGCGTCTCGCGGCCCGAGTCCAGGTCGAGCACGCGCCCCGGCACCACGCGCGCGCCGTGCAGCAGCACCAGGCGATGCACCGGACGCACGAACTGCGCCTCGCCCGAACCCCAGCGCATGAGCTTGGGGATGGGCAGGGCGCGGATCGCCTCGGCCACGATCGCGGCGAGCACCTCGTCGAGCCGCGCGCCGGCCTCCACCGTATGCAGGTAGAGCATCTCCTGCTTGCCGTCGAGCCGGCGCTCGAGCTTGGCGCTCTGCGGCGTAAGCCCCTTGGCGGCGAGGCGCTTTTCCAGCGCGGCCGTGGGCTTGCCGGCAGCGTCGAACGCCACCGCTACGGGCATGAGGCGCTCGATCCGGGGTTCGTCTGCGGCACGCTCGCGCACGTCGCGCACCTGCACCGCCAGCCGCCGGGGGCTGGCGAACCAGCGCCAGGCAGCATCGGCCTCGGCCAGGCGCCGCGCCTGCAAGCGCTCGAGCACGCCGCGCCCAAAAGATTCGCCCAGCCGCGGCAGCGCCTTGGGCGGCAGTTCCTCGGTGACGAGTTCGACCAGCAGGGTTTCCCGTTCGCTCATGACTCAGGCTGCTCTCAAGAACGTGCGCGAAAGTGCGCACGGTTCCCTTCCTGCCCCGACGTGTCTTGAGGACCACTGTCGTCTCTGACAGGCGTAACTTTCCCGGCTACGGCAGAGACCCTCTCTGCCGCAGCGCCGCCGTTACCGGCCGGACTCGCCTCGGGTAGGGCAGTTGCGGTTGCCAGCCGTTGCAGGTTGAGCGCCGCGTTGTAGTCGCGGTCATGGTGCGCGCCGCATTCCGGACACGTCCATTCCCGGTCGCTCAAGGTCAGCGCCTCGTTCTTCCAATTGCAGACGGAACACAAGCGGCTGCTGGGATACCAGCGATCGGCGAGGATCAGCCGGGTGCCGTAGCGCTTGGCCTTATACTCCATCTGCGCGCGGAACCTTCCAAAGCCCACGTCGCTGAGGGCGCGGGCGAGCTTGTCGTTCGCCAGCATTCCCTTGACGTGCAAGTCCTCGATCCCGACCGCTTGGTTTTCACGGCAGAGCCGAGTGGTGAGCTTGTGAGTGAAGTCCGCTCGGATATTGGCAATGCGGGCGTGCAGCCTTGCCAAGGTCTGAGCGGACTTCTGACGGTTGTTGGATACCGGGAGTTTGGTGCCTTTTGGCAGCCGGGCGTTCGGCGCAAACCCTGCCGCGACTTTGGCCGCTTTCACTTTACGGCTGAGGCGGCGGCTGCGGATTTTGAGCCGTCGCAGCGCGGCCTTGAGCGGCTTGGGCGCGTCGATGGCCTCGCCGGTCGAGAGCTTGACCGCAGTTTTGACGCCTAGATCGACTCCAACCGTGCCATTTGCGGCGCGCGGGAGATAAAACTGGCGGTCCGGCACCTCGACCTGGATCGCGACGAACCAGCGATCCGCCGAGCGCGAAACGGTAGCACCAAGGATCTTGCCTTCGAAGCGCAAGGCTTCGAGCATCCGCACCCAACCGATCTTGGGAAGGCGGATCGTCTTGTCTGCGACCGTGAGCTTGTCGTTGGCGACGTAGAAGCTGTCGCGGCAGCGGCCTTTTTTCTTGAACTGTGGCGCATGCGCGGGTTTCCCGGCCTTGAGGTCGGCGAAGAACCGGCTCCATGCCTTGGCGAGATGATCGAACGGCCGGGCATGGGCATCACGATGGATGTCGCGTAGCCAAGGGTGCCCGTTCTTGTCGAGCCACTGCGGATCGCTGTACTTGAGGGCGTTGAACTGCTTTTTCAGCGCCATGGCGTTGGGTTTGCCGCTTGCCGCGTACTGCTTGTTCCACTCAGCGAGCGCCCAGTTCCAGACACGGCGGGCCGTGCCGCAAGCGCGCTTGAAATAGTCGGCTTGCGCTGGCGTCGGACAAAGGGCGATCTTGTGGGTTAGGTGCATGGCTATTTGTATTCTTTAATCTACTATTGCGCACTATTTGCAATACTAGAGTCTAGCTCCTTTCTTGGCGGTCGCAGCGAGCATGGGAAAGCCCAGCGCCTCGCGGCTGGCGAAATAGGCCTGGGCCACCGCGCGGGCGAGCGCCCGGATGCGCCCGATATAGGCGGCGCGTTCGGTCACCGAGATCGCCCCGCGTGCATCGAGCAGATTGAAGGTGTGCGCGGCCTTGAGCACCATCTCGTAGGCGGGCAGCACCAGCGCCGCCTCGATCAGGCGCTTGGCCTCGGCCTCGAAGTGGCCGAAGAGCTCGAAGAGCAGGGGCACGTTGGCATACTCGAAGTTGTATTTCGACTGCTCCACCTCGTTCTGATGGAAGACGTCGCCGTAGGTGACCACCTGACCCTCGCCCGTGCGCGTCCAAATGAGGTCATAGACGTTCTCCACGCCCTGCAGGTACATCGCCAGGCGCTCGAGCCCATAGGTGATCTCGCCGAGCACGGGGCGGCAGTCCAGCCCCCCCACCTGCTGGAAATAGGTGAATTGCGTCACCTCCATACCATCGAGCCACACCTCCCAGCCCAGGCCCCAGGCGCCCAGCGTGGGGTTTTCCCAGTCGTCCTCGACGAAGCGCACGTCGTGCTCGCGCGGGTCGATCCCCAGCGCCACGAGGCTGGCGAGGTAGCGCTCCTGGATGTCGAGCGGCGAGGGTTTCAGCACCACCTGGAACTGGTAGTAGTGCTGCAGCCGGTTGGGGTTCTCGCCGTAGCGCCCATCCTTGGGGCGGCGCGAGGGCTGCACGTAGGCAGCGTTCCACGGCTCGGGGCCGATGGCGCGCAGAAAGGTGGCGGTATGCGAGGTTCCCGCGCCCACCTCCAGGTCGTAGGGCTGCAGCAGCACGCAGCCCAGCTCGGCCCAGTAGCGCTGCAGGCGCAGGATAAGGTCCTGAAACGTGGGTTTTTCTTCGCTCATGGTCCGTCCGGATGCTCGATGGCGGCGCAAAGGCGCCATTTTACGGGCTAACGCGGCGCGGCGCCAGCATGACCACAAGCCGCGGCCTCATCGAATGC
The DNA here is from genome assembly GCA_016235745.1 of Rhodocyclales bacterium. GTDB lineage: Bacteria > Pseudomonadota > Gammaproteobacteria > Burkholderiales > Rhodocyclaceae > Tepidiphilus. The sequence continues at coordinate 80,299 of JACRJA010000071.1, read as the reverse complement.
CGCCCGTTGCTGCCTCCGGCAAAAGAAGCACGGGGATTCACGGCACACCAGCCCCCTCGGGACGGCTGGGGGTTAGTCCCATCCCACCTCGAGCAGCCATTGCCGCCCCAGCTGCGGCCACACCGCCGCGAGGTAGGGGGCGAAGGGCTCGGGCGGGCGCGCCGGATCCTCCCAACGCAAGGCGTCGCAGCGGTGCGGCTCGGCGATGCGCGCCTCTCCCTGCCAGCGATGCGCATCGAAGAGGAACTCGATGCGGTTGGTATCGGAGGCGCGATGCACCACCGCCACCGCCGCGAGCGCCTCCTGCGCCACCACGATGCCCAGCTCCTCGGCGAGCTCGCGCACGGCGGCCTGGCGCAGGCTCTCACCGTTTTCCACGTGCCCGCCCGGCAGACTCCAGAACCCGTCGAAAAAGCCCGTACCGGCGCGGCGCAGGAAGAGCACCCGCCCCTGCCCGTCGAACAAGCGCACCTGCACCGCAGTCGGGATGGCGAACCGCGCCGGCATCGCGCTCACGCGTGCCCCGTGCTGCCGAATCCGCCCGCGCCCCGCTCGCTCGGGTCGAACGATTCCACCGCGACGAGGCGAGCATGGACCACCGGCACGATCACCAGCTGGGCGATGCGCGCGAGCGGCTCGATCACGAATGCCTCCTCGCCGCGGTTCCACAGCGACACGAGGATCTCGCCCTGGTAGTCCGAGTCGATCAGCCCGACCAGGTTGCCCAGCACGATGCCATGCTTGTGCCCCAGTCCCGAGCGCGGCAGGATCAGGGCCGCAAGGCCCGGGTCGGCCAGATGCAGCGCGATGCCGGTGGGCACGAGCGCCGTCGCGCCAGGTTCGAGCTCGAAGGCGGCGGCGATCGCCGCGCGCAGGTCCATCCCCGCGGCGCCCGGCGTGGCGTACTGCGGCGGGTGGGCCTTGATGCGCTTATCGAGAAAGCGCACCTGCACCGTCACCTCGTCCTTGCCGTACGTCATAGCTCCCCCCGTTCCACCGCCGTGTCGATCAACCCAAGGCGCTGCGCCACGTGCCGCACGATGCCCCAGGCGACCTGGGCCTTGTCGGCGGTCGGCAAAGGAATGCGGCCGTTCTCGTCGTAGAGCACGACCGTGTTCTCGTCGCGCCCCATCGCCTCCTGCACCAGATTGCCCACCACCAGCTGCAGCCTCTTCTCCCGGCGTTTGCGCTCGGCGTATTCGTCCAGATTCTCGCTCTCGGCGGCAAACCCGATGCACCAGGGTGGTTCGGGCAGCGCCGCCACCTCGGCGAGGATGTCGGGATTGCGCACCAGCTCCAGCGTGAGGCGCTCAGCCCCTTTCTTCATCTTCTGCGGCAAGGACCGCGCCGGGCGGTAGTCGGCCACCGCCGCCACCGAGGCGAAGATGCGGTGCCCCGCGACGCGCTCCAGCACCGCCGTGCGCATCTGCTCGGCGGAGGTCACGTCCACCCGCGTCACCCCCAAGGGCGTGGGCAGGCTCACGGGGCCGGAGACGAGCGTCACCGCAGCGCCGGCCTGCGCGAACGCCTGCGCCAGCGCATAGCCCATCTTGCCGGAACTGAGATTGGTGAGCACGCGCACCGGGTCGAGCGGCTCGTAAGTCGGCCCGGCCGTGACCAGCACCGCATGGCCCGCGAACCACTTCGGCGCGAAGAAGGCTTCCAGCCGCGCCTCGATCTCCTCGGGCTCGATCATGCGCCCCGGCCCGGTCTCGCCACAGGCCTGCTCGCCCTCGGCCGGCCCCCAGACGAGCACCCCGTCGGCGACGAGCCGTTCGCGGTTGCGCTGCGTGGCCGGATGCAGCCACATCTGGCGGTTCATCGCCGGGGCCACGGCCATCGGACAGGCGCGCGCCAGCGCGAGCGTGGTCAGCAGATCGTCGGCCTGCCCCTGGGCGAAGCGCGCCATGGCATCGGCCGTGCAGGGCGCCACCAGCAGAAGATCCGCCCCGCGCGTGAGATCGATGTGCGCCATGGCGTTGGCGCGCCGCTCGTCCCAGGGGTCGCACCACACCGGCCGCCCCGAGAGCGCCTGAAACGTGGTGGGCGTGACGAAATGCGCCCCGCCCGGCGTGAGCACCACGTCGACCTGCGCCCCGGCCTTGACGAGCCGGCGCACGAGTTCGGCCGCCTTGTAGGCTGCCACGCCCCCCGTCACGCCCAGCACGATCCGCCGACCGAACAAAAAGGGCGGCGCCCCGCTTTCATTGCGCTCCATCGTTTCTCCTCTTCCCCGTTGCGCCCGGGGCGCACTTCATGGAAAATGCATCTCGTCCCGTTCGTTGCGCAGGCGCCCCCATGCCCATCACCGACTGGCCGGAACAGGAACGCCCCCGCGAGAAACTGCTCGAGCGCGGCGCCGCAGCCCTCTCGGACGCCGAGCTTTTGGCGATTTTCCTCCGGGTCGGCGTGCGAGGCAAGAGCGCCGTCGATCTCGCACGCGATCTGCTTACGCACTTCGGCGGCGTGCGCGCGCTCGTCTCCGCCCGGCCCAAAGCCTTCGCCGCCGTGCATGGCGTGGGCCTGGCCAAATACGCCCAGTTGCAGGCCGCCTTCGAGCTCGCCCGCCGGGCGCTGGCCGAAACGGCCCGCGAAGCCGACCTTCTCTCGGACCCCGACTCGGTCAAGCAGTGGCTGCGCCTGCGGCTCGCCGGGCTCGAGCACGAAGTCTTCTACGCCCTGCTGCTCGACAACCGCCACCGCCTGCTCGCCGCTCACGAACTCTTTCGCGGCACGGTCGACCAGACGGCCGTCCATCCGCGCGAACTCGTCAAGCTGGCGCTTCACGCCAACGCGAGCGCGGTCATCGTCGCACACAATCATCCCAGCGGCGCCGCCGAACCGAGCCGCGCCGACACTGCCATCACCCGGACGCTGCGCGAGGCGCTGGCGCTCGTCGACGTGCGCCTGCTCGACCATTTCATCGTCACGGCCGGCAACGTCGTCTCGCTCGCGCAACTCGGCCTGCTCTGAACCCGGAGCGGGCTGCCAAGTCCACTGCGCAAAAAAGAGCAATCCGGTGCAGAATTTTCGGAAAAGCCCTTGCCCTGCGAGTAAATGAGAACTATAATCAATAAAGCCTATCCAACCGATCGCATCTGCCCATCGCCACTCGGAGTCTCGCCATGGCCCATGAGACCGCAATTCCCGCCACCAAAGCCTTCCCCCTTCCCGTAGCCCCGCTCGGCAGCCGCCTGCGCATCGCCGCGCTCCACGGCGGCGCCGAATTCACGCGCCGCCTCACCGAACTCGGCTTGAACGTCGGCTGCGAAATCGTGCTGCAGCAGCGCGAGGGCGGGAAATTCGTCGTCAAGCGCGGCGAGACGCGCTTCGCCCTCGGCGGCGGCATGGCGCACAAGATCCTGGTGCAGGAATACTTCGAGGCAGAACGCGATGCCCATGCTGCTGCCTGACCTCGCCGTGGGCGAGCGCGCCCGCGTCACCGGCTATGCCGCCGGTGGCGAATCCTACCGCCGTAAGCTCCTGGCGATGGGCCTCACGCCCGGAGCCGAACTCGTCGTCACCCGCATCGCCCCCTTGGGCGACCCCATCGAAATCCGCACCCGTGGCTTTTCCCTGTCGCTGCGCAAGAGCGAAGCCGCCGCCGTGGAGGTGGAAAAAATACAATGACAAACACCTACACCATCGCGCTCGTCGGCAACCCCAACTGCGGCAAGACCACGCTCTTCAACGCGCTCACCGGCGCCAAGCAACGCGTAGGCAACTGGCCCGGCGTCACCGTGGAGAAGAAGACCGGCGAATACCGCTTCGAGGACGACAAAGTCGAGGTCGTCGACCTGCCCGGCACCTATTCGCTCGACGTCGTGAGCGAAGACATCTCGCTCGACGAGCGGATCGCCCGCGACTACGTCCTCTCGGGCGAGGCCGACCTCGTGGTGAACGTGATCGACGCCGCCAACCTCGAGCGCAACCTCTACCTCACGCTGCAACTGGCGGAGATGCAGGTGCCGCTGCTCGTCGCGCTCAACATGGTCGACGTCGCCGAAAAGAAAGGCATGAAGATCGACGTGGCGGCGCTCGCCGAGCGGCTCGGCTGCCCGGTGGTACCGATCGTCGCCAGCGAGAACCGCGGCATCGCCGAGCTCAAGGCGGCGATCCGGCAAGCCATCGCCACGCCCCCGCAACCGGGCGCCGTCCCCTATGGAGCGGAAGTGGAAGCGGCGCTCGCCGAGCTCGTGCCCGAGCTCGAACCGGTCGCCGCGTCCAAGAGCTGGTCCCCGCGCTGGCTTGCGGTGCGGCTGCTCGAGGGCGACGCGCTCGCGCGCTCGAGCGTCGATGAGGCGCTCGCGCAGCGCGCGCAGGCCCTCGCCCAAAGTTTCGGCGGCGAACTCGACATCCTCGTGGCCGACGCCCGCTATAGCCTCGCCAACGACATCGTACGCCATGCCGTGCACCTTGCCGGCCAAGCCCCGGCCGATCTCACCGAACGGATCGACCGCATCGTGCTCAACCGCGCGCTGGGAATCCCCATCTTCCTCGCGGCGATGTACCTGATGTTCCTCTTCACCATCCGTGTGGGCGGGGCCTTCATCGATTTCTTCGACCAGCTCGCCGAAGCGATCTTCGTCAACGCCTTCGACGAAGCCCTCACGGCGCTCGGCTCGCCCGACTGGCTCACCGGCCTGCTCGCCCACGGCGTGGGCGGCGGCATCCAGACGGTAGCCACCTTCATCCCGGTGATCGGCTTTCTCTATCTTTTCCTCTCCGTGCTCGAGGATTCGGGCTACATGGCGCGCGCCGCCTTCGTCATGGATCGCTTCATGCGCTGGGTGGGGCTGCCGGGCAAGAGCTTCGTGCCGCTCATCGTCGGCTTCGGCTGCAACGTCCCGGCCATCATGGCCACGCGCACGCTGGAGCACCGCCGCGACCGCCTCATGACCATCGCCATGGCCCCCTTCATGTCCTGCGGCGCGCGGCTGCCCGTCTACGCCCTCTTCGCCGCCGCCTTCTTCCCCACGGGCGGCGAGAACGTCATCTTCGCCCTCTATCTCATCGGCATCGCCGTGGCGGTGCTCACCGGCCTCGTGCTGAAAAACACCCTGCTCAAGGGCGAGGCCACGCCCTTCATCATGGAGCTGCCGCCCTACCACCTGCCCACCGCGCGCGGCGTGCTGCGGCACACCTGGGACCGCCTCAAGACCTTCATCGTGCGCGCCGGTCGGCTCATCGTCCCCATGGTCGTGGTCATCAACTTCCTCAATGCGATCGGCACCGACGGCAGCTACGGCAACGAGCACAGCGACAAGTCCGTGCTCGCCGCCGTCGGCCGCACCCTCTCCCCCGTCTTCGCCCCCATGGGGCTCAGCGAAGAGAACTGGCCCGCCACGGTGGGCATCTTCACCGGCGTGCTCGCCAAGGAAGCCGTGATCGGCACCTTGAACGCCACCTACACGGCGCTCGCCGCCGAAGACGCCGGCGCCGCGCAAGAAGAGGAAGAAGCGTTTTCTCTGAGTGATGCGATCGCGGCGGCGTTCGCTACCATTCCGCACAATCTCGCCGATGCGCTCGGCGCCTGGGCCGATCCGTTGGGGCTGCGCCAGGCCGAAGAAGGCAGCGAGGAAGTCTCGCAGGCCGCCTTCGGCGCCATGGCCGCGCGCTTCGACGGCGCGCTCGGCGCCTTCGCCTACCTCCTCTTCATCCTGCTCTATACCCCCTGCACCGCCGCTACCGCCGCCATCTACCAGGAATCCGGCCGGCGCTGGACGCTCTTCGTCGTCGCCTGGACGACCGGCATCGCCTGGGCCGCGGCCACGCTCTTCTATCAGGCGGCCACCTTCAGCCGCGCGCCGCTCGCCTCCGCCGCGTGGATCGCGGGCATCGCCGTGCTCTTCGCCCTCGTCTTCGTGCTCATGCGCCGTGCAAGCGCCTCCCTTGCAACGCGCGAAGCCGCAAAAACCCTGCCTCACGGGCTCGCGCCATGATCCTCTCCCGCCTCAGCCACACCCTGCGCCAGCAGCGCCGCGCCAGCCTCGACGACCTGGCCACGGCGCTTCAGGCCGCCCCCGAGGCGGTCGAAGCCATGCTCGCCACGCTCGAACGCAAAGGCCGCGTGCGCCGCCTTCCCGCCGGCTCGTCCTGCGGCAAAAGCTGCTGCGCCTGCGACCCGAAACGCCTTCAGATCTACGAATGGGCCGAACCCTCTGACCGCACGGCGTAAACTGGCTCTTCCAGCTGGCCAACCTCACGATCACCCCCAACGCCCCGGCGCGCTGGGATCAGGCCGCCTCACTCGGCCAGGCGGACGAGGATTACAACGGCCACCAGGCCGGCGGCGAGGTGGACGATACCCACCTCTTCTACCTCGGCCTGAACCATCGCTTCTGAGCCTTTCCAGCAAAAGAATCAGGCGGAACGTGGCCCGGCCAAATCCTGGCGCAGGGCGGCGAGGTAGCACAGGCCCGAAATGGCGCGGGTGCCGTACCACGACACCATTTCGCCATCGACGAGCGTCACCGGCACGTCGGCCCCGAGCAGGCGGCGTGCCTCTTCGCCGTGCGCCTCGGTGAAGCGATAGGGCTCGGAAGGCAGCAGCACGCGCGCGATGCCGGCCTGGCGAACGGCATCTTCGTCGATGACGGGATAACGGGGTTCCTCGATCGCGGGCCAAGTCTGCCAGCCCACGGCTTCCAGCATGGCCGAGATCCAGGTGCTGCTGGCCACCGTCATCCACGGCTCGCGCCAGATGGGGTAGAGCACGCGCTCGGGCGGCAGTTCGGCGGCGATCGAGCGTGCCTGTAGCAGCGCCCCAGTAAAGGCCTCGACGGCATATTCGGCCGCATCCTCGCGGTCGAATATGCCGCCGAGCAGGCGAAAGAGCGCGACGTTGTCTTCAAGCCGGCAGGGATGGGTGACGATCACCTCGATGCCGGCCGCGGCGATCGCCTCCACCTGTTCGCGCCGGTTCTCATCGACGTTGGCGATGACGTGCGTCGGCTCCAGGGCGAAAAGGCGGTCGAGACGCACGTCCTTGGTTCCTCCCACCTTCGGTACCCCCTTCACCTCGGCGGGATGGATGCAAAACCCGGTGCGCCCCACCACCGCCTCGCCCAGGCTGAAGGCGAAGAGCGTCTCGGTGAGCGAAGGCACGAGCGAGACGATGCGCGCCGTGCCCATGACCCGGCGGTGCGGCACACCCAGGGCGTCGTACCACAGGGCTTCAGTCATCGCCGCTGGCGACCTCCCCGACGCAGGGCGGACGGCGCAGATCGGAGAGCAGACGAGCGACGTCCTCTTCCTCCAGGGTCTCCTTGGCGAGCAGCTCCTGGGCCGCCGCCTCCAGCTTGTCGCGGTTCTCCCGGAGCACGGCGAGGGTGCAGTCGAAGGCTTCCATGACGATGCGCTGCACCGCCGCGTCGATGCGCTCGTGCAGCGCCTCCGATACGCCCAAGGTCTCGCCCGGCGCGGGAAACTGCGCGTCGAGGAAACGCGGACGGCTCTGCTCGAACACCACGAAGCCCAGTTCGTCGTCCATGCCGTAGCGCGTCACCATGTCGCGCGCGATCTGGGTGACCCGCATCAGATCGTCGGCCGCGCCGGTGGACAGGTGCTTGAAGACGAGCACCTCGGCGGCGCGCCCGCCGAGCAGCACCATGATCTTGTGGCGCAGCTCCTCCCTGGTCATGAGGTAGCGATCCTCGGAGGGGCGCTGCAAGGTATAGCCGAGCGCACCGATACCCCGCGGCACGATGGAGATCTTGTGCACCGGATCGGCGCCTGGCAGCGCCCGCGCCACCAGCGCATGCCCGATCTCGTGATAGGCCACCACCCGGCGCTCGCGCTCGCCCAGCACCCGCGTCTTCTTCTCCAAGCCAGCGACGATGCGCTCGAAGGCAGCGGTGAAATCGGACTGGCTCACTGCATTGGCGCCGCGACGGGTGGCGACGATGGCCGCCTCATTGACGAGGTTGGCCAGATCCGCGCCGCTGAAGCCGGTGGTCATCGCCGCGATCTGTTCGAGATCGACTTCGGGCGCCAGGCGAATCTTCTTGACGTGCACCTTCAGGATCTGCAAGCGGCCGTTCTTGTCGGGCCGATCGACCAGGATCTGCCGGTCGAACCGCCCGGGTCGCAGCAAGGCCGGGTCGAGGATCTCGGGGCGGTTGGTGGCCGCCAGCACCACGATGCCGGCCGAGGAATCGAATCCGTCCATCTCGGCGAGCAGCTGGTTGAGCGTCTGCTCTTTCTCGTCGTGCCCGCCAAAGCCCGGATACGCTCCCCGAGCGCGCCCCAGCGCGTCGATCTCGTCGATGAAGATGATGCACGGAGCGTGTTTGCGCGCCTGCTCGAAGAGGTCGCGCACCCGCGCCGCGCCCACGCCGACGAACATCTCCACGAACTCCGAGCCGGTGATGGAGAAGAAGGGGACTTTCGCCTCGCCGGCCACCGCCTTGGCGAGCATCGTCTTGCCGGTGCCCGGCGGCCCCACGAGCAGCACCCCCTTGGGCATGCGCGCTCCGAGCCGGCCATAGCGCACCGGATCTTTCAAGAACTCCACCACCTCCTCGAGCTCGGCCTTGGCCTCATCGACGCCGGCCACGTCGTCGAAAGTCACCCCGGTATCCTGCTCGACGTAGACCTTGGCCCGGCTCTTGCCGATCGACATGAACCCGCCCATGCCCTGCTTCTCGATCACGCGCCGGAACACGTAGTACCACAGCGCGAAGAAGACGAGCACCGGGACCACCCAAGAAAGAAGGTCGCGGAAAAACGTGTTTTCGATGACGCGAGTGTAGGGAACGCCGTAGCGGTCGAGGCGCGCGGCCAGATCCGGTTCGACCCGCGCCGTGGCAATGGCCACCTTTCTGCCATCCGGCGTCTTGAGGCGACCGGTGATCACCCGCTCGCCAATGATCACTTCGGAGACACGGCCTTCCGCGAGCGCCTGCTCGAATTCGGAGTAGGACACCGTCTCCACGGTATTGACCGCCTGCCACTGGCTCTGCAAAAAGAGCAGCAGAGCGATGGCGATCAACCAGTAGCCGACGTTCCACTTGCGCAATTGCTCTTCATTCATGCCCTTCCCCTTCAGGATTCGTCGCGCCAGGGAATGCCAGCGCGATCGAGTAGCCGCCGCAGCCGCTCGATCTCGTCGATGAGCTCCATCATCATCGCCGCCGCGGTGAAACTCGCTTCGAAATCGCGCATCAGGCGGCGCATACGGCGCACCCGCTCCAGTGCCACCCCTTCGAAGCGCGGCGCCCCGGCCTCGACCTGCCCGGCCTCGATCAAGCCCTCCTGCCACAGGGCGCGCACGAAGGAAGGCGAGGCGCCTGCCGCCTGCGCCAACTCCTCGAGCGTGAGCCAGCGCTCGCCGCCCAGCCATTCGCAATGCACCACGATCGCCGTCTTCATCGCTGCCCCTCCTCACCGGCCCCAGCGCGCGCGGGGATTGAACTGTACCTCGCGCGCCATCGCCGCGAAATGTTCCCGCACTTTCGGATCGCTCGACGGGGGCAAGACCACCTCGAGCACCGCGTAGAGATCACCCGGGGGATCGCTGGGCAGTCCCTTGCCGCGCAGGCGCAGCTTGCGACCGTGTTGCGAATCCGGCGCAATGGTGAGCGTCACCGGTCCGTATGGCGTCGGGATCTGGATCTTGGCGCCGAGGACTGCCTCCCACGGCGCCACCGGCACCGTCAAGTAGAGATCCTTGTCCTCGACGCGATAGAGCGGATGGGGGCGAAATTCCACTTCCAGGTAGAGATCGCCCGGCGGGCCGCCGTTCACCCCCGGCCCTCCCTGACCGGCGAGCCGGATCTTCTGTCCCGGCCGGATGCCCTTGGGGATGCGCACGTTGAGGGTACGCTCGCGCAGCACCACGTGGCCGGAAGCGTCGAGCTCGGGCGCGCGCAGGGTGACCGAGCGCGTGGCGCCCTGCAGGCTGTCTTCGAGATCGATGAGGATCTTGGCGTGATGGTCTTCGCCCCGCACGGCAAAGCCGCCAGTACGGCGCTGGCGTGTGCCGGCCGTGCCGCGGTGCATGCGTCCGAAGAGCGACTCGAAAAACTCGGAAAAATCCATCCCTTCGAACGGGCGGCCACCCGGCGCGCCGCGGAATTCGAATCCGGCGTCCCAGCCCGGCGGCGGCGAAAACTCCTCGCCTTGGCGCCAGTGCTCGCCCAGGCGATCGTAGGCGGCGCGCTTCTCCGGATCGGAAAGCACCTCGTAGGCCTCGTTGATCTCCTTCATGCGCTCGGCCGCGTCGGCTTCCTTGCTCACGTCCGGATGATACTTGCGCGCGAGCTTGCGCCAGGCCTTCTTGATTTCCTCCGCCGTAGCCGTGCGCGGCACGCCGAGAATCTCGTAATAGTCGCGAAACTTCATGCCGTACCGCCTCCGAACAGCCGATGAGTGCGCTCCGGGCGGCGACGACAGCTCCAGCCCCGCCCGGGCCTCTACATTATTGGAGGCGGTATGGGAAATTACAAGCGCGTCGCGGTGAAGCACCGCGCTCGATGCCCCCCTTGAAATTCTCAGCGGGACAACCCATATCGATAAACGCAACCGCACGCGTTTATGTCCCACCGCCGGGCGACTGCGCCCGGCCAACATCTCAAGGAGGCAGCACGATGGTCACGACACTCTTTCCTACCAACCTGTTCGAAGAGTTCGACCGGCTGCAGCGCGAACTCGACCGCCTGTGGAGCGGCTGGCCGGCGGCCATCCGCGAAGTGGCGCTCGACACCGTCTATCCAACCATCAACATTGGCCGCACGCTGGAAGCGGTCGAAGTGTATGCCTTCCTGCCCGGCGTGGATCCGGCCAAACTCGAGGTCACGCTCGAGCAAGGCGTGCTCACCATCGCCGGCGAGCGCTCCTCGTCGATCCCGGAGAACGGCCAGGTCACGGTCTATGCCAACGAGCGCTTCGCCGGCAAGTTCCGCCGCACCCTCAGCCTGTCCGAGGATCTCGATCCGGACAAGGTCGAAGCGACCTACCGCGACGGCGTACTGCGCCTGCGCATCGCGCGCAAGGCCCATCTGCAACCGCGCCGCATCGAAATCAAATGATCGCGAAAGGAGGAACGACCATGGCTGAAACCAACGTCACTACCCGCCCCGGCACCAACGTCACCGCCCAGGAAGCCCAGCGCGTCCCGACGGCGGTGCCGCGCGTCGACATCATCGAGGATCAGACCGGCATCACCCTGTGGGCCGACCTGCCCGGCGTGAGCCGCGAGGCGCTGGAGATCAAGGTCGAGGGGGACACCCTGACCATCGAAGGCAACGTGTCGCTTCCGGTGGGCGAAGGCATGGAGCCGATCTACGCCGAGGTGCGCGCGCCGCGCTATGCCCGCAGCTTCACCCTGTCGCGCGACCTCGACACCAACGCCATCCAGGCCAAGCTCGACCAGGGAGTGCTCGAACTGCGCATTCCTAAACATCAACAGGCCCAACCCAAGCGCATCACGGTGCAGGCTGGCTGATTCTCCCATTTCCGGCATGCAAATGGGCTTTTTGGCCGCCCTTTCTTGGGCGGCCTTCGTCTGACCAAGCGGAGGACGAAGTATGGGTTCGGTACTGGAACAATGGAAATCCGGCCTCGGCCAGAGCTGGGAGCATCTGATGGAGGGCTGGCGACAGCTGTGGGAACGGGCTGCTGGAGCGCTCACCCGTTTCCAGCCCCACGAACGCGACGGCGGGCAAAGCCCATCGGGCAACGTGCCGGCACCGGCCGGGAGCGTACGCTGGGCGGTGCTCGGCGCCGACCTCTATGAGACCGACGAGGCGCTCGAGGTCCGCGTCGAGATCCCCGGTCTCGAGCGCGAGGATCTCGAAGTCGAGGTACTCGACGGCCAGCTGCTGATCCGCGGCGAAAAACGGCTCGAGCGCGAGGAAAAGCAGGGGCAGTATCGCCTCATGCAGTGCGCCTACGGCCGCTTCCAGCGCGCGATCGCGCTTCCCGTGCCGGTCAAGGCCGAAGAGGCCAAGGCGCAATACCGCGACGGCGTGCTCAAAATCACGCTGCCCAAGGCCGAGACCGCCAAGACCCGCCGCATCGCCGTCCAAGGCTGATCTTTCGCGTCTAGTGCGCACGACGGCGGCCCCGGTGGCCGCCGTTTTTGCCTGCTCCATCCGGCACCGGCACCCGCCCTTTCCCGTACAATGAGCGCTTCGCACCGCCGGAAGCCCGCCGCATGCGCTCCGCCCATCGCTTCACGCTGCTCTCGCTGCTGTTCATCGTGCTCGCCGCTTCGCTCGGCACGCTGCTGGCGAAAACCGCTGGAACGGCGCCTTCCCAGCCTCGCGCCATCACCCCGCGCGGCGAGCTCACCGCCGACGAGCGCAACACCGTCGAGATCTTCGCCCTCACTTCCCCTTCGGTGGTCCATATCACCACCGCCCGCCAGGCGCTCAACCTCTTCACCCTCAACGTGCTCGAGATCCCGCAGGGAACCGGCAGCGGGTTCATTTGGGACGATGCCGGGCATGTGGTCACCAATTTCCACGTCATCCAGGGAGCGGATGCGGCCCGCGTCACCCTGGCCGACCAGAGCACGTGGCGCGCCAAGCTCGTCGGCGCCTATCCCGACCGCGACCTCGCGGTGCTGCGCATCGACGCCCCGGCAGAACGCCTGCACCCCATTCCCATCGGCGAGAGCAAGGGGCTCAAGGTGGGGCAGAAAGTGCTGGCGATCGGCAACCCCTTTGGGCTGGATCAGAGCCTCACCACGGGGGTAGTGAGCGCCCTCAACCGCGAGATCCAGTCCGTGAGCGGGCGCACCATCCGCGGCGTCATCCAGACCGACGCGGCCATCAACCCCGGCAACTCCGGCGGGCCGCTGCTCGATAGCGCCGGCCGGCTCATCGGCGTCAATACCGCCATCTACAGTCCCAGCGGCGCTTCGGCTGGCATCGGCTTCGCCATCCCCGTCGACGAGGTCAACCGCATCGTGCCGCGGCTCATTCGCGAGGGGCGCATCCGCCGTCCCGTGCTCGGCATCGCCGCCGCCTCCCCCGCCTTCAACAAGGCGCTGGGCCTGCCGCCCGGAGTGGCCATCTTGCGCGTCGACCCCGATGGAGCGGCCGCGCGCGCCGGGCTCAAGCCGTTCGTGCCGGTCACCGAGGGCAGCGTCCTCGTCGGTGACCTGATCGTGGCCATCGACGGCACGCCGACGCCCGATCTCGACACCCTGCTCGACATACTCGAACGCTATCGGGCCGGTGACACCGTGACGCTGGAAGTGCTGCGCGGCACCGAACGGCGCCAGGTTGCCGTCACCCTGGGTTCCTCTTCCTGATCTTTTCCTCGGCATGAACCGCATCTTCGCTGCTTTCCTGCTGATCGCCTTCGCCACCGGCGCCGGCCGCGAGCTCACGGGCACGCCGGGCGTGATGATGGCCATGAGCAAGGCAGTCATCGACGCCTCGCGCGCCGCCGTCGAACTCGCCCTGGGGCTGGTGGGCGTAATGGCCTTCTTCCTCGGGCTCATGAAGATCGCCGAGCAAGGGGGATTGCTCACCGGAATCGCCCGTCTCATCGCCCCGCTCATGCGCCGCCTCTTTCCCGAAGTGCCACCGCAGCACCCGGCCATGGGCGCCATGATCATGAACTTCTCGGCGAACCTGCTGGGGCTGGGCAACGCGGCTACGCCCTTCGGCATCCGTGCCATGCAAGAGCTCGACCGGCTCAATCCCCATCCCGGTACGGCCACCGACGCCATGGTGCGCTTCCTTGCGATCAACACCTCGGGCCTCGCCTTGCTGCCCACCGGCGTGATCGCCCTGCGCGCGGCCGCCGGCAGCAGCGATCCGGCCGCCATTCTGCCCACCACCCTCTTTGCCACCACCTGTGCCACGCTAGTAGCGGTGTTCTGCACGCCACTCTTCGCCCGCTTCTTTCCCGCGCCGCGCCTCGTCCCGGCGCCAACACTCCAGCCTGAGCAGGCGCAAGCGGAAGAAGCAGCGCTCGCCCCCTTGCCGCGCTGGGTGAGCTGGGCGGCGGCGCTTTCCTTCGTCGCCCTCATCGCCGCCAGCGTCCGCTACGGCCAGATCGTCTCGGCCTGGATCGTCCCCTCGCTCATCGTGGCATTCATCGTCTATGGCCTCGCGCGCGGCGTGGCGGTCTATGAGAGCTTCGTCGACGGGGCCAAGGACGGCTTCCAGGTGGCGCTGCGCATCATCCCCTATCTGGTGGCCATCCTCGCGGCCACGGCGCTCTTGCGCGCAAGCGGCGCTCTTCCTTTCTTCGTCGCCCTGCTCGCGCCGATCACCGAGCCGCTGGGGCTTCCCGCCGAAGTGCTGCCCATGGCGCTCCTGCGGCCGCTATCCGGGTCCGGCGCCTTCGCGCTCCTTGCCGATCTGCTCAAGGACCCGAGCGTGGGTCCGGACAGCTACGCCGGCTGGCTCGCCTCGACCCTGCAGGGCTCGACCGAGACCACCTTCTACGTGCTGGCGGTCTACTTCGGGGCCGTCGGCATCAAGAAGATGCGGCATGCCATCGCCGCGGGGCTCACGGCGGATCTGGCCGGGGTGGCGGCGGCCGTCTTCATCTGCTCATGGCTCTACCCGGGCGCTGCGTGAGGGGGCCTCGCTGCTACAATAGCGGCATCCCTTGCCGCGGATGCTCGCCATGCTCCACGTCCTCGTCATCCCTGTGACGCCATTCGAGCAGAATTGCTCCCTGCTGTGGTGCGACCGCACGGGCGAAGCCGCCGTCATCGATCCCGGCGGAGACACCGAACGCATCGAAGAGGCGATCCGTAGCCGCAACCTGAACGTACGTCAGCTTTTGCTCACGCATGGACACATCGACCATGCCGCCGGCGCCCCCGAGCTCGCCCGGCGCCTGGGCGGCGTGCCCATCCTCGGGCCGCAAGAAGAAGAACGCTTCTGGCTCGAAGCTCTGCCAGAGCAGGCGCGCACCTTTGGGTTCGGCAAGGTCGAAGCCTTCCTGCCCGACCAATGGCTCGAAGAGGGCGACACGGTGCGCGTCGGAGAGCACACGCTGGAGGTGCTGCACCTCCCTGGCCACACCCCCGGGCACGTGGTCTACTTCACTCCCGACGAGCGGCTCGCCTTCGTCGGCGACGTGCTCTTTGCCGGCTCGATCGGACGCACCGATTTTCCCCGCGGCAACCACCGCCAGCTCATCACCGGCATTCTCTCCAAGCTGTTGCCGCTGGGTGACGACGTGCGCTTCGTGCCCGGCCACGGGCCGATGTCGACCTTTGGCGAAGAACGCCTGAACAATCCCTTCCTCGTCTAGCGTCGCTCATTCGGCCCGGTAGCGGCCCGGGGCGCGGGCCCATTCCTCGGTGAGCCCCCAGGCTGCAGGGTCCGGGGCGGCCGTCTCCAGGCGGTCCTGTTCCTCTGGGGGCAAATCAGGGAAGAAGTTCACCCTCGTAGCCTCTTCGATTGCCCGCACCGTGGTGAGATACGCCCTCAGGTCGGCCTGAGGGGGCGTCTCCTGCGGCATGAGAAAAGCGAGTACCCGCCGGCGCCCCTCCTCGTCCTCGCCCCAGAAGATGCGAAAGAACGCCTTGGGCACGGCGATCCATTCCGGCGAGAACCGCGGCGGATCCTCGTCGAACACCGGCCCCGCCACCACCCACAGCGCGCGCGAATTCGGCGCGAAGCGATCGGCCTCCACCGCCTCCAGCCGCTGCCAGCTTCCCTGGTTGAGCTGCGGGCGCTGCGGCGCGACGTTGGAGAGCAGAAAAGTGGCGCGCTGCGCTTCAGGTCCATAGCGCGTACCGATCAGGAAATTCGGTGCCATGTGCCCGCGATCGAATCCCGAGCCGCGGTAGGATTCGTGCCGCACGCAGTACCACCCCAGGCGGCAGCGCAGAGTGCGTAGGTCCGGCTCGAACTGCGCCGGACGCCGCTGCAGACGATGGCTCGGAGGGGGATCGGCACGATAGGCCACCCAGCGCGGCACCCCATGCCATTCGGAGTACCCCACGACGAATCCTGGATTGACCAGCTCGGTGGTGAGCAGCTGGTCGACGGGGTCGCGCACGCGCGGCCAGCCGCCGGGCGAATCCTGCGGCAGGGCGCTGCGTCCGGTCCACAGCCACACAAAGAGCAGCAACAGCGCCAGCAGCGCCACGGCGCCGGAGCGTCCCAGCCCTCGTCTTCCCCGCTTCATGCCCAATTCATTTCCTTTCATCCAAATGCCAGGAAGCGATTATATTATCGGGGCGCCGCGAACGACCGTCGCGAGCGGCTGCAGGGCAAGGCGCCCGTAAGCGCAGCAGGCCAGACCCATCCTGAAGATAGGCGAGCCTGCGCGCACCGCGCAACGCCGCCATGCGGCCGCGCAGTAGGGTGTTCGAGGCGCCCAGCGATTGCCTTCCTTCCCCCTCTTTCCCTACAATGCAGCGTCTTCGTTGGACGCCTTCCCCATGCTCGAACGCCTCTTCCAGCTCCAGGCCCACGGCACCGACGTGCGCACCGAAGTGCTCGCGGGGCTCACCACGTTCCTGACGATGGCCTACATCGTCTTCGTCAATCCCGAGATCCTCGGCTCGGCCGGCATGCCGCGAGAGGCCGTCTTCACCGCCACGTGCCTGGCGGCGGCGATCGGCTCGGCCATCATGGGGCTGTACGCCAACTACCCCATCGCGCTCGCGCCGGGCATGGGGCTCAACGCCTACTTCGCCTTCGTCGTGGTGGGAACGCTCGGCTATTCCTGGCAGACAGCGCTGGGGGCCGTCTTCATCTCCGGCTGCCTCTTTCTCGTCGTCTCCGTGCTGCGCATCCGCGAGTGGATCATCGACGCCATTCCCACGAGCCTCAAGTTCGCCATCTCGGCCGGCGTAGGCTTCTTCCTCGCCCTCATCGGTCTGAAGAATGCAGGCCTGGTGACGGCGCACCCCGTCACCTTCGTCACGCTCGGCGACCTGCACCACCTGCCGGTGCTGCTCGCCGTACTCGGATTCCTCGCCATCCTGACGCTGGAAGCGCGGCGCGTCACCGGTGCAGTGGTGCTCGCCATCCTCGGGGTGACGCTCGCCGCCGTGGCCCTGGGGCTCGTCCCTTTCACGGGCCTCATCGCCCCGCCGCCCTCGCTCGCCCCCACCTTTCTGGCCATGGATGTCAAAGGGGCGATCGACACGGGCATTCTGTCCATCGTGCTCACTTTCTTCCTCGTGGAACTCTTCGACGCCTCCGGCACCTTGATCGCGGTGGCCCAGCGGGCGAAGCTCCTCGACGCCCAGGGCCGCTTGCCGCGCCTGGGACGGGCGCTCATGGCCGACTCCACCGCCATCGTGCTCGGCGCGGGGCTGGGCACCTCCTCGACCACCACCTACCTCGAATCGGCCGCCGGAGCCTCGGTGGGCGGCCGCACGGGGCTCACCGCCGTGGTGGTGGCGATCCTTTTCCTCGCCATGCTCGTGTTCTCGCCGCTCGCGGCCATGGTGCCGTCCTATGCCACGGCGCCGGCGCTCCTCTACGTGGCCATCCTCATGGCGCGCGGGCTGGCGCAGGTGCCATGGGACGATCTCACCGAAGCGGCCCCAGCCGCCGTCACCGCCCTCACCATCCCCTTCACCTTCTCGGTGGCCAATGGGCTCGCCTTCGGTTTCATCACCTACACCGCCCTCAAGCTCCTCACGGGGCGCGTGCGTGAGCTGCCGCTCGCCGTAGCCGTGATCGCCGCGGTGTTCCTGCTCAAGTTCATCCTGCTCTGATGTTCGGTCGCGCCGCCCGGCAGCGTCGCGCGGCGCCCTGAATCTTCTCCATCCGGGCTCTACCTTGACCTCCGTCAAGGACGGCGCCGCCCTTGCGCGCTATCCTGTAAGCTTTCCGAGCCGGATCCCTGCGCCCATGAATCCTTCTCGCGTGCGCCGCCCCGAACTCGTCTGCCCCGCCGGCAACCCGGCCATGCTCGAGGCCGCGGTCGAACACGGGGCGGACGCCGTCTATCTCGGCTTCAAGGACGCCACCAACGCGCGCAACTTCAACGGTCTCAATTTCGACGAACGCAGCCTCGCGCAGGCGATCGACACCGCGCATACGCACGGCTGCCGCGTCTTCCTCGCCCTCAACACCTATCCCCAGACCGACGGCTGGGCCCATTGGACGGCGGCGGTCGACCGGGCCGCAGCGCTCGGGGTCGACGCCCTCATCCTCGCCGATCTCGGTCTCCTTGCCCATGCGCGCGAGCGCCATCCCGAGCTGCACCTGCACCTGTCGGTGCAGGGTTCGGCCACGAACTACGAGGCGCTCGCTTTCTATCACGAGCGCTATGGCATCGAGCGCGCCGTGCTGCCGCGCGTGCTCTCGCTCGAACAGGTGGCGCACGTGGTGCGACAAAGCCCGGTGGCGGTCGAAGTCTTCGGCTTCGGCGGGCTGTGCGTGATGGTCGAGGGGCGATGCGCGCTGTCGGCCTACGCCACCGGCCAATCACCCAACTGCCACGGCGCCTGTTCTCCGGCCAAGTTCGTGCGCTGGGAGGAAACGCCGCACGGGCTGGAAGCGCGCGTGAACGGCTTTCTCATCGACCGCTACGCGCCGAATGAGCCGGCCGGCTACCCCACCCTGTGCAAGGGCCGCTTCGCCGTAAGGGGACACACTTACTACGCCATCGAGGAACCCACCAGCCTCAACACCCTGGAGCTGCTGCCGCGGCTCATCGACATCGGCGTGGCCGCCATCAAGATCGAGGGCCGGCAGCGCAGCGCGGCCTACGTGGCGCAGGTCACGCGCGTGTGGCGCGAGGCAATCGACGCTGCGCTTGCCGCGCCCCAGGATTTCTCCCCGCGCCCGCAGTGGCTCGCCGCGCTCGATCGCGTCAGCGAAGGCGCGAGCCACACGCTGGGTGCCTACTCCCGGCCGTGGAAATGACCTCCATGAACCCGCTTTCGTTCGAACTGGTGCTCGCGCCCATCCCCTACTTCTGGCCGCGCGAGCGCGTCCTCGCCTTCTACGAGGCGATCGCCGAGGCGCCCGTCGACACCGTCGTGCTCGGCGAGACCGTCTGCGCCCGTCGCGCCGAGCTGCGCCTGCCCGACTGGATCGCGCTCGGACGCGAACTCGCCGCCGCGGGCAAGCGCATCGTGCTCGCCGGCTATGCCCTCATCGAATCCGAATCGCATCTCAAATGGGTGCGCCGGCTGGTGGAACAGGACGAATTCGCCGTCGAGGCAAACGAGATGGGCACGGTGCGTCTGCTCGCCGCCGCCGGACGGCGCGACTGGGTCGCTGGCGCCTCGCTCAACGTCTACAATCCCTATGCGCTGGCGCAGCTGCACGAGGCCGGCGCCCGCCGCTGGCTGCCGCCGCCGGAACTCTCCCGCGCGGCGCTCGCGCGCCTGCTGGAAGGCTTCGCCGCCTTGGACCGAGGGACGATCGAGACTGAACTGCCCGTGCGGGGGCCGCTCGCGCTGGCGCACTCGGCGCGCTGCTTCACCGCCCGTCACTACCAGCTGCAGAAGGACGCCTGCGAATTTCGCTGCCTGGATCATCCAGCAGGGCTGCCGCTCGCCACGCGCGAGGGAGCCGACTTCCTCGTGCTCAACGGCGTGCAGGTGCTCTCCGCCCGCCCCTGGTCCTTGATGGACCGCCTGGACGAAGCCACCGCGCTCGCCCAGGCCCTGCGCCTCGTGCCCGCCCCCGCAGGCACCCTCGAGCGCATCGTCGCACTCGATCGCGCCCGCCGCCTCGGCGAACGGCCCGCGCCCGAGCCGGAGTCATGCAACGGATTCTGGTATGGCGACAGCGGCTTCGTGTACCGCGCCCCCTCTCCTTCCCCGCTTGCCGTCCGATGATGAAAGAATCTCGCTTCATGGTTCCAGCCGCGCTCGCCCGCTTCGTCTCGCGCCTGCCGCAGACCCCGCCGGCGGCCTTGCTCGCCTTCGCCCTCGACCGCCTGCTCTTTCCCCGGCTGCCGCTCATGGAGCTCGAAGCGCTCCTCGAGCAACCGCTGCGCATCGAGGTGAGCGACCTTGGGCTTCGGCTCGCCCTCACGCTCACCCGGCAAGGATTCCGGCCACTGCCGGCACACGTCGCACCGCGCCTGACGCTGCGCGCCACCGCGCGCGACTTCCTCGCCCTGCTGCGGCGGGAAGAAGACGCCGACACCCTCTTCTTCCAGCGGCGCCTGGCGCTCTCCGGCGACACCGAATTGGGGCTGCTGGTGAAGAACACGCTGGATGCGATCGAGATCAAAGTTCCTTTTCTGCCGCGCTTGCGCTGAAGGGGCAGAGGCACTGCCGAGGGTAGGCAGCCCCCCGGCAGTAACTTTGGGGCACCTCGAACACCCTATTGCGCGGCCGCATGGCGGCGTTGCGCGGTGCTCGCAGGCTCGCCTGTCTTCAGGATAGGTCTCGCCTGCTGCGCTCCGGGAGCCTTGCCCTGCAGCCGCTCGCGACGGCTGTTCGCGGCGCCCTTTGATCCAGGGCAAACTCCGGCGCTCTTTTCCTGCAGAAGAAGAGGAATTGGACTAAACTCAAGTTGCGAATTTTTCCATACTCGAGGTAGGCCTTTATGATCCGCAAACCCCTCTTCGCCGTCATCGCCGCCGCCTTCGCCCTTTCCGCCCCCGTGGTGCACGCTGCCCAAGCAAGCGCGTCGGCCGAGCTGCGCGAAAAAGCCAAGGCCATCATCCAGCCGATCGAACCGGCGAAGATCGAGCATCCGGCCAAGGTCGACCTCGGCCGCCAGCTCTTCTTCGAGCCGCGCCTGTCCATGTCGGGCATCATCTCCTGCAACACCTGCCACAACCTGTCGCTGGGCGGAGTGGATAACCTCAAGACCTCCATCGGCCACAAATGGCAGCCAGGACCAGTGAATGCCCCCACCGTCTTCAACTCCTCGCTCAACATCGCCCAGTTCTGGGACGGGCGCGCCGCCGACCTGCAAGAACAGGCCGCCGGGCCCATTCAGGCGCCGGTCGAGATGGCCATGCCGCATACGCTCGCCGTGGCCATGATCCAGTCCATTCCGGGCTACGTCGAAACCTTCAAAACCATTTACGGCAGCGACACCATCACCCTCGAACACATCACCGACGCCATCGCCGAGTTCGAGAAGACGCTGTCCACGCCCAACGCCCGTTTCGACAAATGGCTCAAGGGGGATGACAAGGCGCTCACCGCCGCCGAGCTCGAAGGCTTCAAGATCTTCTACGAGAGCGGCTGCATCGCCTGCCACAACGGACCCAACCTCGGCGGCAACTCCTTCCAGAAAATCGGCGTGGTCGAACCGTACAAATCGACTTCGCCCGCCGAGGGTCGCGCGGCGGTCACCAAGAAGGACGAAGACCGCTGGTACTTCAAGGTACCGACGCTGCGCAACGTCGAGCTCACCTACCCCTACTTCCACGACGGCGAAGCCGCCACTCTGGAAGATGCCGTCACCCTCATGGGCCGGCTGCAGCTCGGGCGCACCTTCACCGACGACGAACTGAAGAAAGTCGTTGCGTTCCTGAACACCCTCACCGGCGAGCGGCCGCAGATGGCCTTGCCGCTGCTGCCGCCTTCCGGCCCGGACACGCCGCGGCCCGATCCCTTCAAGTGATTCCCCACGCGGCGCCCCTTGGGCGCTGCGACACCGCCCGAAACATTTCTTCCCCGTCCGGATGGGCTATCATGGCCCACCGGACTTCCTTTTTCTTCTAACCATGCGCCCCTCCTGCGCCACCATCGATCTCGACGCCCTGCGTGCCAATTACCTTCTCGCCAAACGGCTGGCCAACGGACATACCTTGGCCGTCGTCAAGGCCGATGCCTATGGTCACGGCGCCATCGCCTGCGCCAAGGCGCTCGAACCGCTCGCCGACGGCTTTGCCGTCGCCTTCCTCGAAGAGGCGATTCCGCTGCGCACGGCCGGCATCCGCAGCCCCATCGTGCTCCTCGAAGGTGCCTTCGACCCCGGCGAGCTCGAAGCCGCCGCCGAGCTCGACCTCTGGCCGGTGGTACATCACGAGGCGCAACTGCGCATGCTCGAATTCGCGCCGCGCCGGCCACGCCGCGTCTGGGTCAAGATCAACAGCGGCATCAACCGCACCGGTTTCGCTCCCCAGCAGGCCGCGCACGTCTGGCGGCGCCTGCAGGCGCTCCCCGATCTCGAACCCCCCGTATGGATGACGCATTTCGCCTGTGCCGACGATCCCAGTTCGGCGATGACGCTGGAGCAGATCCGGCGCTTCCACGGCGGCGTGGCCGCGCTGCCGGGCGAGACGAGTCTGGCCAATTCGGCCGCCCTTCTCGCCTGGCCGCAGGCGCGCGGCGACTGGGCCCGACCCGGCATCCTGCTCTATGGCGGCAACCCCCTGCTCGCCGGTGCCGATCCTGGCGAAGCTGCCTCCTTGCAGCCGGTGATGCACCTCACGAGCAAGGTCTTTGCCACCCGCTGGCTCGCCCCCGGCGAGGCCCTGGGGTACGGCGCCACCTTCATCGCCGAACGGCCGACCCGCGTCGGCCTGGTCGCCATCGGCTACGCCGACGGCTATCCGCGGCATGCCCCTACCGGCACCCCGGTGGCGGTGGGCGGTTGGCGCACACGGCTCCTCGGGCGCGTTTCGATGGACATGCTCACCGTCGACCTCACCTCTTTGCCGGAAGACGTCGGCCTAGGCGCCCCCGTGGAGCTGTGGGGGCAGACCGTGTCCGTGGATGAAGTCGCCCGTGCCGCTGGCACCATTTCCTACGAGCTGCTGTGCCGCGTCAAGCGCGTCCATCGCCTCCATCACGGTACGACCCTCACACCTTGAAGTGCTCGGCCCGCTCCCTCAGGGTCGAAGCCGCGGCCTGCAGAGCTTTGGCTTCGGCTTCGCTCGCCTTGGCCGAGGCCACGGACGCCTCGGCGCTGCCGGCGATGCGCTCCACCCGCTGCGCGATCGTGTGCACCGCCTCGGTCTGCTGCTCCAGCGCCTGATCCACTTCCTGCACCGCGCGCGCCGTCTCGGCCGATTCCTGCCGGATTTCATCGATGGCGCTGCGCGCCTGGCGGGCGTGCTCCACGCCGCGGCGCACCTCGTCCACTCCTTCATCCATCCCGGCAACCGCCTCGGAAGTGGCATGCTGGATCTTGGCGATCATCTCGCCGATCTCCTGGGTGGCATTGCCGGTGCGCTCGGCGAGCTTGCGCACTTCATCGGCCACCACGGCGAAGCCCCGGCCTTGCTCGCCGGCGCGCGCCGCCTCAATGGCCGCGTTGAGCGCCAAAAGATTCGTCTGGTCGGCGATCTCGCGGATCGTGGCCACGATGGTCGAGATCTGCTGTGAGAATCCGTCCAGCGTGCGGATGCGCTCGGCTGCCGTTTCCACGATGCGGGCGATCTCGTTCATCCCCTCGATCGCGGCGGAGATCGTGCTCGCCCCTTCGTCCGATTTGGCCATCGAGTCCTGCGCCCGCTGCGCCGTCTCGCGCATGTGCTGCGCGAGCTGGTTCAAGGCCACGCTGAACTCCTCCATGGCCGCGGCCACCGCCTGCGTATCGTCGGCCTGGGCAGCGATGCGCTGCTGTACCTCCTCGGCCTGCCGTTCGATCGTCTTGGCCCGCAGAGCTACGTCGCCCGCCTCGCGCTGCAAGGCGCCGATCAAGCCGGCCAGTTCCGAGCGCATGTGGTTGATCGCCGTAGCCAGACGCCCCAGCTCATCGTTGCGCTCGTAGTGCAGGGTTTCGCTCAGATCGCCCGAAGCCATGCGCTCGGTCACCTGCACGAAAGTATCGAGCGGGCGCAAGGCGCGACGCACCAGCCAGATCATCACCAGCGCCAGCAGTACCGCCTCGCCCACCGCCGCCAGCGAGTTGCGCAGGATGTTGACGAAGAGCTCCTCCGTAAGCTCGTCGACGTAGGCTGAAGCAACGATCAACCACTCCCACTCGGGGAAATACGCATACGCCGCGATCTTCTCGCGCGCTTCGTCCTGGCCCGGATCGATCCACTGATAGCGGAGCACGCCGTTCTTCTTCTCCAACATCTCGCCGACGAAATCGTAGCCCGTGGCGTCGCGCATCTCGCGTACGTTCTTGCCCTCAAGCGTAGGATGAATGCGCACGAAGGCGTTACGATCCATGATGTACACATAACCCGTCTTGCCGATCTTCATGGCATTGACCGAATCACGGAAACGATCGAGCAAGGTCCCCAGGGGATAGCCAACGAACCACGCCCCGACTACGCGTCCCTCATCGGTCTTCATCGGCTCGTAAATCGTCATGTAGTCCTTGCCGAAGAGGGTGGCCGGGCCGATGTAGGTCTCACCGGCGAGCAGACGTTGGTAGGCCGGATGCTGTCGATCGAGCGTGGTGAGAAAGGCGCGCGAGCCGTCTTCTTTTTTCAGTGACGTGCTGATGCGCAGGAAGTCGTCGCCCACGCGCTCGAAGATCGTCGCCACCGATCCGGTCTGCTCGGTGAGCAGATCGACTTCGATGAAGCGCTCGTTCATCCCCATACCGCCCAAACGCAGGACCGGTACCCTCATCTTGTCCGGCCCCATCTCCACGGTCTCTTTCTCGTCGAGCTCCGCCCGCGTGCCATAGGGGAAAAAGCTCTTGAGCATCCCGAGCTGAGCGCGCGCCGATACGGTGACCGCCTCATGCAGCATCTGCAACCCAGAAAGCACGCTATGCGTTTGAGCGATCATCGTCTCGTCGATGCGCCGCTGCAACTTCTGCCACTCCAGGCTGCCGATCACCGCCGTGCTCAGCGCGATAAAGCACAGCGTGGCGAGCGCCACCCCCATGGCGATGCGGCGTGTCAGACTCTGTCCTCTCATGATTTCCTTCCTCATGGGTTTCGGGTTTTTGGTTTTATCGGCGGTTCGTGAAAAAACTTTAGCAAAGGATCGGACACGAAGGGCACGATCCTCTCACCACGGTCGCCGTTTCCCGCCGGTTCATGTGCTACCATGAAATGCGCTGGCTCGCCACCACGCCGTCGTCGGTTTCTTCCTCGCCCGGCACTGGGGCCTGGCCGAACCGGTGGCGCTGGCCATCAACCATCACCACGACTACGTCGCGGTGTTCGAGGAGACGACGCTGCCGCCGCAGGTGCCGCATCTGGTCAGCCTCATCGCCATGGCCGACGTCGTCGCAGCCGATACCGTCGGCATCGGGCGCGACAAGGAATGGCACAAGGCACGAGGGCCGGTGGCCGAATTTCTCGGCTACACGGAAGACGAGATCGATGACATGATCGAAGCGGAGATCGCGCAGCAGCGCACGGCGATGAACGTTCGCTGACGCTCAATTCCCCGCCGGCGGCAAGCCCGCCTTCTGCCGCTCGACCTCGATCGCCGCACGCAGCGTCTGGGTGAACTCCCCTTCAGCAGGCGCCTGGGCGAGCAATCGTTCCCAGCGCTCCACCGCCTTGGCATGCTCCCCAGCGGCGGCCGCCGCCGCCCCACCCATGGCGAGCGCTTTGGGCTCATCGGGGGCAAGCGCCAAAGCGCGCTCCAGCAATGCCGTCGACTCGACATCGAACCCGCCGCGAGCGGTAACCAAGAGTTCCGCCCACTCGGTGAGCACCGCCGCTTCCTGGGGAATCTTCGCCCCCAACCGCGCCCAGCCAGCGGCCACCAGTGCCGGATCGCCCAGCACACGGTAAGAGCGCGCAAGCATCAACCAAGCCTGAGCGTTGCCCCCCTCGTTTTCCAGCCGCGCTTCGAGCTGCGAGACCATCGCCCTGATCTGCTCGGACGAGATGCCGGCGGCGCTCGCCGCCTGCGCCGCCTCGGCCTCGCGCGTGGCCGCGAGCACCGCCTCGTCGCTCGCCCAGCGCGGGGATCCCACCCACAAATAGCCCAAAGCGGCGAACAAGGGCACTCCCAGCGCGACGACCGCGGCCGCCACGGGCGAGATCCCCCGACCCGGGGCGCGTCCCTCGCGCGCCTGCGTCTCGGCCAGCGCCCGCGCCTCCAGCTCGCGCCGGGCCTGCGCGTGAGCCGCTTCGTCCAGCTCGCCCGCCGCCCATGCCGCCTCGAGCGCGGCGAATTCCTCGCGCAGCACCGTCAGCGCCGCCCGCGCTTGGGCCGCCTCGTCAGAAGCCCCCTCATGGCGCCGCACGAGCGGCCAGACGACCCACCCCGTGGCCGCGAGCGCCAGAAGCGCCGCCACCGTCACGAATCCCATCACGACCGCTCTCCCTCGTCTTTGCCACGCAACAGCGCCTGGGCCCGCGCCGCCTCATCGGGCGAGAGCGCAGGCATTTCTTCCCGGGAACGGCGCCGCAGCACCCGCCACAGGGCGAGCACGCCGGCGAGCGCCAAAGCGAACGGTCCCGCCCACAAGGCTACGGTGCTCGCCTTCAAGGGCGGCTGATAGAGTACGAACTCGCCATAGCGCGCCACCAGGTAAGCGCGCACCTCCTCCTCACTCTTGCCGGCGGCCAGCTGCTCGCGCACCTGGTTCATCAGGTCGTGGGCCAGTTCGGCGTTGGATTCGGCGATCGACTGGTTCTGGCACACCAGGCAACGCAGCTCGTGCCCAAGCTTCAGGGCGCGCGCTTCGATCGCCGGATCGCCCACCGGCTGCGCCGCGGGCGGCTCATCGGCTGCCCAGGCAGCGGCAAAACAGGCCGCGAGCAAGAACCAGGCGAAACCGCGCCGCATACGGCCCCACAGGCTTTCCCCGGCAGTTCGCCATGGGGACGCCCCCCTGCCCAGAGTCCGGCTCATCGTTTTCCTCCCCCGAGCGCCGCCCACTTCGGTTGCAGCACTTCGCGCCAAGCCCGCTCGTCGATGGGGCCGATGTGCTTGTAGCGGATGACGCCCTCGGCGTCGATGAGGAAGGTCTCCGGCACGCCGTAGACCCCATAGTCGATCGCTACGCGCCCATCTAGATCGAGCACGGAAAAGCGATACGGATCGCCGTGTTGGGCAAGCCAGGCGCGCGCCCGCAGCAGCGCCGCCTCGCGCTCTTCCGGCGGCGAGAGGCGGGAAGCGTCGAGCTCGGCGTCGCCGCGGATCTCTTTGTAATTGAGCCCCACGATGGGCACGCCCGCCTCACGCGCGAGCCGCAGCAGCATGGCGTGCTCCTGGCGGCAGGCCACGCACCACGAGGCCCAGACGTTGAGCAGCCACGGCTGGCCGCGCAGATCGGCCGGTCCAGCGAGCGTCTCCGGCGCATCCACCCGCGGCAGGGCAAAGGCTGGCGCCGGCTTGCCGACGAGCGGCGAAGGCACTTCGCGCGGATCGAGCCGGAAGGCGTAGGCAAAAAGCACGACCAGCGCGACGAAAATGAAGAACGGAATCAGGTACTTCGGTTTCATCGCACCGCCTCCGCCACCGCTTCGGGTCTCCTCTCCGGAACCGCAGCCGAAGCCCTGCGCTGCGCCAGCCGCCGGTAACGCCGATCGAGCGCCGCTGCAATTCCACCCAAGGCGATCAGGATCGCCCCGAACCAGATCCAGGAAATGAACGGCTTATAGAAGAGCAGCACCACCCAGCCGCCATCGCCGGTCGGGTCGCCCAGCGACACATAGACATCGCGGAACACCCCCCAGTCGATCGCCGACTCGGTCATCGGCATGGCCGAGCGGAAGTAGGCGCGTTTCTCCGGCGCGAGCACGGTGAGCATCTGCACCTCGCGCCACACCTCCACCTCGCCACGCTGGGCCGTGTAGTTCGGCCCCGGCACCTCGCTCACGCCGCGCAGCACGAAGCGGAAACCGGCCAGTTCCGCCGCCTGCCCCGGCATCATCTTCACGTCGAGCCGCTGCTCCAGCGCCCCCACCAGCGTCACCCCGAGGATGAACACGCCCACCCCGAGATGGGACAGCCACATCCCCCACCACGAGCCAGGAATGCCGCGCAGCCGCGCAGCCAGCCCCGGCGCTGCGCCCTGGCGCAGGCGCTCGCCGAGCAGCCGCAGCGAAGCAAGCACCACCCAAGCCGTCAGCGCCAGGCCGAGAAAGGCCCCGGGCGTGGCATGTCCAGCGGCCCACACCCCCAGCGCCGCCAAGAGCAGCGCCCCGCCAAGCTCGGGCGCCAGCCGGCGCAGCACCCGCGCGAGCGCATCGCGTTTCCAGCGCAGGAACGGCGCCAGCGCCATCAGCACCACCGCCGGCGCCATGAGCGGCACGAACACGGTCTCGAAGTACGGCGGCCCCACGGAGATCTTGGCCCCTTGGAGCGCATCGAGGATCAAGGGGTAGACCGTGCCCAGCAGCACCGCCGCGGCAGCCGCCGCCATGAGCACGTTATTGACCAGCAGCGACCCCTCTCGCGACACCGGCGCGAACGCTCCCCCGCCGGAGAGCCGCGGCGCGCGCCAGGCAAAGAGCAGCAGCGACACGCCCACGGTGAGCGCGAGCAAGCCGAGGATGAAGACGCCGCGCCTCGGATCGGTGGCAAAGGCGTGCACCGAGGTGATCACCCCCGAGCGCACGAGAAAGGTGCCCAGCAGCGAGAGCGAGAACGCCCCGATCGCCAGCAGCACCGTCCAGCTGCGAAACGCCCCGCGCTTTTCGGTGACGATGAGCGAATGCAGCAGCGCCGTGCCCATGAGCCAGGGCATGAGCGAGGCGTTCTCCACCGGATCCCAGAACCACCAGCCACCCCAGCCCAGTTCGTAATAGGCCCAGGCCGAACCCACGAGAATGCCCAAGGTGAGGAAGACCCAGGCGGTGAGCGTCCACGGGCGCGACCAGCGCGCCCAGGCCGCGTCCATCCGCCCCGAGAGCAAGGCCGCGATCGCGAAGGCAAAGGCCACTGCCATACCCACGTAGCCCATGTACAGGAGCGGCGGATGGATGATCATGCCCGGATCCTGCAGCAAGGGGTTGAGATCCCGCCCTTCCTGAGGCATGGGCACCAAGCGTTCGAACGGGTTGGAGGTGAGGGTAAGGAAGGCGAGAAAACCCACGGCCACCGTCCCCAGCACCCCGAGCACGCGCGCGCGAAAGGCCGCCGTGAGCGAGCGCGAGAAGCCCGCCACCGCCGCTTGCCACCCTGCCAGCGCCAGCGCCCACAGGAGCATCGAACCTTCGTGGTTGCCCCACACGCCGGTGAGGCGATAGAACCACGGCGTGCGCGTGGAGGAATTGGTAGCCACCAGGAGCACCGAGAAGTCGATGCGCAGGAACGCCGCCGTCAGGCAAGCGTAGGCCAGGAGCAAAACCGCGAACTGCGCCATCGCCGCGCGCCGCGCCGCCGCCATCGCCCCAGCCGAACCGCGCGCCGCCCCGGCCAGTCCCAATACCGCCTGCACCAGCGCCAGGACCCAGGCGAGCACCAGCGCGAACTGCCCTGTCTCGGCAATCATCGCATCTTCCTTACGGTTTGAGGGTGGCTGCCGCGCGCTGCGCCTGATCCACGGCGTGCTGCGCCTCCACTGGCATGTAGTTCTCGTCGTGCTTGGCGAGCACTTCGCTGGCGACGAACACCCCGTCCGAGCCCAGCCTGCCCTGCACCACCGCCCCCTTGCCTTCGCTGAAGAGATCGGGCAGCGCCCCGCGATAGACCACGGGAATGGTCTTGGCCGTGTCGGTGACGGCGAAGCGCACCGTCACCCCGTCGGGCAGCCGCTCGAGCGAATCCTCGACCACCATGCCGCCAATGCGGAAAGTCCGCCCGAACGGCGCCTTGCCCTCGGCCACTTCGGAGGGCGTATGAAAGAACACCAGATTGTCGCGCATCGCCGAGAGCACCAGCGTCGTCGCCCCGCCGAGCAGGGCGAGCGCCGCGAGGATCAAGGTCAAACGTTTGCCGCGTGCCGTCATGCGTCTTCTCCTGAGTCTTCGAACCGTGCCGCCCGCCAGCGCAGCAGCCGACGGATCACGGCCTTACGAGTACGATAGAGGAAATAAAGTTCGAGGGCGATGAGGGCAAAGCTCACGCCGTAGCTGCCCCAGACGAAAAACCCGCGCCCGCCCATGTCCCAGAACGCCGACCACGATTCCCACTGCATCCCTTCACTCCTTTTCCTTCGCCGCCAGGCGATCGATCTCGGCGGCCACCCAGTCGGTGTGCCGCTCGCGCTCGAGGATGAGCGTGCGCACGCGCCACAGCGCCACGGCGATCGAATAGAACCAGGCGGCGAACGCCATCACCAGCATGGTCACCAGCATGATGGTGGCCATGGAGGGCGCGCGCGTCAGGCTCACCGACGCCCCCTGATGCAGCGTGTTCCACCATTTCACCGAGAAATAGATGATGGGCACGTTGATCGAACCGACGATGGCCAGCAAGGCCCCGGCGCGATCGGCCCGGCGCGGATCCTCGATGGCCCGCGTGAGCGCCAGGTAGCCCAGATAGAGGAACATGAGCAACAGCTGCGAGGTGAGCCGCGCATCCCACACCCAGTACGTCCCCCAGGTGGGCTTGCCCCACAGCGCCCCGGTCCACAGGGCGATGAAACACCAGATCGCCCCGGTGGGGGCCAGCGCATGCGCCATCATGAACGAGAGCCGCGTATTGAGCACCCAGCCGACGATGCCCCAAAACGCCATCACGAGATAGAGGAACATCGACATCCACGCCGCCGGCACGTGGATGAAGATGACGCGATAGACCTCGCCCTGCTGCGCATCGGTAGGCGCGACGAAAAACGCCAGATACAACCCCACCACGGCCAGCACGGCGGCGAGCGCGGCAAACCATGGCGCAAGCCAGCCGGCGAGCGGATAGAACTGCTGCGGCGCAGCAAATCGCCACAGGCTGCGCGGGGAACGCTGCCGCGCTTCCAATCCCTGCCGCCATCGTTGCCGTCTTTCCTGCGTCGCGTTCATCTTTTGTCTCCGTCATTGCACCGCCAGGCGCAGCGCCGCCACGCAGGCCCAGGGGGCGAGCGCCACTGCCGCGAGCATGCCCGCCCCCAGCAAGGCCAGGTGCGCGGCGTAGGATACCCCACCCAAAGCCGCTTCTACCGCGCCAGCGCCGAAGATCAGCACCGGCACCGCCAGCGGCAGCACCAAGAGCGCAAGCAGCACGGCGCCGGAACGCACCCCCAGCGTGAGCGCCGCCCCGATCGCGCCGATGAGGGTGAGCGTGGGGGAGCCCAAGAGCAGCGTCCCTGCAAGCAACGGAAGCACGTCCGGCTGCAGGTCGTAGAGCCCGGCGAGCAGCGGCGCGAAAAGCGCCACCGGCACCCCGCTCACCAGCCAATGCACAGCCACTTTCGCCAGCACCCACAGCACCGCCGGCTCGGGCGAGAGCAGCAGCTGCTCCAGCGTGCCATCGCGCAAGTCGTGCTCGAAGAGCCGCGGCAGCGCCAGGAGCGAAGCGAGTAGCGCCGTCACCCAGACCACGCCCGGGGCGATCGAGCGCAGCTGGTTCGCTTCCGGCCCGATGCCAAAGGGAAAGAGGCACACCACCACGACGAAGAAGGAGAGCGCGAGCAGCACCTCGGTGCGCCCCCGCCAGGCAAGCGCCATCTCCCGCCGCAGCATGGCCGCAAATACCGCGCCCATCACGCCGCCTTGCGCCGCGGCGCGAATCGCCCCGGCTCCAGGGTTTCGCAGGAACAGGCGAATTCCACGTCCTGGTGCGTCGTGAGCACCACGGTAGCCCCGTCGCGTACCCGCGCTGCGATGCGGCGCGCGAGCGAAGCCACCGCGGCGGCATCGAGCGCCGTGAAGGGCTCGTCGAGGATCCACACCGGCCGCTCCTGCGCCAGAATGAGCCGCGCGAGCGCCACCCGCCGCCGCTGTCCCGCCGAAAGCACCCGCACGGGCAGATCGCGCTGCCGCGCAAGGCCCAGCTCCCCGAGCGCGGCATCGATCGCCGCTGCGTCGTGCGGCAGGCCCTGCACCGCCGCGAGGCTGCGCAAGTTCTCCCGCGGGCTCAGGAGCTCATGCACCGCCGGCAGATGGCCGTGAAAGAATACCGCCCGATGCCAGACATCCGTTTGCCCCCTCAGTGGCGCCCCTTGCCAGCGCACTTCCCCCTCATCGGGCTGCGCCAGGCCGCACAGCAGCCGCAACAGGCTCGTCTTGCCCACGCCGTTGGGGCCGGCCACGCGCGTGAGCACGCCGGGGCGGAAGACGTGCGTCAGACCGCGAAAGAGGATG
Source organism: Rhodocyclales bacterium (assembly GCA_016235745.1). Taxonomy (GTDB): domain Bacteria; phylum Pseudomonadota; class Gammaproteobacteria; order Burkholderiales; family Rhodocyclaceae; genus Tepidiphilus. The sequence goes on along the minus strand of JACRJA010000071.1, from coordinate 48,376 downwards.
CGATCGCCCTTGATGCAGGTGAGCGCCGAAGCTTCGAGCATGACATGGACGGATAGAGAAGATCAAGGCCGTAAGTCTAGCAGAGCCGGCCCTGCCGCGCGCTTCAGGCCGGGGCAATCGCAGCAAATCTCGGTCAAAGAAGCGCCTGACGGTGTCAGAGGAGACGGTCAGGATGCTTCGGCTACGGACGCCGCCTTTGCGCGCCGTGCCGAGGCCAACATCCCTCGAGAGACGGTGTGCGACGGCTGGCGCTACACGCATTCCCCGAAAATGCTCAGGGTCATGTCCCGCCTGTCCGCCCGCATTCCCGCCAGCTGCAAGCACCGCCTGGAAAACCCTGGCGTGTTCGATCTGGTGATGATCGAGGCGCAGTGCGGGGAGTAGACGCCATCGTGCGCGTCGACGACGTCTATGGGCGGGGGTAAGGGGTGATTTCAGGCGAGTTTGAGCAGCGCCTTGATCTTGCCCTTGATCTCGGCAAGTTCCCCAGGGGTGGCTTGGCCTTTGCGCTCTGCCTGGCGGGATTTCCAGTCTAGGCTTTTAACCTGATCGGCCAAGGCTGCGCCCGTCGCACCGCTGCCACTGAGCACGACCTCGAACGGATAACCCTTGATCTGGTTGGTGATCGGGACGCAGACGAGCAGTCCCGAGCGCTGATTGTAAGCCTTCGGGCTCAAGACGACAGCCGGCCGGCGACCGGCCTGCTCGTGTCCGCTGTGTGGCGTGAAATTCAACCAGACGATGTCGCCTTCATCCGGAACGTACATCGTCATCAGAGCAATTCCCGCCCTTGGGCCACCCCGAAGTCCTGCTCACGATGCAGATTCTTGGCGGTGATCCCAGCCAGCAAGTCATCCAGCTCGTAGAGGGGGGCTGCAGGCTCAATGATGATCCGACCGTTCTCGGCGCGAACCTCCACGGCTTGTTCGAGCGACAAATGCGCCGCTTCCATGACCGCGGCCGGCAAGCGGATGGCTGGGCTGTTACCCCATTTTTTTACGCGTTGAAGCGCCATGACTGCCTCCGTAGCAGCATATATCGATGGGAATCGAGTATAGGCGATTCTCTTTTGAGTATCAACAAAAGTATCTACGACCCGATTGGAGCAGCCGATATGACACCTCTTTGCCCGTCTCCTGCTGCGAATCGCCCAGCCGATCGAGCCTGGCGCGACGTTCTTGTGTAGCAAAGAGATCGGACGGGATTGCGATGCGGCGCGTCATGGTTCGGGCTCATCACGAATCATGACAAAGGAATTTTATGCGATTATTCTGAGATTCAAGCCACACAGACGAGCGCGTTTTCTTCGGCCCTGCACGGCACGCCGTTCCACGAAGGCAAGGCCGGCCATACCCCCAGGCGCGCGCAGTCGATGACGAAGGCTTCACTTGCCAGGTATTCATATTCCCACTCGCGCGGGGTCGTCAGCGTATCGACGGCCAAGAGCGCCGCGTCGACCCGGCCCGGGTGTACGTGCACTAGGGCCTTCGGCCCCAAGGCCGAGAGGAAACGGCTCATTTTCTCGCGAAAAGGCGGCGTCTCCTTGAAATCGTGCAGGCCGGAAAAGCCCTGGTTGTGGGCGATGCCGTGCGCGAGCAGCGCCGCCTTGAGTCCGCGCCCCAAGCGGCGCAGAAAGAGCGCCTTGCGCACGCCCACGCCGCGCGCCCGGATGCGCCGCACCGTCTCGCGGCAATCGCGCACCCACAGCGTTCCTGGCGCGTAGCGACGCAGGATCTCGGCGACGAGCGCTTCGCGCACCGTCGGCAGGAGGTGCACGTGCTGATGCCCGTCGACGAAGGCCGGCGGCGCCCCCCAGGCGTCCTCGAAGGCGTCGAACTGCGCCCGGATCTCCTCGGCCACCGCCGCTTCCGGCAGACGCCGCGCCAGCGCCCGCAACAGCAGTGAGCGCAGCGCCGGCAGACGGCCCTCCTGGACCAGGCCGCGCGCCGGGCTTGCGGCGCGCTGTTCGGTGAGCGTCAGATGCAAGCCCACGTGGGCACCGGTTGCGCGCGCCAAAGCTGCCAAATCCGGCGCATCGCGCTTCCAGCACGGCAGGGTCACCATGGCGCTCGTAGCCGTCACGCGCCGCAGTTCGATCAGATGCTCGATGGCACGATCGACGCCCGGTGCGATACCATAATCGTCGGCGCACAAAACGAAGGTTCTCTGGGCCGAAACGACCCGATCCACCGCAATCTCGGCCGAAGCCGAGGCAGGAGCCCGCTGCGCGGCCACCGCCAACACGCCGGATTTTTCGAAATGGACGTCCATGCGATCCTTGCTTTGCATCCCGTTACGATTCGCTGACGACAGGAGCCGACAGCCGTGATCCCCGCCTCTGTACCGCCGACTTCCGTCGACTTGAGCGTGATTGTACCCGTCTATGACGAGGCGGTCTCGTTACCGGTTTTGTACGAACGGCTCAAGGACGTGCTCGAAGCGCTCGAGCTTTCCTGGGAGCTGATCCTCGTCGACGACGGCAGCCGTGACGAAAGCTTTGCCGTCATCGAACGGCTCGGTGCGCTCGATCCCCGCGTCAAGGGCGTGCGCTTCGCGCGCAACTTCGGCAAGGAAGCGGCCATGGCCGCAGGGCTGCACCGCGCCAGCGGCCGCGCGACCGTCATCATGGACGCCGACCTACAGCATCCGCCCGAGCTCATCCCCCAGATGATCGAGCGCTGGCGCGCCGGAGCGGCCATCGTCACGGCGGTGCGTACCGACCGCGACACCGACTCCCCTTTGCGCCGCTGGCTCTCGCTCGCGTTCTACCGCTTCTATCACGGCATCTCCGAGATTGCGCTCACGCCGGGCGGGGGCGACTTCCGCCTCTTCGACCGGCGCGTGGTGGCAGCGCTCAACCTGCTGCCCGAGCGCAAGCGTTTCCTCAAAGGGCTGGCGAACTGGGTGGGCTTCGAGCAGGTCACCCTCCCCTATCGGCCCGCCGAGCGCCATGCCGGCGCCTCGCGCTGGTCGCTGCGCAAGCTCTGGCGCTACGCCATCGACGGCATGGCCTCCTTTACCACGGTTCCCCTGCACGTCTGGTCCTCGATCGGAGCGCTCCTGGCGCTCGCCTCCGTCGTCTACGGCCTGTGGCTGGTGGTGCGCACGCTGCTCTTCGGGCGCGACGTGCCCGGCTACGCCTCACTGATGGTCGCCACGCTCTTTCTCTCGGGGGTGCAGCTCGTCAGCCTGGGCGTGCTCGGCGAATACCTCGGCCGCGTCTTCGAGGAAGTCAAGCGCCGGCCGCTCTACCTCATAGGGCGCACCGTGAACCTGCCCGACGAACTCGCCGAACCCCCTTCGCCGCTGCGCTGAACCTTTCGTCCGCGCGCCTTTCCGAATCGCCGATTCCGTGCCGAGTTCCTTGCCGATGCGCCTCCTCTTCCAGCGCCTGCTCACCCCGCGCAACCTCGCCGGGCTGCTGTGGCTCGTTTTCGCCGGGTACATGTTCGACGGCTACGACCGCCACGCCCCGAGCAACGACGAGTGGGTACAGCACATCTACGGCCAACTCATCGTGGCTTATTACACGAGCGGGCTCGCCGACAAGACCTTTCTCGACTTCAGCAACCTCTATCTCTACGGCGGCCTCTTCGACCTGCCGGCGGCCTGGATCACCATGGCCATCGGCAGCGACTGGTGGCCGCTGCGCCACCTGCTCACCGCCGCTTTCGGCGCCCTGGCTTTCTTGGGCGCAGCGCGCTTCGGGCGTCTCCTCGGCGGCGCCTGGCTCGGCACGGCGGCGCTCGCCGCCACGATGGGCAGCGGCGTCTTCTCCGGTGCCATCTTCACCCACACCAAAGACGTCCCCTTTGCCGCGACCATGCTGTGGTCGCTCTACTACACGAGCCGCATCGCCGACGGGCTTCCCTCGCCGCGTTGGCGGCACATCCTGCTGTGGGGGCTCGCCACCGGGGCGGCGCTAGGGCTGCGTGTAGGCGGAGTGCTCGCTTTCGGTTTCCTCGGCGCAGCCATCCTCCTCTGCTGGTGGCCCCGCCGCCGGATCCTGCCCCCCTGGCCACGGCTCTTGGCCGGCCTTCTCATGCGCCTCGCACCGGGCATCGCCCTCGCGCTCGCCCTCATGGCCTTCTTCTGGCCGTGGTCAGTCATGGGCTGGGACCACGTCTGGCAGGCGCTCACCAAGTTCTCGCACTTCGCCTTCGACCTCTACACCTGGGAGGACGGAGAACGGGTGGAAACCGCCGACGTCTCCCGCTTCTATCTTCCGAAATACCTCCTCGTGCGCCTGCCCGAGTTCATCCTTCTCGGCACCGTGCTCGCGCTTGCCCACTGGCGGCGCATCGAGGAATCCCCCCGCCTGTGGCCGCTGCTTTTCGCGCTTGCCTTCGTGCTCGCCTACGTCGTGATCGGCAAGCCCCCCCTCTACAACGGCCTGCGCCACTTCCTCTTCCTCGTACCGTGGTTCGTGCTGCTCGCCTGCTGGGGCTGGCAGCAAACGCTCGCGGCACTCCACCACCCCCTGAGCGAAGTCTCGTTGCGTCGCCGCCACGGAGCGCTGCTCCTTGCCATCCTTCTCGCGCTCTCGGCCGCCGATGACTTCATCACCCTGGCGCGCCTGCATCCCTACCAGCATCTCTACTACAACCGCCTCGCCCGGGGGCTTGCCGGCGCCAAGCATCATTGGGAACTGGACTACTGGAGCGATGCCACCCGGGCGCTGCTGCCGGCGCTCGCCGACTGGGTCGCCAAGCAACCCGCCGACAAGGAATGGGCGCTCGCCTACTGCGCCGAAGGTTTCCAGATCGAACCCTGGCTGCCGTCGAAGGTATACCTTACCGAAGCCTGGGACGAGGCCGAACTGCTGCTCGCTACCACCCACGATGACTGCGACCAGGCGGTGCCCGGCAAGGAGATCGCACGCATCGAGCGGCTCGGTACGCCACTTGCCGTCCTCAAGATCATCGACCACCAGGCTACCGAGCCATGAAGCGTCCGCTGGCCGAACTCGCGCGCATGTCGCGCTTCGCCTTGGTGAGCGTCTCGGGCACTCTCGTGCACTATGCCGTGCTGGTGGTCTTGGTCGAAACGGACACGCTCGGGCCGCTCCCCTCCTCGGCGCTGGGTTTTCTTGCCGGGGCAGTGACGAACTACCTCGGCTCGCGCCGCTGGGTCTTTGCCAGCGACGCGCGCCACGCCATCGCCTTGCCCAAGTTCCTCGCCGTGGCCGCCGCCGGGTTTGCCGGCAACGTCGCCGGCATGGCGCTCGCGCTCGACTGGCTGCAGCTACCCTACCTGCTCGCCCAGATCCTCGTCACGGGGATCCTCTTCTTCTGGCATTATGGTGCGAACCGCCTGTGGACCTTCGCCCGCCGCGGCTGAGGCTGTCGCGTGGCCTCTGCACACGCGGCATCAATCCCTTGCCGCCGCGGCGTTTTCATGCTATCGTTTCGTACTTTGAAGAATTCCCAGGAGAGCCCTCATGGCCCGCGTCTGTCAAGTGACCGGCAAGCGTCCGATGACGGGAAACAACGTCTCGCACGCCAACAACAAAACCAAACGCCGCTTCCTTCCCAACCTGCACTATCGCCGTTTCTGGAGCGAGGCCGAAGAGCGCTGGGTGAAGCTGCGCGTCTCCAACGCGGCGCTGCGCACGATCGACAAGAAAGGCATCGACGCCGTGCTCGCCGAACTGCGCGCCCGCGGCGAGAAAATCTGAATTCCGCATAGGAGTGCATCATGGCCAAGGCCGCCCGCGAGAAGATCAAGCTCGAGTCCACCGCTGGAACCGGGCATTTCTACACCACCTCGAAGAACAAGCGCACCACCCCGGAAAAACTCGAGCTGATGAAATACGACCCCAAGGCGCGCAAGCACGTGCTCTACAAGGAAACCAAGCTCAAGTAAGCCGCCGCGCAAGGAATCGGCACAGGCCGTCCCAACCGGACGGCCTTTTTCTTTTCCCCAAAGAAAAAGCGCCTCTTTGGGCGCTGTAATTCGTCTCCTCCCATGAGGCGGGCGGTCTCGAGGCCGCCCGTCCTTCTTCTCCTCTTAGCCTTTCAGCTGCTCCAGGATCGCTGGGTTCTCCAGCGTGGAGGTATCCTGCGTGATTTCCTCGCCTTTGGCGAGCTGGCGCAGCAGCCGGCGCATGATCTTGCCCGAGCGGGTCTTGGGCAGGTTCTCGCCGAAGCGGATCTCCTTGGGCTTGGCGATGGGGCCGATCTCCTTGGCCACCCAGTCCTGCAGTTCCTTGGCGAGGCGCTTGGCCTCCTCGCCTTCGGGCCGTTGGCGCTTGAGCACCACGAAGGCCACGATCGTCTCGCCCGTGATCTCGTCGGGCCGCCCCACCACCGCGGCTTCGGCCACCAGCTCGTGCGCCACCAAGGCGGATTCGATCTCCATCGGACCGAGACGGTGACCCGAAACGTTGAGCACGTCGTCGATGCGACCGGTGATGGTGAAGTAGCCCGTCTCGGGATCGCGGATCGCCCCGTCGCCGGCCAGATAGAGCTTGCCTTGGAAATCTTCGGGGAAGTAGGATTTCTTGAAGCGCTCCGGATCGCCCCAGATGGTGCGGATCATTGACGGCCAGGGTTTCTTGATGACGAGGAAGCCGCCATGCCCCCAGGGAAGCTCGGTGCCGGTCTCGTCGACCACCGCCGCCATGATGCCGGGCAGGGGCAGCGTGCAGGAGCCGGGCACGAGCGGCGTGGCTCCAGGCAGCGGCGTGATCATATGGGCGCCGGTCTCGGTCTGCCACCAGGTATCGACGATGGGGCAGCGGTCGTGCCCCACTTCATGGTAATACCATTCCCAGGCCGCCGGGTTGATCGGCTCACCCACCGAACCGAGGATGCGCAGGCTGGAGAGGTCGAAATTGCGCGGATGCACTTCGGGGGTGGTGTCGCTTGCCTTGATGAGGGCGCGGATCGCCGTGGGCGCGGTATAGAAGACGCTGACCTTGTGCGCCTCGATCATGCGCCAGAAGCGGCTTGCGTCGGGGTAGGTCGGTACGCCTTCGAACACCACTTGCGTCGCCCCCACCGCCAGCGGCCCATAGGCGACGTAGCTGTGGCCGGTGATCCAGCCAATGTCGGCGGTGCACCAGAAGACGTCATCCGGCTTGATGTCGAAGGTCCACTTCATGGTCAGCACCACCTGGGTGAGATAGCCGCCGGTGGAGTGCTGCACGCCTTTGGGCTTGCCCGTGGAACCGGAGGTGTAGAGAAGGAAGAGCGGATGCTCGGCTTCGACCCACTCCGGTTCGCAGACCTCGCTCTGGCCAGCGATCACCTCGCTCCACCACAGATCGCGCTCGGGGTGCCACTCGATGTCCATGCCAGTGCGCTTGTTGACGATCACGTGGCGCACCGACTCGCACCCGCCCATGGCAAACGCCTCTTCGACGATGGCCTTGAGCGGCAAGATCTTGCCACCACGGAACTGGCCGTCGGAAGTAACCACGACGGTAGCGCCCGTGTCCTGGATGCGGTCGCGCAGCGCCAACGCGGAAAAGCCGCCGAATACCACCGAGTGCGTCGCCCCGAGGCGCGCGCACGCCTGCATGGCCACCACCCCTTCGATGCCCATGGGCAGATAGATGAGGACCCGGTCGCCCTTCTTCACCCCGAGCGACTTGAGCGCATTGGCGAATTGACACACCCGCGCGAGCAGCTCGCGATACGTGACCTTGGTGACTTTGCCGTCGTCGGCCTCGAAGATGATGGCCACCTTCTCGCCCAGCCCGGCGGCCACGTGCCGATCGAGGCAGTTGTAGGAGGCATTGAGCACCCCGTCGGCGAACCATTTGTAGAACGGGGCGTTGGACTCGTCGAGCACCTGGGTGAACGGCTTTTTCCACTCGATGAGCGTGCGGGCGTGGTTCGCCCAGTAGCCTTCGTAATCTTTTTCCGCCTCGGCCACCAGCCGCTTGTAGTGATCCATCCCCGAGACGGCGGCGTTCTTGACGAGTTCTTCTGGCGGATAGTACATTTTCTGAGCCATGGGTCTTTCCTCCCTCTGCGTGATTGCGTCCGAACGGGCGGCGCAGCCGCCGACCTCTGACATTTTGAATTGAAACGCTTATATCTTACATCAGACTTACTGCGGCGCCGGTCTTGCACCCTGCTGGCCGGCGATGCCCTCTGTTAGGTTAGAATAGCGCCCTCTGCGAGGAATCCTGCGATGACCACCATCCGTGAAGAAGACCTGATCGAATCGATCGCCGACGCCTTCCAGTACATCAGCTACTACCACCCGCTCGATTACATCCAGGCGCTCGCCGAGGCCTACGAGCGCGAGCAAAGCCCCGCGGCGAAAGACGCCATCGCCCAGATCCTCACCAACTCCCGCATGGCCGCCGAGGGTCACCGTCCGATCTGCCAAGATACGGGCATCGCCACGGTCTTTCTCGAAATCGGCCAGGACGTGCGCTTCGACACGCGCCGCAGCCTGCAGGAGCTCATCGACGAAGGCGTGCGCCGCGCCTACACCAACCCGGACAACCCCCTGCGCGCCTCGGTGCTGCGCGACCCGGCCGGCAAGCGGCAGAACACGCGCGACAACACCCCGGCCGTGGTCCACGTCGAGCTCGTACCCGGCGACAAGGTAGAAGTGATCTGCGCGGCCAAGGGCGGCGGCTCGGAAAACAAGGCCAAGATGGCCATGCTCAACCCGTCGGATTCCCTCGTCGACTGGGTGCTCAAGACCGTGCCCACCATGGGCGCGGGCTGGTGTCCGCCCGGCATCCTCGGCGTCGGCATCGGCGGCACGCCGGAAAAAGCCATGCTGCTCGCCAAGAAATCCCTCATGGCTCCCGTCGACCTCCATGAACTTCAGGCTCGCGCCGAGCGCGGCGAGGAGCTCACTACCGCCGAGCGGCTGCGGCTCGAACTCTACGACAAGGTCAACGCGCTCGGCATCGGCGCCCAAGGTCTAGGGGGGCTGACCACCGTGCTCGACGTGAAAGTGCTCGACTACCCCACCCACGCCGCGAGCCTGCCGGTGGCCATGATTCCCAACTGCGCCGCCACCCGTCACGTGCACTTCACCCTCGACGGCAGCGGCCCGGCCCGGCTCGAACCACCGCGCCTCGAAGACTGGCCGCAGATCACCTGGACGCCCGACACCCAGAAAGCCAAGCGCGTGAACCTCGACACCCTCACGCGCGAAGAAGTCGCCTCGTGGAAAGCCGGCGACATCCTGCTTCTGAACGGCAAGCTCCTTACCGGACGCGACGCCGCGCACAAGCGCATCGCCGACATGATCGCCCGCGGCGAACCGCTTCCCGTCGATTTCACCAACCGGGTGATCTACTACGTCGGCCCGGTCGATCCGGTGCGCGACGAAGTCGTTGGCCCCGCTGGCCCCACCACCGCCACGCGCATGGACAAGTTCACCCGCCTCATGCTGGAAAAAACCGGGCTCATCGCCATGGTCGGCAAGGCCGAGCGCGGCCCCGAAGCGGTGGCGGCGATCCGCGACAACCGTGCCGCCTACCTCATGGCCGTGGGCGGAGCCGCCTATCTCGTGGCCAAGGCGATCAAGGCAGCGCGCGTGCTCGCCTTCGAAGATCTGGGCATGGAAGCGATCTACGAGTTCGAGGTGCGCGACATGCCGGTGACGGTGGCCGTCGATAGCCAAGGCAACAACGTGCACGAGCGCGGCCCGCGCGAGTGGCGCATCAAGATCGGCAAGATCCCCGTCACCGCCTGAAATTTTTCTCGCGGAACGGGAACGGTATAATCTCTTCCGTCCGCCCTGAAGCCATTCCAGGGCGGACGCTTCGGCGCCGGCATAGCTCAGCTGGTAGAGCACCCGCCTTGTAAGCGGAAGGTCGTCCGTTCGAATCGGACTGCCGGCACTCTTCCCGCTCACCTCTCGTCCTCGTCCCAAGGAAGGTTGATGCATTTCGTCCGCTGGCTGCACGGCCTCTTGATCCTCTGCCTCGTCGTCGTGCTCGTTCCCGCCCTTGCTGCCGAGACCCCCGACGACCCGATCCAATCGGGCCTTGCCTTGATTCAGGACGCACTGCAGCGCAACACCCTGCCGGCCGACACCTCCGCCGCACTCAAGCAGCTGCTCGACCGCATCCAGGAAGCCCAGAACCGCAAACAGCAAGCAGAGATCCGGGCCTCACTCGCCGCACAACTCATCGAACAGACGCAGCGCGAACTGCAGCAGCTCGCCGCCAGCCGCCCCAGCGAGTTTGCTGACCTGCGGGTCAGCGACAGCCTGCCGCCGAGCGAGCGCGCCGAGCGCCTGCGCCACATCCTCGAAGAAGAACGGACCCGGCGTCAGACACAGGAAGCCTTGCGCGCCCAGCTCGCCGATCTTGAACAACCCAAGGAACGCGGCGACCCGGCCATCGCCGCCCCGGCGTCTGCGTCACAGCCAAACTTACCCAGCAACGACCCCTTGGTGCAACAGGCCGTCACGCTCGCCACCTTGGTCACGAGCCAGGCCCAGGAGACCGAACGCCGTGCCGCCTTGCTCGAGAGCCGCCTTGCCGCCAACACCCGGGTGTTGCTGTCGCGCCGTATCGAACGGCTCGAGGTCGAGCTCGCCCGCCTGCGCCAGCTGCGCGAAGCGGTAGAAAAGAGCACGACGGCCGAAGTCGCCCAGGAAACCGGCCAGGCCAATGCCGAGGCGCTCGATCCGAGGCTTGCACGCGTAGAGGCGACCAACCGCGAATGGGAAGCACGGCTGCAAAGCCTGCGCCAGCGCTTTCAAAGCGTGCGCGAACGCCAGTCGCAGCTGCAGCGGGAAACGCAGGAGCGGTGGGAAGCGCTCGAATCCTTGAAAAAACGCATCGCCCAGCAGGGCCTGAGTCCGGCCGTAGGCAACCTCCTCCTCGAATACCGCGCTCGCCTACCCTCTCCTTCTGCACTACGCCAGGAACTCAACCAGGTTCGTGGCATGCTCGAAGAAGTCCAGCTGCTCGAACTCGAGCTGCGCCAGGCCAAACGCCTGATCGCCGATCCCCGCGAGCGGGTGCGCCAGATCCTGGGACAGCCCGGCGCCGCGGATGCCGACGGCAAGCTGGAAAATGCCCTGATCGAGGCCCTAACCGCCCGCTCCCTCACGCTGGAGACGATCGACGCCCTGCGCCCGGCGCTGCTTGCAGCCCTCAGCGACCTCGAAGCAGTCCTTCTGCGCGATCTGGATGTGGTCGAAGAATTTGCTGCGTTCACCGAGCAACATCTCATGTGGGTGGCCTCCACCCGCACCCTGTCGCGCGACCCCCTACCCGAGCTCATCGCCGTCGGCACGGGCTCGCTCACCCTCTTCCAGGGCTTCGCCGATTTCACCTCGTGGCGCCTCGCGGTCACCCAGTCCCCGCCGCAGGCGTGGCTGGCAGTCCTTCTGGGCTTCTTCCTGCTTCTTGCGCGCGCACGGCTGACCCGGCTCATCGGCCAGCATCTCGCCGCCGGTGAGCAAGACCCGCGCCACGCCGGGCTGCTCGACACCTTGCTGCTGCTTTTTCTGGAAGCCATCCAGGCGCTCCCCTTGCCGCTCATCGCCTACGGCTGCGGCACGATGATCCTTTCCTCCGGAGAGGCACTCGCCGACAATTTCCGCGCCATCGGCACCGCCCTGGTGCGCATCGCGCCTTTCGGCTGGAACGTCGCCTTCTGGCAGCGCGTCTTCGCCCCCGGCACAGGGCTTGCCGCCACCCGCTTCCATTGGCCGCCCTCCATCCTCAAGCGCCTGGAACGCACGCTACGCGGTTTTGCCTGGGGCGTACTGCCCTTGGGCTTCCTCGCCGTCTATCTCAACGAGGTCCAGATCGATGCGCCGTTTACCGAGCTGGGACGTACGCCTTTCGTCGTCTCCATGCTGCTGCTCTCATTCTTCCTCTGGCGCATCTTCCGCCCACAGCGGGGGCTGCTCGCCCTCGCCCAGCAGCCGACCTGGCTGCGCCTGACGGCAGCCATCGGCGGCCCTGGCCTGCCCCTGGTGAGCGCGCTGCTCGCCGGCGCCGGTTATTTCTACGCCGCCGTGGCCCTGGTCGGCCGGTTCATGTCTACCTTGTGGGTCTTGCTCGCTTTTGCCTTGCTGCAGCACGCCGTACGCGATTTCTTCATGTACCGTTTCGAGCGGCAGCGCGTCCAGCCCCAAGAAGGGGACACGGGCGAAGGGGCACCCATCGATGCTTCCGCCCACCAGACGCTGACCCTGCTCAATCTCGCCCTCGTCCTCGGGCTTGCCTTCGTGCTCTTCGAGCTGTGGTCGTCGCTGCTACCCGCTGCGCGCATCCTCGACGAATGGGTCTTGTGGCGCTACACCGAGACGCTGGGCAATGAAACGGTGACGCTGCAAGTCACCTTCGCCGATCTCCTTCTCGCCATGATCGGTTTGGTGGTGATGTGGATGGCGGCGCGCAACCTTCCCGGCCTGCTCGAATTGGCGCTGCAGCGAACCTCGCGGCTGGATGCAGGCAGCAAGTACGCCCTGGTGACGCTGCTGCGCTACACCATTTTCACCCTCGGCCTGATCATCATCCTCGGGCAGTTGGGGATGCCCTGGTCGAAGCTGCAGTGGCTGGTGGCCGCCCTGAGCGTGGGGCTGGGTTTCGGCTTGCAGGAGATCGTGGCCAACTTCGTCTCAGGCCTCATCATCCTGTTCGAGCGGCCCGTGCGCGTGGGCGACCTGGTCACGATCGGCAGCGATTCCGGCACCGTACGCCGCCTCACCATCCGCGCCACGGTGATCGAGGATTTCGACCGGCGCGAGATCCTCGTCCCGAACAAGAAGCTCATCACCGAGCAGGTGACGAACTGGACGCTGAGCAACTCGCTGTCGCGCATCTTCGTCACCATCGGCGTGGCCTATGGCACCGATCCAGAGCAGGTCGAAGCGATCTTGCTCGAAGCCGTCAAGGCCACGCCGGGGGTGCTCTCCGATCCGGCGCCCAGTGTGGTCTTCGCCCGTTTCGGCGAAAGTTCGCTGGATTTCGAGGTGCGTGCCATCGTGGCCGACGTCGATCAACGCCTGAGCATCCTTGGCCGCTTGAACCGCGAAATCGAGCGCCGCTTCAAGGAGCACGGCATCGAGATCCCCTTCCCGCAGCGCGACCTGCACATTCGCGACATCGCCTGGCCGGCCGCGGCGACCGTCCCTGGCGCGCAGGGTGCGCCTCAGCCGCCCGCGGCTTGAGTCAGACGCCGGCGTACCGTCTCGTAGAGACACACGCCGGCGGCCACCGACACGTTCAGGCTCTCGACCGCCCCGAGCATGGGGATATGCACGAGCTCGTCGCACAGCTCACGCGTGAGCCGCCGCAAACCTTCCCCCTCGGCGCCGAGCACCCAGGCCACGGACCCGCCAAGATCGCACTCGTAGAGCGACTTCTGCGCTTCGCCCGCCGCGCCCACCACCCACACGCCCGCCTCCTTGAGCGTGCGCAGTGCCCGGGCGAGGTTGGTCACCGTCACGTAAGGCACGGTGTCGGCAGCGCCGCTGGCAACCTTGAGCGCGGCGGCGGTGAGCCCCGCGGCGCGGTCTTTGGGCACGATCACCGCATCCACGCCGGCCCCGTCGGCCACGCGCAGGCAGGCCCCGAGGTTGTGCGGGTCCTGCACCCCGTCGAGGATGAGGAAGAGCGCCGGCCGGTTCGCATCGAGCGCATCGAGCACTTCTTCGAGCGAATGCGTCCGCGTCGCCGCAGCGACGAAGGCGACCACCCCTTGGTGCCGCCCTGAGCCAGCGATCGCATCGAGCCGAGTGGAGTCCGCCGGCACGACGCGCACGCCGGCCAACTGCGCGCGTTCGAGCAGCGAGCGCATGCGCGCATCCTGCCGCTGCCGATCGACGTAGAGCTCGGCGACGTCCTCGGGACGATGGCGCAGCAGCGCCGTGACCGCATGAAACCCCGGCACGGTGCGCCGTTGTCTGGTTTCTTCCTTCATCGCTTGCCCTTGGCGCGGCGCGTGCGCTCGGTCTTGCCCTCGCGCCGGGTCGGAGCCGGGCTGAGGTTTTCCAGCAGATGGAAGTCGATCTTGCGCGTGGCCAGATCGACCCGCATCACCTGCACCTTCACGCGGTCGGCCAAACGATGGCGCACGCCGGTGCGCTCACCCACCAGGGCGTGCACACGCTCGTCGAAGAGGAAATAATCGTCGCCCAGATCCGAGATGTGCACCAGGCCATCGACGAAGAGCTCGTCGAGCGTGACGAACAGACCGAAGGGCACCACCGACGTGACCACGCCGGTGTAGACCTCGCCCACCTTGTCCTGCATGAAGTAGCACTTGAGCCAGCCGATGACTTCGCGCGTGGCCTCGTCGGCGCGCCGCTCGGTCATCGAGCAGTGCTCGCCGATCGCCTTCCAGTCGCCCGGCTCGTAGCGCGCGCCAGCAAGCACCGCCTTGATGCCGCGATGCACCAGCAGGTCGGGATAGCGGCGGATGGGGGAGGTGAAGTGCGCGTACGCCTCGTAGGCGAGCCCGAAGTGGCCGCGGTTCTCCGGCGTATAGACCGCCTGCTTGAGCGAACGCAGCATCACCATCTGCAGCAGGGGCGCATCGGGCCGCTGCTGGATCTGCTCCAGCACCTTGGCGTAGTCCTTCGGCGTGGGCTCGTCGCCGCCCGGCAGCTCGATGCCAAAGCCGGCGAGAAACTCGCGCAGCGCCGCCACTTTCTCCGGATTGGGCGGCTCATGCACGCGGTAGAGTGTCGGATGATCGTGCTCGGCGAGAAATTCGGAAGCGCAGACGTTGGCCGCCAGCATGCACTCTTCGATGAGGCGGTGCGCGTCGGTGCGCGCCTCGGGCACGATGCGCGCGATCTTGCCGTTCTCGTCGAACTCGATGCGCGTCTCCAGCGTCTCGAAGTCGATCGCCCCGCGCTGGCGCCGCGCCTTCAACAGGGCGCGGAAGACGGCATCGAGATGCTGCAGATGCGGCAGGAGCTCGGCGAGCTTCGCCCGCGTCTCTTCCTTGCCCTCGTAGAGGGCGGCGGCGACCTCGGTGTAGGTGAGGCGGGCGTGGGAATTCATCACCGCCGGGTAAAAACGGTAGCGCTGCACCTTGCCCGAAGCGCTCACGATCATGTCGCAGGCCATGCACAGCCGGTCTTCGTGCGGCACGAGCGAACACAGGCCGTTGCTCAGCTTCTCCGGCAGCATGGGGATGACCCGGCGCGGGAAATAGACCGAGTTGCCGCGATTGAAGGCCTCGGCATCGAGCGCCGAGCCGGGCGCGACGTAATGCGACACGTCGGCGATCGCCACGATCAGCCGGAATCCTTTGCCCTGCGGTTTGCAATAGACGGCGTCATCGAAATCCTTGGCCGTCTCGCCGTCGATGGTCACGAGCGGCAATTCGCGCAGGTCTACCCGCCCGGCGAGGTCCTTGCGCCGCACCGCCTCGGGCAGGCGGCGCGCTTCCTCGCGCACCTCGGGCGGCCACTCGAACGGCAGATCGAACTTGCGCAGCGCAATCTCGATCTCCATGCCGGGATCGTCATAGTCGCCCAGCACCTCGACGATGCGCCCGATCGGCTGGGCGTACTTCGTGGGCTGCTCGACGAGCTCGACCACCACCACCTGCCCCGGTTTGACCTTCTTGCCGCCAGGGGCGACGAGGATGTCCTGGGCGATGCGTTTGTCCTCGGGCACCACCAAAGTGACGCCGTGCTCGACGAGCACGCGCCCGACCACGTTCTGGTTGACGCGCTCGAGCACCTCCACGATCTTGCCCTCGGGCCGGCCGCGGCGATCGGCACCGGCGATGCGCACGATTACCCGGTCACCGTGCAGTACCTGGCGCATCTCCTTGGGGCCGAGGAAAATGTCCTCGCCGCCGTCGTCGCGGATCACGAAGCCGAACCCGTCGGGATGACCCTGCACGCGGCCGCGGATGAGATCGGCCTTCTCCGGCAGGAGATAGGCGCCGCGGCGGTTGCGCAGGATCTGGCCATCGCGCTCCATCGCCTTCAGGCGCCGCTCGAAGAGCTCGTGCTCGTGAGGCGCGATGTCGAGCGCCTCTACGAGCTCGCTCCAGGGCATGGGGCGGCCAGCCTCGGCGAGCACCTGCAGGATGTACTCCCGGCTGGGCAAGGGATGGCCGTACTTGGCCGCCTCGCGGGCGAAGAAAGGATCGCGCCGCCGGGCTTCGCTCACCTCGATCACCGGCGCGGCTGCGGATTCGGCGGTGGCCGCAGGCACCGACACCGGCGCTTCGGCCACGGGAGCAGACAGCAAAGCCGGCGTTTGCCGCCGGCGGGAAGAGGGAAGAGCGGGATCAGCGGAAGGAGTCCGCGGCTTGTTCTTTGAAGTTTTGGTCATCGAGAATCAGAAGTCCTTGCATATACTCATGATGCGGCACCCGCTCACGTCGACATGGCGTTGACAACGCGCGCCGCGTGCTTATAATAACGCATCTCGTCGCCCAGATGGCGGAATTGGTAGACGCGCTGGTTTCAGGTACCAGTGCCGCAAGGCGTGGAGGTTCGAGTCCTCTTCTGGGCACCACGAGAAAGCCTTCCTGCAAAAGGAAGGAGCGTTCGCGCACGAACGCCGTTGTTTGCTACGGCGTTTTCCCGTATCCCCGCACTCCCCCGCTTCAGCCCGATCTACGCGCGCTTCGGCGCCATTGCCACCACGCCAACGCCATCATCAGCGCCCACGCCGGCAGATAAAACCACTCCTTGGCGGGTCGATCGGGGTTGGGCAGCTCCACATGCGAAATGCTCAATCCGGATTCGATGCCCATTTTCGCCGCCACTGAGCCGAAATCCACGCCCACGATCTGCCATCGATCTCCCAGAGGCATCACGTGCACCCCGGCCGAGCGCAAACGCTCCCGGGCGCCCCCCGTGGGCTCGCCCAAGGGCAGCACCACGCCGCGATGTACCTCTTCACCTTGCAGATTCAAGCCTTCCACGAAGACTCGCAGCGGCGCCCCCGCGGGCAGTGGACGGATCACCGTTTCGAGCTCGGCGGCAGGCACCTCGATGTACGGCGACACGATGCGGTCCATCCAGAACCCCGGGCGCAACAAGGTAAACGCCACCAGCAGGAGCACACCGGTCTCCCACCAACGGTTGCGCGCGAAAAACCACCCTTGCAGCGCCGCCACGAAAGCCATCATCGCCGTTACGCCCGCCGCCACCGTCAACACCAGCCCGCCCCAGCCCCCCACGCCGATCAAGAGCAACTGCGTGTTGAAGAGGAACATGAACGGCAGAATGGCCGTGCGGAGGGAATAGAAGAAAGCCTGCACCCCAACGGCGATTGGGTCGGTGCGCGCGATGCCAGCCGCAGCATACGAGGCCAGCCCGACGGGCGGGGTGACGTCGGCCATCAATCCGAAATAGAACACGAACATGTGCACGGCCACGAGCGGCACGACCAGCCCATTTGCCCCTCCCACCTCGACCACCACCGGCGCCATCAGGGTGGACACCACGATGTAATTGGCCGTGGTGGGCAGCCCCATGCCCAGGATCACGCAGATGAAGGCCACCAGCAGCAACAACAAGAGCAGATTGCCGCCGGCGAGCATCTCGATCACCTCGGTGAGCACCAGACCGATGCCGGTGAGGGTCACCGTGCCCACGATGATGCCAGCGGTGGCCGTAGCGACGGCGATCGGCACCATGTTGCGTGCCCCGCCCACCAGCGCAGCCCAAAGATCGCGCAGCCCTTGGATGGCGGCCGCCCCCAGCCGGCCCTGCCCGCGAAAGAAGGCATAGAGCGGGCGCTGCGTCAGGAGGATGAAGACGAGGTAGGTGAGCGCCCAGAAGGCGGCCAGCCCCGGCGAGAGGCGCTCCACCATGAGGTTCCAGATGAGCACCGCCACCGGCAGCAGGTAATGCAAGCCGGCCGGGATGGTCTTTCCCGCCTCGGGCAACTCGGTGATCTGCGCCTGTGGATCGTCGAAAGGCAGTGGCGGCATACGGGCGGCCAGACGCACCAGCGCGAGGTAGAGAAAGAACATCAGCACCGAAACGATCCAGAAGGACGCCTGCGGCCACACCGCCTTGATCCAGCCCAGACCCCACACCACCGCGCCGGCCAGGATCACGATCCCGGCGAACGCCATGACGGCACGCGCCAGGCGCTGCTGCCAGGGCGTGAGCGTACGCGCCGGCAGCCCCTCGATGCCGTGGCGCACCGCCTCCAGGTGCACCATGTAGAAAAGGCCGAGGTAGGAAAGCAGCGCCGGCAAGAAGGCATGCTTGAGCACCTCGGTGTAGGCAATGCCGACGTACTCGGTCATGAGGAAGGCCGCCGCGCCCATCACCGGCGGCATGATCTGCCCATCGACCGAGGCAGCCACCTCCACCGCCGCGGCTTTCTTGGCCGGATAGCCCACCCGCTTCATCAGCGGGATGGTGAACGTGCCGGTCGTGACGACGTTGGCGATGGACGAGCCCGAGATGACGCCGGTGGCCGCCGAAGCCACCACCGCCGCCTTGGCCGGCCCGCCGCGGAATCGGCCCAACAAGGAAATGGCCGCGGCGATGAAATAACCCCCGGCACCGGCCGTCTCCAGCATGGCGCCAAAGAGCACGAAGAGAAAGATGAAACTGGTCGACACCCCCAGGGCCACGCCGAACACCCCTTCGGTGGTGAGCCAGAAGTGGCTCATCCCCTTGGCAAGCGAAGCCCCCCGGTGCGCGATCGCATCGGGCATATGAGGTCCGAGGAAGACGTAGCCGAGAAAGACGAGCGCGAGCACGGCCAGCGGCCAACCGAGGGTACGGCGCGTCGCCTCCAGCAGCAGCCCCAGACCGATGAGGGCCGCGGCCAGATCCAGCGACGTGGGCAAGCCCGGCCGCGTAGACAGCTCACGGTAGAAGAGCGCGATGTAGCCGGCGCAAGCCATGCCGGCCAGTCCCAAGGCCCAGTCGAAAGAGGCGATGCGATCGCGCGGCGAACGCCTCGAGGCCGGATAGGCCAGAAAGGCCAACGCCAGGGCGAAGGCGAGGTGGATGGAGCGCGCCTCGGTGTCGTTGAAGATGCCGAACTCGAACCAAAAAGGCAAAGGCGAGGCATACCACAGCTGGAACAGCGACCACGCGACCGCCAGCAGCGTGAGCACCCCGCCTTGCCAGCCCCCCGGCTGCCGCCGGCCGGTGTCGGCCTCGGCGACGAGCTCGCGCAGCGCCTCGTCCGGCAGCCCGGGCTCATCCCCGCCAGGCCGCAGCCCGCCCTCCTCGCCAGTCCGGGTCATGTCGCCCCGCCTCCGCTCAGAGCCAGCCTTTTTCGCGGTAGTACTTCAGCGCCCCCGGATGCAAAGGCGCCGACAGGCCATCCTTGACCATGTGCTGCGGGTCGAGATGCCCGAAAGCCGGGTGCAGTTTCTTGAATTCTTCGAAGTTGTCGAACACCGTCTTCACCAGGGTATAGACCACCTCGTCGGGCACCTTGGCCGAGGTCACGAGCGTGGCGAGCACCCCGTACGTCGGCACGGGATCGGGGTGATTGGGATACAGCCCGCCCGGGATTTCCACCTTGGCATAATAGGGCGAATCGGCCACGAGCTTGTCGACCGCCGGGCCGCTGACCTGAGCCAGTTTCGCGTTACAGGTGGCGATGGGATCCTGGATGTTGGCGCTGGGGTGCCCGACGACGAAGAAGAAGGCATCGATCTTGTTGTCGCACAGTGCCGGGCCGTGCTCGTCCGGCTTGAGCTCCGAGACGAGGGAAAAATCGGCATGCGACCACCCCAGAGCCTGAAGCAGCACGTCGACCGTGGCGCGCTGCCCCGAGCCGGGGTTGCCGATGTTGACGCGCTTGCCCTTGATGGTTTCCAGGCCCTTCTTCGCATCGAGCTCGGGACGTACCACCAGCGTGAGCGGCTCGGGATGCAGCGAGAACACCGCGCGCAGATCCTTGAACGGCCCGGCGTCCTTGAAGGAGCTCGTGCCGTTGTAGGCGTGGTACTGCCAGTCGGACTGCACCACGCCGAAATCCAGCTCCCCAGAGCGGATGGTATTGACGTTATACACCGAGCCGCCGGTGCTCTCGACCGAACAGCGCAATCCGTGTTGCGCCCGATCCTTGTTCATCAAACGGCACACCGCCCCGCCAGCGGCATAGTACACCCCGGTGACCCCGCCGGTGCCGATGGTGACGAACTTCTGCTGCGCCATGGCCGTCGGCGCACTCAGGGTGGCCAGACCCAGCGCCAGCGCAGCGCTCAGCGTCTTGATGTATTTCATGGTGAACTCCTCCAGTGGATGATCCTCGTTTCATCGAGTCTAGGGCACAGACGCACGAAGCGCCAGTTCGGGAAAACCCGCACGAACCCCCCCCGCCCGCGGGTCAGCCGTCCCCTTCCCCTTCGAGCGGCAGCATGTTCGGATTGAGCAGGAAGCGCGCATCGGCGATCACGTAATCCCGCTCGTGCACGATCACCGGGTTGAGGTCGAGCTCGGAAATCTCGGGATAGGCGTGCACGAAATCGGCCACCTGCAGCAACAGATCCACCAGCCGGGCCTCGTCGACGCGCGGCAGGCCCCGTACGCCGTGCAACAGCTTGTGCCCGCGCAGCTGGCGCAGCATGGATTCGGCCTCGTCGCGCGTCAGCGGCACGGCGCGAAAAGCGACGTCGTTGAGCACCTCGACGAAGATGCCGCCCAGGCCGAACATCAGCACCGGCCCGAAGACCGGGTCACGTACCATGCCGATGATCACTTCCACTCCCCTGGCGGCCATGGGCGTGACGAGCACGCCGTGCAGATCCGCCTTGGGCGCATGGGCGCGGCAGGAGACAAGGATGCCCTCGTACGCCTCGAGCAGGGCCTCGCGTCCGCACACTCCCAAACGCACGCCACCGGCCTCGCTCTTGTGCAGGATGTCACGCGAGACGATCTTGAGCGCGAGCGGGCGATCCCCAAAGCGCGCGAGCACCGCGTCTGCGTCCTCGGGCGAACGCATGAGCAGCGTCTCGTCCACCGCGATGCCATGCGCGGCCAGGGCCGCCCTGGCTTCGTGCTCATAGGGGTTGCGCCCCTCCTGGACGGCGCGCAGGAAGATCTCCCGCACCTCGGGCAGGGGAGAAACCGCCCCCGCCTCCGGCTCGGCACAGCGACGCAGATATTGTCCGCGCTCGGCCAAAGCCTGTAACACCCGCACCGCATGCTCGATCGAGGTATATACCGGCACCCCTGCCTCACGCAGGCGCCGCACTGCCGGCGGCTTGATGGGCGCGTAGAGGCTGTGGATCACCAAAGGCTTGCCCTGCCATTTCAGCCGCCATTCGGCCAAGGTCTCGGCGCAGCGCATCTCGTTGCCCATGAGCTGCTCGCCGAAACGCAAAGCGTAGCCGCCGAACATCCCCACCAGCAACAGGGCATCGACGCCGTCGTCCTGAGCGAGAATGGCCAGGCACTCGGCAAGGATGGAAGGATTGTCGTCGGATGCGCCGGCCACATCGATCGGGTTGCGCAGCGAAGCCTGCGGCGGCAGGATGGCCGCCAGTCGCCGTCGCGTGCCCTCCTGCAAATCGGCCAGCGATAGCCCGGCCTCCACCAGACGGTCGACGGCGATCGTGGCCTGCCCGCCGCCGTCGGAGAGCACCGCCACGCGCGCGCCTGGAGCGGCGTTCCACGCCGCCAGCCCCTCGGCCACGGGCAGGATCTCGTCGGATTGCTGCACCAAGCACACCCCGGCCTGGCGCAACAGATCGACCGTCATGGCGTAGCTGCCCGCCAGCGCCCCGGTATGCGAGCGCGCCGCCACCTTGCCGGCCTCGGTGGCGCCGGATTTGTAGACCACGACCGGCTTGTGCCGCGACACGCCGCGGGCGATCTGGAGGAAGCGCTGGCCGGAGCGAAAGCCCTCGACGTACATCGTCACCACTCTGGTGTTGGGCTCACCGCCAAGGAAACGCAAGTAATCGTTGAACCCCAGGTCGGTCTGGTTGCCCGGCCCGACGTAGATCGAAAACCCCAGCTCCCCGTGATATTGAGCCTCCAGCACGAGCGAGAGCAGCATGTTGCCCGATTGCGAGATGAAGGCGACGTGCCCCGGACGAATGCCGCGCAAGCCCAGCAAATCGAGCCCGATGCTCAGGTTGAACATGCCCGAGGTATTGGGGCCGATGACGCGCACTGCGTGGCGCTGCGCCGCTTCGAGCAAAGCCTCTTCCAGGCGTTCGCCGTCGGGGCCGCTCTCGCGAAAGCCACCGGCCACTACCACCACCCCTTTGACACCCTTGCGCCCGCACTCGGCCACCAGGCCGGGAACGGCGGCCGCGGGGGTGCAGATCATCGCCAGGTCGACCTCGCCCGCAATCTCGCTCACGCTGCGGTAGCAGCGCCGCCCCAGGATCATTTCTTCCCGCGGGTGGATGGGATAGATGGCGCCCCGATAGCCGGCCTCGATCAGCCCCTGTACGGCCTTATAGCCGCGCTTGCCGGGCACGGCGGAAGCCCCCACGACGGCCACCGCCCGGGGAAAAAACAGGGGAGCGAGCGGATCGGAGGAAATCTCGGCTGGAACGGTGCTCGGCATCTCCGGCTGATTCATCCATTCACCTCCCGTGAAACTTCGGTGCCCGTTTCTCGGCGAACGCCTCCACCCCCTCGCGCCAATCCTCGGTAGTGGCCACGAAAGTCATTCCTTCCAGTTCGGCGGCGAGCGCAGCCTCGAGCGAGTTACCCGCGGCCAGTAACAGCGTGCGCTTGGCCAATTCCATGGAGATGGGCGCCTTCTCGGCCAAGGTACGCGCATACAGACGCGCGGCCTCGAGGAAGCCCTCGTCGTCGAGGGCGCGGTTGGCCAGACCCATGCCTTCGGCCTGCGCGCCGTCGATGCGCTCACCGAAGAAGAGCAGCTCGCGCGCCCGCGCCAGCCCCACCAGCCGCGGCAGCAGCCAGGTGACCCCGCCGCCGAGGAAATTGCCGATCGACAGCTCCGGGAAACCAATCTTGGCGCTTCTGCTCATCAAAAGGAAGTCGGCCGCCAGCGCCATCTCGGCCCCGGCCCCGAGGGCGTAGCCGTGCACCGCCGCCACCACGGGCTTGGACAGGTGCATGATGCACCGGCACACTTCCTGTTCCCCTTCCAGGTAACGACGCCGCTGATAGGGCGTGCGCTCGCCGCTGCCATGCGCTTTCAGGTCGGCCCCCACGCAAAACGCCCGCCCTTCGCCGCGCAGCAGCACCACCCGCACGGCCTCGTCTTCCTCGGCACGGCGCAGCGCCTCGCGCAACGCGGCGTAGACCGCCTCATTGACCGCATTGAGTCGATGCGGACGGTTGAAGGCGAGCTCGGCCACACCCGCCTGCACCGCGTAGCGGACCGGGGTTTCTTCTTGCCCGGATTCGCCCGTCTCTGCCATCTCGTCTTCCCCCTTGTGCCGGATTCAACGATCTCCTGGCACGCAGCCTGCAAACGTGACGAGCGGTGACACGCCCGCTCAACGATCGAGAATCATGATAGAACCAAACATCCGGCTCATGCAAGTTTGGACTAAAATCTTTTTATGTCCGAAGACGAACGTCCTCCACCTGCGCACATCAGGACACCCAGGAGAGCTCCTTTCCTGCGCCCCCATCATTGGCCTCGCCTGCTGCGCCTGACGCTGTCTTTGCGCCGCTGGGAAGAGCAGCTGAGCATGGTGCTTGCCGCCTGCCTCGTCGGCCTGCTCTCCGTCGGCTTTGCGCTCGCCGCAGAATGGGCCATCGCCTATCATTCCTCCCTGCTCGCCGGCCGCCCCTGGCTCGGGCTGGTTCTGTCCCCCCTCGGGTTTGCGGCCATCGCCTGGATCACCCTGCGCTTCTTTCCCTTCGCCGCCGGCAGTGGCATTCCCCAGTCGATCGCCGCCAGCCTGAGCACCGACGGGCGGTTGCGCCGCACGCTGCTGTCCATCCCCCTCGCTCTGGGAAAAATCGTGCTCACCGCGCTCGGCCTGCTGTGCGGCGCCTCGATCGGCCGCGAAGGACCCACGGTTCAGGTAGCCTCGTCGCTGATGTACGCCTTGGCCGGCAAGCGCAAGCGGCGGCGTCTCGCCTCCAGTCAGGCCCTGATCGTCGCCGGCGGCGGCGCAGGGGTGGCGGCCGCCTTCAATACCCCGCTGGGAGGCATCCTCTTTGCGATCGAAGAGATGTCCCACCGCCGCGCCTTCCAGGCGAACGGGACGTTACTGACCGCCGTGATCTTCTCCGGCATCGTCTCTCTGCTCTTGCTGGGCAACTATACCTACTTCGGTCGCACCGACCTCGCCATGGGCCTGGCCGACGGGGGGAAGGTCGTGCTCACGATGGGCCTCGCCTGCGGCGTCCTCGGCAGCCTCTATGCCCGCGCGCTCATCGCCCTATCGCACCACGGGTTTCCCGGGCGCGCCGGTCAGTGGGCCAGGCGGCACCCGGTGGGCCTGGCGGCGCTGTGTGGCCTGGCCACCGCCGTGCTGGGGCTACTCACCGGCGGGGACACCTACGGCACGGGTTACCAGCAAGTCAAATCGGCCCTGGAGGGCGAGGGCGTGCTGCCCTGGTATTTTTTCCTCGCCAAGATGGCGGCCATCACCTTGGCTTTCGTCAGCCGCATCCCGGGCGGGATGTTCGCACCGGCGCTCGCCGTGGGCGCTGGCCTGGGCTCGCTCCTGAGTGCGGCGTTCCCGGGCCAGGCCCCGAACGTTTTCCTCGTTCTCGGCATGGTGGGCTTTCTCTGCGCCATGACCCAGACGCCGATCACCGCCTTCGTGATCGTGATGGAAATGACGGCAAACCACGAAATGCTGCTGCCGCTCATGACCACCTCCCTCATCGCCTTCGCCGTCTCCCGCACCCTGGTGCGCACCCCGCTCTACCACGCCCTCGCGCGCGACGCGCTGCGCGCGGCGAGCGAACACCTCAAACGGCAAAAGCAAGCCCGCGGCGCGGCGCCCGAAGCCTGAATCCGCCGCCCGCGCTCTTCCCCCTCTCCCACCGACGCAGTCGGGGCGAGCACACTAAAAAATCGAAATATATATTTATATATCATATAAATACCAGTGCTTCTGGAGATGCTCTCACCCAAAAACCCTTCTGTAAAAAAGGTTGACTGCGCAGGTATGGCGTGATACGGTAAAAAAAGAAAATATTACAAAAGACTTGACTTGCATCTCTTCACATTGAAATATATCTGAATTTATTCAGCAGCAAACAAGGTTAAATCCATAAGTATTATGTCAAAAACATCAACACCACTTTCCTCCCCCCTCATGCAGGCCGCGCTGACGTTGCGGGCTCCGCGGCCGGAAGACGGGCCGCGCGTCACGCGGCTCATCGCCGACTGCCCGCCGCTCGACCCCAACTCGGCCTATTGCAACCTGCTGCAATGCACGCATTTCGCCGCCACGTGCATCCTGGCCGAACGCGAGGGAGAGGCAGCGCTGCTCGGCTGGATCTCCGCTTACCTCATTCCCGAATCCCCCGACAAACTGTTCCTGTGGCAAGTTGCCGTGACCCCGTCGGCCAGAGGAAAGGGGCTTGCCGGGAAAATGCTCGAGCGTCTGCTCGCCAGACCTGGCTTGCACGGCGTGCGCTACCTCGTCACCACCATCACACCAGACAATGACGCTTCCTGGGCGTTTTTTCGTGGCTTCGCCGCCCGGCACGGCTACTTGATTTCCGAACGGCCGCTGTTCGAGAAAGAACGCCATTTCGCCGGCCGACACGAGACCGAATGGGAATTGACGATCGGTCCCCTGTCTGCCGTCCACTCCATCCCTGAAGGAGGACAACAGCATGAACAGGCCTGAACCTTCCCGCACTCTGCCCGATCGCTCGATTTACGAGCGGCGCGAATCCAAGGTACGCAGTTACTGCCGCGCCATGCCGCGCCAGTTCGTCAAGGCCTTGGGGCCTTGGATGTACGACGATCAGGGCGGCCGCTATCTCGACTTCCTGAGCGGCTGCGCCACGCTCAACTACGGTCACAACCACCCCGTGCTCAAGCAGGCGCTCATCGAGTACATTCAAAGCGATGGCATCACCCACGGGCTCGATCTGCACACGCGGCCCAAGGCCGAGTTGCTGCGCACCTTCGAAGAACTGATCCTTGAGCCGCGCGGGCTCGACTACGTGGTGATGTTTCCCGGGCCGACCGGGACCAATGCGGTCGAAGCCGCCCTCAAGCTCGCGCGCAAAGTCACGGGACGCGACCTGGTGATCTCCTTTACCAACGGCTTCCACGGCATGACTCTGGGCTCGCTTGCCTGCACCGGCAATTCCGCCAAGCGCCGTGGCGCCGGCGTGCCGCTCGACCACGTCGAGCACGAAGCCTACGACGGCTATTACGGCCCGGACATCGATACCGCCGAGCTCCTCGAACGCCGTCTGTCCGACGGATCGAGCGGCCTCGATGCCCCGGCCGCCATCCTCGTGGAGACCGTGCAAGGGGAAGGCGGCCTGAACGCCGCCTCGGCCACATGGCTGCGCAAAATCGCCGATCTGGCCAAGCGTCACGGAGCGCTGCTCATCGTCGACGACATCCAGTCCGGCTGCGGGCGTACCGGTACTTTCTTCAGTTTCGAGGAAGCCGGGATCGTGCCCGATATCGTCACCATGGCCAAATCGCTCTCCGGCCTGGGGCTACCGCTGGCCGTCACGCTGATACGCCGCGAACTCGACGTCTGGAAGCCGGGCGAGCACAACGGAACGTTTCGTGGCAACAACCATGCTTTCGTCACCGCCACGGCGGCGCTGCGTCACTTCTGGAGCGACGCAGAGTTTGCCAGCGAGATCGCTCGCCGCGGCGAGTATCTGGCTGAGCGGCTCGAGCGCATGGCCGAGGCACACGGGCTAGAGACCCGCGGCCGCGGCATGATGCGCGGCATCGTCATGCCCAGCGGCGAGTTCGCCGCCAAGGTCACCTCGGCGTGCTTCGCACGCGGGCTCATCATTGAGACAAGCGGCGCCGACGATGAAGTGGTCAAGGTACTGGCCCCCCTCAATATCGACGACGAGATCTTCGCCCACGGCCTGGACATCATCGAAGAATGCGTGGGCCAAGTCATGCAAGAGCGGGCAACGAGTCCAATGGAGGTATTCAAATGATCGTGCATTCAGTCGACGAGCTGCGTGACGGCGAGCGTCACGTCAAATCCAAAGGCTGGGACAGCATCCGTCTGCTATTGAAAAAAGACGGCATGGGCTTCTCCTATCACGTCACCCGGCTCTACGCGGGGGAGACCCTGGAATTCCACTACCGCAACCATCTCGAGGCGGTTCTGGTGATCGAAGGCAGCGGCACGCTCGAAGATCTGGCCACGGGGCAAGTCCACGTGCTTCGCCCCGGCGTCATGTATGCCCTGAACGAGCACGACCACCACCGCGTCCGCCCTACCACCGACATCGTCTGCGTATGCGTCTTCAATCCGCCAGTCACCGGCGCGGAAGTGCACGATGAAACGGGGGCTTATCCGGCTGAACACGAGTGCGTTAAGGCCGAGTGAGCGCCCTGCGTCACACCTCCTTGCGCGCCCGGCTCCCAAAGCTCGGGGCGCGAGGCCGCGTTTTACCCGATGAGCGGCAAGCCTAAGCCTTCACAGGCCAAGGAGAAAGTCAGCAAAAAACAACAGGAGGATGAAGCGCATGGAAGACCTCTATCCCTCTCGCCCTGCCGACACGGCCAGCATGACCCCGATCCAGGACCCCGTGCTCCATCGCCCCTGGTCGCCCTAGGCGCCGCTGACGGCCGGCCAGGCTGCCAGTTTCGAGCGCAACGGCTTCCTCGTCCTCGACGGGCTCTTCACCGAAGAGGAGGTGGCGCTGTTGCAGCAAGAGGCCAAGCGCCTGCGCGGCGAGCCGCAAGCGTTCGATCCCGAGACCCTCATCACTGAGCCGGGCAGCGACGCAGTGCGCTCCATTTTCGCCGTCCATCAGCAAGATCCCGTGCTGCGGTGCCTGGCCGCCGACCAACGTCTGGCCGCAATCGCCGAGTTCCTGCTCGACGACCAGGTCTATATCCATCAGTCACGCCTCAACTACAAACCGAGTTTTCGTGGCAAGGAATTCTACTGGCACAGCGATTTCGAGACCTGGCACGTGGAAGACGGCATGCCGCGCATGCGTGCGGTATCGATCTCGGTCCTGCTCACTGACAACGAGGCGATCAACGGAGCGCTCATGCTCATCCCCGGTTCGCACAAAACCTACGTCTCGTGCGTGGGTGAAACGCCGCAGGAGCACTACCGCCAATCGCTGAAAAAACAGGAATACGGCGTGCCCGACGATGCCAGCCTGCAGGTCCTGGTCGATCGCCACGGCATCGCCGTGGCCGCAGGCAAACCCGGTACGGTGCTGGTGTTCCACTGCAACGTGATGCACGGCTCGAACGGCAACATCACGCCGCAGCCGCGCTCCAATGTTTTCTTCGTATACAACGCCGTCTCGAACACCTTGCAGGCGCCGTTTGGTCCGCAGAAGCCGCGACCCTGGTTTCTCGGCACCCGGGAACCTGAGCCGATTCTGCCCCAAGTCGGGCTGCTGACCGAGGCGTCGCAGCGCTGATTTTTGCCTTTTCCCGGCGGCCCGCCTATAGTAGTGAGGGAGCCAAAGCGACATCACCAAGAACATGAGCCGCCGATGACCAAAAAAATCGATCTCTTCACTCCCATTACGTTGGGACCCTACACCTTGCCCAACCGCATCGCCATGGCGCCCATGACGCGCAACCGCGCCAGCGCCGAAGGCGTGCCCAGCGGCATGATGGTGCGCTACTATGCCCAACGCGCCAGCGCCGGCATCCTCATCAGCGAGGGGGTGATCATCTCCCCGGAAGGCATCGCCTACCCCAACACGCCCGGTCTCTTTACGCCGGCCCAGATCCAGGGCTGGAAAGCGGTCACCGAAGCGGTGCACGAACGTGGCGGGCGCATCTTCGCGCAATTGTGGCACTGCGGTCGGGTAGCCCATCCCGAGGTCAACGGCGGCTTGCAGCCCATCGGTCCTTCCGCGATCGCCGCCCAGGGCGAGACCTACACCCCGAGCGGCAGCAAACCCTTCGTCACGCCGCACGCCATGAGTCTGCAAGAGATCGAAGAAGCCGTCGAACGCTATGCCCAGGCGGCGCGAAACGCCAAGACGGCTGGCTTCGACGGGGTGGAGATCCATGGCGCCAACGGCTATCTCATCGACCAGTTCCTGCGCGACGGCAGCAACCGCCGCACCGACGCCTACGGCGGTTCCATCGCCAACCGCGCCCGCTTCCTCATGGAAGTGACCGAGGCGGTGCTCGGCGTGTGGGACCGCGGCTGCGTGGGCGTGCGCCTCTCGCCCCTTCAGCCGTTCAACGACATGCGCGACTCCAACCCCGAAGCGACGTTTTCCTACGTCGTCAAGACGCTGGGAGAATTCAAGCTCGGCTATCTGCACCTCACCGAGATGGGCAAAGAGGCGCCGGGTGTCGCCGGCCCCGCCTTCGATCTGAAATTGCTGCGCCCCCTGTGGCCCACCGTCTATATGACGAACGGCGGTTACACCTTCGAGACGGCCAACGCGGCGATCGCACGCGGCGAAGCCGACATGATCTCGTTTGGGCAGCTTTTCATCGCCAATCCCGACCTGGTCGAGCGCTTCCGCAGCGGCGCGCCGCTCAACACGCCCGATCCTTCCACCTTCTATACGGGAGGCGAGAAGGGCTACCTCGACTATCCCACGCTCCATCCCTGAGATGAAAAAGCCGCCCGCGGGCGGCTTTTTACCCTCATTCCGCAACGGGTAGAGCTACTGCTTGAGCCCTTCGGCCTGGATCGCCGCCTGCACCGCCGGGCGCTGCGTCATCTTCTCGGCGAAGCGCGCCAAGGCTGGGAATTGCCCCAGGTCGATCTGCACGAAGGCCGTCCAGCGCGTGCACACGTAGAGGTAGATGTCGGCGACCGAGAATTCCTCTCCCAGCAGCCACGGCCGCTGTGCGAGTTCCCCGTCCACCCACTGCAGGCGCTTGAGCAGGGTTTCCTTCGCCACCGCCTTCCATTCCTGCGGGCAGTTCGGCTTGAAGAGCGGCGAGAATCCTTTGTGGATCTCGGTGGAGATGAAGTTAAGCCATTCCACCAGCCGCACCAGCCCCATTCCTTCCTTGGGGCCAAGCGGGGTACGCGCCAGGTTCTGGACGATATGGACCAGAATCGCCGGCCCTTCGGTGATGAGCGCCCCATCGTCGAGCTGCAGCGCCGGAACGTAGCCTTTGGGGTTGATCGCCAGATAGTCACGGCCGTCGGCGAGTTTTTTCGTGGCAAGATCCACGCGCACCAGTTCAGGCTCGACGCCGGCTTCACGCAGGGCGATGTGGGGCGACAGCGAACAGGCGCCGGGGGAGAAATACAGTTTCATCGGGTTCCTCCTTTTTGTAGTTCGAACAGCAGAAAGCCCCTCGCGGAGCTTTCTCACTGTAGCACGTCCGGCGCCAAACGTTTTCAGGCGCCGAAAGGATGACGGCGCAGGATGGTCTCGTCGCGCTCGGGGCCGGTGGAGATCACGTCGATGGGGACCTCGCAGAATTCCTCGATGCGGTGCAGGTACGCTCGGGCCTCGAAAGGCAGGTCCTCCCAGCGCCGCGCCCCGAAGGTGCTTCCCCGCCAGCCGGGCAGAGTTTCGTAGACGGGGACGCAACGAGCGACCTCGTCGGCTCCCATCGGCAGCAGTTCCCGCCGCTCGCCGTCGATCTCATAACCGATGCACAGTTTGAGCGCTTCGAGGCCGTCGAGCACGTCGAGCTTGGTGATGCATAACCCCGAGACGCCGTTGATGATGAGGGAGCGCTTGAGCGCGGCCAGATCCAGCCAGCCGCAGCGGCGCTTGCGCCCGGTGACGGTGCCGAACTCCCGCCCCTTGACCGACATCTGCCAGCCCGGCGTGCCCTCGGTGTCGATGTCCAGCTCGGTGGGGAAAGGACCACCGCCCACCCGCGTACAATACGCCTTGGTGATGCCAAGCACGTAGTGCAGCCGCCCCGGTCCCAAGCCGGCACCGGCGGCAGCCTGACCGGCGACGCAGTTGCTGGAGGTGACGAAGGGATAGGTGCCGTGGTCGATGTCGAGCAAGGTTCCCTGGGCACCCTCGAAGAGGAGGTTGCCGCCGGCCTTGTTGATCTCGTAGAGTCGCTCCGAGACGTCGGTCACCAGCGGCAAGACTTCTTCCGCATCAGCGAGCGCCTGTTCGTAGATCGGTTCGAACTCGAGCGGCTCGGCGCCAAAGGCCTGGGTGAGCACGAAGTTGTACCAGGCGAGGTTGCTTTCGAGCTTGGTGCGGAATTGCTCTGGACGAGAGAGATCGTAGAGGCGAATCGCACGACGGGCCACCTTGTCCTCGTAGGCCGGGCCGATGCCCTTGCCGGTGGTGCCGATCTTGTCGCCGGCGCTGCGCGCCGCCTCGCGCACCCGGTCGAGCGCGACATGATAGGGCAGGATCAGGGGACAACCGGGGCTCACGCGCAGGCGTGAGCGCACTTCGATCCCACCGGTCTCCAGCGCGCGGATCTCGGAGAGCAGGTGGTGCACGTCGAGCACCACCCCGTTGCCGATGAAGCAGGCTACTCCCTCGCGCACGATGCCGGAGGGCACGAGGTTGAGCTTGTACTCGCGCTCACCCACCACCAAGGTATGCCCGGCGTTGTGTCCGCCCTGAAAGCGCACCACGCCCTGAGCGGTGTCGGTGAGCCAGTCGACGATCTTACCCTTGCCTTCGTCGCCCCACTGCGTCCCGACGACGACCACGTTCTTAGCCATCAGCCCTTCCTTTTACGATCACAACGGTTCCACGACCCAATGCCCGGCGCGCTGCACGAGACGCCAGTCGCAACCGGCTTCGCGCCATTCTTCGAGCGGATGTCCCGGCAGTTCACGGACCACCGCCTGCCCTGCCTCACGCAGCTGCGCCACCACCGCCTCCAGCGCCTCGTCGCCGCCGGACGGCGCGAGGATGGCCCCCGGCAAGGGGGCGAGCGGCAGACGGGCGATGAGTTCGCGCAAATCGATCGAAAAGCCGGTGGCCGGCCGCGCCCGGCCAAACGCCGCACCGAGCCCGTCGTAGCGTCCGCCCAGAGCGAGCGCCGAAGGATGATCGGCACCGTAGGCGGCGAACATCACGCCGGTGTGATAGTGATAGCCGCGCAGGTCGGCCAGATCGAACCCGAGCGGCAGATCGGCGAGCGCCGCAGCGAGCGCGTCGAGCTCGTCGAGCGCCCGCACCACTGCCGGCAGTGGCGCAAGCCGTGAGCGCGCCGCGGCGAGCACCTCGACCCCGCCGTAGAGCCCGGGCAAGGCGCGCAGGGACGCGACCCGCTCGGCGTCGAGCGCGTCGCCGCTTGCGGCGAGCATCTCTTCGAGCCCGGCGGAGTCTTTCGCCTGCAGCAGTTCGAAGAGGATCTCGGCGCGCTCGGCCTCTAGGCCCTCGGTGAGCGCCCGGAACAGCCCCATGTGCCCGACGTCGATGCGCACCGCCGGCAGGCGCGCCCGTTCGAGCGCCGCGGCGAGCAGGCGAATGATCTCGATATCGGCCTCTACCCCGGCATGACCGTAGAGCTCGGCGCCGAGCTGCAGCGGCTCGCGCGTGGCGGTGAGCGAAGCCGGCAGGGTGTGCAGCACCGGGCCGCAATAGCACAGGCGGGTGACGCCGCGGCGATTGAGCAGATGCGCGTCGATGCGCGCCGCCTGCGGCGTGATGTCGGCCCGCACCCCCAAGGTTCGTCCGCTCAGCTGGTCGGTGAGCTCGAACGTACGCAAACGCAAATCCTCCTCTCCCCCCACGATGAGCGAAGAGAGGAATTCGATGAGCGGCGGAGCCACGAGTTGGTAGCCATGCAGGCGGAAGAGATCGAGCAGCTCGCGGCGCAAACGCTCGAGCTGCTCCGCCGCTGGCGGCAGTTCGTCACGCAGATAGTCGGGCAAGACCCAACGCATGGATTGCCTCACACGATGTCGTTTACGATGAGCAGCCCCAGCACGACGGCCGCGCCGCCAAACCAGCGCAGCCGCTCTGGGGGAAGTTCGGCCAGCCAGCGCAGGGCCTGCTGCCAGGCTTGCGGCGCGAGGAAGGGCATCAGCCCCTCGAAGACGAGCATCAAGCCGAGCGCTTTCCACAAGACTTCAGGCATGCTTCGACCGAAAGGGCTCAGCGGCCGTCAGCCGACGGCGTCTTGAAGTGCTTGAAGAACGCGGAGCTCGGATCGAGGACGAGCACGTCGTCACGCCGGGAGAAACTCTCGCGGTAGGCCTCCAGGCTGCGGTAGTAGCTGAAGAAATCGGGATCGCGCCCATAGGCTTCGTTGAAGATGCGCGTCGCTTCCGCATCCCCTTCGCCCTTGATGCGTTGCGCCTCGCGATAGGCTTCGGCGATGATCAGCTCGCTTTGCCGGTCGGCGTCGGCGCGGATACGCTCGGCGATCGCCCCCCCTTCGGAGCGCAGGTTGTTGGCCACGCGCTTACGCTCGGCTTCCATGCGGCGGTAGACCGACTCGGACACCTCCGTCGGCAGCTCGACGCGCTTCAGGCGCAGATCGACGATCTCGACGCCGAAGGTGCGCGCGTCGCGGTCGGTCTTGGTGCGTACGATCTCCATCACCTTGTCGCGCTCACCGGAGACGACATCGTGCACCGTGCGCTGGCCGAATTCCTCGCGCAGCGTGGCATTGACCGTCTGCAGCAACCGCGTACGGGCGCGCGTCTCGTCCCCGCCCATGGTGATGTAATACTGCTTCGGGTCGACGATACGCCACTTGATGAAGTGGTCCACCAGCACGTTCTTCTTCTCGGAGGTGATGAAACGCTCCGGCTCGGGCGTGTCGATGGTCAGGAGCCGCCGGTCGAACTGGCGCACGTTCTGCACCAGCGGCAGTTTCACGTGCAGCCCCGGTTCGGTGAGCACGGACTTCACCTCGCCGAACTGCAGCACCATGGCATAACGACGCTCATCGATGGTAAAAAGCGACATCGAGGCGACGGCGGCGATGAGCAACACGACGCCAACGATCGTAGCAATCCTTGCCTGCATCATCGGCTCCCCCGCTCACGGTTGCGCAAATCCTCGCGCGGCATGTCTCGCAGCTCCTTGCGCCCCCCCGATTCGGCCGCGGCTTCGGCGCTGCCATCGCCGCTGCTGGGCCCCTGGCGCGGCGAGGCTGGCGGAGCCCCGGCGGCGGCAGGGGTGAGCAGGCGATCGAGCGGCAACAGCATGAGGTTGTTGTGCGCCGGCGCATCGACCAGCACCTTGCTCGTGCTGGTGAAGATCTGCTGCATCGTCTCGAGATAAAGCCGCTCGCGCGTGATCGCCGGAGCCTGGCGGTACTGCTGCTGAATCTGGGTGAAGCGCGCGGCGTCCCCCGTGGCCTGGGCCACGACCCGACCCTTGTAGGCATTGGCCTCTTCCAGCAGGCGCGCAGCCGTGCCGCGGGCACGCGGGATCACGGCGTTGGCGTAGGCTTCGCCTTCGTTGCGCAAGCGCTCGCGATCCTGTCCCGCCTTGACCGCATCGTCGAACGCAGCCTGCACCTGCTCGGGCGGCTGGGCGTTTTGCAGGGTCACGCGCACCACCTGCACCCCGGTGCGGTAGCGATCGAGCATGCTCTGCATCAATTCCTGCGCCCGCACGGCCACGTCCTCGCGCCCCTCGTAAAGCACGTAGTCCATCTTGGATTTGCCGACGATCTCGCGCATGGCGCTCTCGGCGGTCTGCTTGACGCTCTCGTCGGGCGCACGGTCGCGGAAGAGATAGTCTTCGGGGGATTTGAGCACGTATTGCACCGCGAACTGGATGGAAACGATGTTCTCGTCGTCGGTGAGCATGAGCGATTCGCGCAACACCTTGTTGCGATCGGTGCCGCGGTAGCCGACCTCGACCGTGCGCACCCCGGTGAGATCGACGATCTCGTGGCGCTCGATGGGATAAGGCAGACGCCAGCGCAGGCCCGGCTCGGTCGTCTCGACGTAGCGGCCGAAACGCAGCACCACGGCGCGTTCGTTGGCGTCGACTTTGTAGAAGCCGGAGAGTAGCCACAGCGCGAGTACGATGGCGAGCAGGAGCACGATACCGCCGCCCAGACGTTTGCCGTCCAACGGCTGCCGCCCCCCTGGACCCGCAGGCCGTCCGCCACGGCCACCGCCGAAGAGCACACCGAGCCGTTCATTGAACTGGCGCCAGACTTCTTCGAGATCGGGCGGGCCGTCCCCTTGACCAGGACGCCCAGGGCGCGGCTCACGTCGTCGCGAATCCTCTTCAGTCCCGTCGTCGCGATCGCCCCACCGGGGGTCATTGAGTGACATAGAGTTCCTCGTCTCCTGATTCGATTCCATCTGCGGGATGCAGCGGCCGCAAACGAGCGGCGAGCGCCCGGCGCAAGGCATCAAGCCCCTCGCCGGTGCGGGCGCTGACGCAGACCCGGCGAATGCTACCACACTCGTCGCTCAGCTCGGCCGGAACTTCGGCGAGCAGGTCGATCTTGTTGAGCACTTCCAGCCGCGGCACGTCCTGGGCACCGATCTCGGCGAGCACTGCCTCTACCGTGGCGCGCTGCGCCTCGCGGTCCTCGCTCGCCCCGTCGACCACGTGCAGCAGCAGGTCGGCCTCGGCCACCTCTTCGAGCGTGGCATGGAAGGCTGCCACCAGATCGTGCGGCAGGTCGCGGATGAAGCCGACGGTGTCCGAGAGCACGACGTCGCCCACCTCCGGCAGCCAGATGCGGCGCGAGGTGGTGTCGAGCGTGGCGAAGAGCTGGTCGGCGGCGTAAGCGCCGGCCTTGGTGAGCGCGTTGAAGAGCGTCGATTTGCCGGCGTTGGTGTAGCCCACGAGCGAGACCTGCGGCACCCCGCGGCGGTTGCGCGCGCGCCGGCGCGTGGAGCGCTGGCGCTCGAGCCGCGCGAGCCGGCTCTTCAGCTGCTTGACGCGAATGCCCAACAACCGACGGTCGGTTTCGAGCTGGGTCTCACCCGGGCCGCGCAAGCCGATGCCGCCGCGCTGGCGCTCGAGGTGGGTCCAGCCGCGCACGAGCCGGGTGGAGAGATATTCGAGTTGGGCGAGCTCCACCTGCAGCTTGCCCTCGTGACTGCGGGCCCGCTGGGCGAAGATGTCGAGAATGAGGGCGTTGCGGTCGATCACGCGGCAGGAGAGTTCGCGTTCGAGGTTGCGCTGCTGCGCCGGCGAGAGGGTGTGATCGAAGACGACCAGGTCGCCCTGCCCCTGCACGATGGCGCTGCGCACTTCTTCGAGCTTGCCGCGGCCGACGAAGAAGGCTGGATCGGGGCGCGGCCGGCGGCCACGCACCACACCGACCACGTCGGCCCCGGCACTGTGCACCAGGAGCTGCAATTCAGACAGGCGCTCGGCGAGCGCCCCTTGACCGAGATCGAGCTGGACGAGCACGGCCTGCTCGCCGCGTTGTGGACGTTCGAACAATGGGGGGTTCCTTCAAGGAAAGGACAACGCCGGTAAGACGCCCGAAGCGCGCCGGCGTTCCCTGCAATCCGTCATTGTTCCCCTTGCGGTTCGTCCTCATGGACCTCGCGCAGCGTCACCGGGCGTGAGGGCACGACGGTGGAGATGGCGTGCTTGTAGACCATCTGCGTGACGGTGTTCTTGAGCAGAACGACGTATTGGTCGAAGGACTCGATGTGCCCCTGCAGTTTGATGCCGTTGACGAGATAGATCGACACCGGGACGTGCTCGCGGCGCAGCAGGTTGAGGAAGGGGTCTTGCAGTTGCAAGGCTTTATTGCTCATGTCGTGGCCTTTCGTGTTGTGGATTTGGTCGAAGAAAAAACGGTGCGGAACCGCGGACAACGATAACACAGTCGCGCCGGCTTTGCGCAGCGGGCGCTCAGTCACCACGTTTCACATAGGGGTTTTCCGAGGTGCGCCATTCGAGCCTGAGCGGCGTGCCGCGCAGGCCGAACGCCTCGAGAAAACCGTGCTCGAGATAGCGCCGGTAGGATTTGGGCAGATGCTCGAGCGCATTGCCGTGGATGACGATCACTGGCGGATTGCTGCCCCCCTGGTGCGCATAGCGCGGCTTGGGGCGGAACAGCCCGTGGCGCGGCGGCGCCTGACGTTTGACCAGTTCCTGCAGCACGCGGGTGAGCTGCGGCGTGGGGAGTTTGGCAAAGGCGGCGGCGTAGGCTTCGTCCACGGCCTTGAGCAGCGGCGCCAGCCCCCGTCCTTTGGCGGCCGAGAGAAACACGGTGCGGGCGAACGAGAGAAACCCCAGTTTGCTCGCAAGCTGCGTCTTCACCAGGCTGCGGCGGTAATCGTCGGCGGCATCCCATTTGTTCACCGCGAGCACGAGCGCGCGCCCGGCCTCCAGGATGAACCCGCCCAGGTGCGCATCCTGATCGGCGATCTCCTGGGTCGCATCGAGCACGAGCACGGCGACGTTGGCCCGCTCCACTGCCTGCATGGTCTTGATCACCGAGAATTTCTCCACCGCCTCGGTGACGCGCCCCTTGCGGCGCACGCCGGCCGTATCGACCAGCACATAGCGGCGCGTGCCCTGCACGAACGGCACCTCGATCGCATCACGCGTGGTGCCCGGCTGGTCATAGGCGATGAGCCGCTCTTCGCCGAGCAGCGCATTGATGAGGGTAGACTTGCCCACGTTGGGGCGGCCGACCACCGCCACGCGCGGCGCTTCCTCTTCCTGCAGCGGTTCGGCTGCTTCCTCCTCGGGAAAATCGGCCAGCACGTCGGCGATCATCTGACGCACGCCCTCGCCATGCGCCGCCGAGATGGCCAGAGGCTCTCCCAGCCCGAGGGCGTGGAATTCTACCGTGGCGATCGCCTGGCGCATCCCCTCGGTTTTATTGACCACCAGCCGCACGGGACGGCCGAGCCGACGCAGGTAGTCGGCGATGTCGCGATCGTGCGCGGTGAGCCCGGCGCGCCCATCGACGAGGAAGAGCACGACGTCGGCCTCGCGGATCGCCTGCTCGGCCTGGCGCGCCATCTCGCGCGTGATCCCTTCCTTGCTCGTGGGATCGAACCCGGCGGTATCGACCACCAGATAGGGGCGCGGACCGAGCCTGCCCTGACCGTAGCGCCGGTCGCGCGTGAGCCCCGGCACGTCGGCCACCAGCGCGTCGCGGCTCTGGGTGAGCCGGTTGAACAGGGTGGACTTGCCCACGTTGGGCCGCCCGACGAGCACCACGGTAGGCAGTGCCGCCATCAATGCACCTCCACGAGGGCCACCGTCCCGTCGGTGTTCTGTACCACCGCCCGGTTGGGGCCGATCGCTTTCGGCTCGACGAGGATGGGGCCGGAGCCGACGCGCACCCGTCCACGGATACGGCCATCGTTGCGATCGAGCACATGGACGTAGCCTTCGCGATCGCCTACGAGCACCCAGTCTCCGAGAATGAGCGGGCGCGTCAGCAGACGCCAGGAGAAACCGCCGGTACGCCACTGTTCCTTGCCGGAATAGGCATCGAGCGCGACCACGTCGTCGTTGTCGGCAGTGACCACGACGTAGCGATAGTCACGGTCGATCCCGGTGCGGCTGGAGAGATCCTTGGCCCAGATCGTCTCGGCGGTGCGCCCATCGAAACAGACCACACGCCCCTGATAGGCGGCGGCGCACACCTCCTGACGCGCCACGAACGGAGCCCCGACCACGTCGGTGAGCCGCTCGATCTCGGTCGCCCCCTTGGGCGAAGCCACCGTCAGGTCGAAGAGCGGCGCGCCGCTGCGCGGTTCGAGTACGGCGACGATCCCGCCGGGATAACCGGCGACGATGGCGTTACCGGCTGCCACCAGCGGGGCCGACTGGCGCAGCGACAAAGGCGGCAGGTTGCGCTGATAGACCCAACGCTCCTTGCCATCGCGCGCATCGAGCGCAATGAGCCGATGATCGACCGTGCGCACCACGACCAGGCCGCCAACGACCAAAGGCGGCGTGATCACGTCGGCCTTGAGCGGACGACGCCAGCGCACTGCGCCATCGTCGGCGGCAAGCGCCACGGCATCGCCTTTGCGCGTGACGACCACGGCAAGGCGCTCGTCCGCGCCCACGCCGGCGATGATGTCCTCTTCGAGCTTCGTCTCCCAGCGCGCGCCGCCATTCCAGCGCAGCACGCGCCCGTCGCCGCCGGCGACGATGGCCTCGTTGTCGAGCACGGCGGGGGTGAGAAAGAGCCCCTCGCCGGATCCGACCTTGGTCTGCGCGGCAATCGTCACCTCCACGGGGCTGACGAGCGGCGGCAGGGGTGCGATCTGGGGTCCTTTGCGCGAAAAGGGGTTGAGGGAAGAACAACCGGCGACGAACGTTGCGACGGCAAGGAACGCCAGCAGGCGCGCAGCGACACGGGAAGAACGACCCCTCATGCTCAGCTCCCCAGCCCGTTGCGCTTGAGCTCGACGAGTTCGCGCCAAGCGGGGTCCGCTCCTTGGTCGAGGGCACGCTGATAGGCCGCCCGCGCCTCGTCGAGGCGTCCGAGCGCCGCGAGGGCATCCCCCCGCGCCTCCTCATAGCGCGCCGCGAGTTCTGGCACCGGCGCGGCGGCAAGCCGCTCGAACGCTTCCTGAGCCGAGCCCGCATCGAGCAACACCGCCGCCTCGCGCAGCCGCGCCAGGTCGCGCAGGTAAGGTTCGGAGCCTTCCTCCGCCACGCGCCGCAGTTCTTCCTGGGCAGCGGCACGATCGCCTTTCTGCCACAGTTCATGGCCGAGTTTCAAGCCGGAAAGGTCGGCCAGCACGGGGTTGGCGCGCGATTGGCGCAAACGCTCTCCCGCGGCCCGCGCCTGCGGCAGCTCGCCGCGCGCGAGCGCCGCTTCCAGTTCCGCCTCGATGCGCGCCGCTTCCTGCGCCTGATGCTGGCGCCACCAGCGCCATCCGTTCCAACCCAGCGAAACGAGCGCCGCCACGAGGATGGCGATCGTCACCCAGCGGCCATACATCTGCCACCAGGTCTTGAGTTCGTCGATCTGTTCCTGTTCCTGCAAGTCAAGCGCCATCGCCTTCCTCCTGGCCGTAGAGCCATTGCATCACCGCGTCTTCGCAGGCTTCCAGCGCCACCCGCTGCTGCGGCGCCTCCTGACGCAGGGGCTTGAGCCCCACCGTGCCGCTGTCGACCTCGTCCTCACCGAGGATCAAGGCCAGCGCCGCGCCACTCGCGTCCGCCTTCTTCATCTGGCTCTTGAAGCTGCCGCCGCCGCAGTGCAATACCACGTCGAGCCCCAGATCGCGCAGGCGCTCGGCGAGCTGGAATGCCACGGCCTCGGCGCGCTCGCCCTGATGCACCACATAGACGTCGGGCGCCTTGGGCGTCACCTTGCCGCCGCTCATCTGCCACAGCAACAGCAAGCGCTCCACGCCGATGGCGAACCCAGCCGCGGGCGCGGGCTTACCGCCGAGCTGTTCGATGAGGCCGTCGTAGCGCCCGCCAGCGCAGATCGTCGCCTGCGCCCCGAGCCGCGGGCTCACCCATTCGAAGACGGTGCGGTTGTAGTAATCGAGCCCGCGCACCAGCCGCGGATTGATGCGGTACGGCACGCCGGCCGCCTCGATGAGCGCGAGCACCCGCTCGAAGTGCGCCCTCGATTCCTCGCCAAGAAAATCCAACAGACGCGGCGCTGCCTCGATGAGTTCCTGTAACGCCGGATTCTTCGAATCCAGGATGCGCAAGGGGTTGCGCTCGAGGCGCCGTTTGCCGTCCTCGTCGAGCTCGTCGTAGCGGGCCCGGAAGTACTCGACCAGAGACTGGCGGTGTGCAGCGCGCTCTTCGCTGGAACCGAGCGAGTTGATCTCGAGCCGCACGTCCTGCAGTCCCAGCTCGTCCCACAGCCGCGCCCCCATGAGGATGAGCTCGGCATCGATGTCGGGACCAGCAAAGCCGAGCGCTTCGATGCCGACCTGGTGAAACTGCCGGTAGCGCCCTTTCTGCGGCCGCTCGTGGCGGAACATCGGGCCCAGGTAATAGAGCCGCTGCGGCCCCTGAAAGAGAAGATTGTGCTCGATCACCGCGCGCACGCAGCCCGCCGTCCCTTCGGGACGCAGCGTCAGGTGCTCGCCGTTCAACACGTCCTCGAAGGAATACATCTCCTTTTCGACGATGTCGGTCACCTCGCCGATGGCGCGCTTGAAGAGCGCCGTCGGCTCGACGATGGGGGTGCGGATGGGACGGTAGCCATACGCGCGCGCCCAGGTGCGCACCCGCTCCTCGAACTCTTCCCACCAATCGGATTCGGGCGGCAGGATGTCGTTCATCCCCCGCACCGCCTGCAGTTTCGTTGCGATCATGCTTCCTCGTCGTATTGCGGGACTTTCGGCGGAAAATGCTGCACCACGTAGGCTTCGATCATGGCGTGGAACTGGGCGGCGAGGTCCGGACCGCGCAGCGTGGCCACTTTCTGCCCGTCGACGAACACGGGCGCGGCCGGCGCTTCCCCCGTGCCTGGCAGAGAAATGCCGATGTGGGCATGCTTGGATTCACCCGGGCCATTGACGACGCACCCCATCACGGCCAGCGTCAGCTGCTCCACCCCGTCGTAGCGCTCGCGCCACTCGGGCATGCGTGCGCGCACGTAGGACTGGGTCGATTCGGCCAGTTCCTGGAAAAAGGAAGAGGTCGTGCGCCCGCAGCCCGGGCAGGCCGTCACCATCGGCGTGAACGCCCGCAGCCCCATGGTCTGCAGGATCTGCTGCGCCACCACCACTTCTTCGGCGCGATCTCCTCCCGGCGCGGGCGTGAGCGAGACGCGGATCGTGTCGCCGATCCCCTCTTGCAGCAGCACGGCGAGCGCCGCAGTGGAGGCGACGATGCCCTTGCTGCCCATGCCCGCCTCGGTGAGCCCCAGGTGCAGGGGATAGTCGCAGCGCTGCGCCAGCGTACGGTAGACGGCGATGAGATCCTGTACGCTGGAGACTTTGGCCGAGAGCACGATGCGATCGCCCGGCAACCCGTAGCGCTCGGCGAGCGCCGCCGATTCCAGGGCGGACGTGACGAGCGCCTCGCGCATCACCGCCCCGGCCGACCAGGGCTGGGCGCGTTGGGCGTTCTCGTCCATTAGACGCGCGAGCACGGCCGGGTCGAGGCTGCCCCAATTCACCCCAATGCGCACGGGCTTGTCGTAGCGGCAGGCGAGTTCGACGATCTCGGCGAAACGCCGGTCGCGTTTCTCCCCCTGCCCGACGTTTCCCGGGTTGATGCGCCATTTGTCCAGCGCCGCGGCGCAGGCCAGGTACTCGCGCAGCAGCTGGTGACCGTTGTAGTGGAAATCGCCCACCAGCGGCACCGCGCAGCCGGCGCGCACCAGGCGCTCGCGAATCTCGGGCACGGCGCGCGCGGCCGCTTCGTCATTGACCGTGAGCCGCACCAATTCGGACCCGGCCTGCGCCAGCGCCAATACCTGACGCACCGTGGCCTCGACCTCGTTCGTGGCGGTATTGGTCATGGATTGCACGACGATGGGTGCGCCCGAGCCGATCGTCACCTTCCCCACCCGCACCTGTCGGGTTGGACGACGCGGCGCAGGGCCGCTACGAGGTTCGCCGTCCTCCGGCAGCCGAGTTTCCTGCCCCGTCATGTCCTTCCCCATCATCATTGCAGACGCAACCTAGCCACGCCGTTCTTGGCCGCATGCTTCACGTCCACGGGACGCCCCTGGAACTCGATCTCGACCACCGGGGCGTTGCCCACCACCACGTTCAAGGGCGGCTCGCCGGACACCTCGGCTCGTTCCCCGGCGGAGAGAATGCGGGAAAAAAGCACCGAACCCTTGTCGTCCCGCACCTCGACCCATGAGCGTCCCGAAGCGGACAGGCGCAAGGCCGGCACGGCAGGCTCTGGCTTTTGCTCTTCTACCGCAGGCGCGGTCGAGGCGGCCGCAAGGGCTGGTGCTGGTGTTGGCGCTGGTGTTGGCGCGGCGGCACTGGCCGTCTCCCCGCTGGTCGCCGCCGGCGCTGCCTCGGGTTCGCTCGGCGCTTCGGTCTGCCGCGCCGCCTTCTCGTCCATTTCCTCCGCCCCGCTGTCAGGCTCACCAGGCGGCAGCAATACCGCCGTATTTTCCTGATCCGCAGGCGCAGGCATGCGGAACCAGTCGAAATACGCCGACACGACCAGGACGAGGACGAGGACGGGAAGCACATAGCGCAAGAGCACCCGCCACGGCCGGAAACGGCGCACCCTGATCTCCCCTCGTGCATTGGAGACGGGCGTGAGCACGACTTCCTTGCCGCGGTCCTGCTCACCGAGCATTTCGAGCAATGGCTCCGGGTCCAGACCCAGGGCGCGGGCATAATT
This sequence comes from Rhodocyclales bacterium, assembly GCA_016235745.1. GTDB lineage: Bacteria > Pseudomonadota > Gammaproteobacteria > Burkholderiales > Rhodocyclaceae > Tepidiphilus. The sequence continues at coordinate 5,260 of JACRJA010000071.1, read as the reverse complement.
GCGCACGAATCCGCGCACAAAGACAGGACCCGGCAGCGCCGCGAAACGCCCCTCTTCGAGCGCCTCGATCTGCCGCGGCAGCAATTTCAACTGCTGCGCCATCTCGGCGACCGTACGCCCCTGTTGCATCCTCGCGTGCGCCAACTGCACGCCGACTTCGCGAGGATCACCCGGCTGCTGGTTCGTCACGGCTCCCACGCTCCTTGCTGCAACCGTTCGGTCTCGGGGCTGTCGGGAAACTCCGTCCTCAGCCTTTTGGCATACTGCTCGAAAGCCGCGGTATCCCCGCGCTTGCGGGCAACGTTGAGCGCCATCCATATCACGGCAGGATCGGAATCGACCTCACGCATCAAACGCTGCAGATAGTCGGAAGCCCTGTCCCACTCTTCCCAGCGCTGGGCCAGCCGTGCCGCCTGATACAACACCAGAGTATTGGCCGGGTCCAGGCGAATCGCCTCTTGAATACTGCGACGGGCGGCCTCCCGGTTCCCTGCCAAGTTCTGACACCAGGCGAGATTGGCATAGGCGCGGGCCTTGCCGCCATAATAGGGATTGGTCACGACCTGCTCGATATAGGGCAGACCGCCCGCCGGCTCGGGACCAGTGCACAAGAACCAGCCGTAGGCATAATTGAAATCGGGATCCTGCGGCACTGCGGCTAAAGCCCGCTTCAGCCCCTTCTCGGCCTGGGCCCGATCGCCAATGGCCATGTGCATCACGCCCCAGGCATAGTGCAGCGGCGGATAATCGGGCGCCTCAGCAGCCGCCGCCCGCAATTCATCCAAAGCCACATCGAAGCGTCCGATCTCGACGTACGCAAGCGCCAAGTCGACATGGGCCTTCGCCCGCACCTCCTCCGGACGCTCGGGCTTGCGCTCGAGCATCGGCCGGGTGTAGCCCGAATCGAAGCCCCCCGCCTCGGGGCGCACCGCCTGGTTCACACATCCGGCCAAGGCCATGCACAGCGCCAGCACGCCCCAACGAGTCCAGTTCGGCATCACATCGCCTCCTCAGCACGATCGATTGGCGCACCCCCGCGCGCACGGCGCGTGCGGTCGCGCACCTGACCGGCGAGCTGACCGCAGGCAGCGGCCACGTCATCGCCACGCGTCTTGCGCGTCGTCGTCACCAGCCCCGCCTCCATGAGGATGGCGGCGAAGCGCCGGATCCGATCCTCTCCGGGCCGCACGAACGGCGCGCCGGGAAAGGGATTGAAGGGAATCAGGTTGAACTTGCACGGCACCTCTCGCGCCAGCGCCACCAGCTCGCGCGCATGCTCCGGTTCGTCATTGACCCCGGCGAGCAGCACGTACTCGAACGTGACGAAATCACGCGGCGCCCGCTCGAGATAACGCCGGCAGGCCGCAAGCAGCTCGCGCAGGGGATACTTGCGGTTGATCGGCACGAGCTGGTCGCGCAGCGCATCGTTGGGCGCGTGCAACGACACGGCCAATGCCACCGGGCACTGCTCACGCAAGCGGTCGATGGCCGGCACGATGCCGGAAGTCGATACGGTAACCCGCCGCCGCGACAGACCATAGCCATGATCGTCGAGCATCACGCGCAACGCCCGCACCACGGCCTCGAAATTGGCCAATGGCTCACCCATCCCCATGAGCACGACGTTGGTCACCACCCGGCCGTTGTCCGGCCCCTCGGCCGCGTCCCAATCGCCCTCGGCCTTGGCCGCACCCAGCAGCCGGTTGGCGAGCCACAGCTGCCCCAGGATCTCGGCAGTGGAGAGATTGCGGTTGAATCCCTGCTTGCCCGTGGAACAAAAGGCACACTCGAGCGCGCAGCCGGCCTGGGTAGAAATACAGAGCGTACCGCGCGAGCGTTCGGGAATGAACACCGTCTCCACGGCATTGCCCCCGCCCACAACGAGCAGCCACTTGCGCGTACCGTCGCGCGAGACGCTGTCGCGCAGCACCCTCGGCGCGGCGATGGTCGCCGTCTGCGCCAGTTTCGCCCGCAGGCTCTTGGCCACGTCGGTCATCGCCGCGAACTCGTCACACCCCTCGCGATGGATCCAGCGAAAGAGCTGGCGCGCACGGAAAGGGCGCTCACCAAGCGCCTGAACCCATTCGGTGAGCTGCGGCAGATCGAAATCGAGCAGGTTCGTCGGAGTCGTCATCATCGGACCGTCAGCATGGAGTTGCCGACGGCGTGGACCCTTCAGCGCGAATAAATGTTCATTTCGGGGAAAAAGAAGGCAATCTCTACCCTGGCCGTTTCCGGCGCGTCGGAGCCGTGCACCGCGTTGGCATCGATCGAATCGGCAAAATCGGCGCGGATGGTGCCCGGCGCGGCCTTCTTCGGATCGGTCGCCCCCATCAGCTCACGGTTCTTGGCGATGGCATTCTCGCCCTCGAGCACTTGCACCATCACCGGCCCCGAGGTCATGAAGGCCACGAGATCCTTATAAAAGGGACGCTCTTTATGCACCGCGTAGAACGCACCGGCTTCCTTTTCCGACAGCCACACCATCTTCGCCGCAATGATCTTGAGCCCGGCATCCTCGAAACGCTGGTAGATCTTGCCGATCACGTTCTTGGCGACGGCATCGGGCTTGATGATGGACAACGTACGCTCTACGGCCATGGATTACTCCTCGAGAAACAAAAAAGGGGATTGTATCAAACCGACGGCGGGCGGACGTCAGAACGACGCCACGCCCGCCGCACACGGAAATCGTTTCAGTTGGACGAAGCGCTCGTCGTCTTGGCCGTCTTCTGCGGCGCAGGCTTGGCCGCTTTCGCGCCCGATTTTTTCTTCGTCTTGGCTGTAGCCACCTTCACCGGCGCATCGAGCACCGAAGGATCGACCCCTTGGGCATAGACGCAATCGGCCGCCATCGGCCGCTCGGTCTTGGTGTTGAGCAAGACGCTCTTCCACGGCAGGTCGACCCACAGAAGGCCGTTTTGCCGATCCTCGTAGCGCGGCAAGCCCGAGAAGGAAACGTCGCGCGCCAAAGTGTAGCGCTTGCCCTCCCAGCGCACCACGACCTTGTCGCTGTCCTGACGCACCCGTTCCACGCCCAGCTGTTTGGTTCCTTCTTCGCAGCGATAGACGCCGCTGGGCAGATCGAGATCGAGCTGAGGCAACGCCTGTTCCTCGGCCCATGCCGCCGCACAGGACACACCCATCGCCGTCGCCAGCACCCAACGCATCATTTCTTTGCGCATCATTGCCTCCTCAGCGCGGAGCTGCCAGAAAAATCCTGAAAAAACATTATACACCTGCAGCGGAACCCGCAAGAGCGGCTAGACTTGCATTTTTTCTCGCTTTCTCAGGCCGCCATGCAGTTGGGCATCTTCTGCTCCGTCATCGACAACTACGGCGACGCCGGCGTCGCCTGGCGCCTCGCCCGCCAGCTACGCGACGACTTCGGCCAGGACGTCACGCTCTGGATCGACGACTCCGGCACCCTCGCCGCTTTCGCGCCCGAAGTCCGCGCCGACGCAGAGCTCCAGCGGTTCAGCCGGCTCACGCTGCGACGCTGGCATCGTCCACAACCGCATGCGCGCGACCGCGAAGCCCTGGCGCACCTCGACGTCGTCATCGAAGCCTTTGGCTGCGGCCTGGGCGAACCCTGGCTCGAGGCGCTGGCTGGCCGGCGCCCTCCCCCCTGCTGGATCCACCTCGAGCACCTCACTCCCGAATCCTGGGCCGAAGAAGTCCATGGCCGCCCCTCCCCTCACCCCCGCTTGCCGCTCACCGCCTGGTTCTTCGTCCCGGGTTTCACCCCCCGTACCGGCGGCCTGCTGCGCGAACGCCCCCTCCTCGAAACACGGGAGCGTTTTCAGGGCAATCCGGCAGAAATCGCCCTCTTCCTCGATCGCATCGGGCAAGCCGCCGCCCTGGGCACACGGCGAATCACCCTTTTTTGCTACGCCGATGCCGAACTGGGCGCCTTCCTCGCCTGGCTTGCCAGCGACCCTCGAGCAACGACGGTTTTCGTTCCCCCGGGACAACCGCGTCGGGCGCTCGCCCGCTCCGGCCTTGAACTCGGCACACGAGCCCTCGCCCTGCCGGGAACGCCACACGTGCGCTTCGTCCCTTTGCCCATGCTTGCCCAGGACGATTTCGATCGCTTGCTGTGGAGCTGCGACCTCAACTGGGTCAGAGGCGAAGACTCCTTCGTCCGCGCCCAGTGGAGTGGACGTCCTTTCCTCTGGCATCCCTACCGCCAGGAAGGAAATGCCCATCTGCTCAAGCTCGACGCGTTCCTTGACCACTACCTCGCCGCAGCGCCGGCGGCACTCGGCGATTCGATAAGCCGCCTGTTTCGGCGCAGCAACCGCGGCGAAGAAACCCCTCAAGACTGGGTCGCTCTATGGCAGCAGCGTGCTCTCTGGCAAGCGCATTGCCGCCGCTGGTGCCAGCTCCTTGCCCACCAGGAAGACCTCTGCACCCGGCTGCTCGACTTCATCGCCAGAAACGCGATAAAATGATCGTTTATTTTCAACGGAACTGCGGGAAACCACACCCATGATGAAGCAAGCCCAGGAACTGCGCGCCGGCAACGTCGTCCTCATCAAAGACGAGCCTTTCATCGTCCAGAAAGCCGAGTACAACAAATCCGGCCGCAACGCCGCCGTCGTAAAGATGAAACTGAAGAACCTCTTTACGGGCAACGTCACCGAGGCAGTCTACAAGGCCGACGAAAAATTCGACACCGTGATCCTCGAGCGCAAAGAGTGCACGTACAGCTACTTCGCCGATCCGATGTACGTGTTCATGGACGAGGAATTCAACCAATACGAGGTGGAAAAGGACAACATGGAAAACGTCCTCCCCTACCTCGAAGACGGTATGAGCTGCGAAGTCGTGCTCTACCAAGGCAAGGCGATCGCGGTCGAACTCCCCTCCTCCGTGGTCCGCGAGGTCGAATATACCGAGCCAGCCGTGCGCGGCGACACCTCCGGCAAGGTGATGAAACCAGCCCGCATCAAGCCGACTGGCCACGAGATCATGGTCCCGGCATTCGTCGAGATCGGCGACAAGATCGAAATCGATACGGCCACCGGTGAATACAAGCGCCGGGTGTGACGGTTTGCTAAGCCCAAGCCTGAAGCCCGCCTGGAGCGGGCTTCTTTTTTGGCGCAAATTTTCCGACTTTGGCGGCATGAAAACGCCGAGCCCCCGGGATCTTGGGGATCGCGGGGGCTCGGCGTTTTTGGGGTAGGGTTCGTCTGACGCTGACCGACTTTCCCGGAGGCGGAGCTCCAGTATCATGGGCGCGGCGCCGTTTCACGGT
>JACRJA010000070.1 GCA_016235745.1 Rhodocyclales bacterium | reverse complement strand
GCGCACCTTCTCGTGGCTCAATCACTTTCGCAGGCGGGCCAAAGATCATGAAATCCCGCCACAGTCGTCCGAAACCTTCGTCACCCTCACCATGATCCATCTCGCCCTATGCCGATTGACGTAGGTTTTTAAACAGCTTCTAAAGCGCCCCCTCCAGCGCCGCGGCCAGACGCTGCGGCGTGTCCGGCGCGAAGGGGTCGAAGCGGCGCAGCTCGGGCCAGACTTCGCCGAACTGGCGCAGCCACGTGAGCTGGCGTTTGGCCAGTTGCCGCGTGGCGGCGATCCCGGCGTCGATCATTGCTTCGCGCCCGATCGTGCCTTCGAGGTACTGCCAGACCTGGCGATAGCCCACGGCGCGCATGGAAGGGTGGGCGAGCGTGAGGCGCGGGCGCTGCCGCAGCCGCATCACTTCCTCGATGAATCCTGCCTGCAGCATCGTGTGGAAGCGCTCGGCGATGCTCTGGTGCAGCCGCGCCCGATCCGTCGGCACGAGCGCGAGCGGCAGCCAGCGGTGGCTGGGGGTGGGGGCGCTGCGGCGGGCATAGCGGGCGGCGAGCGGTTCGCCCGTGAGCAGCACGATCTCGAGCGCGCGCTGGATGCGCTGCGCGTCGGTCGGGGCAAGCCGGGCAGCTGCTTGCGGGTCGAGCCGGGCGAGTTCGGCGTGTAGCGCCGGCCAGCCCTCGCGTGCGGCGCGCGCGTCGAGTTCGGCGCGCAGGCGCGGATCGGCCGGCGGAAGGTCGGAGAGCCCTTCGCGCAGCGCCTTGAAGTAGAGCATGGTGCCGCCGACGAGCAGCGGCAGCCGCCCGCGCGCGCGGATTTCCTCGATGGCGGCGAGCGCATCGGTGAGGAAGCGCGCCGCACCGTAGGCTTCTTCCGGTTCGACGAGGTCGATGAGATGGTGCGGCACGCGCGCGCGTTCCTGGGGCGTGGGCTTGGCGGTGCCGATGTCCATGCCGCGATAGACCAGCGCCGAGTCGACGCTGACGATCTCCAGCGGAAAACGCTCGGCGAGCCTGAGCGCGAGCGCCGTCTTGCCGCCGGCCGTGGGGCCGAGCAGCCAGGGGATGAGGGGAGGGGGGGCGATCTCGCCTTTTGGTGGGGGCGGTATGTGCATTTTCTTTTCTATAGCATAGAATCCGGCCGATTCTCATCCCCTCGGGCCATTTTCGTCGATGAAGATCTTTTCGTCGCTGTTCGCGCGCACCATGCGCTGGTCACGCCATCCGCACGCGCCCTGGTATCTGGCGCTGCTGTCGTTTGCCGAGTCCTCGTTTTTTCCGGTGCCGCCGGACGTGATGCTCGCGCCGATGGCCATGGCGGCGCCGCAGCGCGCCTGGTCTTTGGCCTTGCTCACCACGGTGGCTTCGGTGCTCGGGGGGCTTTTCGGCTATGCCATCGGCTATTTCGCGTTCGCGGGGATCCGGCCTTGGCTGGAGGGTTCTTCCTATTGGGAACCTTATCTCCAGGCACGGGCGTGGTTCGACACCTGGGGCGCGTGGGCGGTGTTCATCGCCGGCTTCTCGCCGATTCCATACAAGGTCTTCACCATCGCGGCAGGCGTGGCGCAGATGGCGCTGCTGCCGTTCACGCTCGCCTCGCTCGTGGGGCGCGGTGCGCGCTTTTTCCTCGTGGCGGCGCTGATGCGCTGGGGCGGCGAGCGCATGGAGGCGAGGCTGCACCGCATCATCGACCGGCTCGGCTGGGCGACCGTGGCAGCGGTGCTCTTCGCCTATGCGCTCTACCGCTGGGGGTGGGGCTGAGCGGTTCCCGCTCGGCGCGCCTTTACGCCGATACCGCCTCGCACTGCTCGAACAGGGCGCGATAGGGCGCGCTCCAGAACCATTCGCGCTCGCCAAACGCCGGTTCGAGCTCGTCGAGCCAGGTGGCGCGCTCGTCGTAGCGGGCGTAGAAGGGGCGGTAGGTCCAAGCCGGGTCGCGCGCCTGCAGAAAGCGCAGGGCGAGCACTTTTTCGCCGGCCACGCTGCTTACGCCCAGAATTTCCACTTTGCCCGGGGCGGCCGACATGCTGGGGCCGCGCACGGTGCGCGCCAGGCCCGAGACGCGGCTGGCGGCGGCGCGGTAGATCTGCCAGCAGCGCACCAAGGGTACGGCGAAGTGCTGTTTGGCGCCGGTGTCGCGCTCGATGAACATGTAGTACGGGATGATTCCCAGCGCCACTTCCTTTTGCCACAGCCGCGTCCAGACGTCCGGGTCGTCGTTGATGTGGCCGATGAGCGGGGCCTGGGCGCGCAGGGTGGCGCCGATGCCGCGCAGCCGGGCGATGGCGTGCTGCGTCGGCTCGGGTTCGAGCTCGCGCCAGTGATTGAGATGCGCCATGATCGCCAGGTGTTTGCCGGCGGCGAGCACCCGTTCGAAGAGCCGCAGCAGCGCGTCGCCTTCGCCGGGGTCGAGGAAGCGGAACGGCCAGAAAGTGAGCGCTTTGGTGCCGATGCGGATGTTGCGGATGTGGGCGAATTCGGGCGTGAGCAGCGGTTCGAGATAGGCGGCCAGATGCGCCGTCTTCATCACCATCGGGTCGCCGCCGGTGAAGAGCACGTCGGTGACTTCGGGGTGGCGGCGTAAGTACTCGGTGAGCTGGCGCGCTTGCGAAGTGGCGATGCGCAGGCTCTTGTCGCCGACGAACTGTGCCCAGCGGAAGCAGAAGGTGCAGTAGCTGTGGCAGGTCTGCCCTTGGGCCGGAAAAAAGAGTACGGTTTCTGGATATTTGTGTTGCAAACCCTCGATGGGGTTGCCGGCATCGTCGCGCGGGATGTTGAGTTCGAGCTGTCCGGCCGGATGGGGATTGAGCGCCTGCCGGATGCGCCGCACTTCTTCTTCGAGCCGATCTTTCGCTGCGCCTTCCTGCAGCAGGGAGGCGATCGCCGTGTAATGCTCGTCGGCGAGCATGCCCCGCTGGGGGAAGGTGAGCTGGAAAATGGGATCGTGCGGGACGCCGTTCCAGTCGATCAGCCGTTCCACCACGTAGCGGTTGACGCGAAAGGACAGGACGGTGGAGACGACTTTCATGTCAAAGCGCATCTGCTGCGGCAGGCGCTCCAGCTCGGGGATGCGGTCGAGATCCCGCGCGGTATACACCTCGAAGGCGGGAAAGGTGTCGGGATCGAGAGGGGTCGCGTTCATGGCGTTCTCCTGCGTTGGGGACCGCGCATCGCCCTGGATGACTTCAGGGGGATGAGGGTCGATGGTCTCTTCGTGACGGCCGATTCCAGGGAATCGACGGCCTCGCTCGGTTCGGATCACGAACCCAGACGCTTTTTTGGCATCACCTCCTTTTCCGGTTAATGATATTTGGATTAAATGCGGGCGCCGACGTGAGCGGGAATCGGCGCGGGGTAACAGGGCGCGGAATGAGGGCTTTCGGGATCAGCGTCCGCGCAGAAAGAGGCGGTCGAGCTCGGTGAGGCTCAGTTGCACCCAAGTGGGGCGGCCGTGGTTACACTGGTCGCTGCGTTCGGTACGCTCCATGGCGCGCAGGAGCGCATTCATCTCGGGGATCGTGAGGGGGCGGTGGGCCCGCACGGCCCCATGACAAGCCATCGTCGCCAGGATTTTATCACGGAATGATTCGGCGGCAAGGCTTTGTGGCATCTCGGAAAGTTCGTGCAGCAGGGCGCGCACGAGCGGCTCCAGCGTGCCTTGGACAAGCAGCGAAGGGGCCGAGCGCACGGCCAGTTGCTCGGGGCCCAGGGCGCCGAGATCGAACCCCAGGCGTTCGAGTGTTTCCCGGTGTTCTTCCCATGAAGCATATTCTCGCGCATCGACCGTGAGCACGAGCGGCACGAGCAGGCGCTGCACGCTCGGGGTGCGATCCCATGCTTCCTTCAGCTGTTCGTAGAGAATGCGCTCGTGCGCGGCGTGGATGTCGACGAGCACGAGCCCGGCGGCGTTTTGCGCGAGCAGGTAGATGCCGTGCAGTTGCGCCAGCGCGTAGCCCAGCGGCGGAGGCGCGAGGGTGTCGTCGGCAGCGAGCGGGGCGGGAATTTCCAGCGCCTCTTTTTCGCGGCGTTCTCCGACCGAGCTGCCGTTTGCTTCCTGCATGGGGGCAAGGGCCGAGCGGGCAAAGGCGAGATAGGCGGCCTCGGCAGCGGCGTCGTGCAGGCGCGAACCGGCGGGGACGAAAGGAGACGCGGCGGGATGCGTGAGCGTACGCGAGCCGGCAGCGCCACGCGCTGCGTGGTAGGGGAGGTCGGGTTGCCGCGGTGGAGGCGATGCGCTCGCCGCGGCAGGAGGGACTTCCCCGTCGATGTCCGTCGATTCGAGTACGGCGCGGCTCGGGGCCAGCGCCCGGCGCACGGCGTCGAGCACGAAGCGAAACACCGCCTGCGAATCGCGAAAGCGCACCTCGATCTTGGCCGGATGGACGTTGACGTCGACGAGCGCAGGATCGATGGTGAGAAAGAGGGCGAAGGCAGGCTGGCGCGACCCGTGTAGGACGTCGGCGTAGGCTTGGCGCAGCGCCTGGGTCAGCATGCGATCGCGCACGAAGCGGCCGTTGACGAACCAGTATTGCGGCGGGCGGCTCTGATCCGCGTGGCGCGGTTCGATCACCCGGCCGAAGAGCCGCGCCGGCCCGGCTTCGGTCTCGACGATGCGGCTGCGCTCGATGAACGCTTCCCCCATGAGGGCGGAAAGCCGCTCCTCGGGGGTGCCCGGCTTGAGATGGAGCACGTTGCGGGCGTTGTGGCTGAGCGCGAAGGCCACTTCCGGGCGCGACAATGCTACCCGTCGCAGGGCTTCTTCGCAGTGGGCGTATTCGGTGGATTCGCTTTTGAGGAACTTGCGCCGCGCCGGCGTGTTGTAATAAAGGTCGGCGCAGTCGATCACCGTGCCGGCTTCCAGCGCCGCGGGAGCGAGTTCGCCGCTTACGGCATCGAAGCGCCAGGCGTGCTCGCGTCCCTGGGCGCGCGAGGTGATCGTCAGGCGACAGACGGAGGCGATCGCCGCGAGCGCTTCGCCGCGAAAACCCATCGTGGCGATGCGCTCCAGATCTTCCGCTCGGCTGAGCTTGCTCGTGGCGTGGCGCATGACGGCGAGCGCGAGTTCCTCGCGCGCGATGCCGTGGCCATCGTCCTGGACGCGGACGCGGCGCACGCCGCCCTGCTCGAGCGTCACCGCTACGGCGCGCGCGCCCGCATCGAGCGCGTTCTCGAGCAGTTCCTTGACGAGGGAGGCGGGGCGTTCGACGACTTCACCGGCGGCGATCTGGTTGATGAGCGCGTCGGGCAGCAGGTGGATGCGGGACATGGGCTTCGCGGTAGACGCTACAATGTAAGTTTACCCTGGAAACCCGAGAAGAAAGGAAGCGGTGTGCGCAATCTGGTGATCCTCATTTCCGGCCGCGGCAGCAACATGGAGGCGATCGTGCGCGCCGCCATCCCGGGAGCGCGCATCGCGGCGGTGATCAGTAACCGCCCCGAGGCCGCTGGTCTCGAATTCGCCCGGCGTCACGGCATCGCCACGGCGGTGGTCGATCACAAGGCTCACCCCTCGCGCGAGGCGTTCGAGACGGCGCTTGCCGCGGCGATCGACGCCTTCGCTCCCGATCTGGTGGTGCTCGCCGGCTTCATGCGCGTGCTGGGCGAGGCGTTCGTGCGCCGTTACGAGGGGCGGATGCTGAACATCCATCCGTCGCTGCTGCCCGCCTTTCCCGGCTTGCACACGCACGAGCGGGCGCTGCAGGAAGGGTGCCGCGTGCACGGGGCCACGGTGCATTTCGTCACCCCGGCGCTCGATCACGGGCCCATCGTCGTGCAGGCGGCGGTGCCGGTGTTGCCCGATGATACCCCCGAGACGCTGGCTGCGCGGGTGCTCGCGCAGGAACACCGCATCTATCCGCAGGCGGTGCGCTGGTTCGTCGAAGATCGCCTGCGCCTCACGGCCGACGGTCGCGTCGTGCTGCAGGGATCGCCGGCCTGCGCGCAGGAATCGGCCCTCGTCTGGCCGCCCTTGGAGGCATGATGTTGAAAAAAATTCTCTTCCTCGTGGGGGTGCTCGCGGCGGCATCCTCCTTTGCCGCCGAGTCGCAACGGCTCGTCTATCGCGTGCTGAGCGGCGAAGGGGGGATACAGATCGGACAGGCCGATCTGAGCTGGACGCTGAGCGACGACGGGCGCTACACCATGTCGCTGCAATTGCAGAGCACCGGTCTGGTGGCGCTGGTCGTCCAGGTCAACGAGACCCGCACGAGCAACGGCACCTGGGATGCGAAGGCGGGCTTTCATCCGCTGCACTACGAGCGCCTGCGCTCCGGCAAGCCGCCCGAGATGCTCGATTTCGACTGGAATGCCCGCACTGTGCGCAGCACGCGCAAAGGGAAGACGGTGGATCTGCCGCTCACCGATCATGAGCAGGACTATCTTTCCTTGATGCACCAGCTCGGATTCCTGCGGCAGAAAGGGCCGCGGGAAGGGAAGCTCGCCGTGGTCACCGGCAAGCGCATCAAGCAGGCTACCTACCGCGTCGAGCCGCAGCCGGAGCGCCTCAAACTGGAAGGGCTGGGCGAGATTGCGGTGCAGCGCATCACGGCGCGCACCGACAGCGGCGACTTCACCATGACCGTGTGGTGGCAGTCCGAACCGGCGTCGCGGCCTGTGCGTCTGCTCATCGAGTCCGAGGACGGTGTGTTCGACCATTGGTTGCAGCCGTGAGCGCGTCTCGTCATCGTTTTTCCTCTGCGCGCGATGCCGCGCCGCGTGCCCCCTGGCTGAGCGAGGCGGTGGCAGCGCTTGCCGAGGCGCTGCGCTTCGAGCGGCCGGCCGATGCCGTGCTGTCGCGCTTCTTCCGCGAGCGTCCCCATCTGGGGCACCGCGATCGCGGCGAGATCGCCGAGCGCGTCTACGCCGTATTGCGCCACCGGCGCAGCCTGGAAGCCTGGGCCGGACGCGCCAGCCCGCGCGCGCTGCTGCTCGCTTGGCTCGTGCGCGGCGAAGGCTGGTCGCTCGCGCGCCTCGAACCCTGGCTGGAGAAAGGGGAACATGCCTGGCTTGCCGAGCGCAAGGCGGCGGCGCCCGCCCTGTCGCGCGCCGAGCGGCTGGACGCCCCCGACTGGCTCATCGAACGGCTCGATGCCGCCTACGGCCCGTCGGAGACGGAAGCGCTGCTCACTGCTTCGAACCGGCCAGCCCCGCTCGATCTGCGCGTCAATCTGTGGCGGACGACGCGCGAAGCGGTGCTCGCGCGGCTGCAGGCCGACGGCATCGACTGCGCGCCAACCCTTTTCTCGCCCTTGGGCATCCGCGTGCAGGGAAAACCGGCGCTGCACGCCCATCCCCTCTTTCAGGAAGGGATGTTCGAAGTGCAGGACGAGGGGAGCCAACTCGTGACCCTGCTCGTAGCCTCCCGCCGCGGACAGACGGTGGTCGATTTCTGCGCCGGAGCGGGCGGAAAGACGCTGCAGCTCGCCGCGGCGCTGCGCAATACCGGGCAAGTCTACGCCTTCGACGTCTCGGCGGGGCGGCTCGCCAAGCTCAAACCGCGGCTCGTGCGCTCGGGGCTCAGCAACGTGCAGCCCATGGTGCTCGCGCATGAGCGCGACGAGCGGCTCGCACGGCTCGAAGGCAAGGCCGATCGCGTGCTGGTGGATGCGCCCTGTTCCGGCCTCGGGACGCTGCGGCGCAACCCGGATCTCAAGTGGCGTCAGCAGCCGGCGCTGGTTGCCGAGCTGCAAGAAAAACAGCGCGCCATCCTCGCGGCCGCGGCGCGTCTGGTGCGCCCCGGGGGCCATTTGGTCTACGTCACCTGTAGCCTCTTGCCCGAGGAAAACGAGGCGGTGCTCGAAGCCTTCCTCGCGCACGAGCCGCGTTTCTCTCTGCTCGATCCCTTGCCGCTGCTCTTCAAGGCGGGCGTGCCCCAGCAGATTCCCCGCTGGGAGATCCCGACGGCCGAGACGCTGGTCGATCGCTTCAGCCCTACGGCGCTGCGCCTGGCGCCGCACGTGCACGGCACCGACGGCTTCTTCGCCGCCGTACTGACGCGCACCGCTTCGCCCTGATCCCTGGTTCACTCACGAAGGAGGAGTCGCCATGACGAAAGCACTGCCCGAAAAATTCAAGTGCCTCATGATCCGCGAAGAGGGCGGAACGGTGCGCTCCGGCATCGAAGAAGTCGGGTTCGACGTCCTCGATCCGGGCGAAGTGCTCATCCGTGTGGCCTATTCGAGCATCAACTTCAAGGATGCGCTCGCCGCCACCGGCAAGGGCAAGATCATCCGGCGCTTTCCCTGCATCGGGGGCATCGATCTCTCCGGTACGGTGGTCGAGTCGAGCGATCCGCGCTTTCGCCCCGGCGACAAGGTCGTCGCCACGAGCTACGATATCGGCGTGTCGCACCACGGCGGCTACGCCGAATACGCCCGCATCCCCTCCGGCTGGGTGATTCCGCTGCCGCAGGGGCTGGACCTATTCGAGGCCATGGCGCTGGGCACGGCCGGCTTCACCGCGGCGCTGGGCATCCAGCGTATGGAAGATAATGGCCTGACGCCGGAGAAGGGCCCCGTGGTGGTGAGCGGGGCCACGGGCGGGGTGGGCGGCTTCGCCATCCAGATGCTCGCCGGGCGCGGCTATCGTGTGACGGCGCTCACCGGCAAAGCGCAGGAGAGCGGCTATCTGCAAACGCTGGGGGCGGCCGAGATCCTGCTGCGCGACAGCATCGATTTCGCCGCCACGCGCCCGCTGGAAAAATCCCGTTGGGCCGGCGCCGTGGATAACGTCGGCGGTCCCATCTTGCACTGGATGCTTGCCACCATGCAGCAAGCCGGTACGGTGGCCTCCATCGGCAATGCCGCCTCGCCCAAGCTCGAGACCACGGTTTTCCCCTTCATCCTGCGCGGGGTGAGCCTGCTGGGGATCGATTCCGGCTACATCGGTTTCCCTACCCGCGGCACCGTCTGGCAGCGGCTCGCCACCGACCTCAAGCCGAAGAAGCTGACCGAGATCACGCGCGTCATCACGCTCGATGAGCTGCCTGCCGCCTTCGACGAGTTCATCGCCGGCCGCGCCAAAGGGCGCACGGTGGTGCGTCTCGGCGGCGAGTAAACCGTACCCTTTTCGCGCCGGAACCCCGCGGTTTCGCGGCTTTGCCGCGGGGCCGGGGATTCCCCCTTCGGCATCATGTCTTATAATAGACAACTTTCGTAAGACCGGACGGCATCGCTCCGGCATTTATTCGTCATCGGGGAGAGGACATGGGCAAGTACCAGGATTTCCACCGTCGCTCGATCGAGGATCGCGACGCCTTCTGGGCCGAACAGGCGCAGTTCATCCACTGGGAGAAAGCGCCCGAGACCATCTGCGACTACAGCAATCCCCCCTTCGTCAAATGGTTCAAGGGCGGGCTCACCAACCTCTGCTACAACGCCGTCGATCGCCATGCCGCCAAGCGCCCCGACGCGCCGGCGCTCATCTACGTCTCCACCGAGACGGGCGAGGAGAAGACCTATTCCTACAGCGAGCTGCAGCGCGAAGTCGAGCGCATGGCGGCGATCTACCGCAAGCTCGGCGTGGAGAAAGGCGACCGGGTGCTCATCTACATGCCGATGATTCCGCAGGCGGCTTTTGCCATGCTCGCCTGCGTGCGCCTGGGCGCCATCCATTCGGTCGTCTTCGGCGGCTTTGCCTCCGCCTCGCTCGCCACCCGTATCGACGATGCCAAGCCTAAGCTCGTCGTCACCGCCGAAGCGGGCATGCGCAACGGCAACGTCATTCCCTACAAGCACCTGCTCGATGAAGCCTGCCGGCTTGCCCAGTTCCCCCCGGAGAAAGTGCTCATCGTCGACCGCGGGCTCGATCCGAACTTCGCCCGCGTCGAAGGGCGCGACCTCGACTATGCGACCCTGTGCGACGAAGTGGGCGAGGCGCGCGTGCCGGTCGAGTGGGTCGATGCCACGCATCCGAGCTACATCCTCTACACGTCCGGTACCACCGGCAAGCCCAAGGGAGTACAGCGCGACACCGGCGGCTACGCCGTGGCGCTTGCGAGTTCGATGAAGTACATCTTCCGCGGCGGCGAAGGCGAGACGATGTTCTGCACCTCCGACATCGGCTGGGTGGTCGGGCACGGCTACATCATCTACGGGCCGCTGCTCGCCGGCATGGCCACGGTGATGTACGAGGGCACGCCGCTTCGCCCCGACCCGGGCATCTGGTGGCGGCTGGTGGAAAAATATCGCATCAACGTCATGTTCTCGGCGCCTACCGCCGTGCGGGTGCTCAAGAAGCAGGATCCTTCCTACATGAAGCGGGATCTTTCCTCGCTCAAGCACTTCTTCCTTGCCGGTGAGCCGCTCGACGAGACCACGCACCGCTGGATCCACGAGGCGCTGGGCGTGCCGGTGATCGACAACTACTGGCAGACCGAGAGCGGCTGGCCCATCCTCGCCCTGTGCCGTGGGGTGCAGGAAGATCTGCCCATCAAGTACGGCTCGCCGGGTCTGCCGGTCTACGGCTACGACCTGCACGTCTATCGCGAAGACGGCACCGAGTGCGGACCCAATGAAAAAGGCATCGTCGGCATCGTGCCGCCGCTGCCGCCGGGGTGTCTGGCCACCGTCTGGGGGCAGGACGATCGCTTCGTGTCGACCTACTTTAGCCTCTTCCGCGAGCCGCTGGTCTATTCCACCGCCGACTGGGGCATCCGGGACGAGAACGGCTACCTCACCATTCTCGGGCGCATCGACGACGTCATCAACGTGGCGGGACACCGTCTGGGCACGCGCGAGATCGAAGAGGCGATCCAGGCCAATCCGGCGATTGCCGAAGTGGCGGTGGTCGGCGTGCACGACGAGGTGAAGGGGCAGGTGCCGGTGGCCTTCGCCGTGGTCAAGGACCCTTCGCGCATCGCCACGAGCGAGGCGCGCCGGGCGCTGGAGGAAGAAGTCAAGAAGACGGTCGACGAATTGCTCGGGGCGATCGCGCGGCCGCACCGCGTCTACTTCGTGCAGGGTCTGCCCAAGACGCGCTCGGGCAAGATGCTGCGCCGCTCGCTGCAGGCGCTCGCCGAAGGGCGCGACCCGGGCGATTTGCCCACCATCGAGGACGCCAGCACCCTGGAGATGGTGGCCGCGGCCCTCCGCGAGGGCTGAGCGAGCCGATCGCGCCAAAAAGAAGACGGCGGCGCCGCGGCCTCCAGGCCTCGGCGCCGCTTTTTGCTGAGTGCGCCCTTTCAAAAAAAGCGCCTTTCCCGTAAGATCATAGACTTTTCCTGACCCGGTCGCCCCTTCTACCATACGGGTGGCTCGGATTTCGCGGGAGCGTCACGCATGTCGCATCTGATGAACACCTACGCCCGTTTGCCCGTGGCTTTCGTGCGCGGCGAGGGCGTCTGGCTCTATGACGAGCAGGGCAAACCCTACCTCGATGCGCTCGCCGGCATCGCCGTCTCCACCTTGGGGCACGGCCATCCGCGCCTGGTCGAGGCGATCGCCCGTCAGGCAAAGGCCGTGATCCACACCTCCAACCTCTACCGCATCCCGGCGCAAGAGCGCCTGGCCGACCGCCTGTGTGAGCTCTCCGGCATGGACGAGGTCTTCTTCGGCAACTCGGGGGCGGAGGCCAACGAGTGCGCCATCAAGCTGGCGCGCTTCTACGGCCACAAGGTGAAGAAGGTGGACACGCCCAAGATCGCCGTGATGGAGCAAGCGTTCCATGGGCGTACGCTCGCCACCCTGTCGGCCACCGGCAACGTCAAGACCCAGCTCGGCTTCGAGCCGCTCGTGTCCGGATTCCTGCGCGTGCCCTTCGGCGACATCGCCGCGCTCACCCGGCTCATTGCCGAGACGCCCGAGCTGGTCGCGGTGATGTTCGAGGTGATCCAGGGCGAGGGCGGCATCCGGCTCGCCGACCCCGAATACCTGCGCGCCGTGCGTTCCTTGTGCGATGCGCATGGCCTGCTGATGATCTGCGATGAGGTGCAATGCGGCCTCGGGCGCACCGGCAAGTGGTTCGGCTGGCAATGGAGCGAGGTGCGCCCCGACGTGATGACGCTCGCCAAAGGGCTGGGCTCGGGCGTGCCCATCGGCGCCTGTCTCGCTGCTGGGCCGGCAGCCGGGCTCTTCGGCCCGGGCAACCATGGCTCCACCTTCGGCGGCAATCCGCTCGCCTGCACGGCGGGGCTCACCACCCTCGACGTGATCGAGACCGACGCCTTGCTCGACAACGCTGCCCGGGTCGGTGGCTACCTCAAGGCGACGCTCGCCGCGCGCCTGGCGCATCTGCCCCAGGTCAAGGGCGTGCGCGGCCAAGGGCTCATGCTCGGCGTCGAGCTCGACCGCCCCTGCGCCGCCTTGGTGCTCGACGCGCTGGAGGCGGGTTTGCTCATCAACGTCACCGCCGAGCGCGTCGTCCGCCTGCTGCCGCCCTTGATCCTCAGCATCGAGGAGGCGCAGCAGATCGTCGAGCGCCTCGTGCCGCTCGTCGAGCGCTTCGTCGCGCGTCATTGAGGGGGTCGCCATGCCGCCGAAGCATTATCTCCAGTTCAAGGATTTCAGCGCTGACGAATACGCCTACCTCTTCGAGCGTACGGCCTGGATCAAGCGCAAGTTCAAGAGCTACGAACCCTGGCACCCCCTCTTCGATCGCACCTTGGTGATGATCTTCGAGAAGGCGAGTACGCGCACGCGCCTCTCGTTCGAAGCCGGCATCCAGCAGCTCGGCGGTTTCGCGGTCTACCTCAACACGCGCGATTCCCAGCTCGGGCGCGGCGAACCGGTGGAAGACGCCGCCGAGGTGATTTCGCGCATGAGCGACCTGGTGATGATCCGCACTTTCGAGCAGGCCATCGTCGAACGCTTCGCCCGGCGCTCGCGCGTGCCGGTGATCAACGGGCTCACCAACGAATTCCACCCCTGCCAGGTGCTCGCCGACGTCTACACTTACATCGAACACCGCGGCTCCATCCGCGGCAAGACCGTCGCCTGGATCGGGGACGCGAACAACATGTGCCACACCTGGCTGCAGGCGGCCGAAGTGCTCGACTTCACCGTGCACGTCTCCACGCCACCTGGCTATGCGGTCGACCCGCAGCTCGCAGGCGTCACCCCCGAGGGGCACTACCGCTGCTTCGCCGACCCGATGGAGGCCGCGCGCGGGGCGGATCTCGTCACCACCGACGTGTGGACCTCCATGGGCTTCGAGCACGAGACCGACGATCGGCTCTGCGCCTTCGCCGACTGGCAGGTCGACGCGGCGATGATGGCCCAGGCCAAGCCCGATGCGCTCTTCATGCACTGCCTGCCGGCGCATCGCGGCGAGGAAGTCACGGCCGAGGTGATCGACGGGCCGCAGTCCGTGGTCTGGGACGAGGCGGAGAATCGCCTGCACGTGCAAAAGGCGCTGATGGAATACCTCGTGCTCGGCCGGATGGAGGGTTGAGGCAGATTTTGGGGATCCGGTACGTCCTGCGTCCGGATCGTTTGCGAACGCTCGATGGGAAAGGACGATGAGCGAAGTCAAGAAAGTGGTACTGGCCTATTCCGGGGGGCTCGACACCTCCGTGATCCTGAAGTGGCTGCAAGACACCTACCGCTGCGAAGTGGTCACCTTCACCGCCGACCTGGGGCAGGGCGAGGAGCTCGAACCGGCGCGGCAAAAGGCGCTCAAGCTCGGGATCAAGCCCGAGAACATCTACATCGACGACCTGCGCGAAGAGTTCGTGCGCGACTTCGTCTTCCCCATGTTCCGCGCCAACACGATCTACGAAGGCGAATACCTGCTGGGCACCTCGATCGCGCGCCCGCTCATCGCCAAGCGCCAGATCGAGATCGCCAAGCTCACCGGTGCCGATGCCGTGGCCCACGGTGCCACCGGCAAGGGCAACGACCAGGTGCGCTTCGAGCTCGGCTACTACGCGCTGATGCCCGGAATCAAGGTGATCGCCCCCTGGCGCGAGTGGGACCTCAACTCGCGCGAAAAGCTGCTCGCCTACGCCGAAAAGGCCGGCATCCCCATCGAGATGAAGCACCGCGAAGGCGGCTCGCCCTACTCGATGGACGCGAACCTTCTGCACATCAGCTACGAAGGGCGGCACCTGGAAAACCCCGCTGCCGAAGCGGAAGAATCCATGTGGCGCTGGACGACGGCTCCCGAAAACGCCCCCGATGCGCCGCAGTACGTCGAACTGCAGTTCGAAAAGGGCGATCTCGTGGCCATCGACGGCGTGCGCCTGCGGCCGCACGAGCTGCTTGCCAAGCTCAACGAACTCGGTGCCAAGCACGGCATCGGCCGGCTCGACCTGGTGGAGAACCGCTACGTCGGCATGAAGAGCCGCGGCTGCTATGAAACGCCGGGCGGCACCATTTTGCTCAAGGCGCACCGCGCCATCGAGTCGATCACCCTCGACCGGGAAGTGGCGCACCTGAAAGACCAGCTCATGCCGCGCTACGCCGAGATGATCTACAACGGCTACTGGTGGAGCCCCGAGCGCCGCGCCCTCCAAGCCCTCATCGACGCGACCCAGCAGCCGGTCAACGGCTGGGTGCGCGTCAAGCTCTACAAGGGCAGCGTCATGGTGGTGGGGCGCGACTCGCCCACCGACTCCCTCTTCGACCCGACGATCGCCACCTTCGAAGACGACCGCGGCGCCTACAACCAGAAAGACGCCGAGGGCTTCATCCGCCTCAACGCGCTGCGCCTGCGCATCGCCGCGAAACTCGCCGAAAAACGTGGCGTCTAATCAATATTTTTTATAAATTGGCCGGATCGATGCATCCGGCCAAGCGAGCACCCCCATGGAAGACGTGGTACTTTTTGGACTCACCTTTCCCCAGCTCGAAGATCTGGCCTTCAAGATCCTCGTGCCGGCCTTCATCCTCTACATGATC
Source organism: Rhodocyclales bacterium (assembly GCA_016235745.1). GTDB lineage: Bacteria > Pseudomonadota > Gammaproteobacteria > Burkholderiales > Rhodocyclaceae > Tepidiphilus. Next base: position 19,640 of record JACRJA010000070.1, on the reverse strand, counting down.
TTCATCATCGGTAACCTGGCGTGGAAGTCCAAGGCCGGCAAGTACGGCACCCTGTGGCTCTTCCTCGCGCTGGGAATCGGTTTCATCGGCTTCGTCGCCAAGGGGGTGATTCAATATCTGCTCGGGATCGAGTGACCCCGGGCAGATCAGGCTGTCCTACGCGCTCATGAGCTGTTCAGCCGGTGCCACCGTGGGTTGCGCCTGACCGAAGTAACCTTCGGTGTGGATCATCGATTCCTCCGCCCCCAGGGTTTTCACCGCCGCGCTGCAGTCGGCCACGAAGGACGGGCTGCCAGCGATGAATACGTTATAGCCAGCCAGCGTTGGAAAGAGCTCGGGCAGGATCTTCGGGATGCGCCCGTGCAGCCACTGCGGATCGCGTTCCTGCGTGAGCGTGGCCTTGAAGGTGAAGTTGCGGTGCTTCGTTTCCCAATAGCGCATCAGACCGAGCTCGTAAATGTCCTCTTTCGTCTTGCCTGAATAGATGAGCGTGACGGGCTTGCGGTAGCCCCGGCGCAGTGCTGCTTCGGTGAGCGCACGGATCGGCGCCAGGCCCGAGCCGGCCGCGAGGCACAACACAGGGGTATCCAGCGACAGGTCGCCGATGAAGGTCCCGTAGGGGCCGTTGATGCGCACGATGTCGCCGATCTGCAGATGGTCGTGGATCCAGACGCTGGTGACGCCGCCTTCGATGCGCGTGATCTGCAGCGTGATCTCGCCGTCGGGGCGCGGCGCGTTGGCGATCGAATAGCAGCGCGCCGGGATCTTGCCCTCGGCGTTGCTCAGGGTCACGTATTGCCCGGGCCAGTAGCGCATCGGTTGTCCCAATGGCCGCAGCCGGAATTCGGTGATGCGTGGGGTGCGTGGTACGCGGTCGATCACGACGTAGCGCTGGTTCTCCCGCGGCGGGAAGAGTTTGGGTTTTGCGTCGGCCGTGCCCCATTCGATCACCAGCTCGGGCGAGAGGGGCTTGGCCATGCACATGAGGCCGAATCCCTGCTTGCGTTCCTCGGCCGACAGGGCCATGTCGAGCACGACCCCTTGGTCGAAATGCCCGGAGAGAACCTTGACCTTGCATTCGCCGCAGGCACCGGCCCGGCAGTTGTTCGGCAGCGCATAGCCCGCCCGTTCGAGGGATTCCAGCACGGTCTCGCCGGGGCGGGATTCGATCTGGCGGCCGGAAGGGTGCAATTTGATGAGAGTGCTCATTCGGGTTCGCTCTCTTGAGGGGTGATGGGTTGCCTGGTCGACGAAACCGCCGGGGTCCGTGGAAGGACACCGGCGGCCGATGCGCATCGCCGCGACCGCCCTCGCGGGCGGTCGCCAAAGCTCAGAAGACCGGGATGATCGAGTCCATGTCGACTTCCGTCACTTCCTGACCTTCGATCCCGACTTCCGGAATGGCGGGGAAGGGGATGCCGTAGCGATCCAGCACGCCCTTGAGGTTGAGCATGGCCTTGCGCCAGTTTTCCTTCTTCGCTTCGTACGTCGGGATGCCGAAGCCGGCGCCGCGCGCCACTTCTTCGCCTTCCCGCTGGTTCTTGATGAAGTCGGCGGGCAGGTCCCAGAACTCTTCCGGCGGCTCGAACAGCACCGCCGAGAGGAAGAGGTAGCCAGCGCGGATCTGCTTGGTGACGAGCGCCTTGTCCTCGGCAGCGAGCCGGGGATAGTCGCGCTCCATGAGCGCCATACAAATCGCCATGTGGCGACCCTCGTCGCGGCCGATGTTGCGGAACGCCTCTTTGAACACCAGCTCGCGGCTGTTGTCATGCATTTGCTTGAAAATGGTGGCCGCGGCGATTTCGCCCATGAGGAATGAGGAGAAGAGCACGGCGAGGGAATACTTCGGCACGGCGTTCTTGTAACCGTTCCAGTAGCGTCCGCCGTTGTAGTAGAGCCACATGGTGTTTTTCTGCAGACGTTTGCCCAGGTCGGTCTTGGGTTGGTAGGTGAGCGGATCGTCGTGTCCCAGGAACTTGGTGATCGCCAGGCCGCACATCTGTTCGTGGTTCTGCTCGTCGCGCGTCACCGAGAAGAAGCAGCGGCGTACCGGATCTTCCTCATGCTCTTCGTAGGTCTTGATGAGCGCCGCGGCGAAGACGGGAGGTGCGGAAGCGTCGAAGACGGACAGGAGCGTCCACCAGTAGGCGATCGCCTCGCGTTCTTCCCAGGAATAGGACTCGACGTCGAGCGTGTCCCAGGGAAGTTTCTTCGGATCCCAGAACTCGCGCTGCGCCGCGTCCCAGATTTCCTCCATCTTCTGCGTCTTGGCGTGCCAGGACAGGGGATAGACGTTCGGCTGCGGGGTCTGCGGCGGAAGGTCCATTTGTAGGGCGAGTTTGTCGTGATGAGCCATGGTGTTGCCTCCTCTAGGGTGGATAAGACGTCCATCCGGATCCTTCGCTGATCGGCTTCAACATGATCGAAGCCGTTCGCGTACCGTGAATGTACTGCAGCTTTTCGCGGTAGAGTTTGATCTGGATCAAGGAATAATAAAATAAACCGACCGGTTGGTCAAATAATTTTTTCTTGTTTGGGTGTGATGCACGCTTCGCTGAGGAGAGCTGACTTTTTTGTGCCACAATGATTTGATGGGCAATGATGAACTCTTCGATCTGCTCGCGTCGCCCGCGCGGTTGCGTGAGCGTATCGCCGAACGTCTGCAGTGGGAAGCGAACCGGCCGCTTGGCCTTGCTGCAGGCGACGAGGGCGCACGCGAAGTGCGCTGGCCGGCGGCGGTCTTGGCCCCGCTGGTACTCTCGCCCGCCGGACCGCAGCTTCTTCTCACGCGCCGCACGGCGCATCTGGCGCATCACCCCGGCCAGATCAGCTTTCCCGGCGGGCGGATGGAGCCGGGCGACCCCGGTCCGGTAGAGGCTGCCCTGCGCGAGACCGAGGAGGAGATCGGGCTTTCGCCGCAGCGGGTGCAGGTGTTGGGGGCTCTGCCGCCTTATGTCACCATCACGGGCTATCGCATCACCCCGCTCGTCGGTTGGGTGGAGGATCCGGGTGAGCTGCGCCCCGATCCGTTCGAGGTGGCCGAGGTCTTCACCGTGCCGTTGTCGCACGTGCTCGATCCACGCCGCTACGTGCGCTACTCGCTGACCTATGGCGAGCAGCGCCGCCACTATTGGGCCGTCCCCTGGCGCCAGTATTTCATCTGGGGCGCGACGGCGGCCATGCTGCGCACCTTCCTCGAGCTGCTCCTGACGGACGGGCATCCAGCCACTGCGCTGCAGTGCGCCCCGGGAGCGCCCGCCGCTGAGGACCCGGGGTCGGAGGGGCCCCGGCGCTCCGCGTGACAATCGTCACAGTTTCAGCGTATGATGAAGCTTACTGCACGCCGTATGCAACTGTTTCGTTGACCAAGCAAGGAGAAGAGGATATGTCGAACAAAGACGTCGTGGTACTGAGCGCCGTACGTTCCGCCATCGGGACTTTCGGCGGGACCTTGTCGCAGATCGAACCGGCCGAGCTCGCCGGTCAGGTGATGAAGGCGGCCATCGAGCGCTCAGGCGTCGATCCCAACGAAGTCGAATACGTCACGGTGGGCAACTGCATTCCGACCGATTCGCGCTATGCCTACGTGCCGCGCGTGGCCTCCATCCAGGCGGGGCTGCCGATGAGCTCGGTGGCGATGCAGGTCAACCGCCTGTGTTCTTCCGGTCTGCAGGGGATCGTCACCACGGCCCAGAACATCATGCTCGGCGATGCGGTCATGGGCGTGGGCGGCGGCGTGGAGGTGATGTCGCGCGGCGCCTATCTCTCGCCGACGATGCGCAACGGCGCCCGCATGGGTGACACGACCCTCATCGACGCCATGGTGGCGGTGCTCACCGATCCCTTTGGCGTCGGTCACATGGGCATCACGGCCGAGAACCTCGCCGTCAAGTGGGGGATCAGCCGTGAGGAGCAGGACGCCTTCGCGCTGGAGTCGCAGCGCCGCGCCGCGCGCGCGATCGAGGAAGGGCGCTTCCGCTCCCAGATCGTGCCGGTGACGATCAAGACGCGCAAGGGCGACGTGGTGTTCGAAGTCGATGAGCATCCCAAGCCCAACACGACGATGGAGAGCCTCGCCAAGCTCAAGCCGGCGTTCAAGAAAGATGGCACGGTGACGGCCGGCAACGCCTCCGGCATCAACGACGCCGCATCTTTCCTCGTGCTCGCCGACGCCAAGGTAGCCGAGCGGAAAAACCTGAAACCGCTCGCGCGCATTGTCGGCTACGCCGTGGCGGGGGTGCCCAACGACATCATGGGCGAGGGTCCGATCCCGGCCACCAAGAAAGCGCTGGAAAAGACTGGCCTCAAGCTCGAAGACATGGACGTGATCGAGTCGAACGAAGCCTTTGCCGCTCAGTCGCTGGCGGTCATGAAGGGGCTCGGGTTCGATCCGGCCAAGACCAATCCCAACGGCGGGGCTATCGCTCTGGGGCATCCGGTGGGTGCGACCGGCGCGATCATCGCCACCAAGGCGATCCACGAGCTGCACCGCATCGGCGGGCGCTACGCCCTGGTGACCCTGTGCATCGGCGGCGGTCAGGGTTTGACGGTGATCTTCGAGCGGCTCTGAATCCTGGGCTCGGCCGATAGGGCGATTCTCGCCCTATCGGCCCGCTGCGGACCGCCGCGCCAGTGCCTCGAGTTCGGCGCGGATGCGGCGGTACTGCTGCCAGCGCTCGGGACTGATCGCGCCGCCTTCGGCCAGCGCGCGCAGGGCGCATCCTGGTTCGGCGTCGTGGCGGCAATCACGGAAACGGCACTCACCCAGTGCCGGACGCAGTTCGGGAAAACAAGCCTCCAGCGCTTCCAGCGGCACGTGCGCCAGACCGAAGGTCTGCAGGCCGGGGCTGTCGATGATCCACCCTCCCTGATAAGGATAGAGCCGCGCGTCGGTAGTGGTGTGTCGCCCCGATTCCAAGGCGCGTGAGATTTCGCCCGTACGCGCCCGGGCTTGCGGCACCAGGGCATTGATGAGCGTCGATTTTCCCATGCCGGATTGTCCGACAAGCAGCGAGCGCTTCCCCTCGAGAAGCGGCTCGAGCGGGCTGACGTCCCGTTTGGCCGAGAGTTCGATCACGCCATAGCCCGCGGCGCGAAAAGGAGCGAGACGCGCCCGTGCCGATTCCAGGCCGTCGGTGAGGTCGCACTTGTTGAGCACGATGCGCGCTGCGATCCCCTGGTGTTCGGCCGCTACGAGGCAGCGCGTCACCAGCTCGGATGAGAAGGGGGGCTCGACCGCGGTGACGATCACGACCTGATCGACGTTGGCGGCGATGAGCTTCTGCCGTACGCCGTCCGCCCGCCAGAAAAGCGAGGAGCGCGGCTGGTGCCGTTCGATCACCGCTTGACCGGGGCCCGTGGCGCGCGCCTCGACCCGGTCGCCGCAGGCATAGTCGTGGCGTTTGCCGCGGGTGACGGCGTGCCTGGGCGGCTCGTGCCACGGAATCGTCCGGGCGAGTTCGTAGCTGCGGCCGTGGGCGGCGACGACGGTGGCAAGAAAGGTTTCATCCATGGGCAGGATACGAAAAAATACGGGAGAGGATCGCGCCGTCCGGCACGCGACCGTGGCAGTATAGCGCACCCATTCCCTCGAGAAAGGAAACCGCATGAGCGAGAACAACGCGCCTTCCGACAAGCTGGTCTGGCTCGACCTGGAGATGACGGGGCTCGACCCCGATCGCGATCGCATCCTCGAGGTCGCCATGGTGGTCACCGACAACGACCTGAACGTGCTCGCAGAGGCACCGGTGATCGCGGTGCATCAAAGCGACGAGGTGCTCGCGGCGATGGATGAGTGGAACCAGAAGACGCACGGAGCTTCCGGCCTGATCGAGCGGGTGCGCGCTTCGCGCATCGACGAAGCCAAGGCGGAAGCGATGCTGCTCGAATTCCTGCAGCCTTGGCTGCCGCCGCGCTCGAGTCCCATGTGCGGCAACACCATCTGCCAGGACCGGCGCTTCCTCTACCGCTACATGCCGCGGCTCGAGGCTTGGTTCCACTACCGCAATCTGGATGTCTCCACGCTCAAGGAACTGGCGCGCCGCTGGGCCCCTGCTATCCTGCAGGGCTGGGAGAAGGAGAGCAGGCACACGGCGCTTGCCGACGTCTATGAGTCGATCGAAGAGCTGCGCTGCTATCGGGCTGCTTTCCTGCGTTTGCCTGAAGGCTGAGCGTTCTGGCGCCTCGCTACGCCCCCGCTGGCGATGGTTGTTCAGGGTACCCGCCCCGTTCAGCGGTACGCCTCCAGCCGGGCGGCGAGCGTGCGCGTGGAAGGGTCGAAGCCGGAAAGCGTCCCGCCCGCGGCGAGCGTGCGCGCCAGCTCTTTTCCCAGCTCCACGCCGTACTGGTCGAACGGATCGATGCCCCAGATCCAGCCGCGCACGAAAGTGGCGTGTTCATAGGCGGCAAGAAGCTCTCCGAGCACGCCGGCGTCCCAGCCCTCGGTGAGCAGCACGGAGCTCGGCCGGTTGCCGGGAATCTCATGATGCGGCGCGAGCGCGTCGATCGCTTCGGGCGCCAGGCCTTGCGCTGCCAGCGCCGCGCGCGCCTCGCCGCGCGTGCGCCCGGCCAGCAAGGCGCCTGCCTGCGCGAGCGCATGTTGCGCCAACGCCCGCCGTCCGGCATCGAGCGGGCGGGGCAATGGGACGATGAAGTCCAGCGTGAGGCGCCGCGTGCCTTGGTAGAAGAGCTGATGGAAGGCGTGCTGCCCCAGGGTGCCGCTCATGCCCCAGACGACGGCCGCGGTGGGGTAGGGCACCAGCGAGCCGTCGCGCCGGCAGCGCTTGCCGTTGCTCTCCATCTCGAGCTGCTGCAGCCAGGCCGGAAACCAGGCCAGTCCCTGATCGTAGGGAAGCACGGCCAAGGAAGGAACATCGAGCAGGCTTGCATTCCACAGGCCGAGTAATCCGAGCCATACCGGCAGGTTGCGCTCGAGCGGCGTCGAGCGGAAATGCGCGTCCATGCGGCGCGCGCCGGCGCGTAGTTCGAGGAAACGCTCCCAGCCGAAGGCGAGCGCCACCGGCAGACCCACGGCCGACCACAGCGAATAGCGTCCGCCCACCCAGGGCGGCAGCCACAGGATGCGGTCCGGCGCAAACCCGAGCGCCTGCGCTTTGTCCGGGTTGGAGGTGACAGCGAGGAAATGCGCCGCCGTCTCGCGTGTTCCCAGTTCCTGGGCAAGCCACGCCCGCGCGCGCTCGAGGTTGGCAAGCGTCTCGGCGGTACCGAAGCTCTTGGAGGAGACGACGAAGAGCGTGCGCGCCGCCTCTAGCCCGCGTATCGTCGCGCTGAAGTCGCTCGGGTCGAGGTTGGCGACGAAGCGCACGTCCCGCTGCGGTGCTTCCAGATGCGAGAGCGCCTCGCAGGCGAGCCGCGGCCCGAGGTCGGAACCGCCGATGCCGAGGTTGACGGCGTGATCGAGCCGCTTGCCGGTGGCGCCGCGCAGCTCGCCGCGGTGAAAGGCGGCGACGAACGCGTGCAGCCGGGTTTGCGTTGCATCGAAGCGCTCGCGGTCGGCCGGCGGTACGTCCGCTCCGCCGCGGCAGGCCATGTGTAGCGCCGGCCTGCGCTCGGTGAAATTGACTTCTGCCCCGGCAAAGAGCGCTTCGATTCCTTCCGGCAGCCGCACCGTCCGGGCAAGGGCAAAGAGCTGCGCGAGCACCTCGGCATCCCATGCCTGCTTGCTCGCATCGAGCCACAAGGCGCCTGCCGGCAGCGAGAGCGTATCGACCCGGTGGGCGTCGACGGCAAACGCGTCCGTGATGCGGCGCGCCAGCCAGAGATCGGCCAGGGCGAGCAGTTCGGCCCAGGCAGGAGTCTGCTCGGGCGCGACGAAAGGAGGAAGAGAATCAGTCATGGGCGGGCCTCGCTCGTTCGTTGTCCAGCAGGAGCCAGTATTCCTGGCGTTTCCCTTGGCCGCGCGTCGTCGACCAGAGCACGCTGCTGTCCGCCGGCAAGGGCTGAGAACCGCGCAGGCGAGCGAAACGGATGGGACAGCCGTCTTCCAGCGTCGCGGGAATGCCGCCGAAATAGACGAGCGCCGCCCGCACGTCGGGTTCTCGCGCAGGCACGGAGACACAGGAAGGAGCGCGTTCGCGCAGCGTTTCCCGCATCTGTTCGACGATCGGCCGCAGATTGCGCGTATGCTCGAACCAGGGCTCGAGCAGCAGCACCAGCACCGCCCAGGCGAGCGTGACGCCGAGCGCCCAATGGATTGCCGGCCGTAGCGGCGAAGGCGGGGTCGCCATGGCGAGGACGAACCAGGCGAGCAGCACCGCCGTGGCCGCGCCGAGGCGCCACAAAGATCCGCTCATTTCGAAATCGGGCGCGACGCGCACCATATGGCGCGCCAGCCCCGGCGGCCAGTCGAGGTTCCATGCGCTCCAGGAAAGGCCGGCGAAGACGACGAGACTCAGCACCGTCACCGCCGAGAACCACGAGAACGCCGCTCGTGCCCCGGAAGGCAGGCGCCGCAGCCGTTCCGTCGCCAGGAGGGTGAGCGGTGGCAAGAGGATGAGGAGGTCGCTGGGGTTGCTGGGCGGCCAGGCGGCTACCACGACCAGGCCCATGGCGATCATGGCCCACGCCACGGCAAGCAGCCGAAGATTCGGCCCGTTGCCGTTGCCGTTGGCGGCCCGGCGCAGTGGCCACAAGGCCAGCAGCCATAGCGGCCAAGCCACCCAGACAGCGTCACGCCAGGCGTCATCGAGGTTGGACGCGATGAACTCCCCCGTGAGATGCGGCGCTTGCAGCGCGAGCCAGGTCTCGCCTTCGGCAGTGCGCCAGACGGCGACGAACCACGTCACGGGGAGGGCAAAGATCAGCGCCGTGGCCATGAGGAGCGTCAGACGCCGCGCTGCCGCGATCCGACGCCATGGCCAGGTCGCCAGCCAGGGGATGCTCAGCACGAGCAGGAGGGCAAACCCTTGGGCGAGAAAACCGGCTGCCATGGCGACGGATGCAGCGATCCACGCCTTCGCCGGCTGCGCATCTCGCCGGCTCACGGCGGCAAGGGCAAGGCCGATCGCGGCGGCAGAAGCAAGCAGAGCCTGATGCTGATGCGCATCGAGCACCCAGCCGAGGGTTCCCAAGCCCACGAGCATCGCGCCCGCCTGCCAGGGTTTGCCGCACCAGGAGAGCGCCGCTGCGCCCAGGCTCAGCAAAGTGAAGAGCAGCAGAAGCGGGGAGGCAAGGCGGGTCGCGTCGTGGAGCGCCAACCCCAGGGGTTCGAGCAGCAAGCCCAGGAGCGCTGCCACCCAATAATAGAGCGGACCGGTCGCCGGGACGGTGCCGTCGAGGAGGGCGGAAGGCAACAGCCATTCCCCCTGGAGCACCTGCCAAGCGGGGAAGAAGTGGCGCAGATCGGCGCTGCGCCACGGATCGTGTCCCGTGGTGCCGACCAGGAGAAAGGCGGCCAGTAGCGCCACCAATCCCCATTTTCCGTAGAGCCGTCGTTGCCACGGCGGAACAGGACGCGGGTCGAAGAACATGCCAACGCTACTCATTGCGAGAGTGGCGATTATAGTCGTTCCCCGGCTCGGGGCGGGGCGCCGTCAACGAAAAAGGGCGGTCTTTCCCGCCCTTTCTGAAACTCCGTGTGATGAAGTCAGCGCTTGCGAATCGAGCCGCTGCGCGGCCCGATCGCTTCGTTGCTCGTTCCTCGCTACTGTCCCGCTTGCGACGATCTCTTCACGAGCGCTCAGCCGCGGTTGGCGAGGTTGCCGTATTTCTGACGGAAACGCTCGACGCGGCCGGCCGTGTCGACGATCTTCTGCTTGCCGGTGTAGAAGGGATGGCATTCGGCGCACACTTCCACGTGCAGCGCCGGCTTGCCGATGGTGGAGCGCGTTACGAAGGAATTGCCGCAGGAGCAGGTTACCTGGACTTCAGCGTAATTCGGATGGATGTTCTCTTTCATGGGGCACCTCGGGATCGGGCGGACGGCGGATTTGGCCATCCTCTTGCTTAAGGGAAACGTGAATTATCGCCGAACGGTCCAGTCGGAGCAAGAGGGTTTTCGTTAAAATCCCCCTTTCTTCCGTTGAACGACCATGAGTTACGGCATCTCCCGCATCCCGACGAGCGCCCAAGCCGAGGTGCACCAGCGCCTGCCCGAGCTCGTGCACCGCCATCTCGCGCAGCCCTTTCGCAAACCCTACGCGCCCTACAACCTTGCCGCCTTCGAAGAGACGCTCGCCGCCTGGGACGGGCGCTCGCCGTGGATCCTCGATTCCGGCTGCGGCGTGGGCTGGTCGACGATCCTGCTGGCGCGGCGCTTTCCCGAGGCCTTCGTCGTCGGCGTGGACCAATCGCAAGAGCGTCTCTCGCGGCAGAAACCCTATCCGCGCGCGACCTGGCCCGAGAACCTGCGCTTCGTGCGCGCCGACGTGATCGACTTCTGGCGCCTGGCGCTGGAGGCCGGCGTTCCAGTGCGTGCGCATTGGTGGCTCTATCCCAACCCGTGGCCCAAGATCGGGCACCTCGGACGGCGCTGGTATGCGCATCCGGTTTGGCCCGCCGTGCTGCACCTAGGCGGATGCTTCGAGTGCCGCACCAACTGGCCGGTCTATGCCCGCGAGCTCGTCGCCGCGCTGGCGATCTCGGGGGTGCGAAGCGAGTGTACGCCGTTCGTGCCCGAGGCGCCCATGACGCCTTTCGAGCGCAAGTACCGCGACTCCGGCCAGACGCTGTGGCGCGTCACGGCCGATCTCTCAGCCTTTGCCCGCGAACTCGGCACGAGGCCAGCCGAGGGTGCATAGCCCCGCGATGAGGTCGAGCGTAGCGAGCGCGCGCAATTTCTCGGGGGAGGCGGCAAAGAGCGAGCCGGCATAACCCAGCGCATTGACCGACACGCCCGCGAGCCGCTCGGCTCGCCGGGGGATGAAGAAAAAACGGTCGCGCCGCAGCAGGAGGTCGTAAGGCGGTAGCTGCGGCGCATCGAGCCGCCAGCCCAGCGCCGCCAAGGCATCGCGGTAGGCCCGATACGCCGCTTCGCTCCAGGCGTTTCCTTCTGCCTGCGCCGGCAAGAGCGCGCTCCAGGCTGCCCAAGGCAGTTCCGCCCAGCCGGTTTCACCAAGTGGCAGGAAGGCGCGGAGTTGCGCTTCGCCCAGATGCTCCTCAGGGATCCACTGCAGATGCCGATGAGGTTGACTCGCCCCGGCGATCTCGCCACCGTTGTAGAACCCTAGCCCCCCTTCGGCGAGCAGCGCGTGCCAGGCGAGGAACTCGTCGCTGGAAAGCGGTGCCGTCTGCGGTTCGAACTCGCGCGTGACGATGAGCGCATGGCCGGCGAAGACGGGGTACTTGTTGAGCACCACCAGGTGCTGCTTGCCGAGCGCGCCGACCGTGAGTTCCGGCTCCGGCGGCAGGAAGGGGTTGCGCCTCTCCTCGCTCCTGGGGCGAGGTTTGTGCGCCAGCGTCGAGACCCAGCGCAGCACGAAGGGGAACCCCTGTTCACGGCGCTCGAGCGCCTCGGTGGCAATCGGCTCCAGGGCGCCACAGGCGAGCGCCCGTTCGGCAACGGCACGGATGCGTTCGCTCCAGCGCCCCATGTTCATCCCTCCAGGGCGCGTTTCGCCCACCAGCGTCCCAGCCAGGTCTGCGGCTGTTCGCGGCCTTCGAGCACGTAGTACAGGGTCGGCTCGTAGCTGCAGATCTCTTTCAGATTGGCAAGCGCCGCGGCGGTACCGCTCACCAGCACGACGTCGCCTCGCCGCAAGGGGGTCAGCGGCTCCTCCGGCATGGGCTGCCAGCGCCCTTCGCGCTCCAGCGCCAATACCCGCAGCGCCAAGGGTTCTGGCCACAGGGAAGGCGAGCGCAGCAGCCGCTCGAGCGTGATCCCGGAGTCCTCGGCCAGCGCGTGCCACAACGCGGGAGCGGTTTGCGGCAGAAACGCAAGCTTCAGGTTGCGTAAAGGGCCATGCCGGCGCAGGCGCAGCAACGTCTCTTGCAAGTTTTGGGCGTGTTCTTGCGGGGCGGTGGCGAGCCAGGCAAGGAAAGCGGGGATCTCCGGCAGACGCAACCAAGCGAGCGCCTCAGCGGCGACGAGGTGACGTGGCACGACCCTCAGATCGTAGTGGAAAGCGGCAAAGAGCGCTTCGTTGCGCCTGCGGTTCTGCCGTATGATGGTGTAGAGTGAGGAATTCAAGCGGCGGGCGGAGGCGACGATCGAAATGTTATCGACGTCGTTGGACGTGGCCGCGATGATGCCGACGGCTTTGTCGATTCCTGCTTGCCGCAGGACTTCCGCCTGGGTGGCATCGCCAGTGATCCACTGTGAAGAGTCGCCCGTATCCGTTGGCGATCGGTCGATCACCACCAGTTCGAGGTCGCTGCTGCGCAGGGCCGCCTGGGCCGCCTTCCCCAGGCGGCCCGCGCCACAGATGATCCATTTACCTCGCGGCGGCGAACGATCGGTGCGAATCTCGTCGAGCGGCATGTCGAGCAACATTTGGCGCACCCGCCAGGCCGCCGGATGCTCGAGCGCGAGCGCCAAGTCGTTTTGAAAGACGTGGAAGGGATCGATGATCGCCGTCGCGGCGAATCCCGCCATGTTGGCTACCGTGGCGTCGTGCTCGGCGCGGTAGACCGAAGGCAGGCGCGGCGCGAGCAAACCCTGGGTTACCGCCACCGCGAGGTTGGCCGCATCGTCGTCGGTCATCGCCGCCACCGCGGCGCAGCGCGGCTGATGCAAGCCGGCGGCAAGCAGCGCGTTCGGGTCGCTCGCATCCGCCACCAAGGTGATCGGCGGCTGGGTGAATTCCATCATCTCCGCGCGCTCGACCTTCTTGGGGTCGAGATCGAGTGCCACCGTCGCCAGACCTTCACGATCGAGGGCCAGCGCGAGTTGCGTCCCGGTCTCACCGAAACCGGCGATCAGCACGAAAGGATGGTGCAGCCGCCGTACCCGCCGCGCGAAGGTAAGAGCGGCCACCGCCCGGCGCAGCGTCTCATCCTGCATCAGGGTCACCGCCTGTTTGAGCAGGTACGCCCAGGAGAGCACGCTCAGGTAAATCACGGCGATCGCCCACAGGCGCTGCGCTTCCGAGAAAGCCTGAGGCACCTCGCCGAAACCGATGGTCGTGGCGGTGTAGCTCACGAAGTAAAAAGCGTGGAAAAATCTCATGTGGGTCGGTCGCCCTTGCGCATCGGGCGGACCAGGGGCAAGGACCATGCCCAATACCGACAGGGAGAAGAGGACCACCATCAGGATGATGGGGCCGCGCAGCCGACGCAAGACCAGCAGGACCACACTCAAATTGCGGTCGACCCCTTCGATGCTCATGGTCTCGTGACTCAGCGGCGTTGCATCAAGGTCTCGGCCACGAGGATGGTGACCGACACCAGGTTGGCGAGCAAGGCCCCGCCCGAGAGCGAGACGATGCGGGAGACCATCTCCGGCGTAAGACCGGCCGCGCTGGCATGCTCGGCATAGGCCCAGACGATGGCCGCGGCGATCAGCTGCAGGTCGGCCACGAGCGAGGTGGCCAGATGCACCGCCCCGATCTGGGTGCGATCCCCCAGCTTCAGGATGGTGGCGACCAGACTCACGACCAGCGCGGCGAAGAGTTCATAGACGTCGTGGTAAGCAGCCGTGGCGATGTCGCCGATGAAAAAACCGAAATTGAGCGTGGCGGCCAGTAGGATGAAGAAACCGAAGACGACTTTTTCCGGGTTCACGGCAGCTCCTGTCCACAGGGGATCCCCCACCCGAAGGCGGGGGTAAGTCGATCAAACGCGTGCCAGGATCTGGCGCAGCACGTAGGGCAGAATGCCGCCATGGCGGTAATACTCCACCTCGATCGGCGTGTCGATGCGCGACAGCACCGGCACCTCCTGCGTGCTGCCGTCGGCGCGGCGGATACGCAAGGTGAGCTGCTGCTGCGGCGCGAGCCGCACTTCATCGAGCCCCAGGATGTCGAAGGTCTCGGAACCCTCGATGCCCAACTTCTGCCACGAATCCTCGCCCAGGAACTGCAAGGGAAGCACGCCCATGCCCACGAGGTTGGAGCGATGGATGCGCTCGAAGCTGCGGGCGATCACCGCCCGGATCCCCAAGAGCATCGTCCCTTTGGCTGCCCAGTCGCGCGAAGAGCCCGTGCCATACTCCTCGCCGGCGAAGACCACCGTCGGGATGCCGCGCTCGCGGTAGGCCATGGCCGCTTCATAGACGCTGGTGACCTTGCCGTCGAACAGCGTATAGCCCCCTTCGATGCGGCTGCCATCGGGCTTGGGCGGCAGCATGAGATTCTTCAGCCGGACGTTGGCGAAGGTGCCGCGCACCATCACCTCGTGGTTGCCGCGCCGGGCCCCGTAGGAATTGAAGTCCTTGCGCTCCACCCCGTGTGCCTTGAGCCATTGACCGGCAGGCGAGTTTTCGGGGATGGAACCGGCCGGAGAAATGTGGTCGGTGGTGACCGAGTCGCCCAGCAGCAGCAAGGCCTTGGCGTCCGTGATCGGCTGCACGCCCGGTGGCTGCATGGAGAAATCGTCGAAGAAGGGCGGCCGGGCGATGTAGGTCGACTTCGGCCAATCGTAGACCTCGCCCGCAGGCGCCGGGATGGCATTCCACAGGTCGTGATCCTTGGTGAAATCGCGGTAGAGACGCCGGAAGACCTCGGGGTCGTTGGCGTAGGGCAGCACGGCGTGGATCTCCTTGCTGCTCGGCCAGAGGTCGCGCAGATAGACCGCTTTGCCGTCGGCACCCGTTCCGAGCGGCTCGCTCGTGAGATCGACGTTCACCCGCCCGGCGATGGCGAAGGCCACCACCAAGGGGGGAGAGGCGAGGTAGTTCGCCCGGATGTTGGGGTGAATGCGCGCCTCGAAGTTGCGGTTGCCCGAGAGCACCGCTGCCACCACGAGATCGTTCTCGGTGATCGTCTGGTTGAGCTCGGGGGCGAGGTCGCCGGCGTTGCCGATGCAGGTGGTGCACCCATAGCCGGCCAGCGCAAACCCGAGCTTGGCGAGCGGCTCGAGCAGCCCCGCTTTCTGCAGGTATTCGGTGACCACCCGCGAACCCGGGGCGAGCGAGGTCTTGATGTGCGGCGACACGCTCAGCCCCTTCTCGACCGCCTTCTTCGCCAGTAGTCCCGCGGCGATGAGCACTGCCGGGTTGCTCGTGTTGGTGCAGGAAGTGATCGCAGCGATGAGCACGTCGCCATGCCCCAGCGTGAGCCCCTCGCGGCCCGGCACCGGGTAGCGCTTGCCCAGCTCCTCGGCCGGCTTGCCGAAACCGTTTTCGCTCCCGGGTTTAGAAAAGAGCGTTTCGAAGTTCGACTTCATCGCCTGCAGCTCGATGCGATCCTGCGGGCGTTTCGGGCCGGCGAGCGAGGCGCACACGGTGGAGAGGTCGAGTCGCAGCGTGCGCGTATAGTCGATCTCGCCCGCACGCGGCATGCCGAAAAGGTTCTGTGCCCGGAAGTAGGCTTCGAACGCGGCGATCTCCTCCTGCGTGCGGCTGGTGGCGCGCAGGTACTCCAGCGTTTTCTCGTCCACCGGGAAGAAACCCATGGTGGCGCCGTATTCGGGTGCCATGTTGGCGATGGTGGCACGATCGGGCACGCTCAGGCTCGCCGCGCCCTCGCCAAAGAATTCCACGAACTGCCCCACCACTTTCGCCTTGCGCAGCATCTCGGTGATGGTAAGCACGAGGTCGGTGGCGGTGACCCCTGCGGGGAGCGAGCCGACCAGTTCCACCCCGACCACGTCGGGAGTGAGGAAATAGATTGGCTGGCCGAGCATGGCCGCCTCGGCCTCGATTCCGCCCACGCCCCAGCCGACCACGCCCACGGCGTTGATCATGGTCGTGTGGCTGTCGGTCCCCACCAGCGTGTCGGGGTAATAGACGGGGCCTTCGGCACTATCCTGCCGCCGCACGCCGCGGAAGAGGTATTCGAGGTTTACCTGGTGGATGATGCCGATGCCCGGCGGGACGACGCGGAAGGTGTCGAACGCCTGCATCCCCCACTTCATGAACTGGTAGCGCTCGCGGTTGCGCGCAAATTCCTGCTCCATGTTCTTGCGCAGCGCATCGGGCGTGCCGTAGTAATCCACCTGCACCGAATGGTCGACCACCAGATCGACGGGCACGAGCGGCTCGATCGCCTTGGGTTTCTTCCCCATGTCGGCCGCCGTCGAGCGCATCGCCGCCAGGTCGCACAGCAGCGGCACGCCGGTGAAATCCTGCAGCACCACCCGGGCGACGACGAAAGGGATCTCCTCGGTGCGTTTCCCTTGCGGCTGCCAGTTGGCGAGCTCGCGCACGTGCCGTTCCTCCACGCGCACCCCGTCGCAATTGCGCACGAGCGATTCCAGCACGAGCCGTATCGACACCGGCAAGCGCTTCACCGAGCCGAGCCCGAGCGCCTCCAGCGCCTGAAGGTCGTGGAATTTCCCCGTCCCGACGCCCGGGATGTGGAAGGTCTTGAGCGTAGCGGCAGCAACGGACATCGGACACCTCCTATGAACACGCTTGTTGGAACGGCCTTGCCGTCTGGCGATAGTCTAGACCATCTTCGCCCGGATTGTCGCCGTGGATCGATCGAAGCAAATGATCGTTCCGATCGGCGGTTTTCAGCGCCTCGCCCTTTGGTACAATGAGGCGGGAGACGCTCAAGTCTTATAAAAGACATATAATAGCGAATGCGGCCGTTCCTCGCGGCCTTCGACCCAAACCAGAAGAGGTGCTCATTGTGCTAGAAGCCTATCGTGCCCATGCCGCCGAACGCGCCGCGCTCGGCATTCCTCCCCTGCCGCTGTCGAAAGAACAAACCGAGCAGCTCGTCGCGCTGCTGCGCCATCCGCCCGCCGGCGAAGAGGCTTTCCTGCTCGAACTGCTCGAACAGCGCGTGCCGCCCGGCGTCGACGACGCCGCCAAGATCAAGGCCGAGTTCCTCGCCCGCGTGGCCAAGGGCGAGGAAAAGAGCCCGCTGCTGTCGCGCGAGCGCGCCACCGAGCTACTCGGCACCATGCTCGGCGGCTACAACGTCCAGCCCCTGATCGATCTGCTCGACGACCCCCTCGTTGGCCCCCTTGCCGCCGAAGGGCTGAAGAAGACGCTCCTGGTGTTCGACTACTTCCATGACGTCAAGGAAAAAGCCGAGCAGGGCAACGCCAACGCCCAAGCCGTGCTGCGCTCCTGGGCCGAAGGCGAATGGTTCACCTCCCGCCCCCCCGTGCCCGAACGCCTCGAGATCACCGTCTTCAAGGTGCCCGGCGAAACCAACACCGACGACCTCTCCCCCGCGCCGGACGCCTGGTCGCGCCCCGACATCCCGCTGCATGCCCTGGCGATGCTCAAGAATCCCCGTCCCGGCATCGAACCGGACGAACCGGGTCAGCGCGGCCCGATACGCCTCATCGAAGAACTCAAGAAAAAGGGCCGCGTGGTGGCCTACGTCGGCGACGTCGTCGGCACCGGCTCCTCGCGCAAGTCCGCCACCAACTCCGTGATCTGGTGGACCGGTCAGGACATCCCCTTCGTGCCGAACAAGCGCTACGGCGGCATCTGCCTCGGCGGCAAGATCGCCCCCATCTTCTTCAACACCCAGGAAGACGCCGGCGCCTTGCCCATCGAGATCGACGTCAGCAAGATGGAGATGGGTGACGAGGTCGAACTCCTCATCGACCACGACACCGCCGCGGTCAAAGCCTACAAAAACGGCGAGCTCATCGCCGAGTCGCGCCTCAAAACCCCGGTGCTGCTCGACGAAGTGCGCGCCGGCGGCCGTATCCCGCTCATCATCGGCCGCGGGCTCACCGCCAAGGCGCGCGAGGCGCTGGGCCTGCCGCCGAGCACGCTCTTTCGCCTGCCGCAACAGCCCAAGGACAGCGGCAAAGGCTTCACCCTGGCGCAGAAGATGGTCGGTCGCGCCTGCGGTCTGCCCGAAGGGCAGGGCGTGCGTCCCGGTACCTACTGCGAACCGCGCATGACCACCGTCGGCTCGCAGGACACCACCGGCCCCATGACGCGCGACGAGCTCAAGGACCTCGCCTGCCTCGGCTTCTCTGCCGACCTCGTGATGCAGTCCTTCTGCCACACCGCCGCCTATCCCAAGCCCGTCGACGTCAAGATGCACCGCGAGCTGCCCAAATTCATCACCGAGCGCGGCGGCGTGTCCCTGCGCCCGGGCGACGGCGTCATCCACTCCTGGCTCAACCGCATGCTGCTGCCCGACACGGTCGGCACCGGCGGCGACTCGCACACCCGCTTCCCCATCGGCATCTCCTTCCCGGCCGGCTCGGGGCTGGTAGCCTTTGCCGCCGCCACCGGCGCCATGCCGCTCGACATGCCCGAATCGGTGCTGGTCAAGTTCAAGGGCGAAATGCAGCCCGGCATCACCCTGCGCGATCTCGTCAACGCCATCCCCTACTACGCGATCCAGCAGGGGCTGCTCACCGTCGAGAAGAAAGGCAAGAAGAACATCTTCTCCGGCCGCATCCTCGAGATCGAAGGGCTGCCCCAGCTCAAGGTCGAGCAAGCCTTCGAACTGTCGGACGCCTCGGCCGAGCGCTCCGCCGCCGCCTGTACGGTCAAGCTCGACAAGGAACCGATCATCGAATACCTGCGCTCGAACATTGCGCTGCTCAAGTGGATGATCGCCGAAGGCTATCAGGATCGCCGCACGCTCGAGCGGCGCATCAAGGCGATGCAAGACTGGATCGAAAACCCCCGGCTGCTCGAGCGCGACCCGGACGCCGAGTACGCCGCGGTGATCGAGATCGACCTCGCCGAGATCACCGAACCCATCGTCGCCTGCCCCAACGACCCCGACGACGTCAAGTGCCTGTCGGAAGTCGCCGGTGACAAGATCGACGAAGTCTTCATCGGCTCGTGCATGACCAACATCGGCCACTTCCGCGCCGCCGCCAAGGTGCTCGAAGGCAAGGCCGACCTCCCGACGCGACTGTGGATCGCCCCGCCCACCAAGATGGACGAGATGATGCTGCGCGAGGAAGGTTACTACGGCATCCTCGGCCGCGCCGGCGCCCGCATGGAGATCCCCGGCTGCTCCCTGTGCATGGGCAACCAGGCGCAGATCAAACGCGGCTCCACGGCCATGTCGACCTCGACGCGCAACTTCCCCAATCGCCTGGGCCTGGATACGCGCGTCTACCTCGGCTCGGCCGAACTCGCAGCCGTCTGCGCGCTGCTCGGCCGCATCCCAACGGTGGAAGAGTACCTTGCGCACCTGAAACCGGTGACGAGCAAGGCGAGCGAGATCTACCGCTACATGAACTTCGACCAGATTCCCGAGTTCGCCGAAGTGGCCGACAGCGTCGCGCTCTAAGCCTTTGTCCCTCGCCCGCCCCAGGCGGAGCGAGGACGGCATGACGATCGATAACGGCACCTTTCGGGGTGCCGTTTTTTTATGGGCCGGATCAAAATTTCTTGTTTGCCTTCCTCGGATCGTTTTCCTACAATCCCCGCTCTCCCGTGCTGCCGCTGAGAAGAGGAATCGCAGCGGTGGCGGCGCCCTGGAGCCGGTTCGAGGGAATGAAGGGATCGGCTTCGAAGGTATTGACAGGGGTGCTGGAGTAAGGAATAATGCTGGTTCTGCCGCGCTGCTGATGCGGTGTGGTGGGAAGGGTTCTTTAAGAATTTGGGGACAGTCGAGCGGTGTGGGTGCTGGCGCGGAGAGTGT
>JACRJA010000069.1 GCA_016235745.1 Rhodocyclales bacterium | reverse complement strand
TGTGCTCCAGCGTCTGGAGCCCTTGGGTCTTGAGGGTCACGATCATCATCCTCCGATGATGCCCAACCCCGGCCCCTTCAGGCTCACCTCACGTTGGAATCACGCGCCTCCTTCAGGCTCATGTGTCATTGGACAAGGCTCTTGCTTGACCCACCGTCTGCTCACGGTTATAATTTTTCGCTTTTCCAAACCATTTTTTCTCGGAGCAGCGCCATGTATGCGGTCATAAAAACCGGCGGCAAACAGTATCGCGTCACCGTCGGCGAAAAGATCAAAGTAGAACAGATACCTGCTGAAGTGGGCGCCGAAATCACGCTGGACCAGGTCCTGATGGCCGGCGAAGGCGATTCGGTGAAGATCGGCACGCCCGTGCTCGAAGGCGCGCGCGTGAAGGCCACGGTCGTGGCCCACGGCCGGCACCCGAAAGTGCGCATCTTCAAGATGCGCCGCCGCAAGCACTACCAGAAACACCAAGGCCACCGGCAGAATTACACCGAACTGCACATCCAGGCAATCGAAGCCTGAGCCCCTTGCGCGAGGACAACGACCATGGCACACAAAAAAGCAGGCGGCAGCTCCCGTAACGGCCGCGACTCCGAATCCAAACGGCTCGGCGTGAAGCGCTACGGCGGCCAATTCGTGCTGGCCGGCAACATCATCGTGCGTCAGCGCGGCACCCAGTTCCACGCCGGCGACAACGTCGGCGTCGGGCGCGACTACACCCTCTTCGCCCTCAAAGACGGCATCGTCGAATTCGCCGTCAAGGGGCCGAAGCAGCGCCGCTACGTCACCATCCGGCCGCTCGAAGCCTGATTCGCTGCGCCGCCCCGGCGGCCTGAACGTCTGTGATTCTGGGGAAAGCCTCGTCCGGCGCACCGGGTGAGGCTTTCCTCCTTTGGAAGACCCATGAAATTCATCGACGAAGTCCGCATCGAAGTCATTGCCGGCAAGGGAGGCGACGGCTGCGCCTCGTTTCGCCGGGAGAAATTCATCCCCAAAGGGGGGCCAGACGGCGGTGACGGCGGACGCGGCGGCAGCATCTGGTTCGAGGCCGACGAAAATCTCAACACCCTCATCGACTACCGCTACACCCGCCTCTTCCGCGCCCAGCGCGGCGAGAACGGCCGCGGCAGCGACTGCTACGGCGCAAGCGGCCAAGACATGACGCTGCGCGTGCCGGTGGGCACCCTGATTTTCGACGACGAGACGGGGGAGCTGCTCGCCGATCTCGCCCAAGCAGGCGCGCGCGCGCTCATCGCCAAAGGCGGACGCGGCGGGCTGGGCAATCTGCACTTCAAATCCAGCACCAACCGCACCCCGCGCCAGCGCACGCTCGGCGAGCCGGGCGAACACCGCCTGCTGCGCCTCGAACTGCGCGTGCTCGCCGACGTGGGGCTCCTGGGGCTGCCCAACGCCGGCAAATCCACCTTCATCCGCGCCGTCTCCGCCGCGCGACCCAAGGTGGCCGACTATCCGTTCACCACGCTGTACCCCAACCTCGGCGTGGTGCGCACCGACGTGAACCGCAGCTTCGTCATCGCCGACATCCCCGGCCTCATCGAAGGGGCGAGCGAAGGCGCCGGCCTCGGCCACCGTTTCCTGCGTCACCTGCAGCGCACGCGGCTGCTGCTGCACCTCATCGACCTCGCGCCCCTCGACCCGGAGGCCAACCCGGTGCACGATGCGCACGCGCTCGTCGAGGAACTGCGCCGCTACGACGAGGCGCTCGCGGCCAAGCCCCGCTGGCTCGTGCTCAACAAGATCGACCTGATCCCGGAGGACGAGCGCGAGGCGCGCATCGCCGCCTTTCTCGACGCCTACGGCCCTGCGCCGCGCCACTTCGCCATCAGCGCCGCCACCGGCGAAGGCTGCCAGGCGCTCGTCTACGCAGTGCAGGAAGCGCTCGATGCGATGAAGGCCGCCGCCGCGCCGGCAGCGGATCGAAATCGAGAAGACGACACCTTGGCCGAGCTCGACGGGCCCGAACATGACGAACCCTGAACGCCGCGCGGCGCTTGCCGCCGCCAAGCTCCTCGTGGTCAAGGTCGGCAGCGCGCTCGTCACCGCCGACGGTCGCGGCCTGGATCACGAGGCGATCCGTGGCTGGGCGGCGCAGATCGCCCGGCTCTTCGAGGAAGGGCGGCGCGTGTGTCTCGTCTCCTCGGGGGCGATCGCCGCCGGCATGCAGCGCCTGGGCTGGCACAAGCGTCCCAAGGAAATTCCCCTGCTACAGGCCGCGGCCGCCGTCGGTCAGGCGGCCCTCGTCGATGCCTACGAGCACGCCTTCCGCCCCCACCGTCGGCACACGGCCCAGGTCCTGCTCACCCACGCCGATCTGGCCGACCGTACGCGCTACCTCAACGCCCGCAGCACCCTCAAGACGCTGCTCGATTTGGGCGTGGTCCCCATCATCAACGAGAACGACACCATCGTCACCGACGAGATCAAGTTCGGCGACAACGACACGCTCGGCGCGCTGGTGACCAACCTCATCGATGCCGACGCCCTCTTCATCCTCACCGACCAGCAAGGGCTCTACACCGCCGACCCGCGCCTTCACCCCGAAGCCACCCTGGTGCGAGAGGGCAACGCCGAAGACCCGCGCTACGCCGCCATGGCCGGCGGGGCCGGCTCGAGCATCGCCAAAGGCGGCATGATCACCAAGATCCGCGCCGCGGCGCGCGCGGCCAAGAGCGGCGCGCACACCGTCATCGCCTCCGGGCGCGAGCCCGAGGTGATCGTGCGCTTGGCGCGGGGCGAAGCCTTGGGAACCCTGCTCTACGCCGAACGCAACCGGCTCGCCGCCCGCAAGCAGTGGCTCGCCGACCACCTCAAGCTCGCCGGCACGCTGCACGTCGACGCCGGGGCCGCCCGGGCGCTGCGCCAGGGCAAGAGCCTGCTGCCGGTGGGCGTGACCCGCGTGGAGGGCGAATTCGTGCGCGGGGCCGTCGTCGCCTGCCTCGACCCCCAAGGGCGTGAGATCGGCCGCGGTCTCATCAACTACAGCGCCGCCGAGGCCCGCGCCATCGTCGGTCTACCCTCGAGCCAGATCGCCGAGCGTCTCGGCTACATGGACGAACCCGAGCTGATCCACCGCGACAATTTCGTGCTCACCGCCTGAATCATCTCAACAGGCTCAGGATCACCCCCAGCGAGAGCGCCGAGCCGAGCGTGGTGAGCGAGATCAGACGCGCCACTGCCGGCGCGTCGCCGCCCAGACGGCTCGCCAGGATATACGCCGAACTGGCCGAAGGCAGGGCGGCAAACAGAATCAGCATCTCGCGCGCCAAGCCCTCGATCCCCCACCACGCGGCGATGCCCCAAGCGATGGCCGGCAAAGCCAGCAGCTTGATTGCCACGATGCCCCAGGCAGCCGGCCGCAACAGGGAGCGGTCGATGCGCAATGCCGCCCCCACGCCGATCAAGCCCATCGCCACCGCCGCGGCGCCCAAGCGCCCGAGCAGCGTGTCCAACGCGCCCGGCAAAGGAATAGCGAAGCCATGGTAAGCCGCCCCGGCCAGCGTAGCCAACACCAGCGGATTGGTCCCCAACGCCCGCAGCGTGGCGCGCACGCCGCCGCGGCTCATCGACCCCACCGCCAAGACGTTGACCAGCGGCACCATCGTGCCGCACACTGCGCCCATGAGCGCGGAACCGCTCGCCCCGGCCAACTGCCCGGCCAGCGCCATGCCGATGTAGGTGTTGAAGCGATAGGCGCACTGGATCTGCGAAGCCGACCGTACCGGGTCCGGGTCGATCGCGCGGCGCATCATCCAGCCGAGCGCAAAGCCAGCGAGCACCGTCACTGCGGCCGCGCCGAGCAAGGCCAACGCCCCCGCCCCCAACGCCGGCGCGTTCGCCAGCGAGCGAAAGAGCATCGCCGGGAAAAGCACGTAATACACCAGCCGCTCCACGCCGTTCCAGAATTCCGGCTGCACCATCACCCGCCGCGCCAGGATCACGCCCAGCACGATCAAGCTGAAATCCGGCAACACGAGCAAGAAACCCTCCACCGTGCGCGCCCCTCGTCGGCGAAAGCCCTCATTGTACGGACTCCCGCCCTCCAGAAGGTGCACCGCGCACCGCGGCGCCGGGCAGCGGTGCAGGCAGGGAAGCACCATTGCCCCGCGGATTTCCCTTGGGCGCCGCGAAAAACCGTCGCGAGCGGCTGCAGGGCAAGGCGCCCGGAGCGCAGCAGGCGAGACCTATCATGCAGATAGGCGAGCCTGCGAGCACCGCGCAACGCCGCCATGCGGCCGCGCAGTAGGTTGTTCGAGGCGCGCCCTTGAATTCCCCCTCTCCCGCCCCCATAATGCGTCCACGACCACGAATCGGCGGAGCATGAGGTTATGACCGAAGAAACCAAACTCACCCACGACACCCCGCACAACGCAGCGCAAACCTCTGAAGAAAGCCCGACGACGCCAGAACCCCAAGCGGCTGCCGACGTGATGCCTAGCCTGGAAGAGATGCTGCGCATCGCCGAACAGAAAGCCGCCGAACACCATGACGCTTGGCTGCGCGCCAAGGCCGAGGCGGAGAACGTCCGCCGCCGCGCCCAGGAAGAAGTCGCCAAGGCGGGCAAGTTCGCCAGCGAGCGCTTCGCCGCCTCCATGCTGCCGGTGAAAGACAGCCTCGAAGCCGCCCTCGGCACGCCCAACCAGACGCTGGAAACCCTACGCCAGGGCGTGGAGCTCACCCTGCGCCAGCTCGAGAACGCCTTCGAGAGCGCCAACGTGCGCCCGATCGATCCGCAGGGCGAGAAATTCGACCCGCACCTGCATCAAGCCGTGGGCATGATCGAGAGCGACGCCGAGCCCAACACCGTCGTGCAGGTCCTGCAAAAAGGCTATCTGCTGCACGAACGGGTATTGCGCCCGGCCCTCGTCATGGTCGCCAAGCCCAAGTCCGAACCTGCAAGCACCGAGGGCGGCGAACAGAGCGCCTCCTCTTGAAAAACCGGCTTCTCGCCGCCATCTGAACTTCAACCGAATCCAAACGAGAGGAACGCATCATGGGAAAAATCATCGGCATCGACCTCGGCACCACCAATAGCTGTGTGGCCGTGATGGAAAACGGCAAGCCCAAGGTGATCGAAAACGCCGAAGGTGCGCGCACCACCCCGTCGGTGGTCGCCTATCTCGAAGACGGCGAAATCCTGGTCGGGGCGCCCGCCAAACGCCAGGCCATCACCAACGCGGCCAACACCATCTACGCCGTCAAGCGCCTCATCGGCCGCAAGTTCGAAGACGCGGAAGTGCAGAAGGACATCAAGCTGATGCCCTACAAGATCGTGCGCGCCGACAATGGCGACGCCTGGGTCGAAGTGCGCGGCAAGAAGATCTCGCCGCAGCAGGTCTCGGCCGAGATCCTGCGCAAGATGAAGAAGACCGCCGAAGACTACCTCGGCGAGGAAGTCACCGAAGCCGTCATCACCGTGCCCGCCTATTTCAACGACGCCCAGCGCCAGGCCACGAAAGACGCCGGCCGCATCGCCGGGCTCGACGTCAAACGCATCATCAACGAGCCCACCGCCGCGGCGCTCGCCTACGGCATGGACAAGAAACCGGGCGACTCCAAGATCGCCGTCTATGACCTCGGCGGCGGCACCTTCGACATCTCCATCATCGAGATCGCCGAAGTCGACGGCGAGCACCAGTTCGAGGTACTCTCCACCAACGGCGACACCTTCCTCGGCGGCGAAGACTTCGACAACCGGCTGATGGACTACATCGTCGACGAATTCAAGAAAGAGCAAGGCGTCGACCTCAAGAAAGACCCCCTGGCGATGCAGCGGCTCAAAGAAGCGGCCGAAAAGGCCAAGATCGAGCTCTCATCGAGCCAGCAGACCGAGGTGAACCTCCCCTACATCACGGCGGATGCCAGCGGTCCCAAACACCTCGCCATGAAGATCACCCGGGCGAAGTTCGAAGCGCTGGTCGATGACCTCATCGAGAAGACGCTCGAACCCTGCCGCATCGCCCTCAAAGATGCCGGGCTCAAGGTCTCGGACATCGACGACGTCATCCTCGTCGGCGGCCAGACCCGCATGCCCAAGGTGCAGCAGAAAGTCAAGGAATTCTTCGGCAAGGAGCCGCGGCGCGACGTCAACCCCGACGAAGCGGTGGCCATCGGCGCGGCCATCCAGGCGGGCGTGCTGCAAGGCGAAGTCAAGGACGTGCTGCTGCTGGACGTCACGCCCCTGTCGCTGGGCATCGAGACGCTCGGCGGCGTGATGACCAAGCTCATCCCCAAGAACACCACCATCCCCACCAAGGCGACGCAGATCTTCTCCACCGCCGAAGACCATCAAACGGCCGTCACCATCCGCGTCTTCCAGGGCGAGCGGGAACTGGCGCGCGACAACAAGCTGCTCGGAGAATTCAACCTCGAGGGGATTCCGCCCGCGCCGCGCGGCGTGCCGCAGATCGAGGTCACTTTCGACATCGACGCCAACGGCATCCTGCACGTGTCGGCCCGCGACAAGGCCACCGGCAAGGAGAACAAGATCACCATCAAGGCGAACTCGGGTCTGACCGAAGAGCAGATCAAGCAGATGATCCGCGACGCCGAAGCGCACGCCGAGGAAGACCGCCGCATGCGCGAGCTGATCGAAGCGCGCAACCAGTGCGACGCGCTCATCCACTCGGTGCGCAAGAGCCTGGAAGAGCTCGGCGACAAGGTGAAGGCCGACGATAAGGAGAAGATCGAAGCGGCCCTCAAGGAAGCCGAAGAGGCGATGAAATCCGACGACAAGGGTAAAATCGAGGCCGCGATGCGCAAGCTCGGACAGGCGAGCGCCGAGATGTCGCAGCACCTCTACGGTAGCGGCGAAGCGGGCGGTAGCGGCGAAGCGGGCGGCAGCAGCGCAGCGGGCGGCGCCGGCGCCTCGTCGGGCCAACGCGCCGGCGACAGCGACGTGGTCGACGCCGAGTTCACCGAAGTCAAGGACGACAAGAAACCCTGACCGGCGAACCCGCCGCGCTCCCTAAAGCCGAGCCCGCGTCGGACCATTCCGGCCGGGCTCGGCTTCATCATGATTCCACACTGGCGAGACGATGGCACAACAAGACTATTACGCGATCCTCGAGGTGAGCCGCGAAGCGACGGCGGCCGAGATCAAGAAGGCCTACCGGCGCCTGGCGATGAAATACCACCCGGACCGCAATCCCGGCAACAAAGAGGCCGAGGAGAAATTCAAGGAAATCCAGCGCGCCTACGACGTGCTGAGCGACGAGCAAAAGCGCGCCGCCTATGACCGCTACGGGCACGCCGGCGTCGACGGCGCCGCGGCGGGCGCTGGCGCGGCCGGCTTCGACGACTTGGCCGAAGCCTTCTCCGACATCTTCGGCGATCTCTTCGGCGGCAGCCGGCGCGGCCGCTCCCAGGTCTATCGCGGCGCCGATCTGCGCTACCAGCTCGAAATCACGCTGGAAGAGGCCGCGCACGGCACCACCAAGACCATCCGCATCCCCACCACCGAAACCTGTGACACCTGCCATGGCAGCGGCGCGCGCCCCGGCACGCAGCCGCGGGTATGCCCCACCTGTGGCGGCGTCGGCCAGGTGCGCATGCAGCAAGGCTTCTTCTCCATCCAGCAGACCTGCCCCGAATGCCACGGCAGCGGCAGCCTCATCGCCGACCCCTGTCCCGACTGCGGCGGTGCCGGACGGGTACGGCGCCAGCGCACGCTGGAAGTGAAGATTCCGGCCGGCATCGACACTGGCATGCGCCTGCGCCAGAGCGGCTATGGCGAAGCCGGCATCAACGGCGGCCCACCGGGCGATCTCTACGTCGAGATCCGCATCAGGCCCCACCCCATCTTCCAGCGCGAGGGCGACGATCTGCACTGCGAGATGCCCATCTCCATCACCACCGCGGCGCTGGGCGGCGAGATCGACGTCCCCACGCTCGATGGCATCGCCAAGCTGCGCATCCCCCCGGGCACGCAGACGGGCAAGGTCTTCCGCCTGCGCGGCAAGGGCATACGCAACGTGCGCAACCAGGGCGTCGGCGACCTGCTCTGCCACGTGGCGGTAGAAACCCCGGTCAATCTCACCGAGCGGCAGAAAGAGCTCCTGCGCGAATTCGAGGAGATCGCCCGCGAGAACGCCGAGCGCAATAACCCGCGCAGCAAATCCTGGTTCGACCGCATGCGCGAGTTCTTCACCGGCGAGGCGCAGTGAGGCGCTGAAATCGAACGCGGCGACAGGCTTCGATGCCCCCCTTCCCCTGCCCAGGGGAGCGGACGCATCGCCGCGGCACTCATCCAGACCTGCGCCGCGAATCTGCTATCCTTTCCCTGCCGTCTTCGCACAGGACCTTCCCATGCCGCAGAGCGCTTCCCGCATGACCCCCTGGCGCCGCACCCTGCTTGCGGCGCTCTTCGCCTGCACTCTCCCCACCCTTTCCTTCGCCCAAGGAGCCCAAACCGTGCAAGTCAAACTCGCCACCAACCGCGGCGACATCGTGCTCGAACTCGACGCCGCCAAGGCCCCCAAGACCGTGGAGAACTTCCTCGCCTACGTCGAGAGCAGGCACTACGACGGCACCATTTTTCATCGCGTCATCGACGGTTTCATGATCCAGGGCGGCGGGCTCACCGCCGACATGAAGCAGAAACCGACGCGCGCCCCCATTGCCAACGAAGCCGACAACGGCCTCAAGAACCAGCGCGGTACCGTGGCCATGGCGCGCACCCAGGATCCGCACTCCGCCACGGCGCAGTTCTTCATCAACGTGGCCGACAATGACTTCCTCGACTACCGCGCCCCTACCGTCCAGGGCTGGGGCTACTGCGTCTTCGGCAAAGTCGTGCAGGGCATGGACGTGGTCGACGCCATCAAATCGGTGAAGACCGGCTCCGCCGGCCCTTACCGCGACGTGCCGCTCGAACCGGTGGTGATCGAGCACGCCGAGGTGATCCGATGACGGCGCTGCCAGCGTTCGCAGCGCCGCGCCTGCGCCTGCCGCGCGCCACCCTCGTCTCTGACCTGCACCTCGACATCGACCGGGACACGCCGCGCCTGCACGCCTTCCTCGAATGGATCGCCCAGCGCCCGGCGGAAGAAGCCATTTTTCTTCTGGGGGACGTCTTCGAATACTGGATCGGCGACGATTGGACGCACCCGGTGCTGGAAGCGCTCGTAGACGCCTGCGCCGCCGCCCGCGCGCGCGGGGTCGCGTTCTACTTTCTCGCCGGCAACCGCGATTTTCTCGTGGGCGAAGCCTTCGCCGCGCGCGCCGGCTGGGAGATCCTGCCCGACCCGGTGTCGGTGGAGATCGCGGAGCAAGCCTTCGTGCTGACCCACGGCGATCAGCTCTGCACCGATGACCACGCCTACCAAGCCTGGCGCGCCCAGGCGCGTCAGCCCGCTGCGCAGGCCGCCTTTCTCGCCCAGCCGCTGCCGGCGCGCATCGCCTTCGCCCAGCGCTCGCGCGAGCAGAGCCGCGCCTACCAGAGCGCGCTGGAAGCGCCGATCGACGTCAATGAGGAAGAAGTCCGCCGCTGGCTCGAAGCCTGCCGTCCGGCGGTGCTGCTGCACGGCCACACCCACCGCTGCGCCGTGCACCGCTATGTCATCGCAGGCGAGCCGCGCGAGCGCTGGGTGCTACCCGAATGGCACGACGACGCCCGCTGGCTGGAAATCGGCCCCGAGGGGCCTAAGTGGCACGGCGTGACGCCGGCCAGAATCGAGCATTCGTGAGAGGGCGCCGCGAACAACCGCCGCGGGCGAGCGATCAAAAACGGGCGATCCCGGCTTGCCCTTCTCTGGTAAGCTAAGGTTCTTACCTGTAACAAATGAGATTCCGATGAAAGTCTATAATGCCGTCATCGAACGCTGTCCGAAGACCGGCCTTTTCGTGGGCTATGTCCCCGGTTTTCCCGGGGCGCATGCGCAAGGCAAAACGCTGGACGAGCTGCACCGCAATCTTGCCGAGGTCATTGCCATGCTGCTCGAAGACGGTGAACCGAAGCTGGAATACGAGTTCGTCGGCGTCCATCAGGTCGCCGTTGCCTGAGTGATGGGAAACTTTCCCGTTTCTACCCTCCAATCGCATCCAGCCCCTGCGCGAGGTCGGCTTGCAGATCCTCGACCTCTTCCAGGCCGACCGACAGGCGCAGCAGGTCTTCGCCCACGCCCATGGCCTGCCGCACTTCCGGCGCCAGCCGGCCGTGCGTGGTGCTCGCCGGGTGCGTGATGGTGGATTTGACGTCGCCGAGGTTGCCGGTGATCGAGAACAGCCGGGTGGAATCGATCACGCGCCAGGCTTCGCTGCGCCCGCCGCGCACGCGAAAGCTCACCACGCCGCCGCCGAGTTGCTGCTGACGCCGGGCCAGTTCATACTGCGGATGCGATTCCAGCCAGGGATAGAGCACCTGCGCCACGCTCGGATGCCCCTCGAGCCAGCGCGCGAGCGCGAGCGCCGCCTCGCTCTGCGCGCGCACCCGCAGCGGCAGCGTCTCCAGGCTCTTCACCAGCACCCAGGCGTTGAAGGGCGACAGGCTCGGACCCGCCGTGCGCAGGAAACGATAGACGAGGTCGATGAGGGAACGCGCGCCGAGCACCGCCCCGCCGAGCACCCGGCCCTGGCCATCGAGATACTTGGTGGCCGAATGGATGACCAGATCCGCCCCCAGGGCGAGCGGCCGCTGTCCGATGGGGGTGCAGAAGGTGTTGTCCACCGCGAGCAAGGCCCCGGCGCGGTGCGCCCGCTCGGCAAGCGCGGCCAGATCGACGAGCTGCATGAGCGGGTTGCTGGGCGTCTCGCAAAAGACGAGCCTGGTGCGCGGCGTGAGCGCCGCCTCGAGCGCGGCGGCGTCGCCGAGATCGACGAAGCGGGTGGTGATGCCGAAACGCGGCAGGATGGCCGAGAAGAGCTGATGCGTGGCGCCGAAGAGCCCCTGCCCGGCCACGATCTCCTCTCCTTGAGAGACGAAGGCCATGGCCGTGCACAGGATCGCCGCCATGCCCGAGGCGGCGGCAATGCAGGCTTCGGCCCCCTCGAGGCTCGCGAGCCGCTCCTGGAACATGCTCACCGTCGGGTTGGTGAAACGGCTGTAGGTATAGCCCTCTTCCTGTTCGAGGAAGCGCGCTGCAGCTTGCGCCGCGTTGGCAAAAACGAAGCTCGAAGTGAGATAAAGCCCTTCGGCATGTTCGCCGAACTGGCTGCGCAGCACGCCCTCGCGCACTGCGCGCGTGCCCAGGCCCTTGCCGTCGCTCATCGCCCTCATCCTTTCATGCGTCCTGATCGAGGGGGAGATTGAGATCGAGCTGGGCTGCGCCGGCGCTTTCCTCCCCCTCACGGATGGGAATCGCCCCCTCGCCGCGCCGTTCGATCCGTTCGAGGTAGTCGGGTGTGACGTCGCCCGTGACGTAGCAGCCGTCGAAGCAGGAAGCCTCGAAGCGCCGGATCTGCGGATTGACGCTCTGGATGGCGCGCTTGAGATCTTCGAGCTCCTGATAGAGCAAGCCGTCGGCGCCGATCTGGCGGCGCACCTCATCCTCGTCGCAGTAGGCAGCGATGAGCTCGCGGCGGCTTGGCATGTCGATGCCATAGACGTTGGCGTAGCGCACGGGCGGAGCGGCCGAGGCGAGGAAGACTTCCACGGCGCCGGCGTCGCGCGCCATCTGGATGATCTCGCGGCTGGTGGTGCCGCGCACGATGGAATCATCGACGAGCAGCACCCGCTTGCCGCGGAATTCCTGATGTACGGCGTTCAATTTCTTGCGTACGGAATTCTTGCGCACCGTCTGCCCTGGCATGATGAAGGTGCGGCCGATGTAGCGGTTCTTCACGAAGCCTTCGCGGTAGGGCAGCCCCAGGCGGGTGGCCATCTCCAGCGCCGCCGGCCGGCTGGAATCGGGGATGGGGATCACCACGTCGATGCGCGCGCGCGGGAAAAGAACGCGGAAACGCTCGGCGAGGTATTCACCCATCTTCACCCGAGCCTCATAGACCGACACCCCGTCGATCACCGAGTCGGGCCGCGCCAGATAGACGAATTCGAAGAGGCAGGGCGCGAGCACCGGCTCGTCGGCGCACTGGCGCGCGCGCATGGTGCCGTCGATGCCGAAGAGGATCGCCTCGCCCGGAGCGACGTCGCGCACCAGGCGAAAACCCAGGGTGTCGAGCGCGACCGACTCGGAGGCGACGAGCCACTCCGTCCCCTCGGGCGTGTCGTTGCGACCGAAGACGAGCGGACGGATACCGTAAGGGTCGCGGAAGGCGAGCAATCCGTACCCGGCGATCATCACCACCACCGCGTAGGCGCCGCGGCAGCGCCGATGCACGCCGCGCACCGCCGCGAACACCGCCTCGTCGTCGGGCCGCGCCCCTTTCGAGGCCGCCGCGAGTTCATGGGCAAACACGTTGAGCAGAATCTCGGAGTCGGAATTGGTATTGATGTGGCGCAGGTCGGTTTCGAAAATCTCGCGCTTGAGCGCCTCGCCGTTGGTGAGGTTGCCGTTGTGCGCGAGCAGCAGCCCGAAGGGCGAATTGACGTAGAAGGGCTGCGCCTCGGCCGGGTTGCAGGCATC
Source organism: Rhodocyclales bacterium (assembly GCA_016235745.1). Taxonomy (GTDB): domain Bacteria; phylum Pseudomonadota; class Gammaproteobacteria; order Burkholderiales; family Rhodocyclaceae; genus Tepidiphilus. Next base: position 83,570 of record JACRJA010000069.1, on the reverse strand, counting down.
CCCAGCCGTGGGATAGCGCACGTGGCCGATGCCCCAGTTGCCCACGAGGCTGCGCATGTTGCGCGTGCGAAAGACGTCGCGCACCAGTCCTGGCCCTTTGTGCATGTAGAAGCGGTCGTCGCAGCCGGTGGCGATGCCCGCGGCGTCCTGGCCGCGGTGTTGCAAGACCATCAGGCCGTCGTAGAGGAGCTGATTGACCGGCTGATGGGCGACCACCCCGATGATTCCGCACATTCAAACGATCTCCCTGGGTAAATGCAATTTCTCGATCAAGACCCGCGGCAGCCAAGGATCCAAGCGCTGTAAGGCTGCGACGATCCACGGCGCCGTCCTTGCCTGCCGCCACCAAGCCGCCTCTTGGGCGCCGAGCGACAGCAGCGCTGCCGCACACAGCAGCACCACCGCCACCCCTCGCACCAGGCCGAAGGCGGCGCCGAGCACACGGTCCACGCCCCCTAGCCCAATGGCGTGCACTGCCTCGCGCAGGGCGTAGCGCAGCAGCGCCGCCAGCATGAACACGGCAAGAAAGATGGTCGCGAAGCCGAAGACGCGCTGCAGCAAGGGATCGGCGAACCAACCCGCATAGAATGCCCGGCCGATCGGCCAGCCGAAGGCCCATCCCAGCGCGATCGCCAGCACCCACGCCGCCACCGAGAGCAGCTCGGCGACGACACCGCGCCAGACGCCCACCAGCAGCGAAATGACGATCACCGCGAAGACGGCGTAATCGAAAGCGTTCATGGCGAAGCGACATGCACGACGCGCGGACTCAGGCGCTGCTGCTCGGCGATCGTCTTGGCCGACTGTGCCTTGGCTTCACTCACGAACGGACCGATGCGCACCCGGTACCAGCCGTCGGCGCCGCCCTCGACGAAGGCGTCGAGCCCGGCGCCGCGCAGCTGCCCGGCGACCTGCTTCGCCTTGGCTTCGTCGCGGAAGGCGCCGGCCTGCACCACCCAATAGCCCGGCAGTTTCTGTCCTGGCTTCAACGCCCCTTCCAGGGCCGCAAGTGCGCGGGCCTTCTCCTGCAGGGCATCGGGTTTGACGGTGGGCGCCGGTTTGGAAGGCTCCGGCGGCGCGGCGGGCTTGGGCGTTGCCACGCCCGCAGGCGGTGCCGGTTTCAGGGAGGGTTCCGCTGGAGGGGGCGGCGGAAGTTCTTGCCCGGCCGGCAGCGAAGGCGGCGCGACGGGCGCTTCGGCGAGTTCCGCCTCGGGCGGCTGCGCCGCTTCGGGAACGGCTGCGGGCGGCGGCACGGTCGCCGGCATTTGATCGCGTGCAGGGATCCGCACCTCGACCGGAGCTTTCTGCTCCTTGGGTTTCTGTTCCATCACCAAGGGCAGGGTGATGAGCGCCGCCAGCAGCAGGACGAGCGCGCCGACGAAACGCCGCCGTATCCTGCGCAACCGCTCGAGAGAGTCTTCCTGGGTCGTCACCGTGCTTCCGTGTCCTGGACATGCAGCGCGCGCATCGCCTCGGCCACCGTGAAGAAAGAGCCGAATACGGCGATTCTATCATCGTCGCGTGCCTGCGCCTTGGCCGTGGCCAGCGCCTCGGTCACCGAAGCGAAGGTTCCTTGCGGCGCGATGCCCGCGGCCGACAAACGTTCGGCGAGCGCCTCGACTGCGAGCGCGCGCGGGCCTTGCAGACCGGCAACGAACCACGCATCGACCCGGGAAGCGAGGGCGCGCGCCACCCCTTCCACGTCCTTGTCGGCAAGCATGCCGACCACCGCCAACGTGCGCCGGTAGCCCGGCATGGCGGCGAGGTTCTCGGCGAGCACCGCCGCGGCCTGCGGATTGTGCGCCACGTCGAGGATCACGCTCGGACGGCCGGGCAGCACCTGGAAGCGCCCCGGCAGTTCCACCGTCATCAGCCCCTCGCGCACCGCCTGCATCGCCAGCGGCAGGCGCTCGCGCAGACAGGTGAGCGCCATCAGGGCCGCCGAGGCGTTCATCAGCTGATTGACTCCGCGCAGCGCCGGATAGGGCAGACCGCCGCGGTTGCCCGCCGTGCGCGACCACCAGCGCCACTGCTGGCGGTCGCCATCGTAGCCAAACTCCACCCCGAGGCGGTAGAGCTCGGCGCCGAGCGCCGCGGCCGTCTCCAGCACCGAGCGCGGCGGCACCGGATCGGCGACGATGGCCGGCCGGCCAGGGCGGAAGATGCCAGCTTTCTCGCGCCCGATCGCCTCGCGGTCCGGCCCCAGCTGGGCTTGATGGTCGAGCGCCACCCCCGTGAGGATCGCCGCGTCCGCATCGAAGACGTTGGTGGCATCGAGCCGCCCCCCCAGCCCGACTTCCAAGATGATGGCATCGAGCGGCTCACGGCAGAAGGCAACCCAGGCCGCCAGCGTGCCGTGCTCGAAATAGGTGAGCGGCACGTCGCCGCGCACGGCCTCCACCGCTTCGAAGGCGGAGAGCAGCGCCTCGTCGCCGATCGGCCGGCCGTCGAGGCGCACGCGCTCGGTGTAGCGCAGCAGATGCGGCGAAGTGTAGCAGCCGACGCGGTAGCCCCCGGCGCGCAGCATCGCTTCGAGCAGGGCGCAGGTCGACCCTTTGCCGTTGGTTCCTGCCACGGTGATGACGACTGCGTTGGAGGTAAACGGCAGGCGATCGAGCACCGCCCGCACCCGCTCGAGCCCCAGGGCGATCACGTGGCTCGCCGCGCGCGCTTCGAGCTTCTCCAACCAACGATCCAGAGGGGAGGCTTCGTTCATGCCGTCTCGTGCGGGCGCAGCCCCAGCAGGGCGAAGGTGCGCGCAAGCCACGGCCGCAGCCGGCGCCGGTCGACGATGGCGTCTAGCGCCCCTTTCTCCAGCAGAAATTCCGCCCGCTGAAACCCTTCCGGCAGGGTCTGGCGCACCGTCTGCTCGATGACCCGCGGCCCGGCAAAGCCGATGAGCGCCCCCGGTTCGGCTACGACCACGTCGCCCATGAAAGCGAAGCTGGCCGACACGCCCCCCATGGTCGGGTCGGTGAGCACCGAGACGAAGGGCAGCCGCGCCTGGGCGAGCTGCGTGAGCGCGGCGTTCGTCTTGGCCATCTGCATCAGCGAGAGCACCCCTTCCTGCATGCGCGCCCCGCCGCTTGCGGCGATGCACACGAAGCCGCAGCGATGTTCGATGGCGTGGCGCACCCCGCGCACGAAGCGCTCGCCCACGACCGAACCCATGGAACCGCCCATGAACTCGAATTCGAAGCAGGCCGCCACCACCGGCAGGTTCTCGAGACGCCCGGCGAGCACGACGAGCGCCTCGCTCTCGCCGGTGGCCTTGACCGCTTCCTTGAGCCGGTCGGTGTAGCGTTTGCTGTCCTTGAACTTGAGCGCGTCCACCGGCCGCACTTCGGCGCCGAGTTCCTGTCGCCCGTCGGGATCGAGCAGCGCCTCGAGCCGGGCTCGAGCGCGGATGCGGTGGTGATGGCCGCATTTGGGGCACACGCGCAACTCGCGCTCGAGGTCGGCGGCGTAGAGCACCTCGTCGCAGGCTTCGCACTTGGTCCACAGCCCTTCGGGGACGCTGTGGCGCGCGCCGCTCACCTCGCGCCGGATGCGCGGCGGCAGGATCTTGTCGAGCCAACTCATTGAGCCACTCCTTCATCGAGCGCCCGGCGGATGGGACACAGGAATTCCTCCGCCCGCCAGCACGCCTCGGCCGGGTCCTCGGCGCCTTCGAGCGCTTCGAGCAGACGGCTGCCGATGACCACCGCGTCGGCCACCGCGCCGATCTCGGCGGCGGTACGCGCGTCGCGGATGCCGAACCCCACCGCCACCGGCAAGCCCGTATGCTCACGCAGGGCGGGAATGCGCGCGAGCACCGCGGCCACGTCGAGTGAGCCCGCCCCCGTCACGCCGGTGAGCGAGACGTAATAGACGTAACCGCCGCCGAGCCGCGCCACCTCGTCGGCCCGCTCCGGCTTCGAGGTGGGCGCGAGCAGAAAGATGGGATGCAGTCCTGCCGCTCGCAGCCGCGCGGCGAAGGATTCCGCCTCCTGCGGCGGGTAATCGACGGTGAGCACGCCATCGACGCCGGCGTCGCGCGCCGCCTGCACGAAGCGCTCCTCGCCCATCGCCTCGATCGGATTGGCGTAGCCCATGAGCACCACCGGCGTGTCGGCATCCGTGCGGCGAAAGTCGCGCACCACGTCGAATACCTGGGCAAGCGTCATGCCCTGCGCCAGGGCCCGTTCGCTCGCGTGCTGGATGGTCGGGCCATCGGCCATCGGGTCGGAAAAGGGCACGCCCAGCTCGATGAGGTCGGCCCCGGCGCGCACCAGCGCCGGCAAGAGCGCCTGCGTGGCTGCGACCGAGGGAAAGCCCGCGGTCACGAAGGGGATGAGCGCCTTGCGCCCCTGCGTACGCAGGCGGGCGAAGGTACGGTCGATACGGTTCATGGAGCGCTCCTCGTTCACCAGCGGATGCCCGAGCGTTCGGCCACGGTGTGCATGTCCTTGTCGCCGCGCCCCGAAAGGTTGACGAGCAGCACCGTCTCGCGCGGCAGGCTCGGAGCGAGCTTGGCCGCGTAGGCGAGTGCGTGCGAGGATTCGAGCGCCGGGATGATGCCTTCGTAACGGCACAGGGCATGGAAGGCCGCCAGCGCCTCGTCGTCGGTCACGGCCACGTATTCGGCGCGCCCCAGGTCCTTGAGCAGCGCGTGCTCCGGCCCCACGCCGGGATAGTCCAGCCCGGCGGAGATGGAGTGCGTTTCGCGGATCTGACCGTGTTCGTCCTGCAGCAGGTAGGTGCGGTTGCCGTGCAGCACGCCGGGACGGCCGGCTACGAGCGTGGCCGCGTGCCGCCCCGTGCCGATGCCTTCGCCGGCCGCTTCCACCCCGATCAGGCGCACCGATTCATGCTCCAGATAGGGGTAGAAGATCCCGATGGCGTTGGAGCCGCCGCCGACGCAGGCGATCACGTAGTCGGGCTGACGGCCGACGAGCTGCGGCATCTGCCACAGGCATTCCTTGCCGATGACGGACTGGAAGTCGCGCACCATTTCCGGATAGGGATGCGGCCCGGCCACGGTGCCGAGGATGTAGAAGGTATCGTGCACGTTGGTGACCCAGTCGCGCATGGCTTCGTTGAGGGCGTCCTTGAGCGTGCGCGAGCCAGACGAGACCGGCACCACTTCGGCCCCCAGCAGCTTCATGCGATAGACGTTGGCCGCCTGCCGGCGCACGTCCTCTTCGCCCATGTAGACGACGCAGCGCATGCCGTAGCGCGCCGCCACCGTGGCGGTGGCCACGCCGTGCTGCCCCGCCCCGGTCTCGGCGATCACCCGCGGCTTGCCCATGCGCCGGGCGAGCAGCGCCTGGCCGATGCAGTTGTTGATCTTGTGCGCGCCGGTGTGGTTCAGGTCCTCGCGCTTGAGGTAGATCTGCGCCCCGCCCAGGACCTCCGACCAGCGCTTGGCGTGGTAGATGGGGCTGGGGCGGCCGACGTAGTGTTCGAGCTCGTAGTCGAACTCGGCGCGAAACGACGCGTCGCGCTTGGCGTCCTCATAGGCCTGGGCGAGCGCCTCGAGCGCCGGCACCAGCGTCTCGGCCACGTAGACGCCGCCGTAGGGGCCGAAATGGCCCCGGGCGTCGGGGTAGTGATACTCCATCAGCGCATTCCTCGGGTCACGGCGGCGAAGAAGGCCGCCATCTTCTGCGGGCATTTGATCCCTTTGGCCGCCTCGACGCCGCTCGAGACATCCACGGCCCACGGCCGCACGCGCGCGATCGCCTCGGCCACCGTCTCGGGCGTGAGGCCGCCGGCGAGCACCACGGGGCGCGGCAGACCAGGCGGGATCAGGTTCCAGTCGAAAGCACGGCCACTGCCGCCCCAGACGGCGGAGTCGGCATCGAGCAGCAACCCCTTCGCGTCGGGGTAGCGTCGCGCCAATTCTAGCAGATCGAGCCCCGGGCGTACCCGCAGCGCCTTGAGATAGGGCCGGGCGAAGCGGCGGCACAGCTCGGGCGGCTCGTCGCCGTGAAACTGCAGCAGGTCGAGTGGTGCGCGCCCGAGCACCGCTTCCACCTCCTGCGGGGAAGGATTGACGAAGAGCCCCACCGTGGTGACGAAGGGTGGCACCTCGGCAAGCAGCGCCTCGGCCTGCGCGATCGTCACCGCCCGGGGGCTGGGCGGATAGAAGACGAAACCGAGCGCATCGGCACCCAGCCGGCACGCCTCCCGCACGTCTTCGGGCCGCGTCAGGCCGCAGATCTTCACGCGCACGCAGCAAGGGAGATCAGGGTTTTGCGACATCCACTTCCTCGTCCAAGCCGAATTCGGGCCGGCGCACGATCCGCTCGGGCACGCCCAGGCCCGGCGGATACTCGACCCCACAGAAATAGAGCCCGGCGGCAGGAAAAGTGGGCGCAGCGAGCGCGCGCTCACGCCGCTTGAGCACCTCGCCGAGCCACTCGGGCGGGAAACGCCACTTGCCCACGTAGACGAGGGCACCGACGAGGTTGCGCACCATGTGGTGCAGAAAGGCATCGGCGTGCGCATCGAAATGCAGAAAGGGGCCGCGGCGTTCGATGTCGAGGCGATAGAGCGTCTTCACCGGCGAGCGCGCCTGGCATTGGGCGGCGCGAAAAGCCGAAAAGTCGTGCGTGCCGACGAGCATCGCCGCCGCCTCGCGCATCGGCGCGAGCGCGAGCGGGCGCATCTCCCAGCCGACCCGGCCGGCGAGCGCCGCCGGTCGCACCGGCGCGTTGTAGAGCACGTAGCGGTAGTGGCGGGAAGTGGCGCGATAGCGCGCGTGAAACGCTTCGGATACGGGCCAGGCGGCGCGCACGGCAACCTCTTCGGGCAAGCGGGCATTCACCCCGCGCACCCAGGCCGAAGGCAGCCGTTCGACCGTCGTGTCGAAATGCACCACCTGGGCGAGCGCATGCACCCCGGCGTCGGTGCGCCCGGCGCAGTGCAGGCGCACCGCTTGCGCAGCGAGCTCGCCGAGCGCCGCCTCCAGCACCGCCTGCACCGTGCGTCCCGTCGCCTGGGTCTGCCAGCCATGGAAACCTTGCCCGGCATATTCGACGAGCAATGCCCAGCGCACCGCGCCTCACTCCCGCCGGAGGGAGAGCACCGTCAAGCTTTGCTCCCCAGGATCCGGTCCATGAGCTGCTGCGCCGCGGTGCGCTGCGCCTCGTTGCCGTCGCGCAGCACTTCCTCGAGCAGCTCACGCGCCCCCTCGGTATCCCCCATCTCGAGATAAGCCTGGGCGAGCTGCAGGCGGGTGTCGTGATCGGCCGTGCCGGCTTCAGCGGCGAAGTGCTCGAGGTCGATGTCCATCACCTCGGTCGGCGGACCGGCCTCGGCCGACTTCTGCTCTTCGGCGCTTGCCGCAGCCCCCGCCGCAGGCTCCGATGCCTTCGGCGGTTCGGCGCGTTCCTTGACCGGCGCCTCCGTCTCCGGCGAGATCTCGGCCAGATCGAAATCGATCTCTTCGAGCAGGGACTTCAATTCCTGGGACTCTGCCGTAGCGGCCGGAGACGCGGCGGGTCGTTGTTCGCGCGGCGCCGGAGCGCCCTCTTCCAGCGAAAGTTCAGGGAATTCCAGCGCTGCGTCAGCCTCCCCTTTAGCTTCTGCCGCCACCGGAGCCCCGGCTGGCGCCTGCGGCCGGGATTCTTCCTCGACGGGGAATTCGAGATCGAACTCCAGCGACTCTGAGGCCGTCGCCGCGGCAGCCGGTGCAGGCTTCGCTTCGGCCGCCATCTGTTCCGTCAGTTTGTCGAGGTCGAAATCGAGTTCGACGAAATCCGCCTGCGGGGCGGGCGGCGCAGACTCGGCCGGGGCCTCGGCGGCCGGCGCCTCAGGCGGCGGACTGCTCACGGAAGCGGGTACCGCCGCGGACTCGGGGGGTTCCAGGGTGTCGGTCGCCGCCGCCACCGCAGCGAAACGTGGGTCCTGCGGCCAGGCCCGCTGTCCGATCGCCAAGGCCATGGTCCAGTCGGGCCCCTGCTCCTCGGTCAGTTCGGACAGGGTACGCAGATATTGATCGAATTTCGCCCGATCGCCGCGCTTGGCATAGACTTCGAGCAGCTTGAGGTAGATGGCCGCACGCCGTGGGTTCTGTTTGAGCGCGTCGAGCAGGATCTCCTCGGCCTGCGGGTCGCGCCCGTAGGCGAGATAGACTTCGGCCTCGGCCACAGGGTCGACCCCTTCATCGGCGTGCAGGGCGTTGAACGCGACCTGGGTGAAATCGGTACCGAGGATGCTGGAGGTGTCGATGTTCTGCCCCGACGTGACGGCGCGACCGGACTCGGTGACCGGACCGGAATGCTCCATCGTGGTCACGGCGGGCGACTCCGCCGTCGCCGGAGCGGGGGTCGGCGACAGGGGGGATGCGGCTTTTTCCTCGCGCCGGCGGCGATACGCCGACCAGCCAAACATCGCGAGCAGCGCGGCCGCGGCCCCGCCCACAGCAGGCAGAAGCCCTTCGACCCATGACGTTTCGCTCTGTTTGACGCTGGCTTCGGCCTGCGCCTGCAAGCGGGCCAGGGTGGCGTTTTGCGCCTCGAGCTGTTTCTGCAGGCGGGCGATTTCCGTCTCGAGATTGACGATGCGCTCGTTGGCCTCTCCGAGCGCTGCTTCCGAGGCAGAGAGGCTCTCTTGCAGCGCCGCGGTCTCGGGCGAGATGGGGACCGATCCTTTCGTTTCCGCGCCTACTGCGGCTTCGGGGGCGGCCCCGACCTTGAGCCGATCTTCGACGGGCGCAGGCGCCGGGGTTTCGAGCGCCTCGCGGGCGATCGCCTTCCCCTGGTCTGCCGCAGCCTCCGGCGCTGGCGCTGGCCCCGTGTCGCGAGCAGGCGCTGCCGCAGCCTGCCGCGGCTTGCCCGACGCCCGCAGCATGGAGCGCGCTTCGGCCAGGGGGATACGGCGGATCTCCTCGGCCGAAGGGACCTTGAGCGAGGCGCCGGCCTTGAGCCGGTTGATGTCCCCGTCGATGAAGGCATGGGGATTGGCACGCCATAGCGCCACCAGGGTCTGTTCGGCAGTGAGGCCCGATGGCGCCACTTGGCGGGCGATGGCGTAAAGCGTCTCGCCGGGTTGCACGCTCCATTGGCCAGGTATCTGACGCGCCGCCGCCGTCTTCGAAGGCGCAGTCACGTCCTTGCCGACGGCCGGCACCGGTCGCGCCGGCGCAGCCACTTCCGGCGGATCGAGCAGAATGGCGAACTCTCGCACCAAGCGTCCGCCAGCCCAGCTCATGTCGAGCAGGATATCGACGAACGGCTCGCGGATCGGCGTGCGGCTGGTGAGCACGATCTTGGCCCGATTGCCGTCTCGCACCAGCTTGACGTCGACCGCTTGGGTCGTGGCGTTGTAGGGAACCCCGACTTGGCGGAAATACTCCGGAGGGGCAATGCGTGCCGACAGGGATCGCAATTCTTCCGGGGTCGCCTTCACGGTGATCTCGGCCGTGAGCGGCTCCCCCAGGCGGGAGCGCACGATGAGCTCGCCGAATCCCGCACTCCAGGCGTTACCCCACAAGGCGCCCAGCAACAGGGCCAAAGGCACCTGCCTCGTTCGTTTCATGTTCTGCGCTCCCTCGTCGACAGCGAATCCTGCAGCGGCTCCTCAGGCTTGCAGCAGGATCCGCAACATTCGGCGCAACGGCTCGGCCGCTCCCCACAGGAGCTGGTCGCCTACCGTAAACGCCCCCAGATACTCCGGCCCCATGGCGAGCTTGTGCAAACGCCCGATGGGTACCGTCAAGGTCCCCGACACGGCCGCCGGGGTGAGCTCGCGCTCGCTCGCCTCGCGCTCGTTCGGCACCACTTTGACCCACTCGTTGGCCCCGGCGATGATCGCTTCGATCTCGTCGAGCGGCACGTCGCGCTTGAGCTTCACCGTCAGCCCCTGCGAATGGCAGCGCATGGCGCCGATGCGCACGCACAAACCATCGATGGGAATCGAACCGGGCGAGCGGAACGGTGGTTTGCCGAGGATCTTGTTGCACTCGGCCCCGCCTTTCCATTCTTCCTTCGACTGGCCGTGCTCGACCGGCACGTCGATCCAGGGGATGAGGCTGCCGGCAAGCGGCACGCCGCGGAAATTCTTGGTCGGGAAATCGGGCGCGCGCAGGGCGGCCGTCACCTTGCGGTCGATCTCCAGGATGGCCGAGGCCGGATCGGCGAGATCTTGCTCCACCGCCCGATAGAGCCGTCCCATTTGCTCGAGGAGCTCGCGCATATTCTGCGCCCCGGCACCGGAAGCCGCCTGGTAGGTCATCGACGAGACCCACTCGACGAGCTCCTCGCGAAAGAGCCCAGCGAGCGCCATCAGCATGAGCGAGACGGTGCAGTTACCGCCGATCCAGTCGCGCCCCCCTTTGGCGAGCGCCGCATCGATGACCGGGCGATTGACCGGATCGAGCACGATCACCGTGTGCGGTTCCATGCGCAGGGCGCTCGCCGCGTCGATCCAGTGCCCTTTCCAGCCGGCCGCGCGCAGCTTGGGATAGACCGCCTTGGTGTAGTCGCCGCCTTGGCAGGTGAGGACGACGTCCATCCGGGCGAGCGCTTCCACATCGTAGGCATCCTGAAGCGGCTCGGCTGGGGTCACGCCGCCGAAGCCCGGCGCGGGTTTGCCCGCGGCCGAAGTGGAGAAATACACCGGCTCGAAGAGCGCAAAGTCTTTCTCTTCTTCCATGCGCTGCATCAGCACGGAGCCGACCATGCCGCGCCAACCCACCAATCCCACTCGTTGCCTTGCCATGTTCCGTTCCTCGTCTCGTTTTTTCTGTCAGCGCAGCGCTGCGACCACCGCATCCCCCATTTCGGCGGTGCCGACGAGCCGCGTGCCGGGCTCGAAGAGGTCGCGCGTGCGCAGGCCCTGGCCGAGCACCGCGCGCACGGCGCGTTCGATGCGCGCCGCTTCTTCTTCCCAGCCGAAGCTGTGGCGCAGCATCATCGCCGCCGACAGGATGGTGGCAAGGGGATTGGCCACGCCCTGGCCGGCGATGTCCGGTGCCGAACCGTGGCAGGGCTCGTAGAGCCCCTTGCCCTGCTCGTCGAGCGACGCCGAAGGCAGCATGCCGATGGAGCCGGTGAGCATGGCCGCCTCGTCCGAGAGGATGTCGCCGAACATGTTGCCGGTGACGATCACGTCGAACTGCTTGGGCGCGCGCACGAGCTGCATCGCCGCGTTGTCGACGAGCAGGTGCGTGAGAGTCACGTCGGGATAATGCGGCGCGAGCTCGTTCATCACGTCGCGCCACAGCTGCGTGGTCTCGAGCACGTTCATCTTGTCGACCGAGCACAGCTTCTTGCTGCGGCGGCGCGCCGTCTCGAAAGCCACGCGCCCGATGCGGCGGATCTCGCTCTCGCGGTAGATCATGGTGTTGACGCCCACGCGCTCGCCGTCGCGCACCTCGATGCCGCGCGGCTCGCCGAAGTAGATGTCACCGGTCAGTTCCCGCACGATGACGATGTCCAGCCCCGAGACCACCTCGGGCTTGAGCGTGGAGGCCGAGGCGAGCTCGGGAAAGAGCACGGCCGGGCGCAGGTTGGCGAAGAGCCCCAGGTCTTTGCGGATGCCCAGCAGCCCCCGTTCGGGGCGCTGGGCGCGCGGCAGCTCGTCCCACTTCGGCCCGCCGACGGCGCCGAGCAGCACCGCGTCGGCCCGCCGCGCCGCCTCGCGCGTCGCCTCGGGGTAAGGCTCGCCGGTGGCGTCGATCGCCGCCCCGCCCAGGAGGGCGTAGTCGTATTCGAGCGGCAGCGCGAGCGCATCGAGCACTTTCACCGCCTCGGCGACGATCTCGGGTCCGATGCCGTCGCCGGGAAGTACGCAGACTCGTTTCTTCATGCTGCCGGCTCCTCGACGAAGTAATAGGGATGGCGCGCGCGATAGTCTTGCTCGAAGCGGCGGATCTCGTCGGCGTGGCGCAGCGTCAAGCCGATGTCGTCCCATCCGTTGAGCAGGCATTCCTTGCGGAAAGGGTCGATCTCGAAGGCGATCACCCGCCCTTCGGGCGTGGTGATGGTCTGCGACGGCAGATCGATCACCAGGCGGTAGCCGGGGGTGGCCTCGCACTCGCCAAAGAGGCGATCGACTTCCTCGGCCGGCAGCACGATGGGCAGCAGCCCGTTCTTGAAGCAGTTGTTGTAGAAGATGTCGGCGAAACTCGGGCCGATCAGAGCGCGAAAGCCATCATCGAGCAAAGCCCAGGGCGCGTGCTCACGCGAGCTGCCGCAGCCGAAGTTCTCGCGCACGAACAGGATCTGCGCTCCCTGGTAGCGCGGCTGGTTGAGCACGAAGTCGGGGTTCCGCGGCCGCTTGCTACAGTCCATGCCCGGTTCGCCGCGGTCGAGGTAGCGCCACGCGTCGAAGAGGTAGGGGCCGAAGCCGCTGCGGTGGATGGACTTGAGGAATTGCTTGGGGATGATGGCGTCGGTGTCGACGTTGGCCCGGTCGAGCGGAGCGACCAGGGCGTCGAGGCGGATGAAGGGTTCCATGTCGTGTCTCTCTCGGGTCTCAGACGGAGGCCGGCAGCAGTTCGCGCACGTCGGCGAAGCGTCCGGCGATCGCGGCGGCGGCGGCCATGGCCGGGCTCACGAGGTGCGTGCGCCCGCCCGCGCCCTGGCGGCCTTCGAAGTTGCGGTTGGAGGTCGAAGCGCAGCGCTCACCGGGTTCGAGGCGATCGGCGTTCATCGCCAGGCACATGGAGCAGCCCGGGTCGCGCCACTCGAAGCCGGCTTCGATGAAGATGCGGTGCAGCCCCTCTTCCTCGGCCTGCTTCTTCACCAGGCCCGAGCCGGGCACCACCAGCACGCGCTTGACGTTGGCCGCCTTCTTGCGCCCGCGCACCACGGCGGCGGCCGCGCGCAGATCCTCGATGCGGGAATTGGTGCACGAGCCGATGAAGACCTGGTCGACGCGGATCTGGCTGATCGGCGTGCCCGGCTCCAGCCCCATGTAGGCGAGCGCCCGCTCGGCGGCATCCCGCTTGACCGGATCGGCGAAGGAGGCCGGATCGGGCACGCGGCCGTCGATGTCGGTGACCATCTCCGGCGAAGTGCCCCAGGTCACCTGCGGCTTGAGGGTGGAGGCATCGAGCAGCACCTCGCGGTCGAACCGGGCCGCGGGATCGGAGACGAGGGTGCGCCAGTATTCGACCGCCTGCTCCCACAGCGCCCCCTTGGGCGCGAGCGGCTTGTCGCGGAAGTAGTCGATGGTCTTGTCGTCGACCGCGACCATGCCCACGCGCGCGCCGGCCTCGATCGCCATGTTGCACACCGTCATGCGCCCTTCCATGGAGAGCGAGCGGATCGCCTCGCCGGCGAATTCGATGGCGTGCCCCGTGCCGCCGGCGGTGCCGATGCGGCCGATGATGGCCAGGATCACGTCCTTGGCGTAGACGCCGGGCGGCAGGCTGCCGTCGACGCGCACGCGCATGTTCTTGGCTTTCTTCTGGATGAGGCACTGGGTGGCGAGCACGTGCTCGACTTCGGAAGTGCCGATGCCGTGGGCGAGGCAGGCAAAGGCCCCGTGGGTGGAGGTGTGCGAGTCGCCGCACACCACGGTCATGCCAGGAAGCGTCGCCCCGCTCTCCGGGCCGATGACGTGCACGATGCCCTGGCGCGGATCGTGGAAGGGAAAATAGCGCAGCGCCCCGAAGGCGCGGATGTTCTGGTCGAGCGTGACCACCTGCTCGCGCGAGATGGGATCGCGGATCTCGGCCTCGCCGGGATCGGTGGGCACGTTGTGATCGGCCGTGGCGACGATGGAGCCCGTCCGCCAGGGCTTGCGCCCCGCCAGACGCAAGCCTTCGAACGCCTGCGGGCTCGTCACCTCGTGGATCAGGTGGCGGTCGATGTAGATGAGGGCGGTGCCGTCGGGCTCCTGGCGCACCAGATGCGCGTCCCACAATTTGTCATACAAGGTCTTGTGGTTCATCGAACGTTCTCTCCGGGTCAATGGCGCCACCCACGGCGCGTAATTATTTCATAACCTCGTCATCAACGCCAACACCATGGCGTAGCGCGGCAGCAACAACGCATCCAGTCAAAAAGACGGGAGAATCGATCCGGCGCCGCCGGGTGCCGCAGCCGGAATGGGGGAAAGCGGCGGCAGCACGTCGCCGCACTGCGCCCGATGGCGCAACGCCTGGTCCATCAGCACCAGGGCGAGCATGGCCTCGGCGATGGGCGTGGCGCGAATCCCCACGCAGGGGTCGTGCCGTCCGTGCGTGGCCACCAGGGTCGGCGCCCCGGTCAGATCGATCGAACGGCGTTCGAGCCGGATGCTGGAGGTGGGCTTCACCGCCAGATGCACGACCACGTCCTGCCCCGTGCTGATGCCCCCCACGATGCCGCCGGCGTGGTTCGACAGGAATCCCTGCGGCGTGAGCTCGTCGCCATGCTCGCTGCCGCGCTGGGTCACGACGGCGAACCCGTCGCCGATCTCCACACCCTTGACGGCGTTGATGCTCATCATCGCCGCGGCGATCTCGGCATCGAGCCGCCCGAACACCGGCTCCCCCCAGCCGGGGGGCACGCCGCGGGCCACCACGGTGAGCCTGGCCCCGACCGAGTCGCCGGCCTTGCGCAGCGCGTCCATGAAGCGCTCGAGCTCCGGCACCAACTCGAGATTCGGCGCGAAGAATGGGTTCTGCTCCACGTGCTCCCAGGAAACGAAGGGGATCTCGATCGGCCCCAGCTGGGCCATGAAGCCGCGGATCGCCACGCCGTGGCGCTCGCGCAGCCACTTCTTGGCGATCGCCCCGGCGGCCACCCGCACCGCCGTCTCGCGCGCCGAAGAGCGCCCCCCGCCGCGCGGATCGCGCCGGCCGTATTTCATGGTGTAGGCGTAGTCGGCATGCCCCGGGCGGAAGGTCTGCACGAGGTTGCCGTAATCCTTGGAGCGCTGGTCGACGTTGCGGATGAGCAAGGCGATGGGCGTGCCCGTCGTCATGCCCTCGTAGACGCCCGAGAGGATCTCGACGGTGTCGGGCTCGCGCCGCTGGGTGACGTGGCGCGAGGTACCGGGCTTGCGCCGGTCGAGCTCGCGCTGGATGTCGGCCTCGGTGAGCGCCAGGCCCGGCGGGCAGCCGTCGACCACGCAGCCGATCGCCGGCCCGTGCGACTCACCGAAGGAAGTCACCGTGAACACTGTGCCGAAGGTGTTACCCGCCATTGCTCACCCTGTCGCTCGTGCGCAAAGGCACGAGTTTAGCATGCGCCCCACACGAGCCCGCCTCACTGGAAGAAGCGCTCCAGCTGCACGAACACCTCGTGATCGGCCCCGTGGCGGCGCACGGCCAGCACGTCGACGAGACGCTCGAGCTGGCGGACGAGTTGCTCCAGCCGCTGGTCGGCGAAGACGGTGAGCCAGATGCGGCTGTGCCGCCCGTCGGGCAGCGGCATGCACAGGATCCCTTCCACGTTGAAGGCGCGCCGCGCAAAGAGCCCGCAGACGTGGCTCATCACGCCGGGATGGTTGTTGACCTCCAGCTCCAGCACCACTTTCTCGAAGCCGCTCGTGGGCAGCGGTTCGGCCACTTGTTCGATCATCTTCCTCTCCTGTCAGCCCTCGATCATCTCGGTATTGGCGACACCCGGCGGCACCATGGGATAGACGAAGCGCTCGCGCTCGATCGAGCAATGGATCAACGCCGAACTGGGCCGGCGCAGGATCGCCGCCAGATCGGCCTCGGGATGCGCGCTGCGATCCAGATCGAGCGCCTCCAGCCCGAACCCTTCGGCGATCTTGACGAAATCCGTCGGCCGGCCGTAGTTCGAGGCGATCACGCGCTTGCCATAGAAGAGATTCTGCTGCTGATAGACGAGCCCCAGCGACTGGTTGTTCATCAGCACGATCTTGACCTTGCCCCCTTCCTCGGCGAGCGTGGCCATCTCCTGGATGTTCATCTTGAGGCTGCCATCGCCGGTGAAGCACACCACCGTGCGCTCGGGCTCGGCGAGCGCAGCGCCGATCGCTGCCGGCAGCCCGAAGCCCATCGTGCCCAACCCGCCGGAGGTGAGCCACTGCCGCGGCCGGCGCAGCGGATAGGCCTGCGCCACCCACATCTGGTGCTGGCCGACGTCGGTGACCACCACCGCCTCGTCATCGAGCGCCTTGGCCACCGCCTGAACCAGGCCGTAGTGGCTGCGCGGATCCTCGCGCCCCTCCAGCACCAAGGGAAAGCGCGACTTCAGGCCGGCCACGTGACTCAGCCAGCGCTTGCGCAGCTGGGCCCGCACCCGGGGCAGCAGCGCCTGCAGCACCGCCTTGACGTCACCGTGGATCGCCACCTCGGGGCGGCGGATCTTCCCCAGTTCCGCCCGGTCGATGTCGATGTGGATCACTTTCGCCTGCGGGCAGAACTGCGACGCCTTGCCGATGGCCCGGTCGTCGAAGCGCGCCCCGACGCACACCAAGAGGTCCGCCTCCTGCAAGGCAAAATTGGTATAGCGGGCTCCGTGCATGCCCAGCATCCCCAGCGAGAGCGGATGATCGACCGGCATCGCCCCCAGCGCCATCAGCGTCATGGTGGTGGGCATCGAGGTCTGCTCGGCCAAGGTCACGGCGAGCGGGGCCGCATCGGCATGGATCACTCCGCCGCCCAGGTAGAGCACCGGGCGCTCGGCCTCGTCGATCAAGCGCGCCGCCGCCGCGATCGCCGCCTCGTCGAGCGGCGGCAAGGGATCGGGCACGGCCGGCGCAGGCAGTCGCTCGAAGGTGACGAGCTGGTTCTGCACGTCCTTGGGCACGTCCACCAGCACCGGCCCCGGGCGCCCGGACATGGCGAGGCGAAACGCCTGCGGAATCACCTCCAACAGCTCGGCGGCCGAGCGCACGAGGAAATTGTGCTTGGTGATGGGGATGGTCATGCCGTAGATGTCGACTTCCTGGAAGGCGTCGGTGCCGATCATGGCCAGCGGCACCTGTCCGGTGATCGCCACCAAGGGAATGGAATCGAGCCGCGCATCGGCGATCGCCGTCACCAGGTTCGTCGCCCCGGGGCCGCTCGAAGCGAAACACACCGCCGGCCTGCCCGTCACCCGCGCCATGCCCTGCGCCATGAAGCCCGCCCCCTGCTCGTGACGCGCGAGCACGTGCCGGAGGGTCTTCGACTGGCTCAGCGCATCGTAGAGCGGCAGGATCGCCCCGCCGGGAATGCCCACGACCGTCTCTATCCCCTGCTGTTCCAACAAGCGCACGATCAATTCGGCGCCGGTCATCGTCATCATCGCCCTACTCCTCGTTGCCGGAAAAAACGAAAACCCCCTCGGGAGACTGGCTCCGGAGGGGGTCGGGTTCGAATCGGTAGTACGGTCGGATCCGGCTTCAGTCCCTCCGGGGCGCACGCTGCCCTACGCCTACGCGTACGACCAGCAGCACGGCCAGGGAAAGGGGGAAACGGATCACCAAGGCACTCCGACTCGACTCACAAGTAAAAGTAAAACATGAAATCCGGTCGCTGACAAGCGGTTTTTTCACCCCTGCCGCTGCGCCTTCGCGCGCAGGGCGCGGCGCAGGATCTTGCCCACCTGCGTCTTGGGCAATTCCTCGCGGAATTCGACGTGGTGCGGCACCTTGTAGGGCGTGAGCCGCTCGTGGCACCATTGCCGGATCGCTTCGGCGTCGAGCGCAGGGTCGCGGCGCACCACGTAGGCTTTCACCGCCTCGCCGCTGCGCTCGTCGGGCACGCCCACCACCGCCACCTCCAGCACACCGGGATGCAGCGCGATCACGTCCTCGACCTCGTTGGGGTAGACGTTGAAGCCCGACACCAGGATCATGTCCTTCTTGCGATCGACGATATAGAGAAAACCGCGTTCGTCCATGCGCGCCACATCCCCTGTGCGCAGGAACCCGTCGGGGAAGAACACCTTGGCCGTCTCGTCCGGGCGGTTCCAGTATTCGCGCATCACCTGCGGCCCGCGCACGCACAACTCGCCCGCCTCGCCCAGCGGCACCTCGGCGCCGGCGTCGTCGCGCAGACTCACGTCCGTGGACGGCAGCGGCAGGCCGATCGAATGGTTGAACGCCGGCAGATCCAGCGGGTTGATCGTCACCGCCGGAGAAGTCTCGGTCAAGCCATAGGCTTCGAGCAGCGGCCGGCCGGTGAGCTTCTGCCACTTCTGCGCCACCGCCTGCTGCACGGCCATGCCGCCGCCCAGGGTGAGTTTGAGCGGGGAGAAATCGAGTTTGGCAAACCCGGGATGGTGCACCAAGGCGTTGAAGAGGGTATTGACGCCGGTAATGGCCGTAAACGGCCACCTGGCCAGTTCCCGCACGAGGCCGTCGAGGTCGCGCGGATTGGTGATGAGCGGGTTGTGCCCGCCCAAGCGGAAGAAGACGAGACAGTTGGCGGTGAGCGCGAAAATGTGATAGAGCGGCAAGGCGGTGACCACCCGCTCCTGCCCCTCGCGCAGCACCGAAGCCACCCAGGCGCTAGCCTGCAGCACGTTGGCGATGAGATTGCGATGCAGCAACACCGCGCCTTTGGCCACCCCCGTGGTCCCGCCGGTATATTGCAGGAAGGCGATGTCTTCCAGCCCCGATTCGACGCGCATCATCGGTCGCTCCGCCCCGCGGCGCAAAACCTCGTTCCAGCGCCGATGCCCCGGCAGACGCCACGGCGGCACCATCTTCTTCACCCGCCGCACGACGAAATCGACCGCCCAAGAGCGCGGCGCCCCCAGCATCTCTCCCAGCGAGGCAACCACCACCGCCTTCATTGAGCGCACTTCCGGCACCTCGTCGAGCGTATGGGCGAAGTTCTCCAGCACGACGATGGCCTCGGCGCCGGCGTCACGCAGCTGATGCGACACCTCGCGCGCCGTGTAGAGGGGATTGACATTCACCACCACGCCGCCGGCGCGCAGGATACCGAACATCGCCACCGGATATTGCAGCACGTTGGGCAGCATCAGCGCCACGCGCGCACCCGGCTCGAGGCCCAGGTCATGCTGCAGGAAGGAAGCAAACGCAGCCGAGAGGCGGTCCACCTCGCGGAAGGTCAACGTTCTGCCCATGTGGGTAAACGCAGGCAGATCGGCGAAGCGTGCCACGCTGCGCTCGAACAGATCGACCAGCGAAGCATAGACGCTGGGGTCGATTTCCGCCGGCACGCCCGGCGGATAACTCTTGAGCCAGATTGTTTCCATGGATACTCCTCCACCTTGGACCATGCCGCGGGCAGACCCCCACGGCCACGATCCCTCCTCCCGGCATTGCCGCCGCCTCTGACGGGCGACTGGCCTGGATATCCCTGGATCAACCCTCCTCGCCGGCGCCCGGCCAATTGCGGATATAGTTCTTCAGCATCCGGTTCTCGAAATCCTTTTCCTCGAGCACCGCCTTGGCGATATCATAAAACGACACCACGCCGAGCAGCGTCCCGCCCTCCATCACGGGGAAATAGCGCTGGCGCGTCTCCACCATACGGCGGCGCAGATCGTCGAGATCCATGTCGGGATCGGCGACGATGGGCTGGCGCAGCATGGCCTCCTGCACCGTCAGCATCCCCCAGGAAGCACAAGCGTGATGCACGGCCACCAGCACCTCGCGAAAGGTGAGCAACCCCGCCATCTTCCCCGCGTCGAACACCACCAGCGAGCCGATGTCCTGCTCCACCATCACCGCCACCGCATCGGACAAGAAATGCCGCGGCGTGATGGTGAAGAGCGCCGTTCCCTTGATCGCCAGGATTTCACGTACTTTCATGCTTGGCTCCCGGCTGTTCAACGGATGAGCTGATCGCGCTTGTGTTTCACCTTGGCCCATTCGTCGGCATCAGGCAAAGGCTCCTTGCGCTCCACGATCGGCGGCCATTGCTTGGCGAGCTCCGCGTTGAGCGCGATGAACTCGCGCTGATCGGCCGGAACGTCGTCTTCGGCGTAGATGGCCTCCACCGGGCATTCCGGCACGCACAGTGAACAATCGATGCACTCGTCCGGATCGATCACCAGCATGTTCGGGCCCTCGCGGAAGCAATCCACGGGACAGACGTCCACACAGTCGGTATACTTGCAACGGATGCACGCTTCGGTCACGACGTAGGTCATGAGCAATCCCCTGTTTGTGCGCAATGGCCGGGCGAACGGCTCGCCCTCTTTTTTGCATTTATACCACGCCTTCGGCGTTTTGCGCGCCGACCCTCCCCTTCCTGCCCTCTTACCCCTTGACGTCGCGGCCGTGATGCCCTAAGTTACGCCCTATTGCCCCGCAGCCGTTCGGCCGGGGCTTTCCTTCTCTCCCGACCACCCCCGAGACACACGATGAGTGAACACATCCACCACGTGAGCGATGCCACCTTCGAGCAGGAAGTCCTGCAGTCGAAGACGCCGGTGCTGCTCGACTTCTGGGCCGAATGGTGCGGCCCGTGCAAGATGATCGCCCCGATCCTCGACGAGATCGCCAAGGAATACGCCGGCAAACTCAAGGTCTGCAAGCTCGACATCGACCAGAACCCCGACACACCCGCCAAATACGGCGTGCGCGGCATCCCCACGCTGATGCTCTTCAAGAACGGCAACGTCGAGGCCACCCGCGTCGGGGCATTGTCCAAATCCCAGCTCACCGCGTTCATCGACAGCAACCTCTGACGCCGGCCGCGCGCCTGAGGTGTTTTCCGGCCGGCCACTCGCGCCGGCCACCTTTCAGCTTTCCCCTTCCGGCGACCCGCGGCGATCCTCGCGGTGAGCCGGCTTCGATCTCATCCCATCCAGCACCTTCATCGACCGAAAACCATGCATCTGTCCGAGCTCAAGTCGCTGCACGTCAGCCAGCTCTTGGCCCTAGCCAATGAACAAGGCATCGAAGGCGCCAACCGTCTGCGCAAACACGAACTCGTGTTCGCTCTTCTCAAGAACCGCGCCAAGAAAGGGGAGCCCATCTTCGGCGAAGGCGTCCTGGAAGTCCTGCCCGAAGGCTACGGCTTTCTGCGCTCGCCTGACACCTCCTACCTCGCCAGCCCCGACGACATCTACGTCTCTCCCTCCCAGATCCGGCGCTTCAACCTGCACACCGGCGACACCATCGAGGGCGAGATCCGCATTCCCAAGGAAGGCGAGCGCTACTTCGCCCTGGTGAAGCTCGACCGCATCAACGGCGAGTCGCCCGAGAAGTGCAAGCACAAGATCCTCTTCGAGAACCTCACGCCGCTGCACCCCAACGAAGCCTTCAAGCTCGAGCGCGACATCCGCAGCGAGGAAAACCTCACTGGACGGGTGGTCGACATCATCGCCCCCATCGGCAAGGGGCAGCGCGGCCTCATCGTCGCCCCGCCCAAGACGGGGAAGACCGTGATGCTGCAGCACATCGCCCACGCCATCACCTCCAACCACCCCGACGTGGTGCTCATCGTGCTCTTGATCGACGAGCGCCCCGAAGAGGTCACCGAAATGCAGCGCTCGGTGCGCGGCGAGGTGGTGGCCTCCACCTTCGACGAGCCGGCCTCACGCCACGTGCAGGTGGCCGAGATCGTCATCGAGAAGGCCAAGCGCCTCACCGAGCACAAACGCGACGTGGTGGTGCTGCTCGATTCGCTCACGCGCCTGGCGCGCGCTTACAACACCGTCGTCCCCTCCTCGGGCAAAGTGCTCACCGGCGGGGTGGACGCCAACGCGCTGCAAAAGCCCAAGCGCTTCTTCGGCGCGGCGCGCAACCTCGAAGAAGGGGGAAGCCTCACCATCATCGCCACGGCGCTCATCGACACCGGCAGCCGCATGGACGACGTGATCTACGAGGAATTCAAGGGCACGGGCAACATGGAGCTGCACCTCGACCGGCGCATGGCCGAGAAGCGGGTCTACCCGGCGATCAACGTCAACCGCTCCGGCACCCGGCGCGAAGAGCTGCTGATGAAGCCCGACATCCTGCAGAAGGTGTGGATCCTGCGCAAGCTCCTCTACGGTATGGACGACCTGGAAGCCACGGAATTCCTCCTCGACAAGCTCAAGGCGACGAAGAACAACGCCGAGTTCTTCGACGCCATGCGCCGCGCCTGAGACCGGACGGGCAAGGCAGGAACCGCTTCCTGCAGCCCGGCCTGCGCCAAACTCGGGCGCAAAAAACCGCGGTTTCAAGCCGCGGTTTTTTCGTCTGCGCCCCGGCGACTAGCCAGGGCGATCGCTGCCGGGCCGCCGGGCGCTCACTTGTCGTAGCGATAGAAACCCTCGCCCGTCTTGCGCCCGAGCCGGCCGGCTTCGACCATCTCCACGAGCAGCGGCGCCGGGCGGAATTTCGGGTCCTTGAACCCCTCGTAGAGCACCTGCATCACCGCGAGCTCCACGTCGAGCCCGATGAGGTCGGCCAATGCAAGCGGCCCGATCGGATGATTGCACCCCAGTTTCATCGCCTCGTCGATCCCCTCGGCGCTCGCGAGCCCCTCTTGCAGGGCGAAGATCGCCTCGTTGATCATGGGGCACAGCAGGCGATTGACCACGAAGCCCGGGCTGTTCTTCACCGCCACCGGCGTCTTGCCCAGCGCCTTGGCGATCGCCTCGGCCTTCTGGTAGGTTTCGTCGGACGTCTGCAGGCCGCGGATGAGCTCGATGAGCGCCATCACCGGCACCGGGTTGAAGAAGTGCATGCCGATCACGCGCTCGGGATTCTTCGTCGCCGCGGCGATCTTGGTGATGGAGATGGAAGACGTGTTGGAGGCGAGGATCGCCTCGGGTTTGGCTAGCGCGTCGAGCTTGGCGAAGAGTTCAAGCTTGAGCGCCTCGTTTTCGCTGGCCGCCTCGATCACCAGATCGGCCGCGGCCACCCCGTCGAGCTGTCCCACCGTCTCGATGCGCGCGAGCGTCGCGTCCTTGTCCGCCGCCGTGAGTTTTTCTTTCTTCACGAGGCGGTCGAGGTTGGCGGAGATGCTGGCCCGCGCCCGATCGAGCTGCTGGGCGGAAATGTCGTAGAGCCGCACGGCAAAGCCGCTCTGGGCCGCGACCTGGGCGATGCCGCTGCCCATCGTTCCTGCGCCGACGATGAAGATGGTCTGCATAGATGACTCCTCTCTGGTTGGTGGAAAACGTGCGCCGGCCTTCGGCGCATTTGCTGCAGTGCAGTGTAGCATAGGGCAGGACGAAGCGCTTGCCGCCGCGCCCTGCCTCCATTATCATGGGAAAAGCATGACAACCGACGCTGCCATGCCCCGTGCCCTGCTCATCGACGACGAACCGGACCTGCGCACGCTGCTCACGCTCGCGCTGCAGCGTCATGGCTGGCAGGCCGACGCCGTCGGGGACTGCGCTGGCGCCCGCCGCGTGCTCGACGATACCGCCACGCCGTATCATCTCATCCTCACCGATCTGCGCCTTCCGGACGGCAACGGGCTAGAGCTCGTGCGCCACGCCCGCGAGCGCCGCCCCCTCACCCCCGTGGTCGTGCTCACCGCCTACGGCGACATCGACACCGCGGTCCAAGCCGTCAAGCTCGGGGCGCACGACTTTCTCACCAAACCCTTGCGCATCGAACGCCTCGCCCATCTCCTCGAAGGCTTCGCCCAATGTCCGCCGGATCACGACGCCCCCGTCGCCCCCGAGGACTTGCGCGCCGCCCTCGAGCGCAACCGCTGGAACCAGAGCCGGACCGCACGCGAGCTGGGCTGGACGCTCGCCAAGCTGCGCTACTGGATGCAGCGCCTCGGCCTGACCCAGTAGCGCCGCGAGGGATCATGAAAATTACCTAAAGACGAAGCTTTCCCTGCGGATGGTACAATTTCCTTTTCCCCTTTCGAGGAGTCTCCCTCATGTTCATCACTAACGCCTACGCCCAAGCCGCCCCCAGCGCCGATCCCACCGGCGGGCTGATGCAGCTGCTGCCCATCATCCTGATGTTCGTCGTGCTGTGGTTCCTCATGGTGCGGCCGCAGATGAAGCGGGCAAAAGAACACAAGGCCATGATCCAGGCGCTCGCCAAAGGCGACGAGGTGATCACCCAGGGCGGCATTGCCGGACGCGTCACCGCGATCGAGGACGACTTCGTGCGCGTCGAGATCGCCAAAGGGGTGGAAGTAACGGTGCAAAAACCCACCATCGCCGCCGTGCTGCCCAAGGGCACGCTGAAAAACCTCTGAAGCGTCCCCCTCCCCATGAACCGCTACCCCCTGTGGAAGAACCTGCTGATCGCCTTCGTGCTGCTGCTGGGGGCGATCTACGCCGCACCGAACCTCTTCGGCGAGATCCCCGCCGTGCAGATCACCCCGGCGAGGCCCGGCGCCCCGTTCGACGCCCCGACACTCGCCGCCCGGCTGGAGCCGAAGCTGAGCGCGGCCGGGCTCGTCCACCAAGGCTTCCTCTTCGAAGCCGGGACCCTGCGGGTGCGGTTCGCCGATACCGAAACCCAGATCCGGGCCAAAGACCTGATCGAAGCCGAGCTCAATCCCAATCCGGCAAAGCCCGAGGCGATCGTCGCGCTCAACCTCCTGCCCGGCACGCCCGAGTGGCTCGCACGCCTGGGCGCCAAACCGATGTATCTCGGGCTCGACCTGCGCGGCGGGGTCCACTTCCTGCTCGAAGTGGACATGGAAGGCGCCGTGACCAAGCGGCTCGACGCCATCGGGGCCGATCTGCGCTCGCTCATGCGGGCCGAGAAGATCCGTCACCAGGGAATCGCGCGCAACGGCCGGCTGATCGAAGCGCGCTTCGCCGACGAATCCAGCGCCGAAGCGGCACGGCGGGTGATCGCCAAGAACGTGCCCGACTTGGCCATCGACGTGTCGGCCCAGGGCGAGGCGGTAGAGCTCGTCGCGCGCCTCACCCCCGCGGCGGAAAAGACCCTGCGTGAATTCGCCCTCAAGCAGAACATCACGACGCTGCACAACCGCATCAACGAGCTGGGCGTGGCCGAGCCGGTCATCCAGCAGCAGGGAGCAGAGCGCATCGTCGTGCAGCTGCCCGGCGTACAGGACGTGGCCAAGGCCAAGGACATTCTCGGGCGCACGGCCACGCTGGAAGTGCGCCTGGTCGACGACACGCCGGGCGCGCTGGAAGAGGCGATCGCCGGTCGCGTGCCACTGGGCACCGAGCTTCTCTACGAGCGCAACGGCCGCCCCATCCTGGTGAAGAAGGACGTCGTGCTCACCGGCGAGCGGCTCACCGACGCCCAGCCCGGCTTCGACGGGCAGACCGGCGAACCCGCCGTTCACCTGACGCTCGATTCGGCCGGCGCGCGCATTTTCCGCGACGTCACCCGCGACAACGTCGGCAAGCGCATGGCGATCCTGCTCATCGAGCGGGGGCAAGCCGAAGTGATCACCGCCCCGGTGATCCGCAGCGAGATCACGGGCGGCCGGGTGCAGATCTCGGGGGCGATGACGGTGGAAGAAGCGCGCGACATCGCGCTGCTGCTGCGCGCCGGCAGCCTCGCCGCCCCGATGCGCATCGTCGAGGAGCGCACCGTCGGCCCCAGCCTCGGCAAGGAAAACATCGAGCGCGGCGTGCACGCCACGCTGTGGGGCTTCGCGATCATCGCCGTCTTCATGATCGTCTATTACCAGCGCATCGGCTTCTATTCGGTGGTGGCGCTGGCAGCCAACCTCATGCTCCTCGTGGCGCTGCTGTCGCTCTTGCAGGCCACGCTCACCCTGCCGGGGATCGCGGCGATGGCGCTCACGCTGGGCATGGCGATCGACGCCAACGTCCTCATCAACGAGCGCATCCGCGAGGAATTGCGCCTGGGCGTCTCGCCGCAGATGGCGATCGCCGCCGGCTATGAGCGAGCGTTTGCCACCATCCTCGACTCCAACGTGACCACCCTCATCGCCGGGGTGGCGCTCCTGGTCTTCGGTTCCGGCCCGGTGCGCGGCTTCGCCGTGGTGCACTGCCTGGGTATTCTCACCTCCATGTTCTCGGCCATCCTGGTGTCGCGCATGCTGGTCAACTTCACCTATGGCGGCAAGAAGCGCGTCGCCCACGTCTCGATCGGCTGAACG
This sequence comes from Rhodocyclales bacterium, assembly GCA_016235745.1. Taxonomy (GTDB): domain Bacteria; phylum Pseudomonadota; class Gammaproteobacteria; order Burkholderiales; family Rhodocyclaceae; genus Tepidiphilus. Next base: position 57,697 of record JACRJA010000069.1, on the reverse strand, counting down.
GAGCGTCCCATGGAATTCTTTCATCCGCGCCAAGACATCCCCTTCATGCGGCACGCCCTGTGGTTCAACGCCGTGTCGCTCATCACCTTTGTGGCCGCCGTGCTCTTTCTCGTGTTTCGCGGCCTGAACCTCTCGATCGAGTTCACGGGCGGCACGCTGGTGGAAGTGCGGGCAAGCGAGGCCGTCGCACTCGACGCGGTGCGCGGAGTGCTTTCCCAGGCGGGGCTGCGCGAAGCCCAGGTGCAGAACTTCGGCTCGGCGCGCGACCTCCTCATCCGCTTGCCGCATCTAGGTGACGGCGAGAGCGCGCAGGCGGCCGATCGCGTCCGCGAGCTGCTCTCACGGGTTCCTGGAGCGAGCTTCGAGGTGCGCCGCGTCGAATTCGTCGGGCCGCAGGTGGGCAAGGAACTCGCCACCAACGGGCTCATGGCGCTCGCTTTCGTGGTGCTGGGCATCGTCGCCTATCTGGCGATGCGCTTCGAGTGGCGCTTCGCCGTGTCGGCCATCATCGCCAACCTCCACGACGTGGTGATCATCCTTGGGGCTTTTGCCGCCTTCCAGTGGGAATTCTCGCTCTCGGTGCTCGCGGCGGTGCTCGCCGTGCTCGGCTATTCGGTCAACGAGACGGTGGTCATCTTCGACCGCGTGCGCGAGGTCTTCAGGCAGCGCCGCGGCAAGATGGACACGCCCGAGGTGCTCGATCACGCCATCACCGCCACGATGTCGCGCACGATCATCACGCACGCGAGCACCCTGGCGATGGTGGTGACGATCCTGCTCTTCGGTGGCGAGACGCTGCACTACTTCGCGCTCGCGCTGACCATCGGCATCGTCTTCGGCATCTATTCGTCGATCTTCGTCTCGGCCGCGCTCGTGATGTGGTTCGGCGTCACGCGCGAGGATCTGGTCAAACCGGCGAAGAAGAAGGAAGAGGCGGTGGTCTGATGCTTCCTGCTGCGGCAGCAAAAAGCCCCCGGTGCCGGGGGCTTTTTCATGGGCGCCGCCAAAGCGCGGCGGGCTTACTGGTCGACGAAGGCCCGTTCGACTGCGTAGTGCCCCGGCACTCCCATGCTGGGCGAGACCTGGAAGCCTAAGTCGTCGAGGATCTTGCTCGTATCGGCGAGCATGCGCATGCTGCCGCACAAGAGCGCCCGGTCGGTCCCGGGGTTGAGCTGAGGAATGCCCAGGTCGGCGGCGAGCTTGCCGCTGGTGATGAGCTCGGTGATCCGGCCTTGGTGGGGGAAAGGTTCGCGCGTCACGGTGGGGTAGTAGATGAGTTTCTCGCGCACCATTTCGCCCAGGAACTCGTGCTGCGGCAGTTCCTGGGTGATGTAGTCGTGGTAGCCGAGCTCGCGCACCCAGCGCGTGCAGTGCACGAGGATCACTTTTTCGTAGCGCTCGTAGACGTCCGGATCCTTGATGATGGACATGAAGGGCGCGAGCCCCGTGCCGGTAGCCAGAAGAAAGAGCCGCTTCGCGCCGGGCAGCAGGTTGTCCTGCACGAGCGTGCCGGTGGGCTTGGTGGAGACGAGCACGTCGTCGCCCACCTCGAGGTGCTGCAGCCGGGAGGTGAGCGGGCCGTTGGGCACCTTGATCGAGTAGAACTCGAGGTGCTCTTCCCAGTTGGCGCTGGCGATGGAATAGGCGCGCAGCAGCGGCTTGCCGTCGACCATCAGGCCGATCATCACGAACTGGCCATTGATGAAGCGAAAACCCGGGTCTCGGGTGCAGCGGAAGCTGAAGAGGGTGTCGGTCCAGTGATGCACCCAGGTCACTTTCTCGACGCGGAGGTTCTTGGGCAAGGCGGGGGAAGAAGTCTGCTCGGCAACGGCACCGGTCTCGGCCATGGCGGTCAAATCCTCACTGAAGGGCTAAAAAAGCGCAATGATAGCACCGGCTTAGTTCCGGCGCCAACACGATTGGAATCTCAGATACGCTTGGCGAGCTCCTCGGCCTTGCCGGTGTATTGCTGCGGCACGAGGGCGAGCAGCCGCTCTTTGGCGGATTCGGGCAAGGGCAATCCGGCGATGAAGCCGCGCAGCGCCTCGGCGGTGATCGCCTTGCCGCGGGTCATCTCTTTGAGTTTCTCATAGGGATTGGGGATGCCGTGGCGCCGCATCACGGTCTGCACCGCTTCGGCGAGCACCTCCCAGGCTTCGGCCAGATCGCGCTCGAGCGCTCGCGGGTCGGCTTCGAGCTTGTCCAGCCCGCGGCGCAGCGAATCGAGCGCGAGCAGCGTGTGCCCGAAGGCCACGCCCATGTTACGCAGCACCGTGGAGTCGGTGAGGTCGCGCTGCAGGCGCGACACCGGCAGCTTGTCGGCGAAATGGCGCAGCAGGGCATTGGCGATACCCAGATTCCCTTCTGCATTCTCGAAGTCGATGGGGTTGACCTTGTGCGGCATGGTCGAGGAGCCGACTTCGCCCTCCTTGAGCTTCTGGCGGAAGTAGCCGTAAGAGATGTAGAGCCACAGATCGCGGCAGGCGTCGATGAGGATGGTGTTGGCCCGCGCCATGGCGTCGAAGAGTTCCGCCATCGCATCGTGCGGCTCGATCTGGATGGTATAGGGGTTGAATTCGAGCCCGAGCGATTCGATGAAGCGGCGGTTGAATGCCTCCCAGTCGATCTCGGGATAGGCGATCGCGTGCGCGTTGTAGTTGCCCACCGCGCCGTTGAACTTGGCCGTGAGGCGCACGGCGGCGAGCGCGGCGCGAGCGCGCTGCAGGCGCGCAGCGACGTTGGCCATCTCTTTGCCCAGGGTCGTGGGGCTTGCCGGCTGGCCGTGGGTGCGCGAGAGCATGGGCAGGGCGGCGTGTTCGTGCGCGAGCGCCCGGAAGCGCTCGATCACCGCGTCGAGCGCCGGCAGCAGCACCTGGTCGCGCCCGGCGGCGAGCATGAGCGCGTGCGCGGTGTTGTTGATGTCTTCCGAGGTGCAGGCGAAGTGCACGAACTCGCGCGCCCGCTCGGCCTCGGGCAGCCCTTCGAATCGCTCTTTGATCCAGTATTCGACGGCCTTGACGTCGTGATTGGTGCGCGCCTCGATCGCCTTGATCGCCGCGGCATCGGAGGGCTTGAATTCCTCGGCGAGCAGTTCGAGCTCGCGCACGGTGGCGGGGGAGAATGGCGGGACTTCGGCGATACGGGGATCGGCAGCGAGCGCCTTGAGCCATTCGATCTCGACGCGCACGCGCTCGCGCATGAGGCCGTATTCGGAGAAAATGGGGCGCAGCGCGTCGAGCTTGGCGGCATAGCGGCCGTCGAGCGGGCTCAAGGCAAGGAGCGTGGCAGGATCGGTCATCGCGGCATTTTCCTCAGCTGCGGTATTCGGCGTTGATGCGGACGTAATCGAAAGAGAGATCACAGGTCCAGACGGTGGCGGCGGCCTCGCCGCGGGCAAGATCGACGCGCACGGTGATCTCGGCCTGTTTCATGACGCGGGCAGCGTCCTCTTCACGGTAGGAGGACGCCCGCCCGCCTCCTTCGGCCACCAGGAGCGCATCGTCGTCGGCTTCGAGCCAGACGCGGATCGCTTCGGGGTCGAGATCGGCGATGCCGGCGTAGCCGATGGCGGCGAGGATGCGGCCCAGGTTGGGGTCGGAGGCGAAGAAGGCGGTCTTCACCAGGGGCGAATGGGCGATGGCGTAGGCCACCTGGCGGCATTCCTCGCGCGAGGCGCCGTTCTCCACCCGCACGGTGATGAATTTGGTGGCGCCTTCGCCGTCGCGCACGATGGCCTGGGCGAGCCAGCGCGAGACCTCGATCACGGCGGCGCGCACCTTGCAGTAGTCTTCGTCGTCGCTCACCGCGAGCTCGCGCGACATGGCCGCGCCGGTGGCGATCAGCACGAAGGAGTCGTTGGTGGAGGTGTCGCCATCGACGGTGATGGCGTTGAACGATTCGTCGGCCGCCTCGCGCACCAGGGCGTCGAGCAGCGGCTTGGCGAGCCTGGCGTCGGTGGCGACGAATCCGAGCATGGTGGCCATGTTGGGGCGGATCATGCCGGCGCCCTTGCTGATGCCGGTGATGGTGATGACGGCGCCGTCGGACAGGCGCACCTGGCGCGAGCACGCCTTGGGCACCGTGTCGGTGGTCATGATGGCTTGGGCCGCTTCCAGCCAGGCGTCGGGGCGCAGGTTGGTGACGAGCGAAGGCAGCGCGGCTTCGATTTTCTCCACCGGCAGCGGCTCGAGAATGACCCCGGTGGAAAAGGGCAGCACTTCCTCGGGTTCGACGCCGAGCACCTGTGAGACGGCCTTGCAGGTGCGGCGCGCCGCTTCCAGCCCCTCAGCGCCGGTGCCGGCGTTGGCCACCCCCGTGTTGATGACGAGCGCGCGCGGCGCGGCTTCGCCGGCCAAGTGTTCGCGGCAGACCAGCACCGGCGCAGCGCAGAAGCGGTTCTGCGTGAACACGCCGGCCACGCGGCTGCCCGGGGCGAGCGAGATCACGGTGAGGTCGCGCCGGCCGGCCTTGCGGATGCCGGCTTCGGCCACGCCCAGGCGCACGCCGGCGACGGGGCGAAGGTTCTTGGACTCGGGGGGAGAGAGATTGACGGCCATCGCGGGACTCCGTTCAGCTCAGTTTGCCGTGGCAGTATTTGTATTTCTTGCCCGAACCGCAGGGGCAAGGATCGTTGCGGCCGACCTTGGGCAGCACATTGGTCTGCGGCCGGGCCTTGACGGCCGCCCCGCCTTCTTCTTCCGCTCCGGGGTCGGCGTGGCGATATTGCACGTCCTGCACGGCAGGAGTGCGTTCGACGACCTCTTCGACCGCAGCCTCGGTGCGCACCTGCACCGACAGCAGGATGCGGCTGACGTCATTGCGGATGGCATCGAGCATCGCCTCGAAGAGCTCGAAGGCCTCGCGCTTGTATTCCTGCTTGGGGTTCTTCTGGGCGTAGCCGCGCAGGTGGATGCCCTGGCGCAGGTGATCGAGCGCCGAGAGGTGTTCGCGCCAGTGGGTGTCGATGCTCTGCAGCAGGATGCTGCGCTCGAACTGCTTCCAGGCCTGCGGATCGACCAGGCTCGCCTTGGCACGGTAAGCTTCCTCGGCGGCGGCAAGGAGGCGCTCGAGCAGCTGCTCGTCGCTGAGCTCCGGTTCAGACTCGAGCCATTGGCGCAGCGGCAGCTGCAGGTTGAATTCCCCGGCCAGCGTCTGCTCCAGCCCGGCGAGGTCCCATTGCTCTTCGATGCTGTCGGCCGGCACGTAGGTGCGGAAGGTGTCGGTGAGCGCGCCAGCGCGCATGTCGGCCACCAGCTCGCTCACGTCCTCGGCGTCGACCACCTCGTTGCGCTGGGCGTAGATGACCTTGCGCTGTTCGTTGGCGACGTCGTCGTATTCGAGCAGCTGCTTGCGGATGTCGAAGTTGTGCTGCTCGACGCGGCGCTGGGCCGATTCGAGCGAGCGCGTGACCATGGGATGCTCGATCGCCTCGCCTTCGGGCATCTTCAGGCGCACCATGATGGCGTTGAGCCGGTCACCGGCGAAGATGCGCAGCAGCGGGTCTTCCAGGGAGAGGTAGAAGCGCGAGGAGCCAGGGTCGCCCTGGCGGCCGGCGCGGCCGCGCAGCTGGTTGTCGATGCGGCGCGACTCGTGCCGTTCGGTGCCGATGATGCGCAAGCCTCCGGCGGCGATCACCGCGTCGTGCGCTTTCTGCCATTCGGCGCGCAGCGCTTCGATGCGCTTTTCCTTTTCTTCGTCGGAGAGCGCGGGGTCGTTGCGGATCGCTTCGATCTGCGGCGCGATGTTGCCGCCGAGCACGATGTCGGTGCCGCGGCCGGCCATGTTGGTGGCGATCGTCACCATGCCAGGGCGGCCGGCCTGGGCGATGATGTGCGCCTCGCGCTCGTGCTGTTTGGCGTTGAGGACCTGGTGCGGGATCTTTTCCTTGGTGAGGAGCCGCGAGAGGAACTCGTTGACCTCGATCGAGGTGGTGCCGACTAGCACGGGCTGTCCGCGCTCGCGGCAGTCCTTGATGTCCTCGATCACCGCCTGCCACTTTTCCTTGGCGGTACGATAGACGCGGTCGTTGTCGTCGCGGCGCACGAGCGGCCGGTTGGTGGGGATGATGACGGTCTCGAGGCCGTAGATCTGCTGGAATTCGTAGGCTTCCGTGTCGGCCGTGCCGGTCATGCCGGCCAGCTTCTCGTACATGCGGAAGTAGTTCTGGAAGGTGATCGAGGCGAGCGTCTGGTTCTCGGCCTGGATGCGCACGCCTTCCTTGGCTTCGATCGCCTGGTGCAGCCCCTCGGACCAGCGCCGCCCGGGCATGAGCCGGCCGGTGAATTCGTCGACGATGATGATTTCGTCGTTTTGCACGACGTAGTGCTGGTCGCGATGAAAGAGCGCGTGCGCCCGCAGTGCCGCGTAGAGGTGATGCAGCAAGGTGATGTGGCGCGGATCGTAGAGGTTGCCGCCTTCGGGCAGCAGCCCCATGCGCATGAGGATGCCTTCGACTTTTTCGTGCCCCTGCTCGGTGAGCAGCACCTGGCGCGCCTTGAGGTCGATGGTGTAATCCCCGGGTTCGAGCACTTCCTCGCCCTGCATCTTCTGCTCGGTGAGCAGCGGCACCACCTCGTTCATCTTGAGGTAGAGCTCGGTGTTGTCCTCGGCCTGACCGGAGATGATGAGCGGCGTGCGCGCCTCGTCGATGAGGATGGAGTCGACCTCGTCGACGATGGCATAGTGCAGCCTCCGCTGCACGCGATCGGACGGGGCGTAGACCATGTTGTCGCGCAGGTAGTCGAAGCCGAATTCGTTGTTCGTGCCGTAGGTGATGTCGGCCGCGTAGGCTTGCTGCTTTTCGCTGTGCGACAGGCCGGGGACGTTGCAGCCCACGCTCAGGCCGAGGAAACGGTAGATGCGCCCCATCCAGTCGGAGTCGCGCCGCGCGAGGTAGTCGTTTACCGTGACGACGTGCACCCCTTGGCCCGTGATCGCGTTGAGGTAGGCCGGCAAGGTCGCCACCAGGGTCTTGCCCTCGCCGGTGCGCATCTCGGCGATCTTGCCCTCGTGCAGCACGATGCCGCCGATGAGCTGGACGTCGAAGTGGCGCATGCCATGCACGCGCTTGCCCGCCTCGCGTACCACGGCGAAGGCCTCGGGCAGCAAGGCCTCGAGCGATTCGCCGTTGGCATGGCGCTGCTTGAATTCGGCCGTCTTGGCGCGCAGGGCTTCGTCCGAGAGCGCGGCCACGCTCGGTTCGAGTTCGTTGATGCGGGCGACGGTGGTGCGGTAACGCCGCAGCAACCGGTCATTTCGGCTGCCGAAGAGTTTCTTGAGGACGCGGGTAATCATTACGTGCGGTCGGCTTGTCGGAGCGAATGGTGAAGTTTATCATGCCCCATCGGACGAGGCACGGGAAAGGGCGATGACACGAAAACTGGGGGAACTCTTCCGTCTCAGCGCGGAACTGGAGCCGCTGCGTCATCATGCCATGACATTGCAGCGGCTGCAGGAAGAAATCGACCGTCTGTTGGAGGATGAGTTCCGGGGACGGGTGTCCGTCGCCAACTTGAAGGACGGCACGCTTTATCTGCATACGGCCTCGGCGCTCGCGGCGGCGAAACTGCGGCACCGTCTGCCCAGCCTCACGGCGGCGCTCGCGTCATCGGCCCCGGTCATGGCGATCAAGCTGAGGGTACGGCCCGCCAACGCCCCCGCCACTGGCGTGGCGGCGCCCCGGCCGCTGCGGCCGCGGACCATCGGGCCGGGGGCGCGCGCGGCGATCGCCGGGCTGTGCGCGCGGCTGGCGCCCGATTCGCCCCTGCGTCAGGCGCTGGAGCGGCTGATCGAGCGCGCGGCGATGACCTCAGAGCAGGGGCAAGAGGGCGATGCGCTCGAACGCCAAGAGGCCGAGATAGATGAGAATGATGCCGAGCGCAAGCCTTAGGATGCGTTTGGCGTAGACCAACCAGCGCCGCTCGCCGCTCCAGAGATAGGCGGCGACGCAGACCCCTGCACCCAGAAAGACGAGGACGAGGAGAAGGCGGAATCCCAGCACGGCATGCGCTTAGGTCGTCACGGAGCCGGCGGCGAGCGCGGGCTGCAGGGCCGGCGCCTCGTCCCGCTCCAGGGGGGTGAGCGCCCAGGCGCTGCGATCGGCCATGAGCGCGCGCAGCAGCTGGTTGTTGAGCGCATGACCCGATTTGTGGGCGACGTAGCGCGCAAGCAGCGGGTGCCCGGCCAGGTAGAGGTCGCCGATGGCGTCCAGGATCTTGTGCCGCACGAATTCGTCGGGAAAGCGCAAGCCCTCGGGATTGAGGATGCGGTATTCGTCGAGCACGATGGCGTTGTCGAGGCTGCCGCCCTGGGCGAGGCCGAGTTCGCGCAGCAGCTCCACTTCGTGCACGAAGCCGAAGGTGCGGGCCCGGGCGACGAAGCGCGGATAGGCGTGCTCGGACAAATCGACCACGGCGCGCGTTTGCGAGGCGCGGATGGCCGGGTGTTCGAAGGCGATGGAGAATTCGAGGCGGAACCCGAGATAGGGCTCGAGGCGGACCCACTTGTCGCCCTCGCGCACCTCCACCGGCTTGAGCACTCTCAGGAAGCGCCGCGGCGCGGCCTGGGCTTCGATGCCCGCTTCGAGCATCATCATGACGAAGGGCGCGGCGCTGCCGTCCATGATGGGGATCTCGGGGCCGTCGACGTCGACGTGCACGTTGTCGATCCCCAGGCCGGCGAGCGCCGACATGAGGTGCTCGACGGTGGCGATTCTCACGCCGTCGCGCTCGAGCCCGGTGCACAGGCGCGTCTCGCGCACCGCCTCGGGGGAGGCGGGAATGGACACCGGCGGATCGAGATCGACGCGGTGAAAGACGATGCCGCTATCGGGCGCGGCCGGGCGCAGCCACAGCTGCACTTTCTCACCGGAGTGCAAGCCGACTCCGGTGACGTGCGCGATGGACTTGAGCGTGTGCTGGGGAATCATGCCGGTCCGTACGATCAATCGTTCTGCTTGCGCAGGAAGGCGGGGATGTCGAGTCGGTCGAGCCCAGGCATGCGATCGGCGAGCGTGCTGCGGCGCCCCCGAACGGAACGCTCGACCTGGGGCATGCCACCGCGCTGAGGGCCGTCGCCGCGCCCCGGCGCAGCGCCCAGGGCGGCGGCGCCGCCATACGTTCCCGTGCCGCGGATCACCTCCATCTGCGGCTGCGAGCGCGTGGAGCGCGCCGCCCCGAGGCCAGTGGCGACGACCGTGATGCGGATGCGATCTTCCATCGCGTCGTCGAAGACGGCGCCGTACTTGACGAAGGCTTCGGGCGCGGCAAAGGCTTGCACCGTGCGCACGGCGTCGCGCACTTCCGAGAGCTTGAGCGAGCGGCTGGCGGTGATGTTGATGAGGACGCAGCGCGCGCCGGAGAGTTCCGTGCCCTCGAGCAGGGGGCTGACCGCCGCCTGCTCGGCGGCGACGCGGGCGCGGTCGATGCCGGAAGCTTCGGCCGAGCCCATCATGGCGCGGCCCATCTCGCCCATGGCGGTGCGCACGTCTTGGAAGTCGACGTTGACCAGCCCAGGCACGTTGATGATCTCGGCGATGCCGGCCACGGCGTTTTTGAGCACGTTGTCGGCGGCCTTGAAGCAGTCTTCGAAGCCGGCGTCGTCGCCGAAGACTTCGAGCAGGCGGTCGTTGAGCACGACGATGAGGGAGTCGACGTGGCGCGTGAGCTCCTCGATGCCGCTGTCGGCGACGCGGTCGCGGTTTTCGAAATCGAAGGGCTTGGTGACCACCGCCACGGTGAGGATGCCCATTTCCTTGGCGATCTCGGCGATGACCGGCGCAGCGCCGGTGCCCGTGCCGCCGCCCATGCCAGCGGTGAGGAAGGCCATGTGGGCCCCCTCGAGCGCGGCGACGATGCGCTCGCGCGACTCCATCGCCGCCTCGCGCCCGGCTTCCGGCTTGGAACCGGCCCCGAGGCCGGAAGAGCCGATCTGGACTTTGGTAGGGGCGAGGCAGCGCGTGAGCGCCTGAGCGTCGGTATTGACGGCGACGAACTCCACCCCGCCGATGCCTTCGCGAATCATATGGTCGACGGCGTTGCCGCCAGCCCCGCCGATGCCGAGCACCTTGATGACCGTGCCCTTGTGGGTGGTGTCGACCAGTTCTTCAATCCCTTTGACCGCCATGATGTTCTCCTGATTCTGACGTACATTCTAACGTAAAGGATCCATGCTTCAGAAATTTTCCCGGATCCATTGCCACGTGCGCCGCCACCATTGCCCGCCGGCAGCGCGCCCTCCCCTGCCCGGCATCCTGCGTTGGGAATCGGCCGCCTCGAGCACGAGGCCGACGGCGGCGGCGTATTCTGGGTCGGCGAGCCGCTCGCGCAGGCGCCCGCCCACCAGCGGCGCGCCGAGCCGAGCCGGCATTCCCAGGACTTCCTCGGCCAGCTCGACCATGCCGCCGAGCTTGGCCGAACCGCCGGTGAGCACCACGCCGGAGGAGAGCATCTCCTCGTAGCCGCTGCGACGCAGTTCCTGCTGCACCAGCTCGAAGATCTCTTCGGCGCGGGGATGGATCACGTCGGCGAGCCGCTGGCGCGACAGGCGCCGCGCCGGACGGTCGCCCACCGGCGCCACTTCGATCATCTCTTCGGGATCGACCCAGTCGTGGCGCGCGGCGCCGTGTTCAAGCTTGATCGTCTCGGCCTCTGCCGTGGGCGTGCGCAGCGCCATGGCGATGTCGTTGGTGATCATGTCGCCGGCGGCCGGCAGCACGGCGGTGTGCCGGATCGCCCCCTGGGTGTAGACGGCCAGGTCGGTGGTGCCGGCGCCGATGTCGATGACGCACACGCCCAGGCTCTTTTCGTCCTCGGTGAGCACGGCATGCGCCGCGGCGAGCGGCTGCAGCACGAGCCCGTCGATCTCCAGCCCGGCGCGGCGCACGCACTTGATGATGTTCTGGGCCGAGGCCGCCGCCCCGGTGATGATGTGCACCTTGGCCACGAGCTTCACCCCGCTCATGCCGACGGGATCCTTGATGCCGCCCTGGCCGTCGATGATGAACTCCTGGGTGAGCAGGTGCAGCACCTGCTGCTCGGAGGGGATGGGCATGGCGCGGGCGACTTCGATCACCTTGACCACGTCCTCGCGCGTGATCTCGCTGCCCTTGACCGCGAGCATTCCCTCGGCGTTGGTGCATTGGATGTGGGCCCCCGAGATGCTGGCGTGCACGCGCGGGATGTCGCAGGCGGCCATGCGCTTGGCCTCGTCGACGGCCTGGGCGATCGCCGCCACGCTCGCTTCGATGTTGACCACGGCGCCGCGTTTCATGCCGGTCATCGGCGCCACGCCGAGCCCGATCGGCTCGACGCCCCCGTCCTCTCGCAGCCGGGCAACGAGGCACGTCACCTTGGACGTGCCGATGTCGAGCCCGACGAGCAGATCTCGATCTTCCCTCATTTCTTCTTCCCTTTTGAATCCGGCGGTGGAGGCGGCGCAATGATACTGGCCGGGCCGGCGACCGCGAGCGCCTGCTGGTGGCGAAAATCGACGCGCACGGGCGCATAGCCGAGCCGCTCGCGGATCGCATCCCAGCGCTGGGCGAGCCAGGAGAGGCGCTGCTCGGCCTGCTGCAGGGAATCGAGCCGTCCGAGCACGAATTCCGTTCCTTGGCTCAGACGCACGATGTAGGAAAGGGTGGGGCTGACGTGCAGGACTTCCAGCCGGCCCAGCGGCTGCAGCACCCGGCTGAGCCCCTCGTAGGCTTCGAGCATGAGCTCCTGCTGCCCCGCGGGGCCGATGAGCCGAGGCAGATCGTCGGAGGGCGGCACGGCGCTGAAGGCGTGCCCGCTGGCATCGAGCAGCGAGAGCTCGCCGCTGGCAACGTCGATCCAGATCGCAATGGGGCGATACTCGGCCAGACTGACCACCAGGGAATCGGGCCAGACGCGGCGCACGTCGGCGCGCCGCACCCAGGGAAGCTCTTCCAGGGCCCGGCGCAGGGCTCCGAGATCGACGTCGAAGAAGGTCTTGCCCTCCACCGCCCGCAGGGCCGCATAGCGCAGACGGTCGGAGTCGCTGTGCTCGAGTTCGCCTTCGATGACGACGGTGCGAATCGGCGGCAGCCATCGTTCCCCCCAGTAAGACCAGGCCGCGGCGGCGAAGAGGAGCAGCGCGAGCATCGTGAGGCGCCGCGTCCAGCGAGCGAGCACGAAGGCATCGCGCCACCAGCGTGCCCCGGGCGGCACGGGTGCGGGCGCATGGTGGGAGAAGCGCTCAGAGCGGCTCATCGCAGCGCGCTTCCTCGAGGATACGCAGGCACAGCGCCTCGAACCCGATGCCGAGCGCGCGCGCGGCAAGCGGCACGAGCGAGTGCGAAGTCATCCCGGGTGCAGTGTTCATCTCCAGCAGATAGGGGTCTTCCCCCTGCAGCAACAGATCGATGCGCCCCCAGCCGCGGCAGCCGAGCGCGCGCGCCGCGCGCAGCGTGAGTTCGGCCAGCCGCGCGGCGAGCGGTTCAGACAAAGGGGCGGGGCAAAGATAGCGCGTCTCGTCGCTGAAGTATTTGTTGTGGTAGTCGTAGCGGCCTTGAGGCGCGACGATCTCGATGGCAGGCAAAGGCTGATCGCCGAGAAAGCCGATCGTGATCTCCCGCCCGGCGATGAAGCGCTCGACGAGCACCTCGCCGTCGAAACGCCGCGCTGCCGCCAGCGCCGGCCATAGCTCATCTTCGCGCTCGACGCGCGTCGCCCCCATGCTGGAGCCCTCGTGCACCGGCTTGACGAACACCGGCAGGGCAAGCGTTTCGCGCACCCGCCGCGACACCGCCTCGGGTCCAGCGGCGAAGTCCTCGTCGGCCAGCCGCAGCGCCGGCGGCGTGGGCAAGCCCAGCTGCTGCCACAGGAGCTTGGTGCGCCATTTGTCCATGGCCAGGGCGGAAGCGAGCACGCCGCTGCCGGTGTAGGGGATGCGCAGCCATTCGAGCGCACCCTGAAGGGTTCCGTCCTCGCCGCCGCGGCCATGCAAGGCGATGAAGACGCGCGCAAAGCCTTCGCGCTTCAATTCGCAGAGGTCGCGCTCGGCGGGATCGAACGGGTGCGCGTCCACTCCGGCGCGGCGCAGCGCTTCGAGCACTGCGCTGCCGGACATCAGCGACACCTCGCGCTCGGCCGAGCGCCCGCCCAATAGCACCGCCACTTTGCCCAAATCGCCGTTCACGCCGCCCGCTCCTCGTTCGCCGCCGCCACGGCGGCGGATTCCTGCACCAGACGCGCCGGCAGCCGCCCGATCGAGCCCGCTCCCATGGTCACGACCACGTCGCCGTCGCGCACCACCTGCGGCAGCACCGCCGAGACTTCATCGAGCTGCTCGACGAAGAACGGCTCGATCTTGCCGCGCAGCCGCAGCGCCCGCGCAAGGCTGCGCCCGTCGGCCGCCGGAATCGGCTCCTCGCCGGCCGGGTAGACCTCCAGCAGCACCAGGGCATCGACTTCGGAGAGCACCCGCACGAAGTCCTCGAAGCAGTCGCGCGTGCGGCTGTAGCGGTGCGGCTGGAAGACGACCACCACGCGCCGCCCCGGAAAGGCCAGGCGCACCGCGTCCAGCGTGGCCTGCATCTCCACCGGGTGATGCCCATAGTCGTCGATGAGGGCGTAGGTGCCGCGCACCGTACCGTCATTCGCGACGATGGGCAGATCCCCATAGCGCTGGAAACGCCGCCCCACGCCCTGGAAGCCCGCCAGCGCCCGCACGATCGCCTCGTCGGGCACGTGCAGCTCGCTCGCCACGGCGATCGCCGCGAGCGCGTTGCGCACGTTGTGCAGGCCGGAGAGGTTCAATTCGACCGGCAGGCGCGTCTCGCACCCGTTGCGCCGCACGGCGGTGAAGAACATCTTCCCGCGCTCGGCGCGCACGTCCTCGGCGCGCACCGTTGCCTCCGGGTTCAAGCCATAGCCCACCATCGGGCGCTCGAGCCGCGGCACGATGGAGGCGACGTGCGGATCGTCCAGGCAGAGCACCGCCACGCCCCAGAAAGGCAGGCGGTGCAGGAAATCGACGAAGGCGCTCTTGAGCCGCTCGAAGTCGTGGCCGTAGGTGGACATGTGATCGGCATCGATGTTGGTGACCACCGCCATCACCGGCGAGAGATGCAGGAAAGAGGCATCCGACTCGTCGGCCTCGGCCACCAGGTATTCCCCCTGGCCCAGCCGGGCGTTGCTGCCGGCGGCGATCAGACGCCCGCCGATGACGAAAGTCGGATCGAGCCCCCCCTCGGCGAGGATGCTCGCCACCAGAGAAGTCGTCGTCGTCTTGCCGTGGGTGCCAGCGATCGCGATGCCCTGTTTGAAGCGCATCAGCTCGGCCAGCATCTGGGCCCGCGGCACCACTGGAATGCCGGCCGCGCGCGCGGCGAGCACCTCGGGGTTGTCCGCCGCCACCGCCGAGGAAACCACCACGGCGTCAGCCCCGGCCACGTGTTCGGCCGCATGCCCCACCATCACCCGTACGCCAAGCGCGCGCAGACGCGCGAGCGTCGCGCTCTCGGCCAAATCCGAGCCGCTCACGTCGAACCCCAGGTGCGAGAGCACCTCGGCGATGCCGCTCATCCCCACCCCGCCGATGCCGACGAAGTGCACGCGTTTGACGCGGTGTTTCATGTCCTATCCTTTGCCAATCGTTCGAGTTCGTCGGCAAGCGTCTGGGTCGCCTCGGGCCGGGCGAGCGCGCGGGCGGCAAGCGCCATCTGCCGGCAACGCTCACGGTCGAACCCCCGCAGCAGTTCCGCCAGCCCCTCGGGCGTGAGCTCGGACTGCGGCAGCAAGCGCGCCGCGCCGCCTGCGACGAGAAAGCGCGCGTTCGCCGTTTGATGGTCGTCGACCGCATGGGGGAAGGGCACCAGCACCGCCCCCACCCCGACGGCGGCAAGCTCCGCCACCGTCATCGCTCCGGCGCGCGACACGACCAGATCGGCCTGGGAGAGCGCCTCCCCCATGCCCTCGATGAAGGGAACAAGGCGCGCCTCGAGGCCATGGCGCGCGTATTCTGCCTGCAAAGCCGCGAAATGGGCGCTACCCGACTGGTGCGTCACCACGGGACGCTCGTGCGGCGCCAGCCGCGCCAGGGCCGCCGGCATGACTTCGTTGAGCGCCTTAGCCCCGAGGCTTCCCCCCACCACCAGCAGGCGCAAAGGTCCTTGCCGTCCGGCAAAGCGCATCTCGGGCGGCGGCACGTCGGTGAGCTCGCGCCGCACCGGGTTGCCCACCCAGCGCCCGCCCGGCAGCGCCCCGGGAAAACCCGTGAGCACGGCATCGGCCAGACGCGCCAGCACCCGGTTCGCCAGCCCGGCCACGGCGTTCTGCTCGTGCACCACGAGCGGGACGCTCCGCAGGCGCGCGGCCAGCGCGCCGGGAAAGCTCACGTAACCGCCCATGCCGAGCACCACGCCCGGGCGCACCTGCACGAACAGACGCAGGGCGCGCGCAACCGCCGCCGTCAAGGAAAACGGCAGCTTCAGTTTGCGCCCCAACCCCTTGCCGCGCAAGGCGCCGAAACCGAGCGAAACGAATTCGAACCCGCGCGGCGGCACGAGGCGGGATTCCATCGCCCCCTCGTTGCCGAGCCAGACCAC
Organism: Rhodocyclales bacterium; assembly: GCA_016235745.1. Lineage (GTDB taxonomy): Bacteria > Pseudomonadota > Gammaproteobacteria > Burkholderiales > Rhodocyclaceae > Tepidiphilus. The sequence continues at coordinate 42,132 of JACRJA010000069.1, read as the reverse complement.
GCGCCAGCCGCGCTCGCGCAGGCATTCGGCCACCGCCAGCGCCGGGAAGATGTGCCCGCCGGTGCCACCAGCCATCACGAGTGCAGTCTGCTTGCTCATATCCGCACCCCTCGCCGCAGGCAGCGCAGCTCCCAGTCAGCCCGCAATACCACCGCCATGGCCACGAGGTTGGCGATGATACCCGAACCGCCATAGCTCATGAAGGGCAGCGTCAACCCCTTGGTCGGCAGCAGACCGAGATTCACCCCCATGTTGATGAGCGCCTGCACCCCGATCCACAAGCCGATGCCGAACACCGCCAGCCCCGAGAAATACTGCTCGACGCACACCAGCCCCCGGCCGATGGCGAAGGTGCGCCAGATGACCAGCGCAAAGAGCGCCACTACGGCGCACACCCCCACCCAGCCGAGTTCTTCGCCCACCACCGCGAGCAGGAAATCGGTATGCGCCTCGGGCAGATAGAAGAGCTTCTCCACGCTGCCGCCCAGTCCGACGCCGAACCACTCGCCGCGGCCGAAGGCAATCAGCGCGTGGGTGAGCTGATAGCCCTTGCCCAAAGGGTCAGCCCAGGGATCGAGGAAGGCGAAGAGGCGCTGGCGGCGGTATTCGGAACTCAGGATCAAGCCGGCGAAGGCGAAGCCGGCGAGCACCAGCAGCGCAAAGAAGATGCGCAGCCTCAGCCCGCCCAGGAAGAGCACGCCGAAGGCGATGGCGCTGATCACGGCCAAGGCCCCGAAGTCCGGCTGCAACAGCAGCAACGCCCCCACCAGCACCACGACGAAGGCGAGCGGCAGGAAACCGCGCCAGAAACTGGCCATGAAGCGCAGCTTGCGCACCGTGTAGTCCGCGGCGTAGAAGGCGACGAAGAGCTTCATGAATTCGGACGGCTGCAGATTGACCGGCCCCAGCGGGATCCAGCGCCGCGAGCCATTGACCACCTTGCCGATCCCTGGCACCAACACCAGGATCAATAGCGCCACGCCCAACAGGAAGATCCAGGGAGTGAGCGACTGCCACACCCGCATCGGGACCCGGAATGCCCCCCAAGCCAGCGCCGCCCCCACGAGGACGAACACCGTCTGACGCACCAGGAAGAAGCTCGCACTGCCCCCCGTGGCGCGCGACTCGTCGGCGAAGGCGATGCTTGCCGAATAAACCATCACCAGCCCGAAGAGGGTGAGCGCCGTTACCGCCCAGAAGAGTGCCAGGTCGAATTCCCCGAAGCGTACCGGCGGCACCTGCCCTGCATGGCGCACGGCCGCATCGGTGAGGCGGTCCGGCCCGCGACCGAACCAGCGGCGGATCAGCGCATCGACCATCGCCCCTCCCCGCCCGGCAAGGACCGGATCGCCGCCACGAATACCTCGGAGCGGTGCGCATAGTCGCGGAACATGTCCAGGCTCGCACAAGCCGGCGACAGCAGCACCGCCTCGCCCGGCCGAGCCGCCGCATCGGCCGCCGCCACCGCCTCGGGCAGCGAAGCGCATCGGCGCGCCGGCACGCCCGCCTGGGCGAAGGCGGCTTCCAGCGCCGGCGCATCGCGCCCGATCAAGAGCGCCAGACGCACCCGATCGCGCGCCGCCTGCGCGAGCGGCGCGAACGACTGCCCTTTGCCATCGCCGCCGGCGATCAGGATCACCGGCGCATCAAACCCGGCGAGCGCCGCGATCGTCGCCCCTACGTTCGTGCCTTTCGAATCGTCGATGAAGCGCACCCCGTCAGCGCGCACCGCCACCGTCTCGACCCGGTGCGGCAGCCCTTGGAACGAGGCAAAACCCTCGATCGCCGCCTCCGGCGCCACGCCCATCGCCTCGGCGAGCACGAGCGCCGCGAGCGCATCGATCTCGTTGTGCCGCCCCGGCAGAGGCAGGATCGAACGCGGCGCGAGGCGCTGCGGGCCGCGCACGAACCAGCCCTCATGCACGCCGAAATCCGCCTCCGAGGGCGGCGCGTCGCCACCCACCGTCACCCGCCGCGCTGCGCTGCGGGCCATGTCGCGCACGAGCGCGTCGTCGCGCACCACCACCGCCGTCTCCACGCCCTCATAGACGCGCGCCTTGAGGGCGGCATACGCCGCGAGCGAACCGTGCCGGTCGAGGTGATCCTCGGTGACGTTCAGCACCACCGCTGCGTGCGCGGCAAAGGGGCCAGCCGTCTCCAGCTGGAAGCTCGACACCTCCAGCACCCAGACCTCCGGCCAGGGCTGCCCTGCCTCCTCGCGCTCGCGCGCGGCGGTGAGGATGGCCGGAGCGATGTTGCCGGCAGCGAGCGCATCGAGCCCGGCGTGTCGCAACAGATGCGCCGCAAGCGCCGTGGTCGTGGTCTTGCCGTTGGTACCGGTCACCGCCACGAGCCGCCCCGGACGGCCGCGCGCCAGCCAGGCCTCGTAGAAGAGCGCCAACTCCCCCGCTACGGGAATTCCGCGCGCGCGCGCTTGCCGGCACAGCGGCAAGTCGGGCGACAGCCCCGGCGAGAGCCACACCCGTTCGACCCCCTCGAGCAGCGAGGCTTCGAACGGCCGGCCCAGAGCCAGGCATTCGGGCGGCAAGGCGGCATCCAGTCCGGCCGCGCCCGGAGGCCGAACCCGAGTGTCGGCGGCGCGCACGGGCACTCCCCGATGCACGAGCCAGCGCACCATCGCCTCACCGCTCAAACCGAGTCCCAGCACCAGATCCATCGCCATTCACCGCAGTTTCAAGGTGGAGAGGCCGAAGAGCACCAGCATCAAGGTGACGATCCAGAAACGGATCACCACCTGGGTCTCTTTCCAGCCTCCGAGTTCGAAATGGTGGTGCAGCGGCGCCATACGCAGGATGCGCTTGCCGCCGGACCACTTGAAGTAGCCCACCTGCAGCATCACCGACAGTGCCTCGGCCACGAACAGGCCGCCCATGATGAAGAGCACCAGCTCCTGACGCACGATCACCGCGATGGTGCCCATGGCCGCGCCCAGCGCGAGCGCCCCTACGTCGCCCATGAACACCTGCGCCGGATGGGCGTTGAACCACAGAAAACCCAGCCCGGCGCCGCACAGCGCCCCGCAGAAGACCGCGAGTTCCCCCGCGCCGGGAATGTAGGGCACCCCCAGGTAGCGGGCGAACACCGCGTGCCCCGCCACGTAGGAAAAAATCGCCAGCGCCCCGGTCACCATCACCGCCGGCGTCACCGCCAAGCCGTCGAGCCCGTCGGTGAGATTGACCGCGTGGCCGGTGCCGTTGATGACGAAGTAGGACAGCAGCACGAAACCAGCCGTCCCCAAAGGGATCGCCACTTCCTTGAAGAACGGCACGATCAGCTGGGTCTGCACCGGCTCGGTGGCGGCAAGCCCCAGATAGAGGCTTGCCGCGAGCGCGATCGCCGAGGTCCACAGATACTTCCAGCGGCTGGGCAAGCCTTTGGGATCGCGCCGCACCACCTTGCGCCAGTCGTCAACCCAGCCCACGGCGCCGAAGCCGAGGGTGACGAGCCAGACGGTCCACACGTAGCGGTTGGTCAGGTCCCCCCACAGCAGCACCGTCACCGAGACGGCGAGCAAGATCAGCGCTCCGCCCATGGTTGGCGTGCCGGATTTCACCAGATGGGTCTGCGGCCCGTCGCTGCGCACCGCCTGCCCGATCTTTTTCGCCGCGAGCCAGCGGATCAGGCGCGGCCCCAACGCAAAGGAGACGAAGAGCGCCGTCATCGTCGCCAATACCGTACGCAGCGTGATGTAGCCGAAGACGTTGAACGCCCGGATATCCTGCCCCAGCCAAAGCGCCAATTCCAAAAGCATCGAATCACCCTCGATGCGCCGCGGCCCGAGCCGCGAGCGCGGAAACCACCCGTTCCATGCGCATGAAACGGGACCCTTTGACCAATACCGCCGTCTGCGGCGAGAGCTCCGCGCGCAGCCGCTGCACGAGCGGCTCCAGTTCGGCGAAAGATTCCGCCGTTCGGCCAAACGCCGTGGCGGCCTCGCGCGCGAGCTCGCCCAAGGTGAACAGCCGCTCGATGCCCGCCGTGCGCGCGTATTGCCCCAGCGCCGCATGCAGCCGCGGCGCCTCGGGACCTACCTCGCCCATGTCGCCGAGCACGAGCAGCTTGCGCGGCTGGGGCAGCGCCGCGAGGACCTCGATCGCCGCGCGCATGGAGTCCGGATTGGCGTTGTAGGTGTCGTCGATGAGCAAAGCCCCCTGCTCGCCCGGGACCGGTTGCAGCCGTCCGGGCACGGGGACGAAGGCGGCAAGCGCGCCGGCCGCCGTCTCGAGCGGCACCTCCAGCGCCACGGCGCAGGCGATCGCCGCGAGCGCGTTGTGCACGTTGTGCCGCCCCGGCAGCGGCAGCGTGAAGGCCACCTCCCCCCTTGGCGCACACACCTGCACGCGCCAACCCCAGGGCAAGGGCTCGGCCGTGCCGGAGACCTCGCCGCCACGGCCGAAGGTGAGCACGCGACGACCCGCCGCCATCTCCCGCCACAGGGCGGCATGAGGATCGTCGGCAGGAATGAGCGCCGTCCCGTCGGGCGCAAGGAAGCGGTAGATCTGCCCTTTCTCGCGCGCCACGGTGTCGAGCATGCCGAAGCCCTCGAGGTGGGCGCGCTGCGCCGTGGTCACCAGCGCGACGTCGGGGCAAGCGATGGCGGCCAGCAGCGCCATCTCGCCGGGACGGTTGATGCCCAGCTCGCACACCGCCGCGCGGTGAGCTGCTTCGAGCTCCAGCAGGGTGAGCGGCAAACCGATGTCGTTGTTGCGGTTGCCGCGCGTGGCGAGCACCGCCTCCGCCCCGAAGTGCGCGCGCAGGATCGCCGCCGTCATTTCCTTGACGGTGGTCTTGCCGTTGCTGCCGGTGATGCCGACCAGCGGCTCGGGGAAACGTGCCCGCCAAGCAGCGGCGAGCCGGGCGAGCGCGCGGCGGGCATCCTCCACCAGGAGGAAGCTCCCTGCCGGCTGCCGCGACGCCCACCAGCGCCGTTCGACCAGGGCGGCGGCCGCCCCGGCGGCTAGCGCCGCGGCGACGAAGTCGTGTCCGTCGAAACGCGCGCCGCGCAAGGCAACGAAGAGCCTGCCCGCGAGCGGGACGCGCGAGTCGATCTCCACGCCGGTGATCTCACGCTCGCCGCAGCCGACGAGTTCGACCTGCTCCCCTTGCCCGGCGAGCAGATCGGCGAGCTCTGCAAGCGACGCTCTCACGGCAACTCCGGGAAGAGATTGCGCTCGCGCCAGCGTGCCAGGGCCGCCTCGGCTTCCTGCTGGTCGCTGAAGGGATGACGCACGCCGGCGATCTCCTGATAGGGTTCGTGCCCCTTGCCGGCGAGCAGAATCACGTCGTCGGCGCCAGCCGTTTCGATCGCCTGGGCGATGGCCTTGGCCCGGTCGGGCTCGACGAGGATGTCGCTGCGTTCGATGCCGGCGAGGATGTCGGCGATGATCGCCTCGGGCGGTTCGGAACGAGGGTTGTCGGAAGTGACGATCAAGGCGTCGGCGCGCGCCGCCACCGTGCCCATGAGGGGGCGCTTGCCCCGGTCCCGATCTCCGCCGCAACCGAAGACGACGACGAGCCGCCCGCCACGGGCCCGCGCCGTGGGCACCAGCGCCGAGATCACCTGCTCGAGGGCATTGGGCGTGTGGGCATAGTCGATCACCACCAAGGGCTCGGCCACCCCCCCGATCCACTGCATCCGCCCCGGCGGCGGCACTACCCGCCCCAGCACCGCCGCCGCCCGCTCGAGCGCCACGCCGCGCGCCAGCAACGCCCCCAGCGCCAACAGCGCGTTACCGGCGTTGAAAGTGCCGAAGGCCGGCAGGTGCATGGGCAGCGTGCGATCCTCGAGCGCGAGGGTCAAGCGCTGGCCGCTCGTGCCCTCGCGCGGCGGCTCGGCGAGCCACAAAGGGCGCACGCCCGGCAACGCCGGACGCGCCCGCAGGCTCACCGCCCAGGTCTCCAGCCCGCGGGCGGCGCACTCGCGCGCGATCGCCTCGCCCACGGGGTCGTCCACGTCGATCACCGCCGCACGCAGCTCCGGCCGCTCGAAGAGACGCCGTTTGGCCGCCGCATACGCTTCCATGCTTCCGTGATAATCAAGGTGATCGCGCGTGAGGTTGGTGAAGATCGCCACGTCGAAGCGCACACCAGCGACGCGATCCTGCACCAGGCCGATGGAGGAAACCTCCATCACTGCCGCCTGGCAGCCGGCATCGACGAAGCGCCGCAGCCAGGCATGGATCTGGGGCGCCTCGGGCGTGGTGAATCCCTGGTCCTCCAGACGGCCGATGCGCCCGCAGCCGAGCGTGCCGATCACGCCGCAAGCCACCCCGAGCGCCTCCAGCGTCTGCGCCAGCCATTGGCTGGTGGTCGTCTTGCCATTGGTGCCGGTGACGCCCGCCACCCACAGCGTCTGCGACGGCGAGCCATAGACGCGATCGGCGAGAAGGCCGGCCATGGCCCGCAGCCCCTCCACGGCGATCATGGGCACTACATTCGCCAATTCGGGCGGAGGGGCCCAACCATCCCCAGCCTCATAGACCACCGCCTCCGCGCCGGCGGCAAGCGCCTGGGCGAGGTAGTTCCTGCCGTCGGTCTTCTCTCCCGGCCAGGCCAGGAACAGCATGCCTGGCACCACTTGCCGGGAATCGTGCGTCACTGCCCGCGGATAGACCCCGCGCCGGCGCAGGTCCCACCACAGATCCTCGATGTCGCGTATCGGGTTCATGTCAGCCTCGCGGTCGTTCGGCCGCCGCCACTGCCGGCGGCATGTCCGGCGCCACGCCGAGGCCGGGCAATACCTGCCCGACGATCTCGGCGAACACCGGCGCCGCCACGATGCCACCGTAATAGGATTTCGCCTTGGGCTCGTCGATCATCACCGCCACCACCAGCCTCGGTTGGGAAGCCGGGGCATAGCCGACGAAGGAAGCGACGTATTTGTCCACATAGCGGCCATTTTCGAGCTTGTGCGCCGTCCCCGTCTTGCCGGCGGTACGATACCCGCCCACCGCCGCGCGCGTCGCGGTCCCCCCGGCCTGGGTGACGAGTTCCATCATCGCCTTCACGTCCTGCGCCGTCTGGGGCGAGATGAGCCGGCGCTGGGCGGAGACCGGGGGCGGCGCATCGCGCCGTATCAGCGACAAGGGCAGCATCACCCCGTCGTTGGCGATCGCCTGATAGGCGTGCGCCAGCTGCAAGAGCGAAGCGGAAATGCCATGACCATAGGCCATGGTCGCTACCTCGATGGGCTTGAGCGAGCCGGAGGGCAGCATGCGCCCCGATGCCACGCCGGGCAACGGCAGATCGGGCCGGACGCCGAAACCGAAAGCACGGTAGTGGTGCCAGAGATCTCTCGCATCGAGACCGAGCGCGATCTTGGCCACGCCCACGTTGGAAGACTTCTGGATCACCTGAGACACCGTCAAGGCCCGATCGCCGGTGTGCGAATCCCTGATCGTGTGGTTGCCTACCCGGAAGACGCCCCCCTGGATGTCGATGAGGGTATCTGGCTTGACCTTGCCGCGCTCCAGCGCCAAGGAAACCAGCAACGGCTTCATCACCGAGCCGGGCTCGTAGATGTCGGTGACGACGCGGTTACGCACCTCGCTCAAGTCGAGCCCCGTGCGGCGGTTGGGATTGTAGCTGGGCCAATTGGCAAGCGCCAGAATCTCCCCCGTGCGCACGTCGATCACCACCGCCCCGCCGGCGCGCGCCTGATGCAGTTCCACTACCCGCTCCAGCGCCCGGTAAGCGAGATGCTGGATGCGCGCATCGAGCGAGAGCACGACGTCGCGCCCGTCGCGCGGTCGCTGCATCCAGACCGAATCCTGCACCACGCGGCCGCGCCGGTCTTGGATCACCAGGCGTTTTCCGGCCTCCCCCTGGAGCATTCCCTGCAGGCTCGCCTCCAGTCCCTCGATGCCGTTGCCATCGACGTCGACGAGCCCCACCAGCTGGGCGAACGCCTCGCCCTGAGGATAGAAACGCTGATACTCTTCGACCACGCCCACCCCTTCGAGGCCGAGCTGAGCCACCGGCTGGGCCTGATCCGGAGGCAATTGCCGTCGCAGGTAGACGAATCGGCGTCCGCCCAGACCGAGGCGCCGATCCAATTCATCGGTACTCATGCCCAAAACGCGCGCCAGCCGGGCAAAATCCTCCGCCGGCCATTCCCGCACCTTGGCCGGATCGGCCCAGATACTGGCTACCGGCGAAGAATCGGCGAGAATTTGCCCGTTGCGATCGAGCACGCGCCCGCGCATGGCCGGCACCTCGATCTGGCGCTCGTAGCGCGCTTCGCCCTGCTGCTGCAGAAACTCGCGCTGCACCCCCTGCAGATAGGCTGCCCGCACCACCAGGGCCGCCAGCAGCACGAGCAGCAAACCCGCCATCAGCCGCTGCCGCCAGACGGGAACCGCCAGCACCAGCATCGGATTGACCGCCGTCTTTGTCATCGTCAACGCTCCCACGGCACGATCTGTTCTGGCCGCGGCGGCGCCAGGCCCAATTTTTCCTGCGCCAGGCGCTGCACCCGGTCCTGGGTCACCAAGGTAGCGCGCTCCAACTGGAGCTGGCGCCACTCCACGTCGAGCCGCTCGCCACGTCGCGTCTGCATCTCCAGCGCCAGATAGCGCAGCCGCGCCTCGTGCTTGGCCTGCACCAGCATCACGCCGCTCGCCACCACCAAGCCGACGAGCATCGCCTCGAAGCGCGTCATGAGCGCCGCTCCGCCACCCGCATCACCGCGCTACGGGCGCGGCGATTGCGGGCGCATTCTTCTGCGCCCGGCCGGAGCTTGCGCACCACCCACCGAAGCGGCGGCACGGGGCGCTCGGCCTCGCGCACCGCCAAGCCCGGCGGCAGCGGCGGCGGGACAGAGTGCTCGCGCATGAAATGCTTCACGATCCGGTCTTCGAGCGAATGGAAACTGATCACCACCAAGCGGGCACCGGGGCGCAGACGCGCCATCGCCTGCGGCAAGGTCAGCGAGAGCTCCTCGAGTTCGCGATTGACGAAAATCCGAAGAGCCTGGAAGGTGCGCGTCGCAGGGTGCTGCCCCGGCTCGCGCGTGCGCACCGCCTGCGCCACGAGCTCGGCAAGTCGTCCCGTGCGCTCGATAGGCGCCCTTGCGCGCGCAGCAACAATCGTCTTTGCAATCGCATCAGCAAACCGTTCTTCGCCATAATTCCTGATCACCTCCCTGATCTCTTCGCGGCTGGCACGCGCGAGCCAGCTCGATACCGGCTCGCCGCTCGTCGGATCCATGCGCATGTCGAGCGGCGCATCGAAGCGAAAACTCATGCCGCGCTCGGGCGCATCGAGCTGCGGCGAGGAAACCCCCAGATCGAGCAGGATCCCGTCGACCTGCGCCACGCTCAGCGCGTCGAGCTCGACCCCCATACGCGAGAACGGCGCATGCACCAGGGTAAGGCGCGGCTCGTTCCAGGCGCGGCCGTGGGCGATCGCCTCCGGGTCGCGATCGAAAGCGATCACCCGCCCTTGCGGCCCCATGCGCTGCAACAACGCACGGCTATGCCCGCCGCGCCCAAAGGTGCCATCGACATAGACGCCGTCGGGACGCGGTGCGAGCGCCTCGATCGCCTCTTCGAGCAGCACGGGGACGTGGGCTTCGCTCATAGCACCAAGCCCTCGAACATCCCGGCCAGATCCTCGGCCGAGAGCGCCAGCATCGCCTCCTGCTGCGCCTGCCACCCCGCTTCGGACCACAGTTCGAAATGCGTTCCCTGGCCAACCAGCCACACGCTCTTCTCCAGTCCCGCCCACTGCCTCAGGGAAGCGGCCAGCGACACCCGTCCAGAGGCATCGAGCGTTTCTTCCTGGGCAAAGCCCACCAGCAAGCGCTTCAGGGCGGCGGTGCGCGGATCGAGCCCAGGCAGGGCCACGATGCGCTCGCGGATGGGCGCCCACACCAGCTCGGGATAGACCAGCAGACACTTGTGCGGATGCGCCGTCAGCACCAAAGGGCGGCCTTCGGGCGCCAAGGCCTCGCGGAATCGCGTCGGAATGGCGATCCGCCCCTTGGCATCGAGACTAAGCGTGACCGCCCCCTGGAACATTGCCGCCGCCTCTGGTCGTGACTACCCACATTTTGCCACTTTTTCCCACAAAATCCCATGTGAACCCATAAAAAGGGAAGATCGCCACGAGGCGGAACCGATAAGACAAAAAGATGAAAGATAAGGAAAAAACGATGTAAGACAATGATATGCGATCACCAGAGGCCATGATGGGGCACGCAGGTGAGCGCGATCCTCGAGAAGTGGAGGGCGAAGGATTCGTTACCGAATGTAACAAAAGGGAAAAGGGAAGCCCGCCGCTTAAGCCGGGTTCTGTCGCGCATCGTGCGATGCGGGGCAGTCATTCCTCTAGGCCCGCCGTTGCCGGCAGGCTCGAGCGGCCAACCCGGGAGCGGCGCGAGCCACGCCATCGCTCCCCTATTCGGCCTTGCTCCGGATGGGGTTTACCGTGCCGCCTCCGTTACCGGAGACGCGGTGGGCTCTTACCCGCGGAGATAGCCCCCGCGCCGGGTCTCCCCGGCCACCGTTTCACCCTTGCCTGAGCCCTTGCGGGCCATCGGCGGTCTGTTCTCTGTGGCACTTTCCGTCGCCTCGCGGCGCCCGGCCGTTAGCCGGCATCCTGCTCTGTGGAGCCCGGACTTTCCTCTCCGCGCCTGAAGGCACGCAGCGACTGCCGGGCGGACTTCCCGTGACATGATACCGCACGACGCGACCGAAGTTCCCTATAGGCACCTCGAACACCCTACTGCGCGGCCGCATGGCAGCGTTGCGCGGTGCTCGCAGGCTCGCCTTCTTTCCTCCTGCGCTCCGGGCGCCTTGCCCTGCCGCCGCTCGCGACGGCTGTTCGCGGCGCCCCTATGACGCAGGTTTGGACTCCGGCTCGAAGACGAGAACGCCATCGCGATGGCGAAACGTCCCGACCAGTGGCCCCAGCGCCTGGGGATTGGGCTCGTTCCAAGGCTGCAGGCGGCAATCCTCGGTCGAAGCGAGGTACCAGCGCCCACCCTGCTCGAGCGCCCACAGCAGATCCCCCGCCTCATAGACCTTCATCGGCGTCATCTCGGCGCGATCGGGCGCGATCGGATACTTTCGCTGACACTGCGGCAGGCGCGAGACCACCACCGCCTGCTTCACCTCGCTCCAGGGCAAGGACTGCTGGCGCTCGAGCACCAGCGCATGGTTCATCCCCTCGATGCGGTAGCTGATCGCCACATCCTCGCAAGCGGCCAAACCCAAGGCGCATAAGGCCACAATCGTTGCTCTGCTCCAGCGCATCTTCCCCTCCTTAGTCCACCCTCCAGCCTATCGTCTCGCCCGCGCGCAGGGGAACCACCTCCTCGCCCTCGCCCAAAGGCTCCGCCGCCGGCACCGCCCACGGCCGGCGCACCAGGGCGATGCGCTCCGTGCTCTCCGGCACGCCGTAGAAGCGGGCGCCAAAGCGGGCGGCGAATCCTTCCAGGCGATCCAAGGCACCGGCCGCCTCGAACACCTCGGCGTAGAGCGGCAGCGCGAGCGGAGCGGTGTAGCAGCCGGCGCAGCCGCAGGCCGATTCCTTCGCCCCGCGGGGATGGGGCGCCGAGTCCGTGCCGAGGAAGAACTTCGGCGAACCGCTCGTGGCCGCTTCCACCAGGGCCCGGCGGTGACGTTCGCGCTTGAGGATCGGCAGGCAGTAGAAATGCGGCCGGATACCGCCGGCGAGCATGGCATTGCGCTCGTAGCGCAGATGGTGCGCGGTGAGGGTAGCGGCCACCGTCTCGGGCGCCTCGCGCACGAAAGCCACTGCTTCGGCGGTCGTCACGTGCTCGAGCACCACCTTCAAGCCGGGGAAACGCGCCACCAGCGGCGCGAGCACCCGTTCGACGAACACCGCCTCGCGATCGAAGATGTCCACTTCGGGATCGACCACTTCGCCGTGCACGCACAGCACCAGGCCGCGCTCCTGCATCCGTTCGAGCACGGGGTAGATGCGCTCGATGCGGCGCACGCCCGCATCCGAGTTCGTGGTCGCCCCGGCCGGATAGAGCTTGGCCGCGAGCACGGCGCCGCTCGCAGCGGCGCGGTCGATCTCCTGCGGCGCCGTCGCCTCGGTGAGATAGAGCGTCATCCACGGCACGAAGGACGCCGCCCGCCCCCCGGCCGCGCGCGCCGCCGCCAGGATCTCCTCGCGGTAAGCGAGCGCCGCGGCGGTCGTCGTCACCGGCGGCTTGAGGTTGGGCATGACGAGCGCCTGGGCGAACACCGCCGCGCTCGTCGGCACCACCGCGCGCATCGCCGGGCCTTGCCGCACGTGCAGATGCCAGTCGGCAGGGCGCAACACCTCGATCCGATCCATTCCTTCTCCTTCAATCCTCATTTTCTCGCCCTTCGGCCAGCCCTTGGGCATAGAGCCGGTTCTTGGACGCACCCGTCAATTCCGCCGCCAGCCGTACCGCCTCGCCGAAGGGCACTCCGGCCTGCGTCAGGCGCGCGAGCACCTGCCGTCCGGTTTCCTCACGCGCGGCCTGCGCTTCTCCCGGCCCCAGGATGAGGACGAACTCGCCGCGCGTGCGCTCGGCTCGCTCCTCGAGCCAGGCCGGCGCCTGGGCAAGCGGCAGGCGCGCCGTCTCCTCGAAGCGCTTGGTGAGCTCGCGCGCGAGGAAGAGCTCGCGCGTCCCGCCCAGCACCTCCAGCATGTCGGCCACGCTGTCGCGTATCCGGTGCGGCGCCTCGTAGCACACCACCGGCACTTCCTCGGTCGCGAGCGAAGCCAAGAGCTTGCGCCGCGCCGCCTGCTTCGGCGGCAGAAAGCCGATGAAGCGAAACCCCGGCTCGACGAAACCGGCCACCGACAGCGCCGCGATCACGGCGCTGGGCCCTGGCACCGGCACCACCGCGAAGCCGGCCGCGCGCACGGCGGCGACGATGCGCGCCCCCGGATCGCAGATGCCGGGCGTGCCCGCATCGGAAATCAACGCCACGTGCTCGCCGCGCGCCAGCCGCGCCACGATCGCCCGGGCGGCGGCCTGTTCGTTGTGCTCGTGCGCCGGCAGCATCGGCGTGCGGATGCCCCAGGCATCGAGCAGCCGCTGGCTGTGGCGCGTGTCCTCGGCCGCGATACACTCGACTCCGGCGAGCACCGCGCGTGCGCGCGGGCTCAGGTCGGCCAGATTCCCCAAAGGCGTGGCCACCACGTAGAACGCCGGCTCGGCGTGACGCCACGCCCCCTGCACGATCACTTCCGGATCCATCGCCTCCGCCCATGACCCAAAAACCCGATTCTGCGCCAAATCCCACCCCCGCCACAAGCGCCCGCGAGGTTGGCAGCGCGTACGAGGCGCTCGCCGCCGCCTGGCTCGAACGCCAAGGCGTGCATCTGCTCGCGCACAACGCCGCCAGCCGCCGCGGCGAAATCGACCTCATCGGTCTGCACGAAGGCACGCTCGTCTTCTTCGAGGTCCGCCACCGCCGGCGCAGCGACTATGGCGGCGCCGCCGCGAGCGTCACCGCCGCCAAGCAGCGGCGCATCCTCGCCGCCGCCCGCTACTGGCTCAATGGCCCCGTCGGCCGGCGCCACGCCGCCCGCCCCTGCCGCTTCGACGTGCTCGCCTTCGACGGCGAGGCGCAGGCCCCCGAGTGGATCCAGGGCGCATTCGATCTCGGCGCGGCATGGTGAGCGACGCGCCATGTTAGACTAAATCGATGGATCTGATCGAACATCTCACCGAGCCCTTCCTCTTCCAGGCCGCCCTCTTGCAGGAAACGGCCCCGGCGCTCGCCGCCCCGTGCGCGGCGGCCGCCGAGGTGCTGGCGCAGAGCCTGCTGCAGAGCGGCCGCATCCTCGTCTGGGCCAGCGAACCGCAACGGGCGCTCGCCGAGCTCTTCGTGCAGCGCCTGTGGCACGGCCTCGACCGCGAACGCCCGCCAGTGGCGGCGCTGCAGCTCGAAGGCGAAGGCGAAGCGGTGTTGCGTCCGTTCACGGCGCTGGCGCAGCCGGGCGATGCGCTCGTCTTGCTCTTCGCCCGTCCGGATCCGACCGCCACGGCGCTGCGCGACGCCGCCCACGAAAACGGCATCGCCCTGGTCGCGCTCGGCACCGACCCCGAAGGCACATGGTTCGACGGGCTCGCCGGCGGCGACGTGCCGCTGGAGCTGCCCGAACTGCCGCCGTCGCGCCACGGCGAACTCATGCTCTTCACGCTCGATCTCCTCGTCGAAGCCCTCGACGCCGTCCTTCTCGGAGACTTCGCATGACCCGCACGTCCTCGCGCTCCTCGCTTGCTCTGCTCGCGCTCGCCGCCGCCACGCTGCTGCCGCTCTCCGGCTGTTTCCCCATCATGGCGGGCGGCGCGGCAGTAACCGCCTCGGTCGCCTCCGACCGGCGCACCAGCGGCGCCATGGTCGACGACGAGGCGATCGAATGGAAAGTCGCCGACAAGATCGCCCGCCGGCTGGGCGATCGCGTCCACATCAACGTCACCTCCTACAACCGCATCGTGCTGCTCACGGGCGAAGCCCCGCGCGCGGAAGACAAAGCGCTGGCCGAGCAGCTCGCGCGCGAGACCGACAACGTGCGCGACGTGGTCAACGAAATCCAGATCGGCGCCCCCACGTCGCTGGGCTCGCGCGCCAACGACTCGAGCATCACCGCCCAGGTCAAAGCCCGCTTCGTCAACCAGAGCAACGGCGCCTTCACCGCCAACCACGTGAAAGTCGTCACCGAAAACGGCGTCGTCTACCTCATGGGGCTCGTCACCCGGCGCGAGGCCGACGCCGCTACCCAGATCGCCCGCACCACCAGCGGCGCGCGCAAAGTCGTGCGCGTCTTCGAGTACATCCCGGAAGAAGAAGCCCGACGGCTCGACCGCCAAGGCGCCGAGCCCAAGAAGAACGCTCCGACGGGGAACAATTCGTGATTCAGGCTTTCACGTCGAGGTGAGAGACGGTGCCAACGCTGCCCGACTCCCGAAGATAGATTCCGGTGCTGCGCAGCATCCCGAGGTCAAGGCGTCGCGACGATACGGATGCCACACGTACAGTTGCGACCACGCCGGGTCGTTCTCGTCGATCCAGCCGTTGCCGTCGGCATCGAGCGCAGCCAGCTCGCCAAAGCCATCGCCGGTGCTCGGACCGAAGAGCTCCCGCCCGTCGTCGACGCGGCCATTGCCATCGCGATCGAACACGAGGAATCCCTTGCCGCTCGTCGGTAGCGGCAGGTCGACCTCCGAGCCGTCGCCGCGCAGATCGAAGCGAAAACCGATGTCGCGCAATTCCGCCCCTGTGCCGGCGAAATCGAGCACCAGCGGATCCTGCACCTCCGAGCCGAACGCCGCCTGCACCTCGGAGGCAGTGGCGCGCGTGAGCGCCAAGCCCAAGGAAAACTCGATGCTGCGCCCGTCGGCCGTCTGCACCCGGCCGCTCGCCGAGAAGGCGAGTTGCTCCACCGTCAGGGTGCGCACCGTCAGCGTCCCGCCCAAGCCGCTTCCAGCTGGACCACTGGCGGGATCTTCAGGCACGCGAGCGTCTACCGGCACGTCCGCCTCTGGCGTCTCGAGCTGGCGCACCTCGACCAGTTCGATCGATCGCCCCAGAGCCCATTCGAGCAGGCTTTTCAGCACCTGCAAAGACGGCGACAAATCCCCCCTGCCGTCCTGCACCGGCTCGGTCGGAATCGCGGCGTCAGCCTGCATCTTCCGCCCCGCCTCTGGCAGCCGCGCGGCGGCGGACTCATCCCTGCTTGCGCCCGCCCCCTCCGTGCGCCGCGTCAGGCGCAGCGACGCCTCTTGCCGCTGCCACGACGCAGACTGCGCTTCCATCGCCACCCGTGAAGCCGAGATCTTCATGGCCCCTCTCCGCCAGGAACGTCCTGGCTGGGTTTACGGCAAAGGCGAAAAAAACTTTAGTCTATAAAGGGTTGCGTGCGCCCGGCCGCCGCGGCCCCACTCAATACACCACGGCCTCCGCCTCCAGGCTGCGCCAGAGATACCACGTCGCCGCCGTGCGCCACGGGCGCCAGCGCTCGCCGGCCTCGAGCCACTCCCGCCGCGGCGCCTTTTCCGGCAACCCCGCCTGGCGCACCAGGGCCCGGCGCAGCCCCAGGTCGTCGACCGGCCACACGTCCGGCCGCCACAAGTGGAAGATGAGGAACATCTCCGCCGTCCAGCGCCCGATGCCGCGCACGGCGAGCAGCGTGCGCACGATCGCCTCGTCGTCCATCTCCCGCCAGCGCGGAGGATCGAGCCGCCCGGCGGCGAAATGCTCCGCCAGATCGACGAGCCAGGACGCCTTGGCGCTGGACAAACCCGCCTCGCGCAGGCGCGTCGCGCCCGCCTGCAGCACGGCCGGCGGCGAGATCGTCCCAAGCCCCCCTTCCAGCCGCTCCCAGATCCGACGCGCCGCCTTCACCGACAGCTGCTGCCCGACGATCGCCCGGGCGAGCGCGGCGAATGCCTCACCGGAAGGCGTCACGGCCGGCGGCCTGGCCCGGGCGATCAGGGTCGCGAGCCGGTCATCACGGGCCATGAGCGCCGCGCAGGCCTCTTCCCACCACTCAGGGATCATCCCCTCTTCACTCATGATCCTGCTCTGCCTCGCGCGCCGCGAGCGCCGCCAGCAGCCGCTCGTGGATGCCCTCGAAACCGCCGTTGCTCATCACGAGGATCGCATCGCCCGGGCGCGCCTGCGCCACGATTCCGGCAACGAACGCCCCGATCTCCTCGCCCACCGTCACCCGTGCCCCGAGCGGCGTCAGCGCCTCACGCGCATCCCAGCTCAAGCCCTTGGTGTAGCAATGCACCCAATCCGCGCCACGAAGCGCCTCGGGCAAGGCCGCGCGCATCACGCCCAGTTTCATCGTATTCGAGCGCGGCTCGAACACCGCGATCAAACGCCCCGGCACGCGCGGGCGCAGCGCGGCGATCGTCTCGCGGATCGCCGTGGGATGATGGGCGAAATCGTCATAGACCGCCACGCCGGCCACGACCCCGCGCCGCTCCAGCCGCCGACGCACGCCGCGGAATTCAGCCAGTGCGGCGAGCCCATCCTGCGGACGCACCCCGGCGTGGCGCGCCGCCGCGAGCGCCGCGAGCGCATCGAGCGCGTTGTGCCGCCCCGGCACCGGCAGCGCGATCTCCCCCAGCGAGCGCCCCTCGAGAAAGAATTCGGCCGACGCGCCGTCTGCCGCGACCGCCACCGTCCATGGCGCATCCGAGCCCGGCGCCGGACCGAAACGCTCCACCTGCGACCAGCAGCCGCGGGCGAGCACCCGCTCGAGTGCGGCTTCGCCCGCGAGCGCCACGATGCGGCCCGAGCGCGGCATGGTGCGCACCAGGTGATGGAACTGCGTCTCGATCGCCGCCAGATCGGGGTAGATGTCCGCGTGGTCGAACTCCAGGTTGTTGAGGATCGCCGTGCGCGGCCGGTAATGTACGAACTTCGCCCGCTTGTCGCAGAAGGCCGTGTCGTACTCGTCGGCCTCGATCACGAAGAAAGGCCCCGTTCCCAACTGCGACGAACAGGCGAAGTTTCCCGGCACGCCGCCGATGAGAAATCCTGGCACAAGCCCATTCGCCTGCAAGATCCAGGCGAGCATCGAACTCGTGGTCGTCTTGCCATGGGTGCCCGCCACCGCCAGCGTCCAGCGTCCGGGCAAAATGTGCTCGGCCAGCCACTGCGGCCCGGAGACGTAGGGCAGCCCCCGATCGAGGATCTCTTCGAGCAGCGGGTTGCCGCGCGAAATGGCGTTGCCCACCACGAAGAGATCGACCGGCAGCCGCGCCTGCTCCGCCCCGTAGCCCTCGATCCAGTCGATCCCCTCGGCTTCGAGCAGCTCCGACATGGGCGGATACACGTTCGCGTCACAGCCGCCGACCTCGTGCCCGGCCTGCCGCGCCAGTAGCGCCAGGCTCCCCATGAAGGTGCCGCCGATCCCCAACACATGGATACGCATCGCTTGCCTCATCCTGCCCGGAAAAAGGGCGATGGTAAAATGCCCCACGATCCTGCACAACCCGTGGAACGCCCATGCCCACCAGCCGCACCTTCGAATCGCTCGACGCCCGCGAAGAGATCGCCGAGCTCGCCGCGCGGCTCATCTACGACGAAGGCATCCGCGACTATGCGCTTGCCAAGCGCAAGGCCGTCAAGCAGCTTGGGTTGTCACCGCGCACCATGCTGCCCACCAACGAAGCGATCGAAGAAGCGCTCGCGCGCCGCGCCGCCGAGTACCAGGACGAGGACGACGCCGAACGGCTCGAACGCATGCGCCGCGCCGCCGCCGAAGTGATGCGCTGGCTCGAACCCTGGAGCACGTACCTCGTCGGTCACGTGCTCGAGGGCACCGCCGGGCCGCTGTCGGTCGTCGACCTCGACCTCTACGCCGAGAGCGCCAAGGAAGTCGAAATCTTCCTGCTCAACCACCCCTGGCTGCGTTTCGCGGTACACACGCCGCGCGCCGGCGGCGCCCGCGAGCCCGAAACGGTCTTCGAGTTCGACTGGCACGGCGTGCCGGTGAGCCTGCGCATCTGGCCCTTGTCGAGCGAGCGCCAGCTCAAGCGCAGCGAACGCCGGGCGCGGCTGCCGGCCGTACTCGCCCTGCTCGAACCGCCCGCTTCCCTCAGCCCCGCCGGCCCCTGACGATGACCTGCGCCCAGGATGAGCCCGCCCCTGCCCCTCCCTCCCGCCGGCGCCGGCGGCTGCTCGCCGCGCTTGCTGCGCTCGGCCTGGGCTCAGCCGCCCTGTGGCTCGCCCGGCCCCGGCTCGACCCAGCGGCGCAGGCGGCGCTCTCCCGCCTCATCTATGCCAAGCTGCAAGAGCCCGACGGAACCCCCAGGCGCATCGCCAACGACTGGCGCGAGCGCGTGCGCGTCGTCAATTTCTGGGCCACCTGGTGCCCTCCCTGCCGCGCCGAGCTTCCTTTGCTCGCCGCTGCAAGCAGGGCCTGGCCGGAAGAAAAAGTACAATTCCTCGGCCTCGCGCTCGATGACAAAGAGGCCGTGCGCCGCTACCTCGAACGCACCCCCTTGCCCTACCCCATCCTCCTCGCCCCGCCTTCGCTCCTCGAGCTCACCGTTCCCCTCGGCAACCGCCGCCGAGTCCTTCCCTTCACCCTGGTGCTCGACGCCCAGGATGAACAGATCGCCGCCCAGGTCGGACCCGTGACCCGCGCCCAGCTCGACGGCTGGCTCCGCTCCGCCCTCGCCGCCCGCGTCTCGCCCTCCTGACCCTCCAACCCCCTGGCGCTTTCTGCGCCGCACCCCTTGCCTGGCGCGTGCTATGATGGAAGAAGACACCTGTTCCTTGGAGACTGCCATGTCCCTCTCGCTGCGACACCTCATCCTGCCGCTGTTCCTGTTCCTTGGGGTAAGTCTCGCCCATGCTCAAGGAACGGTCTCGTGCCCCGAGTGCGGCGTCGTCGATTCCATCCACATCATCCAACGCGACTCACCGGGCGTGCTCGGCGCGATCGGCGGCGGGGTAGCCGGTGGCCTCGTGGGCAGCCAGATCGGCTCCGGTTCGGGCAAGACGGCGGCGACCGTCATCGGCGTGGTCGGCGGCGCGCTCGCCGGCCGCGAAGTCGAGCGCCGCCTGCGTTCCAACGAAGAATACGAGATCGTCGTGCGCATGGACGACGGAACCTACCGTTCCGTACGTACCGAGCAGGCACCCACCGTTCGCGCCGGCCAAAAAGTGCGCGTCCTCGGCGATACCGTCGTGCCGCGCTGACTGCGTTCTGCGCGCGAGCGCCGGTAGATTTTGTCGGCGATTTGCGGCAAACTTCGGGTTTCGATCACGAAACCCGGAGCAGGCGCGATGCAAGACTCTTCCGGCTCCGGCACCGACGAACGCCCGGTGCCGCGCATTCTCGTCCTTCACGGCCCCAATCTGAATCTGCTCGGCGTGCGCGAGCCCGAAATCTACGGTCGCACCACGCTATCCGACATCCACGCCCGGCTCGAAGCGCGGGCCCAGGCCGCCGGCGCCCGCCTCGAATCCTTCCAGAGCAATCACGAAGGCGAGCTCGTCGACCGCATCCAGGCGGCGATGGAAGAAGGGGTAGACTTCATCCTCATCAACCCCGGCGCCTACACCCACACCAGCGTGGCGCTGCGCGACGCCCTCGCGGCGGTGAGCATCCCCTTCATCGAAGTCCACCTCTCCAACATCCATGCCCGAGAACCCTTCAGGCATCACTCCTACCTCTCCGACCAGGCCGTCGGCGTCCTCTGCGGCCTGGGCGCCTACGGCTACGAGGCAGCGCTCGAATACGCCCTGCGCGCACTGAACGCCGCTGACTGACCTCCCAACCTCTTCGACGCGGAAACTCCATGGACCTGCGCAAAATCAAGAAACTCATCGACCTCGTACAAGAATCGGGCATCGCCGAGCTCGAAATCACCGAAGGCGAAGAAAAGGTGCGCATCGCCAAGCACCCCCCCACCAACGTCACCATGCCCGCGCCAGCCGGCCCCACGGTCGTCGCCTCCCCCGTGCCGCTCGCCCCGCAGGCCGTCTCCGCCCCCACGGAGCCGACCCCTTCTGCCGGACCGGCACTGCCCGCAGGGCACATCGTCAAATCCCCCATGGTCGGCACCTTCTACCGCGCCCCCTCGCCCACCGCACCGCCCTTCGTCGAAGTGGGCAGCAAGGTCAAGCCGGGCGGCCGGCTGTGCATCATCGAGGCGATGAAACTCATGAACGAGATCGAATCCGACGTAGCCGGCACCGTCAGCGCCATCCTGGTGGAAAACGGCGAGCCCGTCGAATACGGCCAGCCCCTCTTCGTGATCTCGTAAGGATTTCTCCCCCCTATGCAAGCCCCTCCTTTCAAGAAAGTGCTGATCGCCAACCGCGGCGAGATCGCCCTGCGCGTCCTGCGCGCCTGCCGCGAGCTGGGCATCCGCACCGTGGCCGTGCACTCCGAGGCCGACCGCGAGGCGAAGAACGTACGGCTCGCCGACGAATCCGTGTGCATCGGCCCGGCCCCCTCGGCCCAGAGTTATCTCAACATCCCGGCCATCATCGCCGCGGCCGAGGTCACCGACGCCGAGGCGATCCACCCCGGCTACGGTTTTCTCTCGGAGAACGCCGACTTCGCCCAGCGGGTCGAAGCCTCCGGCTTCGTCTTCATCGGTCCGCGGCCCGAGACCATCCGCCTGATGGGCGACAAGGTAAGCGCCAAGGTGGCGATGAAAGAAGCCGGCGTGCCCTGCGTGCCCGGCTCCGACGGAGCGCTCCCCGAGGATCCTGACACGATCCTTGCGCTCGCGCGCCACATCGGCTACCCCGTCATCATCAAGGCGGCCGGCGGCGGCGGCGGGCGCGGCATGCGCGTGGTGCACACCGAAGCAGCGCTCCTCAACGCCGTGGCCATGACCCGCACCGAGGCACAGGCGGCCTTCGGCAACCCTACCGTCTACCTCGAAAAATACCTCGAACGCCCGCGCCACATCGAGATTCAAGTGCTCGCCGACGAGCACGGCCACGCCGTGTGGCTGGGCGAACGCGACTGCTCCATGCAGCGCCGCCACCAGAAGATTCTCGAAGAAGCCCCCGCCCCGGGGATCGATCGCAAGAAGATCGCCGCGCTCGGTGAGCGTTGCGTCGACGCCTGCCGGCGCATCGGCTACCGCGGCGCCGGCACCTTCGAGTTCCTCTACGAGAACGGGGAGTTCTACTTCATCGAGATGAACACCCGCATCCAGGTCGAGCACCCGGTCACCGAGATGATCACTGGCATCGACCTGGTGCAGGCGCAGATCCGGGTCGCTGCCGGCGAGAAGCTCTGGTTCCGGCAAAAGGACATCGTCCTGCGCGGCCACGCCATCGAATGCCGCATCAACGCCGAGGATCCCTACAAATTCACCCCCAGCCCCGGGCTCATCACCCACTGGCATCCGCCCGGCGGCCCCGGCGTGCGGGTCGATTCGCACGTCTACACCGGCTATCGCGTGCCGCCGCACTACGATTCCCTCATCGGCAAGCTCATCACGCATGCCGACACGCGCGAAGGGGCGATCGCCAAGATGCGCGGCGCGCTGCAGGAACTCGTCATCGACGGCATCCACACCAACGCCCCGCTGCACTTCGAGCTGATGAACGATGGCCCTTTCCGCGACGGCGGCGTCTCGATCCACTATCTCGAACAATGGCTCGAAGCGCGGCGAAGCGCGGCGGAGCGCAACCGATGAACGGGCAGGAACGGCCGCGCTGGCTCAACGTGCGCCTCACCGCCCCGGCCGAGCTCGCCGAGCGGCTTTCGGAGGCGCTCATCATCCACGGGGCGCTCTCGGTCGGCATCGAAGACGCCGACGCCGGCACCCCGGCCGAGCGGCCGCAATTCGGCGAACCGGGGCTGCACCCCGAACGCCTGTGGGAGCGCTCGGTGGTGCTCGCCCTCTTCGAGGCCGAAACCGACTGGCGCGCGCGCCTCGCGGCCGCCGCGCGCAGCATCGGGCTCACGAGCCTGCCTGAACCCTCGGTGGAGCCGCTCGCCGACGCCGACTGGGTGCGGCTCACGCAGAGCCAGTTCGACCCCATCCCCATCGACGGCCGGCTGTGGATCGTCCCTTCCTGGCACGAACCGCCCGATCCCGCTGCGATCACCCTCACCCTCGACCCGGGGCTCGCCTTCGGCACCGGCTCGCACCCCACCACCCGCCTGTGCCTGCGCTGGCTGCTCGCGCACGTGCGCGCCGGCGACACGGTGCTCGACTACGGCTGCGGTTCCGGCATCCTCGGCATCGCCGCGGCCAAGCTGGGCGCGGCGCGCGTCGTCGGAGTCGACATCGACGACAAGGCGCTCGAGACCGCCCGCTATAACGCCGAGCGCAACGGCGTAATGCTGGAACTGCACCACGCCCGCGAGCTGCCGCCGGGCCCCTTCGATCGGGTCGTGGCCAACATCCTCACCAAACCGCTGTGCGTGCTCGCCCCCATCATTTCCCAGGCCGTGCGCCCCGGCGGGGAGCTCGCCCTCTCCGGCATCCTCGCCGAGCAGGCCGAAGAAGTCGTGGCCGCCTACGCCCCGTGGATCGCGCTCACCGTGGGCGCCGAAGACGAAGGCTGGATCCGCCTCGAAGGGGTTCGCCCCGCATGAATACCCTGCGCCGCGTCCGCTGCCCTCACTGCCAGACCGTCTTCCGCATTGATCCGGCCAAGCTCGAACGCTCCCGCGGCTGGGCGCGCTGCGGCCACTGCCTCGAGCCGTTCGATACCGCCCGCCATGCGCTCGATGCCGCCGCCGAACCCGCCCAACGGCTCGACTTCGACCGCCTGCTGCACACCCCCGCGCCACCCGCGCCCGAAACCAACGCGGCGCCACTGCCCGAACTCGACCAACCGACCGTCTTCAGCCCCGCCTGGGAAGCCATGGCCAGCGGCGATCGCCAGCAGAGCGAGCGGACGCCCGCAACCTCGTCCGCCGCTGCGCCCGCCAACGAACCGCGCCGCGAGACGGACCGGGAGCAGGCGCCCAGTTTCCCGGACGAACCGCTGCTGAGCGAACCACCGCTCGTGCCCACGACCTTCCCCTTCGAGCGGCAACCCCGCAGCGCCTCCCCGCTCGCCGTCCTGGCGGCGGCGTTCTTGCTCTTGGCGGCGCTCGCGCAGATCGCCTACCTCTGGCGCCAGGAATGGATCCAGCGCTTTCCGCAGACCTTCTCCTACTGGGAGCGGGTCTGCCAGGAATTGGGCTGCACCGTCTCCCCGCCCGTCGATCTGCAGCAACTCGTTCTGGAGCATTCCGAGCTCATCCGCGAGCCCGCACCGGGGCGCTGGACGCTCGTCTTTGCGCTCGCCAACCGCGCCGCCTACCCCTTGCCCTGGCCCACGCTGGAACTGACGCTGAGCGACGCGATCGGCCGCACGCTCTTGCGCCGCCCCGTTTCTCCTCAGGAATGGGGCGCGGCCGGCCCCTACTTTCCGCCCGGAGAGCGGGTAGAGCGCACCCTCGCCCTGGAAACTTTCGAAGCCGGCATCGTCGGCTATGAACTCAAGCCGATCTACCCCTGAGCCTCAGCGCGCCACCCGGGTCGTTCCCCCGTCGTTGACTACCCGCACCCGCTCGCCCAAGCGAAACCCTTCGCCCTGATCTTCCTGCACCACCGCGATCACCCGTCCATTTTCGAGCCGCACCGTCACCTCCACGCCCGGCGTGCGCGTCGCCACCTCTTCTACTGCCGCACCCGCTAGGCCACCGGCCACGGCGCCAACGGTGGCCCCGACGATCTGCCCGCGGCCGCCGCCCACGCCGCTGCCTGCCACGCCGCCGACCACCGCTCCGGCGCCCGCTCCCAAGGGCGATTTCGTGCCTTCGAGCTGTACCGGCCGCACCGCCTCGACCACGCCGTACTGCACCGTCATCATCCGGCGCGCTTCCTCCCGGCTGTAGGGTCCTCCGCCCAGCCCCGAAGCACACCCGGCTGCGGCGAGCGCCGCCGCCAGCATCAGCACTCCCCCCGCCGCCCGGAGACCCCGCACCTTCCCGCTCACTGCCATGGCCATTCCTCCTGATAGGTTTCCTGATAACGCTGCACGAGATTCTCGCGCCGCAGCGTGTAATTCTGCGCCCCGCGCGAGGCCACCTTGATCGCCCCGAGCACGGCGCCCAAACGCACCGCCCGGATCCAGTCGCTGCCCGAGGCGATCGCATGGAGCAGCCCGGCGCGAAAAGCGTCACCGCAGCCGGTCGGGTCGACCACCGCATCGGGCCGCACCGGCGGCACCTCGAAGCGATTTCCCTCGACGAAGACCCAGGCGCCCAAAGCCCCCCGCGTCACGACGAAAGCCTCGACCCGCGCGGCCAAGGCCACCAGCGACAGGCCGGTGCGCACCTCCATGAGCTGCGCTTCGTAATCATTGACGGCGCAGGCCCGCGCCAGTTCCAGGCACTGCAGCAACTGCTTGCCGGAGAAAAGAGGCAAGGCCTGCCCCGGATCGAAGGCGAAGGGAACACCGGCCTCGGCGAGCGCCGTGCAATGGGCGAGCATCCCCTCCAGGCCATCGGGGGCCACGATCGCCCACTGCCCGCCCAGCTGCCCCGCCACCGGGTTGCGGTGCGACGAGGCCATCGCTCCGGGATGAAAGGCGGTGATCTGGTTGTCGTCGAGGTCGGTGGTGATGAACGCCTGGGCGGTGTATTCCCCCGGCAGCACGGCGATTCCCTCCTGCGAGATCCCCAGCGCCGCCAGCCGGTCGAAATACGGTTGCGCGTCCTCACCCACGGTGGCCACGATCACCGGCTCGGACCCCAGCTGCTTCAAGCCGTAGGCGATGTTGCCGGCGCAGCCGCCGAACTCGCGCCGCAGCTGCGGCACGGTGAAGGCCACGTTCAGCAGATGGATCTTGTCCGGCAGAATGTGCTCGCGAAAACGATCCTCGAACACCATGATCGTGTCGTAAGCCATCGAGCCGCACACCACGATACGCGCCATCGCCATTCCTTTTTCGTTCCCCATCCGATGGAATGGGATTATAGCGGCAGGCTTCGCCCGATCCGCTCTGCGGCGCGCCATCCCCGCCGCAATCCTCCCTGGACCTCCGCCCCCTGGCAGCGAAATTTTCCGCTACCATCCCGGGAGTTTTTCGCCTGGACACCGCCGCACCGCGATGCACCGCCCCCTTCCTCTGCCGCTGCGCCTGTTTCGGCTCATCCGCCTTGCCCTGCATCTCGCCATGGGGCTTGCCACCCTCGCGCTGCGTTTTCCCCGGGCCGAGGCCGCCACCCGCGCCCGCCTGCGCCAGCGCTGGTCGCAACGCCTCCTCGATCTGTGCGGCATCGAAGTTCAACGGCATGGCAACTTCTCCCCCTGCGTGCTGCTCGCCCTCAACCATGTCTCGTGGATCGACGTCTTCGCCGTCCTGTCGCAGACCGACGCTGCTTTCATCGCCAAGGCGGAAGTGCGCCGCTGGCCGCTCATCGGCTGGTTCGCCGCGCGAAACGGCACCCTCTTCCTGCAGCGCGGCAGCCGGGGGCACGCCGCCACGCTCGCCCGCGAGCTCGCCGCGCATCTACGGCAAGGGCAGAGCGTGGCGCTCTTTCCCGAAGGCACCACCACCGACGGCCTGTCGCTGCACCCCTTCCACGCCGCGCTGCTGCAGCCGGCGATCGACGCCGGCGCCCCGGTGCAGGCCGTGGCGATCCGCTACTATCACGCCCACGGCCGGCGTACCACCGCCGCGGCCTTCCACGGTCAGATGACCCTCATGCAATCGGTGTGGCGCATCGTGCGCGAACCGCGGCTGCGCGCCCGCATCGACGTCTCCCCGCCCTTTCCCACCCAGGGCGCCGACCGCAAGGCGCTCGGCCGCGCCATCGAAGCATGGATTCGCGAGCGCGTGCACGAAGACCTCGCGTGATCGCCGTCTTGTCATCAGTCTGTTACAAACCCGCTCTAGACTTCCCTCCACCGCAATCCGCCCAGCAGCGCATGCCATGAAAGCGATGAAAGACAACGGCGCAACGCGCGAGGCGCAGCGCAACACCTTCGACGAAGTCGTCGACCAAGCCCGCCGCCGCCTGCTGCAAGGCACGGGAGCGGCAACGCTCCTGGGCTTTTTCGCCTCGCCGGCGGCGCTCGCCCGCTCGCTCGATGAGCCGGTTGCCGCAACCTCTTCCTTGCTCGCCGCCTTCCCCCGCTCGATTCCCACCCACAGCAACGACTTCGTCAGCGTCATGGACGGCTACGTGGTGCGCGCCATCCTGCCCTGGGGCGATCCGCTCATCGATTTTTCCACCTACTGGCGCCCCGACGCCTCGGCCAGCGCCGAAGAACAGGCGCGGCAGATCGGCGACAACCACGACGGGATGCACTTCTTCCCCTTCGGCCCCAATGTATTCGAACAGGGGCTGCTCGCGCTCAATCACGAGTACACCAACTACGAATACCTCTTCGGCAAGGAATACACCGAACCCTGGACGCGCGAGAAAGCGATGAAGGCGATCAACGCCCATGGGGTGTCCATCGTCCATCTGCAGCGCGACGGACAGCGCGGCTGGCGTCCGGTGATTCCGTCGAAATACAACCGCCGCATCACCGGCGACACCCCCATTGAACTCAGCGGACCGGCCGCCGGACATGCGCTGCTGCGCACCTCGGCCGACCCCAGCGGCACCCGGGTACGCGGCACGCTCAACAACTGCGCCAACGGTTTCACCCCCTGGGGCACCTACCTCACCTGCGAGGAAAACTTCCACAACTACTTTGGCGGCGGCAGCGACGATCCGATGCACAAACGCTATGGCATCGGCAAGGACGGGGGCTACCGCTGGTTCGAGGTGATCGAGCGCTTCGACCTGCGCCGCGAACCGAACGAGCCCAACCGCTTCGGCTGGGTGGTCGAGATCGACCCCTTCGACCCGCAGAGCACGCCCAAGAAACGCACGGCGCTCGGTCGCTTCAAGCATGAAAACGCCGCCGTCACGCTTTCCCCGGACGGGCGCGTCGTGGTCTATATGGGAGACGACGAGCGCTTCGAGTACCTCTACCGCTTCGTGAGCCACGGCCGCTACGACCCCGCCAACCCCGCCGCCAACCGCGATCTGCTCGATGCGGGCGAGCTCTACGTCGCCCGCTTCACCGCCGAGCCTGCCGCCGACGGCACCCGTCTGCGCGGACACTGGATCCTGCTCGACAAGGCGCGCAATCCGCTGCTCGCCGCCGACGCGCGGCTCCCCACGCAGGCAAACGTCCTCATCCACGCGCGGCTTGCCGGCGACATCGTCGGCGCCACCAAGATGGACCGTCCCGAGTGGGTCGCCATCCACCCCCGCTCGGGCGAAGTCTACGTCACACTCACCAACAACGACAAACGCAAGCCCGATGAGGTCGATGCCGCCAACCCCCGCGCCGAGAACCGCTGGGGCCAAATCCTGCGCTGGCAGGAAGCGGGAGGCGACCCGACCGCGGACGAGTTCACCTGGGACCTCTTCGTGCTCGCCGGCAATCCGCTCGCCTACCCCCAAGGGGATCCGCGCGCCGGCTCCGCCGCGATCACGCCGGAGAACCTCTTCAACTCCCCCGACGGGCTCGGGTTCGACGCCGCCGGCCGCCTGTGGATCCTCACCGACGGCAACTACAGCAATACCGGCGCCTACCAGGGTATGGGCAACAACCAGATGCTGGTGGCCGACCCCGACGCCGGCATCATCCGCCGCTTTCTCGTCGGACCTTCAGGCTGCGAGATCACGGGACTGACCTGGAGTAACGACGGGCGCACCCTGTTCGTCAACGTCCAGCACCCGGGCGAAGCCGACGGACACCCGCGGGCGCCGCGCATCGCGCCGGGGCAGGATCTCGCCACCTTCCTCGCGACCCACCCCACGGCTTTCTCCGAATGGCCCCATTCGCAGTTCCATGAGCTGGGCGGTGGACGTCCGCGCTCGGCCACGCTGGTGATCGAACGCGCCGACGGCAAGCCCGTCTTCGCCGAGCGCTGAGGGCCCGGCATCGATGGTGCGCCTGCCTCGCTCCTTTTCCCTGTCGTTGCAAGCGCGCTACTGGATCATGGTCGCGATCGCGATCGGGTTGTTCTCGATCGTGATCGCGCTCGCCTATCGCACCATCGCCGCCCAGACCGAGACGATGCGCGCTGCCTACATCGGCCAAGTCGCCCCTTTGGTCGATCTCGCCCAGCTCAAACACCTCACCGAACGACAGGCGAGCTTTCTCTATCGCGTCTTCGCCGACGCAAGCCAGAAAATCTCCTCGTTCGATGCGCAGGCGCTCGAACGCGCCGCAGCTCAATCCGATGACATACTTGCTTCCTTCGGGCAGCGGCCGATGCACGCAGACGAACGTGCCGCTTTCGCCCGGCTCGAAGACGCCGCCAGACGGTTTCATCAAGCCGTGGACACCGCGCGCCAGACCATTGAACTCTACGGCGACGACCTCACGGGTTTGGGTCGCTCCCAACGGGGGCTTATCGGTCAGATCGAGACGCAACTGCACGACGTGCACGCCGCCCTCGACGAACTGATCACGCTCGAGCGCGACGTCACCCGCGCCGACTTCGAGCACAGCGCCCAGGCGTCCGATCGCAGCCGCATCACCCTCGCCACGCTCTTCGGCGCGGTGACGCTGCTCCTGGTGACGCTTGCCTACTTCTCCACCCATCGCCTGCGCCACGGCATGCGCACGGCGCTCGACTTCGCGCGAGCCGTGGCCGCCCTCGACTTGCGCCAGGATCTCGACGATGAGCGGCACGACGAGATCGGGACCTTGACCGCGACGCTCCAGGAGATGCGCGAGCAGCTGCGTGACTTCGTGCACCTGCTCACCCAGGCGGGAAAACAACTGGAATCCGCAGTCGCCGCCGAACGCGAGCGCGCCAGCCACACCGCTGGTACCGCGGCCCGCCAGGCCGAATCCGCCCAGGAGATGGCCGCCGGCATCGAAGAGCTCTCCACGGCCATGGATCAGACCGCCACCGACGCCCAGCAGGCGGCCGAGCGCGTCGCCCAGGGCATCGAGCGCAGCCGGGCGGCCGCCGGGCGCGTGCGCGCCCATACCCACCAGGCCAAAGCGCTCGCACAGCGGCTCGATGCGCTCGCCGAGGACGCGCGCGTCATCGACGGCGAGATGGGCGCGGTTCGCCACGTGGTCGAGATCATCCGCGAGGTGGCCGAACAAACCAACCTGCTCGCGCTCAACGCCGCCATCGAAGCCGCCCGCGCCGGGGAATACGGCCGCGGCTTTGCCGTAGTCGCCGACGAAGTGCGCAAGCTCGCCCAACGCACGGCGCAGGCCACCGGCGAGATCGCCGGCACGATCCATCGCGTCGAGACCCGCGTCACCCAGATGGCGACAGACATGGCCCGAGGAGAGGAAGCCGTCCAGGAGACGCTGGCCTCCGCGCATGAGGCGCTGCAAGCGATCGAGGCCATCGAGCGCACCATCGACGACATCGGCGAGCAGGCCCGCGCCATCCGCGACGGCGTGCACGAGCAGGCCGGCGTCAACCGCCAGATCGCGCAGGAAGTCGCCAAGGTTGCCGGCACTGCCGAGACGCTGGCCGAGCTCGCGCGCCAAGGCCGCGACACAGCCACCGAGCTCGACCGGCTCACGCAGACGCTCGCCGCGCTGCTGCAGCGTTTCCGCGCCTGACGGCTCACGGCCCCCGTACCGAGAACACCGCCGCGTCTTCCAGCCGCACCGCCGTGAGCACCCCGCCGTAGACACAGCCCGTGTCGATACCGAGCACCCCGTCGCCGGCGTAGAACCCCAGCGCCGACCAGTGCCCGAACACTATCTGCACGCCCAGCGGGACCCTTTTGGGCCAGCGGAACCATGGCACCGTGCCTTTCGGCGCCCGCTCCGGCGGCCCTTTCGCTTCCAGCTCCAGGGCCCCCTGGCGCAGCGACACGAAACGCATGCGCGTAAACGCATTGACGATGTAGCGGAGACGATCCATACCCGCAAGATCGTCGCGCCAGCGCGTGGGACGGTCGCCCTTCAAGCGCAGCAGCCAGCCGAGATCCCCCTGCAGCTTCTCCTCCACCTCGCGCGCGCGGGCCGCCGCCTGCGCCAGCGACCACACCGGGCTCACCCCGGCATGCGCCATCGCATAGCCCATCGCCTCGTCCACTACGAGGAGCGGCCGCGCGCGCAGCCAGTCGAGCAGTTCGTCGCGATCCGGCGCCGCGAGCACCGCATCCAGGGTGTCGTCCCGCGCGCGCCTGGGATAACCTGCCGCCCGCATCAAGAGATAGAGATCGTGATTGCCCAGCACCACCTCGACCGAATTCGGCGGCAACGAACGCACGAAGCGCAGCACTTCCAGCGACTGGGGGCCGCGATTGACCAGGTCGCCCACCAGCCACAGCCGGTCGCGCGAGGGCGTAAAGCCGATCACTTCGAGCAGCCGTTGCAGCGGCCCGAAGCAACCCTGTACATCCCCGATCGCATAAGTCGCCATCCTGCGTCCTCTCCTCCTTTTGGGCACCTCGAACACCCTACTCGCCTATCTTCATGATAGGTCTCGCCTCTTGCGCTCCGGACGCCTTGCCCTGCCGCCGCCCGCGACGGTCGTTCGCGGCGCCCTTTCTTTTCCGGCACTTGGACGCACCGCCGCCGGACTTGCTAAACTAACACCATCGCCCCCTTCTGCGACGGCGCCCGTGTCCTTACGTTACCACCTCTACGATGCCCTCTGGCGGCTCGCTTGGCCGTGGCTGCGGCTGCGCCACCGCTTGCGCCACCGCGGCGACCCCCATGAAGCGCAGCGCTGGCGCGAGCGCCTGGGCCGGGTCGCCCTGCCCGAAGAGACGCGCGCCACCGTCTGGATCCACGCCGTCTCGGTGGGCGAGACGCGCGCCGCCCACCCCCTGGTGCGGGCGCTGCGCCGCCGCTATCCCCGGCTGCGGCTCCTCGTCACCCACATGACGCCCACCGGGCTGGAAACCGGTCAGCGGCTCTGGGCCCACGATCCGGCCATCGTGCAGGCCTATGCCCCCTACGACCACCGCCGCTGGGTACAGCGCTTCCTCGAACGCGCGCGCCCGCGCCTGGGCATCGTGATGGAGACCGAGATCTGGCCCAACTGGTTGCGGCAGGCCAAGCGCCAGGGCGTACCGCTCGTGCTCGCCAACGCCCGCCTGTCGGAGCGTTCCTTCCGCCGCTACCGGCGCTTTCGCTGGCTGCTGCCGCTCGACTGGAACGCCTTCGTGCAGGTCGGGGCCCAGAGCGCAGCCGATGGGCAACGCCTGCGCGCGCTGGGCGCGCGCCAGGTCGCCGTCACCGGCAATCTCAAATTCGACTGGAGCCCGGAGCCGGCGGCGATCGCGCTGGCGCACACCTGGCGCGAGGCCATCGGCCCGCGTCCAGTGGTGGTGCTCGCCAGCAGCCGCGAGGGCGAAGAAGCCCGCTTCCTGCGCGCCTGGGAGGGGGTGCGGCAGGAATGGGCCGAACGGGAGGATTTCCTCTTCCGCGAACCGCCGCTCCTGGTGATCGTGCCGCGCCATCCCGAGCGCTTCGACGAGGTCGCCCGACTCGTCGAGCGTCACGGGCTGCGCTATCGCCGCCGCAGCGCCTCCTTGCCGCACCCCGAAGACGACGTCTGGCTCGGCGACAGCATGGGCGAGCTCTACGCCTATTACGCGCTCGCCGACGTGGCCATCATCGGCGGCAGCTGGGAGCGCCACGGCGGCCAGAATCCGCTGGAGGCCCTCGCCGCCGGCACGCCGCCCATCGTCGGGCCGCATACGGAGAACTTCGCCGAGGTCGTCGCCCAGGGCACGGCAGCGCAGGCCATCGCCCAGCTGCGCACTCCCCAGGAAGCGGTCGAACTCGCCCTGCGCTGGATCGAGCAGCCCGACGAGCGCGCCGCGGTCATCGCCCACGGCGCCATCTTCCTCGCGGCGCATCGCGGCGCCACCGAACGCACGCTCGCCCTGCTCGCCCCCTGGCTCGAGCACGAACCCGGCTTCGAGCAGCGCGGCGTCGACGGCCCGCTCACTCCTCGACCAGAAGCGCATTGACCGCGACCAGGTCTGCCTCCGACAGCCGCCCCACCGCCGCTTTCAAGCGAATCTGCCACATCAAGGTATCGTAGCGCGCCCGTGAAAGCCGGGTGCGGGCATCGGCCACCTGCGCCATGGCGTTCAGCACATCGACGTTGATGCGCACGCCCACCTCGTAGCCCAAGCGCGTCGAGGCGAGGTTGGACAAGGACGATTGCAGCGCCGCTTCCAGCGCCTTCACCTGCGCCAAGCCGCTCGTCAACCCCAGATAGGCCTGGCGGGCGCTCAGCACCGCCTGCCGCTTGGCGTATTCTTCGTCCTGCTCGGATTTGGTGAGCAGCGCCGCCCCCTCGCGCACCTGCGACTGGATGGCGCCGCCGGCGTAGAGCGGCACGGTCAGCTGCACCCCGATCTGGGAAGACTCCACCGTCTCGGTCTGCAGCGGCGGAAAGCGCGAAAGCTCCTTCGACTTGCCGTATTGCGCCACCACGTCCACGCTGGGAAGATGTCCGGCGCGGCGCCGCTGCACTTCACGCTGGGCGATCTCGCGGCTCACCATCGCCTGCTGTACCAGGAAGTTGTCCTGCTGCGCTGCCTGCACCCACGGCTCCATCGGCGCCGGGTCGGGACCGCTCAGTTTCGCGTCCGGCCGCAGGCGGGCATACTTTTGCGGCAGATCGACCACGATGGCCGCCAAAGCCTGCTGCGCCACGTCGAGCTGGTTCTGCGCCGCGATGAGCTGCGCATCGGCCAGGTCGAAACGTGACTGCGCCTCGTCGACATCGACGATGGTGACGGTGCCGACCTCGAAGCTTTTCTTGACGTATTGCAGCTGTTCGCCAGCGGCGCGGCGCAGCTCGTCGGCCGCATCCACCGCATCCTGCGCCGCGACCACGTCAAAGTAGGCTTGGGTCAAGCGCAACGCCACGTCCTGCTGTGCCTGCGCCCACTGCAGATCGCTCAAACTCGTCTGCAGCTCACCCTGCTTGGCTGCCGCCCAGTTCTGCAGGCGAAAGAGCGGCTGGGTGAGCCGCACCATCCATTGGTGCGAGCCGTAATCCTTGTCGATTGCACTGGCGTCCAAGCGATTATGCAGCGCATTGGCATCGAGTGACACGTTCGGCAAGAGCAGCGCCCGCCCCTGCACGGTCTTCTCCTGTCCGGCCATCATCGAGGCGCGGGCCGCTGCATAGCTCGGATCCTGCAGCAGCGCCTGGCGGTAGAGCGTGAGCAGGTCGGCCGCCTGCGCCGACCCCATGCCCAGCACCGCCGCCAGGACAAACCTCAGTGCCGCGCGCCGCGCAGCGCAGAAGCTTCGTCCGATCGCCTTGCTCATACCAGCGCCGGCGCTACCGGCTGAGGCACGCGCAGCATGGGCACCACCGTCTCGAACAGATCCTCGTAGCGCACCTTGCCCGGCTCGGAACAGGTGTAGAGCCGGCCGTGCATGAAGCGCTCGTCGCCGACGAAGGCAAAGAGCCGGCCGCCGGCGGCGAGGGCATCGAGCAGGAAGCGCGGCACTTCCCGCACCCCGCCCGAGAGCACGATCACGTCGAAAGGACCGGGCGAGGCAAGCGCCTTGAGCCCGTCGCCGGTCGTCACCGCGACGTTGTCGAACCCTTCGGCCTCGAGGTTCGCCTGCGCCTGCGTGGCGAGCTCCGGCACGATCTCCACGGTGTGCACCCACTGCCCCAGGTGCGCGAGGCAGG
Organism: Rhodocyclales bacterium; assembly: GCA_016235745.1. Classification (GTDB taxonomy): domain Bacteria; phylum Pseudomonadota; class Gammaproteobacteria; order Burkholderiales; family Rhodocyclaceae; genus Tepidiphilus. Next base: position 7,990 of record JACRJA010000069.1, on the reverse strand, counting down.
CGGCGAAGTAACCCGAACCGGTACCGATCTCGAGCGCGGTCTGGTTTTTCTGCAGCTGTACCGCCTGCAACACCTTGCCTTCGATCACCGGCCGCAGCATGCGCTCGCCGAATCCCAGGGGGATCTCCACCTCGGCAAACGCCAGCGTCCGGTAGGACTGCGGCACGAACTGTTCGCGCCGCACCGTCATCAGCGCCTCCAGCACCCGCTGGTCGAACACCTCCCAGGTGCGTACCTGCTGCTCCACCATGTTGAACCGCGCCTGCTCGAAATCCATGCTCGTGCTCCCTACGACCGGAAAATGGAACGACCTTTCGATTCTAGCCCATTTCGCGCCGCGGCAGGCGGTACCACAGCGCATAGAGCGCCGGCACGAAGCACAGGGTAACGAGCGTACCCGCCATCACACCGCCGATCAGCACGTAGGCGAGCGGCCCCCAGAACGTGTCGGTCGCCAGCGGCACGAAGGCGAGCACCGCCGCCAGCGCCGTGAGCAATACCGGCCGCGTGCGCCGCACCGCCGCCTCCACCACCGCTTCGGTCGCCGTCATTCCCGCTTCCAGATTGTCGCGCACCTGCTGCGTGAGGATGAGGGTATTGCGCATCAGAATCCCCGCCAGACCGATCAAACCGAGAAGCGCCACGAAGCCGAAAGGCTTGCCGAAGACGAGCAACGCCGTCGCCGCCCCGATCACGCCCAGCGGAGCGGTGGCCACGGTCATGAAGGTGCCGGCGAACTCGCGCATCTGTAGCATGATGAGGATGAGCATCACCGCCACCATCACCGGCTGCAGTTTCTGGATGGATGCATCGGCCTTGCGCGACTGCTCCACCGTGCCGCCCACCTCGAGGCGGTAGCCCGGAGGCAGCGTCGCACGCAGCGGCGCAAGCGCCTGCCACAACGCCTCGGTCACGTCCACCGCCTGCGCTCCTTCGAGTTCGCCCTGCACGGCAACGAACCGCTCCCGATCCAGCCGCTTGTAGCGCGCCTCCTCGTGGCGCACCGCCAGCTGTCCCACCTGCCCCAGGGACACGCGCGCCCCGTCGAGGGTGCGCAGCTCGAGGCTGTCGAGCCGCGCCGGGTCGCGCACCGCCGCCTCACCGCGCGCGAGCAGCGTCACGGTGCGGATGTCGCGCCGCACCTCGGTCACCGGGATGCCGTTCAAAGCAAACTGCAGCTGCCGTGCCAACTCTCGCGGCGTCAAGCCCATGGCCCGCAGGCGCTCGGCCGGCGCCTCCAGCACCAGCACCGGCGCGCGCTCGTTCCACTCCAGATGGGCATCGCGCACGTGGGGATTTGCCGCCATCACCGCGCGCACCTCCTCGCCCAAGCGGCGCAGCACCTCGAGATCCGGCCCCACCACCCGAAACGCCACCGGCCAGGGCACCGGCGGGCCATAGAGGAGGCGATGCACGCGGATGCGCGCCTCGGCGAATTCTCCCGCCTGCCGGTGCTGCTCCAAGAGCGCGATCACTTTCTCGCGCGCCTCCACCCCCTGGGTCACGGCCACGATCTTGGCAAAGGCCGGATCGGGCTCCTCCGGGTTGGCCGAGATGAAGAAGCGCGGCGCCCCGCGCCCGACGTAGGCCGACACCGAGCGCACTTCCGGCAAGGGCGCGAGGATCGCCTCGATACGCCGCGCCACTTCGTCGGTGCGCCCGATGGCCGAGCCCGCCGGCAGCCAGATCGATACCAGCACCTCCGGACGGTCCGAACTGGGAAAAAACTGCTTCTGCACCAGCCCCACCATGGCCCCCACCCCCAGCGCGAGCCCTATGAGCGTGGCCACCACCACGGTCTTGCGCCGTGCCACACACCAGGCGATCGCCGCGCGCCAGCGGCGGTAGGCGGGGGAATCGTACACCCCATGCCCGGCCTCGCGTTTGGGGTAGGACGGCAGCAGCTTCACGCCCAGATAAGGCGTGAAGACCACCGCGACGAACCAGGAAATCACCAAGGCGTAGCCGAGCACCCAGAAGATGTTCCCGGCGTACTCTCCCACGCCCGAGCGGGCAAAGCCGATGGGAAGGAATCCGGCCACCGTCACCAGGGTGCCAAAAAGCATGGGCTTGGCCGTCACGTTCCAGGCATGACCGGCCGCCGCAACCCGGTCCCAGCCTTCTTCGAGCTTGACGATCATCATCTCGATGGCGATGATCGCGTCGTCGACCAGCAAGCCCAGCGCGAGGATCAGCGCCCCCAGCGAGACGCGGTCCAGGTCGATGCCGCTCCAGCGCATGGCCAGAAAGGTGAGCCCCAGCGTCACCGGAATGGCCACGGCCACCACCACCCCGGCGCGCCAGCCGAGCGTGAGGAAGGTCACCCCCATCACCACCGCCACCGCCACCAGGAACTTCACCTGGAAGAGATCGACGGCGTGCACGATCGCTTCGGCCTGATTGGTGAGCACGGACAGCGCCATGCCGGCGGGCAATCTGGCCTCTTCTTCGGCCACGAAGCGCGCGAGCCGCTGGCCCAGCTCGAGGCCGTTTTCGCCGCGCTGCATCACCACGCCAAGAAGGATCGCCTCCTCGCCGCGGGCCCGCACCAGGAAAGAGGGAGGATCCTCCACCCCCAGGCGCACCTGGCCCAGTTCCCCCACCGTGAGGATGCGTCCGCCCACGCGCAGAGGCACCGCCGCGATGCGCTCCACCTGCGACAGGTCCGCGCCGGCAAGCCGCACGTACACCCTCGGCCCGCCGGTATCGACGAAGCCAGCTGGCACCAGGGCGTTGTTCGCGTCGATCGCCTCGAACACCTCCTGCGCCGTCAGTCCCAGCTGGATGAGCCGGTCGAGGTCGAGATCGAGGAAGATTTGCTCGGGACGCTCGCCAATGAGCTGCGCCTTCTGCACGCCGGGCACGCGGGCGAGCCGATCGCGCAGCGCCTCGGCCTCGCGCACCAGCTCCCACGAAGGCATACCGGGCGCCGTCAGGGCCATGAGGCTGAAATAAACGTCGGAAAAATCGTCGTTGACGAGGGGACCGATCACGCCCTTGGGCAGCGTCGGACCCTCGTCCCACATGCGCTTGCGCACTTCATAGAAAAGCCGCCCGATCTCGCGCTGCGGCACGTACTCCTCGAATTCCACTTGGATGTCGACCCGCCCCGGCTGCACCGTCGTCGTCAAGCGGTAGAGGTATTCCAGCTCCTGCAGCCGCTTCTCCAAGCGGTGGGCCACCTGCGTTTCCATCTGCTGCGCCGTCGCCCCCGGCCACAGCGCCGAGACCATGAGGATGCGCACGGTAAAGGCGGGATCCTCCGCCCGTCCCAGGCCGAGGAAGGCGTACAGACCCGCGAGCGCCGACAGGATCAGGAAGAAGAGAGTGACGGCGCGCTCGCGCACGGCGAGCGCCGAGAGATTGGGGAAACTCACGGTGCACGCTCCTCGACCCGCATTCCCTCGCGCAGCACGTGGGTGCCGAAGGCCACCACGTGCTCACCGGCCTCGAGGGGTCCGCGCACGCGCGCCGTGGCGTTCTCGAGCGCCAGCACGTCCACCGGCACCGCTTCGAGGCGCCCTTGCCTCACCCGCCAGACCCGAGCGCCACCGCCGCGCTCATCGATCGCCCCTACCGGCACTTCCCAGCCCTCCACCGGCGGCAAGGGCAGGCGCACCTGCACCACGCTGCCCAAAGGCGGCGGCTCGGTGGCGAGCAGGCGATAGCGCGCGCGGAAGGTGCGCGAGACGGCATCGGCCGCCCCGCTCACCTCGCGCAGCTCGAGCGGTACTGCCGAGCCGTCGGGCAGAAGGGCTTCGCCGCGCGGCGGCGGCTGCCGGCCGAAACGCTCCGGCAGAGCCACTTCCACCTCTCGCTCGCCCTTTTGCGCCAGCATGGCCACCGGTTGCCCCGCCGCCACCACCTGTCCCGGCTCGGCGCTCCACTCGACGAGCACCCCGTCGGCCGGCGCGCGCAGCTCGGCGTATTCCAGAGCGTGACGCGCCTGCCGCTCCTGGGCCTGCGCCGCCTCGAGCTCCGAGCGCGCCGCCTCGAGCTGGGTGCGCGCCCGATCGAGCGCCTGCTCACCGACGAAGCGCTGCGCCGCCAGGCGCTCGGTGCGCGCCAGTTCGTTCTGCGCCAGACGCCACTGCGCCTGGGCCGCACGCACCGCCGCCTGCGCCGCCTCGAACTGGGCGAGTACGTCTTTCGGATCGAGCCGCACCAGCGCCTGTCCCGCCCGCACCGTCGCCCCCGCGTCGACGAGCCGCGCCACGATACGCCCGCCCACCTGGAAGGCGAGCGGCGACTCGTAGCGCGCCTGCACCGTACCGGAGAGTACCAGCGGCACCGGATCCGCCGCGCGAACCATCGCAGTGCGCACCACCACCGGCCGCTCCTGCGGCGGCACCTCATCCTGCCGGTCGCAAGCGGCAAGGAACACGCAGGCCGCCACCATCCATCCCCATCGCCACACCGGCGCGCTCCCCGCTTTCAGGCAAAAAGGGCGCGCAAAGCCGCGCCCGGGTCGGGCGCGCGCATGAAGGCTTCGCCCACGAGAAAAGTCTGCACCCCCCGCGCGCGCATCGCCGCCACGTCCGCGGGCGTGCCGATCCCGGATTCCGTCACCACGATGCGGTCCGACGGGATGCGGGGCAAGAGCGCCCAGGTGGTCTCCAGCGACACGGCAAAGGTGCGCAGGTCCCGGTTGTTGATGCCCACGAGCCGTACCGGCAGTTCGAGCGCACGCTCGAGCTCGGCCGCGTCGTGCACTTCCACCAGCACGTCCAGCCCCAGCTCATGGGCGAGCTGCGCGAGTTCGCGCAGCGCCGCATCCTCGAGCGCCGCCACGATCAGAAGCAGCGCATCGGCGCCGATGGCGCAGGCTTCCCACACCTGCCATTCATCGACGAGGAAATCCTTGCGCAGCGCCGGCAGCGCGCAGGCCGCGCGCGCCGCCGCGAGGTATTCCGGCGCCCCCTGGAAAAACTCCCGGTCGGTGAGCACCGACAGGCACGCAGCGCCAGCCGCTTCATAGGCGCGCGCGATCGCAGCCGGGTCGAACTCGGGACGGATCACCCCTTTGGAAGGGCTCGCTTTCTTGATCTCGGCGATCACCGCCGGCTCACCGGCCGCGAGCCGGCGTTCGATGGCGGCGACGAACCCGCGCGGCGGGTCGCGCTCGAGCCGGGCACGCGCAGCCGCCTCCAGCTCCGCCTGAGACTTGGCCGCGCGCGCCGCGGCCACCTCTGCGCGCTTGCGTGCGAGAATGCGCTGCAACACGTCGCTCATTTCCCGAACTCCGAGGCGAAACGGCGCGTGGCGGCGACGAATTCATCGACCTTGGCCCGCGCCGCCCCCGAGTCGATCGCCTGGCGGGCGCGCTCGATGCCGTCGGCGATCGACGGCACCACGTTGGCGGCATAGAGCGCCGCCCCGGCGTTCAGGAGCACGATGTCGCGCGCCGGGCCTGGCTCGCCTTCCAGCACCGCCAGCAGACGCGCCCGCGATTCTCCCGCATCGCCCACCGTGAGGTTGCGGCTCGAAGCCATCGGCAGGCCGAAATCCTCCGGATGGATACGGTACTCGGTGATTTCGCCATCCTTCAATTCGCCCACCAGCGTATCCGCGCCCAGCGTCACTTCGTCGAGCCCGTCGAGCCCGTGCACCACCAGCACGTGCCGGGCCCCCAGCCGCTGCATCACCCGCACCAGGATGCCCACCAAATCGGGATGGAACACCCCCAGCAGCGAATTCGGCGCCCCGGCCGGGTTGGTGAGCGGCCCCAGGATGTTGAAGATCGTGCGCACGCCCATCTCGCGGCGCACCGCCGCCACGTTCTTCATCGCGCTGTGGTGCGCCGGCGCGAACATGAAGCCCACCCCCACCTCGGCGACGCAGCGCGCCACCGCCGCGGGCGGCAGCTCGATTTCCGCGCCCAGCGCCTCGAGCACGTCGGCGCTGCCGGACTTGGACGACACCGAGCGGTTGCCGTGCTTGGCCACCTTGCCTCCGGCCGCGGCGATCACGAAGGCGCTCGTGGTCGACACGTTGAACGTGTGCGAGGAGTCGCCCCCCGTGCCGACCACGTCCAAGAGATGATCGTGCGGCGGCGGCACTTCCACCTTGAGCGCCAGTTCGCGCATCACCTGCGCCGCGGCGGTGATCTCGCCCACCGTCTCCTTCTTCACCCGCAGACCCGTGAGGATCGCCGCCGTCATCACCGGCGAGACCTCACCGGCCATGATCTGGCGCATCAGATCCAGCATCTCGTCGTAGAAAATCTCGCGCAGCTCGATGGTGCGCTGCAATGCCTCCCGCGGCGTGATCTTCGTTCCCATTTCTCTCATCCCCGATCCCATGAATTGCGCAAAAACCTTCCTGACGCACCCTCAAGCCGCCGCCGGCTGCGGCGTGTGCTGGCGCAGAAAATTGGCCAGCATCTCGTGCCCGTGACGCGTCAGGATCGATTCCGGATGGAACTGCACCCCTTCCACCGGCAAGGTGCGGTGGCGCAGCCCCATGATCTCGCCGTCCTCGGTCCAAGCCGTCACTTCCAAGCACTCGGGCAGCGATTCGCGCTCCACCGCCAGTGAATGGTAGCGCGTACACTCCACCGGACAGGGCAGCCCCTCGAACACCCCTTCACCGCGATGAAACACGGGCGAAGTCTTGCCGTGCATCAGGCGCTTGGCATGGACGATGCGTCCGCCGAACGCCGCCCCGATCGCCTGATGCCCCAGGCACACCCCGAAGATGGGGATTTCGCCGGCGAAGCGCTCGATCACCTCCACCGAAATGCCCGCCTCGCGCGGCGAGCACGGCCCGGGCGAGATCACCAGATACTGCGGCCGCCAGGCCGCGATCTGCGCCGCCGTCACCTCGTCGTTGCGCACCACCTTCACCTGCGCCCCGAGCTCGCCGAAGTACTGCGCCAGATTCCAGGTAAAACTGTCGTAATTATCGATCAGCAGCAGCTTATTCATGACAACCTCTTGATTTATATACGGTAGCTCTTGGGCGCCGCGAACAACATACGGCGCGGCCACATGGCGTCGTGTCGGGCGTTCATGCCGGGTATTGTAGCCGTGCAGGGGCATTGTTGTGCCGCTCCTTGCAGCGGCTGGCGACGTGGTCCCGCGGCATGTCGAGGCGCGGGGCGAGGGGGTTGCAGCGCAGGGGGGGTGTCAATAAGGTCGCCGTAGAGAATTGATTGGAAAGGACTCCAACCAATCCCCCGGCACAGATCCGGACGTGCGCTGCTAACGCATCCGGCTCTTGCGTCGAGTCAGACGCGCAGGCGTTGATTCGGGTGGGGATGGACGATGCGCATCGAAGGCACCCACTGGCGGATGATGATCTGCATCTTCTGCCAGTTGAGTCGTACCGCCTTTTGGCTACGGCGGCGTAGCGCCCGAAACCACGCACGGCAGGCTTGTGTGCGTACCGCATTCAGTGCTCCGATATTGCCGGGAACCCCAAAATAGTTGGCAAATCCTTGCAGTGCCTGTCTGAGATACTGGCCCTGTGCTGCTACCGGGATGTGCCGGTTGCTCAGAAGCCAGGTTTTCAGATCCGTCACGAATCCACGCACCCGTTTGCTCACCGTCGTGCGATGCACGGTGAAGCGTCCATCTGTACGACGTGTGCCGCACAGGTGCGTAAAGCCAAGGAATGCAAAGGTTTCGGGCTTGCCTTCTTTGCGCTTGGCCCGGTTCTCTGCGGCATAGCGGCCAAATTCGACCAGCCGGGTTTTCTCCGGGTGCAGTTCCAGTGAGAATTTCGCCAGCCTTTCGGTCAGCGCTCGCCTGAAACGGTGTGCATCGTCACGGTACTGGAATCCCAGCACCGCATCATCGGCATAGCGCACGATATACACGTCTCCACGTGCGTGTCGTTTGCGCCATGCAGGTTGTGTACCATCCTTTCTGTAAATTCCGTTTAGCGCCTCTGGCAGGAAGTGCGCGGCGCTCGGTCTGACGCCATGACTTCGAGAAAGGAGTATGCCCATCATGGCGATGCGTGTCGAAACCAATCCTTTGGAAATGGC
>JACRJA010000066.1 GCA_016235745.1 Rhodocyclales bacterium | reverse complement strand
CGTCCAAAAGACGAGAGTAGACCGGATTTTTCATGAGTTTACAATACGAAAGCATAAGCCAATGAAGACTAACGATTTTCTCAACAAATCAACTCTATTGGCATATTTGGCTGACTATGATGTTCGAGTGCAAAGGCCCTGCCGGCAGCCCCAGCGCCGGCGTGTAGGCCACGCGCCCGGCGGCGAGGAAACGCTGCGCCGCTTCGAGCACCGGCTCGGGCGTGGGGAAGTCGGGCTCGCCCACTTCCATATGGATCACGTCATGGCCGGCGCGTTCGAGCTCGGAAGCGCGGCGCAGCAGCTCCATCACGTGAAATGGCGCGATCTCGCCCATGCGGGCAGCGAACCTCGGGGCCATCGCCGCGCTCCTTGGCGTTGCTCAGTCTTCGTGCAGCATCATCTCGAACAGCTCGCGCTTGAGCACCAGCGCACGCGGCAGGCGCTCGCCGAGCTTGTCGAACCACTCCTTGTGCTCGGCCAATTCCTTGCGCCAGGCTTCGACGTCGACCTGGGTGAGCGCCTCGAACGCTTCGCGGGTGATGTCGAGCCCCGTCCAGTCGATGTCCTCGAAGCGCGGCATCCATCCAAGGGGCGTCTCCTTGGCGCCGACGCGGCCGTGGCAGCGATCGACGATCCACTTGAGCACGCGCATGTTCTCGCCGAAACCGGGCCACATGAAGCGGCCGTTTTCGTCGAGGCGGAACCAATTGACGCAGAAGATGCGCGGCGGATGCTCGACCACGCGCCCCATGCGCAACCAATGGTTGAAGTAATCGCCCATGTGGTAGCCGCAAAATGGCAGCATGGCGAAAGGGTCGCGGCGCACCACGCCCTGCTTGCCGGTGGCTGCCGCCGTGGTCTCCGAGCCCAGGGTCGCGGCCATGTATACGCCATAACCCCAGTTGAAGGCTTCATAGACGAGCGGGACGGTGGTGGCGCGCCGTCCGCCGAAGATGAAGGCGGAGATGGGCACGCCTTCGGGGTTTTCCCAGTCGGGGTCGCTCGAGGGGCATTGGCTCGCCGGGGCGGTGAAGCGGGCGTTGGGGTGCGCCGCCTTGCGCCCGGTCTCGCGGGCGATCTCGGGGGTCCAGTCGCGCCCCTGCCAGTCGAGGCAGTGCGCCGGCGGCTCGCACATGCCTTCCCACCACACGTCGCCGTCGTCGGTGAGCGCGACGTTGGTGAAGATCACGTTGGCGTGCAGCGTGGCCATGGCGTTGGGGTTGGTTTTCACGCCGGTGCCGGGCGCGACGCCGAAAAACCCCGCTTCGGGGTTGATGGCGCGAAACTTCCCGTCGGGACCGGGCTTGATCCAGGCGATGTCGTCGCCCACCGTGGTGACCTTCCAGCCGTCGAAGCGCTTGGGCGGGATGAGCATGGCGAAGTTGGTCTTGCCGCAGGCCGAGGGGAAGGCGGCGGCCACGTAGGTCTTCTCGCCCTGCGGGGATTCGACGCCGAGGATGAGCATGTGCTCGGCCAGCCAGCCTTCGTCGCGCGCCATGGTGGAAGCGATGCGCAGCGCGAAGCACTTCTTGCCGAGGAGCGCGTTGCCGCCGTAGCCCGAACCGAACGACCAGATCTCGCGAGTCTCGGGGAAGTGCACGATGTACTTGGTGTGGTTGCACGGCCAGCGCACGTCTTTCTGGCCCGGCTCGAGCGGCGCGCCCACCGAATGCACGGCCGGCACGAAGAAGCCGTCTTCGCCCAGCACGTCGTAGACCGCCTTGCCCATGCGCGTCATGATGCGCATGTTGGCCACCACGTAGGGGCTGTCGGAGAGTTCCACGCCGAGGTGCGCGATCGGGCTGCCCAGCGGCCCCATGGAGAAGGGGATGACGTAGAGCGTGCGCCCGTGCATGCAGCCGCGGAAGAGCCCGGTGAGCGTGGCGCGCATCTTCGCCGGATCTTCCCAGTTGTTGGTGGGGCCGGCGTCGTCGGGGTTCTGCGTGCAGATGAAGGTGCGGTCTTCCACCCGGGCGACGTCGGAGGGGTCGGACCAGGCGAGGTAGGAATTGGGGCGTTTCTCGGGGTTGAGCCGGATCAGGGTGCCGGATTCGACCATCTCCTGACACAGGCGGTCGTATTCTTCCTGCGAGCCGTCGCACCAGTAGACGCGGTCGGGCTCGGTGAGCTCGGCGATGTCGGCCACCCAGCGCTTGAGCCCTTCGTGGCGGACGTAGTCAGGCGCCGATTCGAGCGCCATGCGGCGGAAACGATTGTCGGTCATGGACTTCCTCATGGGTGATGCAGTAAAAAGCCAGTCGGCGACGCGGCCCGCGGGCGGCGGCGAAGCCGTAATTATCGCACGAGTCGATGACGGGGGTGCCGGTGCGACGGCGTAATTCCGTCCGCGCATGGCGCGTTTTCCGTCACAAACTGTTATATTTGGCGGATCGTCGGGTGCGCGATCCGCGTCGGGAGGGTGCCATGTTGCGTCGGCTCGTTCAGGGAGGGATCCTTGCGGTCCTCTTCGTGGTGGTGTCGTGGGCGCAGGCGGGGGAGCCGCCGCTCAAATCCGAATCGTTCCTCGTGGCGGACGCGCGCTCGCTCGAGCGCATCGCCGTGCGCGGCGATGCGGCCGAACCCATGCCGATCGCCTCGATCACCAAGCTGATGACGGCCATGGTGGTGCTCGAGAGCCGTCTACCGCTCGACGAGACGATCACTATCGGCAAGGAAGACATCGATACCCTCAAGGGGACGCGTTCGCGCCTGCCGGTGGGCACCCGGCTTACCCGGCGCGAAGCCCTTCTTCTGGCGCTCATGGCTTCCGAGAACCGGGCGGCCATGGCCCTGTCGCGCCACTATCCCGGCGGGCGGCCAGCCTTCTTGCAGGCGATGAACGTCAAGGCCCGCATGCTGGGGATGCGCAATTCCCGTTTCATCGACCCGGCGGGACTGAACCCTGGGAATGTCGCCTCCATGCAGGATCTGGTGAAGATGGTGCGCGCGGCGAGCGAGTACCCCTTGATCCGTGATTTTTCCACCAGGGAACAGGCCGCGGTGCAGGTCGGACGGCGGTTGGTGCAGTTCGGCACCACCAACCGCCTGGTGAAACGCGATGACTGGCACATCACCTTGCAAAAAACCGGCTACATCAGCGAAGCCGGCCGTTGCCTGGTGATGATCAGCGAGGTCTCTGGCCGCCCAGTGATCATGGTGCTCATGAATAGCCAGGGCAAGCTCACGCGCGTGGCCGACGCGCAGCGCTTGCGCCGCTGGCTGGAAACGGGCGGCAGCGTCAGCGAAGCCCGCAGCGGTAAGTCGCGGCTGGCGGCACAGCGCGGTTGATCGAGGGGTAGAGCCAGGAAATCGCGCTGCGCTTGCGCCGTTGCGCGCTGCCCGCTCATCGCCGTGTGCCGTGCTACCGCCCTGTTCGGGGCGAAGCGGGGGCGCTCACGAAGTGAAGACCTCCTGCGCCAGCGCCTCGGCGCGGCCCATGGGGGTATGGCCGAGCGCGCGCGAGATCGCATCCGCCGTTTGTTTCACCGGCCCGGCCAGCGCCGGGTCGTAGCGCTCGGCCGGTGTGGAGAGCGATAGTCCCGCCACCAGCGCACCGTCTTCATCGCGGATGCCGGCGGCAATGCAACGTACGCCCACTTCCTGTTCGTCGAGGTCGTAGGCGATGCCTTCCCGGCGAACCCGTGCCAATGCTTCGTGCAGCCGAGCGGGGTCGGTGATCGAGCGCGGCGTCATCGGCGCGAGGCCCGTGCGGGCGATGTAGCTTTCGATCTCGTCCCGGGGCGCTTCGGCCAGGAAGAGCTTGCCGGTGGCGGTGGTGTGCAGCGGCGCCCGCGAGCCGACGATGTGTACCACGCGCACCGCCGAGCGCCCGCCGCTCGTGCGCTCGATGTAGACGATGTGGTCGCCATCGCGAATGCCTAGATTGACGCTCTCGCCGGTGGCGCGATGCAGGCGCTGCAGCCAGGGATGGGCGACGTCACGCAGCGACAGGCGCGCCTTGACGAGCGCGCCGAGTTCGAGCAGCCGGATGCCCAGGCGATAAGCGCCTCCTTCGAGCCGCTCGACGAAACCGGCCGCCGTCATGGCGGCGAGGATGCGGTGCGCCGTAGAGGGGTGCAAACCGGCCTCGCCTGCGAGCGTCTTGAGCGGCAGCGGATCGGGGTGGCGGGCGAGCACGTCGAGCAGAGTGACGAGCCGGTCGATCACCTGGATCGAACTCTTGGTTTCGCCAGCGGCAGGATCGGGGGTTGCAGAAGGCTGTTGTATCATTGGATCGATCGTCAGAATCGAGCGCACAGTATAGCGCGATTTTTCGCATCGTGAAATGAGGAGGGGCGATGGGGGCCAGTGCAATCGTCGCTTTGCCGCTGCTGGGGGCGATTCTGCCGCCGCTCTTCGCTCGGGCGGGGCGTACGCCAGCGCTGCTCGCCGCTTTGACGCCGAGCTTGGCCGCGCTCGCGCTGCTGTGGGGGCAGGGGGCGGCGGTATTTTCCGGGGAGCCGGTGGTGGCGCTCGCCCCTTGGGTGCCGTCTCTGGGGCTGGAATGGGCCCTGCGCATCGATGGTCTCGGGTTTTTCTTTGCTTCCCTGATCCTGGCGATCGGCGTCCTGATCTTCATCTATAGCCGCGGCTATCTCGCCGGCAACGAATCCCTTGGCACGTTCTACGCGTATCTCCTGCTGTTCCAGGGGGCGATGCTGGGCGTGGTGCTCGCCGACAACCTGCTGCTGTTGCCGGTGTTTTGGGAGCTCACCAGTCTTTCCTCCTTCCTGCTCATCGGCTTCTGGCGCCATCTGCAAGACGGACGGCGCGGGGCGCGGCTCGCGCTGGCGATCACCGGCGCCGGGGGGCTGGCGCTGCTCGCCGGCCTGATCCTGCTCGGGGAGGTCGCCGGGACGTATCGTATCTCGGAGCTTGCGGCGCGGCGCGAGGTGATCCTTGCCGCGCCTCTGGCGCCGGTGATCCTCGCCTTGATCTTGCTGGGCGCGTTTACCAAGAGCGCGCAGTTCCCCTTCCATTTCTGGCTGCCGCACGCGATGGCCGCGCCCACGCCGGTTTCGGCCTATCTGCATTCGGCCACCATGGTGAAGGCGGGGCTGTATCTGCTCGCGCGTCTGTGGCCGGTGTTCGGCCAAACCGACGCGTGGGACGCATGGGTGACGGGGGTCGGGGCGGCGACCATGCTGCTGGGGGCGGTGATCGCGTTCTTCAAAGACGATCTGAAGGCGCTACTGGCGTATTCGACGGTGAGCCACCTGGGTCTGGTGACGATGCTGCTGGGCTTGGGCTCGCCCACGGCGGTGTTCGCCGCCATGCTGCACATATTGATGCATGCGACGTTCAAGGCGGCGCTCTTCATGAACACGGGCATCGTCGATCACGAGACGGGTTCGCGCGACCTGCGCCGCCTCGGGGGTCTGGCCAAGGTCATGCCGGGGACGGCGGGCTTGGGGACGCTGGCGGCGCTGTCGATGGCCGGCGTGCCGCCTTTGAACGGGTTCGTCTCCAAGGAGGAGATGCTCGCCGAAGCGCTGGCGATACGATGGGGGGACGGCTGGTTGCTGTGGGCAATCGTCGTTCTGGCGACGATCTTCTCGGCGGCCTACGCGTTCCGTTATTTCTCGGCGCTCTTTTTCGGGCCGTTGCGCCTTCCGGAGGGACGGCGTGCGCACGATCCGCCGGCGCTGCTGTGGGGGCCGCCCTTGGCCCTGGTCGTGGCGGTGGTGGTGTTGGGGCTGTGGCCCGGCCTGGCCGAGCCCTTGCTCGTTGCGGCGAGCGCGTCCGCTGCGGGGAGCGGTCGCGCGTGGCCGGAGCTCGCGCTGTGGCATGGGTTCGGCGCGCCGCTCGTGGTGTCGGTTGCGGCCTTCGTCTGTGGTGCGGCGCTGGTGTGGCGCTACCCAGCGCTTTCTCGTCGGGCGCTGGCCTGGGCTTTGCCGCTCGACGGGCGACGGATGTTCTTCGCCGCGCAGACAGGGTTGGCGCGTGGGGCGCATTGCCTCGTCGTTCGGCTACATTCGGGCGTGCTGGGGCGCTACGTGCTGCTGCTCACCGGGGTGAGCCTCGTGGCGCTGGCGCTGGGCTGGGGCATGGGCGAGGGGTGGCGGCCGCAGCGCCCGCCAACGCCCGTCAACGGTTTGGCCGTGATCTTCGTCGCGATCGCGCTTGTCGCGATCGGCCTCGTGTTGCGCTGGCACCAAGAGCGGTTGCGGGCGGTGCTGCTCACGGGAGCGGTGGGGCTCGTCGTTTCGCTCGCTTTTCTGCACGCCTCCGCGCCGGACCTGGCCCTCACCCAGATCGCGGTCGAGGCGGTGACGACGGTCCTGCTGCTGCTCACGCTGTTCTTTTTGCCGCAGCACGATGCCGCATCGCTGCCCAAACCGCGCGGTGCAGCGGTGGTGGCGGTGCTCGCCGGCCTGGTGGTGGGGTTGCTCGCTTGGGTGATGATGCGCAACGAGGCTCCCACCCTGGCCGATTATTTCTGGAGCCGTTCGGTACCAGAAGGCGGGGGGAGCAACGTGGTCAACGTGATCCTGGTCGATTTCCGCGGTTACGACACGTACGGCGAGATCACGGTGCTCGGCATTGCTGGGCTGGTGATCTACGCCCTCCTGCAGGGGATGCAGGAAGGGGTGGCGCGGAAGAATCTGCATGCTTGGCGTTTTCCGTTTGCGTTGTCGGCGACGCGTCATCCCTTGCCTTTCGCCGTGACGGCGCGGGTGATGTTGCCTTTCCTGCTCACGGCCGTGGTTTACGTCTTCTTGCGCGGGCACAATGCTCCGGGCGGCGGGTTCATCGCCGCGCTGCTCGTGACGCTCGCCTTCCTGATCCAGTACATGGCAAGCGGCCTGTCCTGGACGATGCAGCGTCTGCGCTTGGACGCGCACCTGTGGATCGGAATGGGGCTGCTCGTGGCTGGGGCGACCGGCATGGCGGCAATGGTCTTCGGCGCGCCGTTTTTGCGCAGCGCCCATGGGGAGGTACCGGTTCCGGGCATCGGACCGGTGGCTTTGGCGAGCGCGATGGGGTTCGACTTGGGGGTGCTGCTGACGGTGTTCGGGGCGGTGACGCTGGCTTTGGTGCAGCTGGCGTTCTTGGGGCGGCTCGCGGGGTTTGCGCCGAACCGCACGCCCATGGATCCGGTTCGGCCAAGGCCGTCGTCAGAGGGGGGGTGAGATGGAAGTTTTGTTCGCCGTGCTCATCGGGGCACTGACTGCTGCTGGGGTATACCTCTGCTGCCTGAGGCAGGTCTTTCCCGTGGTGCTGGGGTTGTCGCTGCTCTCCTATGCCACCAATCTCTTCGTTTTCGTCGCCGGGCGCCTGACCTTGGGCGCGCCGCCGATCTGGGAGGAAGGCGTGACGCGCTTCGCCGATCCGCTGCCGCAGGCGCTGGTGCTCACGGCCATCGTCATCTCGTTCGGGATGACGGCGCTTCTGGTGGTGCTGGCCATCCGGGCGCGTTTCGAGGCAGGGGCAGAGCGCAGCGATGCGCCGGCGGTGACGGAGCGACCGGAGGTGGAGCGGTGATGGCGCATCTGCCGGTCTTGCCGGTGCTGATCCCGGCGGTGATCGCGGCGGTGATGGTGGCGCTCACGCGTCAGGACGTGGTGCTGGCGCGGGTGCTCGCCTTTGCTTCGGCGGCGGCGCAGCTTGCCGTGGCGTTCCTGCTGCTGGCGGCGGTGCGGGAGGGAGAGGTTCTGGTCTACCGGCTCGGTGACTGGCCGGTGCCGTACGGCATCGCGCTGGTGGCCGATCGCCTGTCAGCGGCGATGGTGCTGCTCACCGCTGCCGTGGGGGCGGTCTTGCTGTTTCATGCGGTCTGTGCCTGGGACCGGCGCGGGCGGCACTTCCATCCCCTCTTCCAGTTCCAACTCATGGGGATTCACGGCGCCTTTCTCACGGGCGATTTTTTCAACCTCTTCGTTTTTTTCGAAGTGATGCTGATCGCTTCCTACGGACTGATGGTGCACGGCGGCGGGGCGGCGCGGCTGACGAACGCCATGCAGTACATGGTGGTGAACCTCATCGGTTCGACGCTCTTTCTCTTCGCCGTCGCGCTCGTCTACAACGCGGCCGGAACTCTCAATTTTGCCGATTTGGCCCTGCGGGTGCCGACGGTGCCGGCTTCCGACCGTGGCATCCTCATGGCCGGAGGGGTGCTGTTGTGCGTCGTGTTCCTGCTGAAGGCGGCGGTGGTGCCGCTGCAGTTCTGGCTGCCGGGGGCCTACGGGCACGCGCCAGGGGTGGCGGCGGCGCTCTTTGCCCTGCTCTCCAAGGTCGGAGCCTATGCACTGCTGCGCTTTGCCCTCGTCGGCTTGGGCTGGGCGTCGCTCACGGCGCTGGAGCCGCTGGCGTGGCTTACTTTGTTGGTGGGGGCGCTGGGGGTGCTCGCCGCGCCTACGCTGGGGGTGCTCGCCGGTTTTGCCGCTATCGCCTCGATCGGCGTGCTGTTCGTCGGGCTGGCCGGGGCGGAGGCAGCGCGGCTGGGGGCGGGGCTCTACTATCTGGTGCATTCCACCTTGACGGGTGCGGCGCTCTTCGTGCTCGCCGATCTGGTGCGTTCGGCACGGCGCAAGGAGGGCGACGCCGTTCTGGGCGGCCAGGATTTCGCCGGACGGGCCTTGCTCGGCGCCGGGTTCTTCCTTACGGCGATCGCGGCGGTGGGCCTGCCGCCGCTTTCCGGCTTCGTCGGCAAGCTCGCGCTGCTGCGCAGCATCCCGCTGGAGGGCGGTGCCGGGGCGGCGAGCTGGGCGTTCGTGCTCGTGACCTCTTTCCTCCTGCTTTTGGGGCTGTCGCGGGCGGGTTCGCGGGTGTTCTGGAAGACGCAGGGGGATGAGGCGGTGGCAACGCGCGGGCTGGAGGCGGGGGGCGTGGCGGCGCTTGCCTTGCTACTGGCGGGAACGTTCGCCTGGTCGCTCGCCGCCGAGCCGGCGCTCGCCTATTTCACGCGCGCCGCCGAGGCGCTGCTCGAACCGGGCGTTTACGTGCAGGCGGTGACGGGAGCGGGGGTGTTCCGATGAGCGTTCGTGCGCGCCTGCGGCGCTGGCTGCCGCATCCGGCCTTGAGCCTGCTGCTGACCCTGACGTGGGTGGCGCTACAAAACGAGTTCGCCGCGGCGCAGTGGCTGATGGGGGCGATCCTGGGGGTGGCGATTCCGCAGCTCCTGCGTCCTTTCTGGCCGGATCCGCCGCCGGTGCGCTCGTGGCGCGCCGTGCTGGCCTATGCGGCCGTCGTGCTGTGGGACATCGCCAAGGCCAACGTGCAGGTGGCCGGTTGGGTGCTGTTGCGCCGGCCGGAGACGCTGCGTTCGACCTGGCTCGTCGTGCCGCTGAAATTGCGCATACCGGAGGCGATCACGCTGCTCGCGGGCACGATCACTATGACGCCGGGCACGGTGAGCTGCGATCTGGCCGCGGATGGTTCGGCCCTGCTGGTGCATTGTCTGCACACCGACGACGCGGCGGCGACGGTGGCCGAGATCAAGACGCGCTACGAAGCGCGTCTGGTGCGAATATTCGGGGAGGGGGAGGCATGATCGAGGTGGCGGCTTGGGTGGCGCTGGCGGCGTTCGGGCTGGGGGTGCTGCTGTGCGCTTGGCGCCTGTGGCGCGGACCGGATCTGGTCGACCGGGTGCTGGCGATGGATACGCTGACGGTGAACGTGATCGCGCTCATCGTCACCTGGGGCATCTGGCAGGGAAGCTCGGTATTGTTCGAGGCGGCGCTCTTTTTCGCCATGATCGGGTTCGTGTCGACGGTGGCGTTTTGCCGCTACGTGCTGCGCGGGCAGATCATCGAATAGGGCGCCGCGAACGACCGTCGCGAGCGGCTGCAGGGCAAGGCGCCCGGAGCGCAGCAGGCGAGACATATCATGAAGATAGGCGAGCCTGCGAGCACCGCGCAACGCCGCCATGCGGCCGCGCAGTAGGGTGTTCGAGGTGCCCAATAAGGAGGAGTGACATGGCGGACGTGTTGATCGCGCTCTTGCTGCTCGTGGGCGCGTTCTTTGGCCTGGTGGGCTCGTGGGGGCTGGTGCGGCTGCCGCAGACGATGCAGCGGCTGCATGCGCCGACCAAGGCGACCACTCTGGGCGTGGGAGGGGTGCTGCTCGCTTCGATGGTCTATTTCGGCTGGGTGCGCGGCGAGTGGTCGATCCATGAGCTGCTCATCACGCTCTTTCTCTTCCTGACGGCTCCGGTTTCGGCGTTCATGCTCGCCCGGGCCTGGCTGCACCGCGAGCGGGGACGGAGGCGCGCGACGCTACCTCGGCCCGGGGCTTCCGGCGTCGACTGGGGGGTGTACCAGCCGCCGCCGGAGGAATCCGGTAACGGCGTCGAGGCTCGGCGTTAGCCACCTCATTGCGTTCCTCGGATCATCCCCGCGGCCACCGTGTCCCAGGTGGCGGGGTCGAGGAGGAGGAAACTGCCGGTATCGCGCAGTGCCTCGTAGAGGTCGGCGGCGATCGGCTGGGCGAGCTTGACGCGCACGCGGGCGATGTCGTTCATCGCGAGTTCGTGCGCGGGCACGCGCTCGAGGGTGGCCACGTCCAGGTTCCATGCGATCGCCTCGATCCGCGCCTGGACTTCGCGCGTGCCGTGGCGCAGCAGGTAGGTGCGCCGCGGCGCGAGGGGAGCCGGGTCGAGCCAGACGAGATCGGCTTCGAGGGTGCGGGCGAGCGCCGGCGCGGGTTCGTCGGCGCGTACGAGGAGTTCGCCCCGGCCGACGTCGAGATCGTCGGCGAGCCGGATCATGACCGAATCGCCGGCGACGGCGCGCTCGCGCGGCACGCCGCCCACTTCGATGGCGGTCACGCTGCTGCGGCGCCCGGAAGGGAGCACGACGATCTCCTCCCCCACGGCGATGGTGCCGGACGTGACCTGTCCCGCCAGGCCGCGATAGTCGTGCAGCAGGGGATCGGTGGCTTCGCGCGGCCGGCAGACCCATTGCACGGGGAAGCGGAAGGGTTTTTCCCTTGCGCCGTCCTCGACCGGGGTGCGCTCGAGCACTTCGAGCAGCGTCGGGCCCAGGTACCATGGCAGATGCTCGCCGCGCTCGACCACCATGTCGCCCAGCAGCGCCGACATGGGGATGTAGTGGCGGCGCGCGCGCAGGCCGCTTGCCTCGGCAAACTCCTCGAAGGCGTAGACCACCGCCTCGAAGGCGGCCGGGTCGAACCCGACGAGGTCCATCTTGTTCACCGCGATCGCCAGCGCCGGGATGCCGACGAGGTCGGCGAGCAGGGCGTGGCGCCGGGTCTGGGCCGTGAGCCCTTGGCGCACGTCGACCAGCAGCACCGCGAGCTGAGCAGTGGAGGCGGCGGTGACCATGTTGCGGGTGTATTGCTCGTGGCCCGGCGCGTCGGCGATGATGAAGGTGCGCGCGCCGCTGCGGAAGTAGCGGTAGGCCACGTCGATGGTGATGCCTTGTTCGCGCTCGGCGATCAGCCCGTCGGTGACGAGCGACAGGTCGGGGGCGGTGGCGCCGCGGCGCCGGCTGGTGCGTTCGATGCCCTCGAGGGTGTCGACGAGCAGCGCCCGGCTGTCGTAGAGGAGCCGCCCGATGAGCGTGCTCTTGCCGTCATCGACGCTGCCGCAGGTAAGAAAGCGCAGTACGGTATCCATCAGAAGTAGCCCTCGCGTTTGCGTTGTTCCATCGACGCTTCGTGCGTCTGGTCGTCGAGGCGCGTTGCGCCGCGCTCGGAGACGGTGGTCGCGGCGGTCTCGCGCAAGATCTCGGCGATGGTGCGGGCGCGCGATGCGACCGGCGCGGTGCAGGTGATGTCGCCGACGGTACGAAAACGCACCCACAGCGTTTCCACCGTCTCGCCTTCCCGCGCTGGGGTGAGCTCGGTGACCGGCGCAAGCAGGCCGCCGCGGCGCACGCAGGGGCGGGGATGGGCGAAGTAGATCGAGGGCAGTTCCAGGCCCTCGCGGGCGATGTACTGCCATACGTCCAGTTCCGTCCAGTCGCTGAGGGGGAAGGCGCGCACGTGCCCGCCGGCAGGGGCTTTGGCGTTGTAGAGCCGCCACAGCTCCGGACGCTGGTTCTTCGGATCCCACTGGCCGAACTCGTCGCGCACGCTGAAGACGCGCTCCTTGGCGCGGGCTTTTTCTTCGTCGCGGCGCGCGCCGCCGATGAGGCAGTCGAAGCCGAACTCCTCGATCGCCTCGCGCAAGGTCACCGATTGATGCCGGTTGCGCGATTCGTCCGGGCGGGCGAGCCGCACCGTGCCACGGGCGATGGAGTCTTCCACCGAGCGCACGATGAGCCGCTCGCCGAGCTCGGCGGCACGCCGGTCGCGGAAGGCGATCACCTCGGGGTAGTTGTGGCCGGTGTCGATGTGGAGCAGCGGGAAAGGGAAACGGCCCGGGCGGAAGGTTTTTTCAGCGAGCCGCAGCAGGCAGATCGAATCCTTGCCGCCGGAGAAGAGCAGGGCGGGGTTCTGGCACTGCCCGGCTACTTCGCGCAGGATGTGGATGGCCTCGGCTTCGAGCCGGTCGAGATGGGTGCGGGGGGCGATCATCGGGTCTCTCCGGTGAGGACGGGGCGGCGGTGCAGACCGCATTCCTTGAGTTCGGGGTGTTCCCACCACCAGCGTCCGGCCCGCGGGTCTTCGCCCACGGCCACGGCGCGGGTACAGGGGGCGCAGCCGATGCTGGGGTAGAAACGCTCGTGCAGGGGGTGGAAGGGCACGTCGTGGCGGCGCAGGTAGGCCCAGACTTCGCGCGCGCTCCAGTCGGCGAGCGGGTTGAACTTTGCCAGACCGTGCGCTTCGTCCCATTGCTCCTGCGGCAGGTCGCTGCGGGTGGGGGATTGCTCGCGGCGCATGCCCGTGATCCAGGCGCGCTTGCCGGCGAGCGCCCGATCGAGAGGGCGTACCTTGCGCGCGTGGCAGCAGGCAAGGCGCGCTTCGAGCGAGTCATAGAAGCCGTTGATGCCATATTGGGCGACGAAGGCTTCCACGTCCTCGGCCTGCGGGGCGAAGAGCTGCAGACGCAGGCCGTAGTGCGCTTCCACCCGGGCGATCAGGGCGTAGGTCTCTTCATGCAGCCGGCCGGTGTCGAGCACGAAGAGGCCGATGGAAGGAGCGTGGCGGGCGATGAGGTCGGTGAGTACCATGTCTTCGGCGCCCAGGCTGCTCGCGAGCACCGCCGGGGCATGCTCGCGGGCGATGCGCTCGAGGAGGGCGACGGCGGCCATGGTCTTTGCTTCGAGCGCCGCGAGGGCGGCGGCGTCGAGCTGGGGACGGGTAGGATCGCTCATGGGGTTCGTTCCTCGACAAGCCCCCGCGCCCGGCGGCGGAAAAGCGGCTCGGGCACGGCGGCGCTCGCCTGATAGGGTTCGGGAAATACGGTCAGCAACCGGGCGCCGTCGCGCTCCAGTGCCGCGCGGTCATAGCGGGCCGGGTCAGGGACGAAGCCATCGAAGCCGCAGCGGCGCAGATAGTCGAGCTGGTCGAGCAGGAAGGCGCCAAAAGCGGTGAGCCGGCCGCGCCAGCCGCGGCGGCGCAGGCGCGTGGCCTGGCTGAAGGCCCGTCCGTCGGTGAATTTGGCCAAGGGCAGCACGACCTCTTCGAGCCGGGCGCCTTCTTGCTGCGTGATGAGCGGTTCTTCCTCCGGGGCGAGCCACACCCGCCGCGGCAGGGGTGATGCGCCCGCTTCGAGCGCCTCGCGCCAGGCCGGGAGCGCCAGCACGGCATTCGCTTCGTCGCGCGCGGCTTCCCATGCTGATACTAGCACCGCGCGGTAGGCAGAGACGCTGCCGTCGAGTTCAAGCCTGTATATCGGCGGTCTCCCGGAGCGCAGGATGACGTGCGGCAGGGGTGTTGGCATAGACGGCTTCCTTGAAGGGCGCTGCTCCCAGGCGGTCGAGCGTGTCGAGGAAGGTCTCACCCGGGGCGCGCAGGGCGCGGTAGGTCTCGACCAGGGTGCGCGCCACGCGTGGCATATCCTCGGCGCGGAAGGCCGGCCCGATCACCTTGCCAAGCCGCGTGTCGTTGCCCTGCCGTCCGCCGATCGTCACCTGGAACCACTCCTCGCCGTTCTTATCGACGCCGAGCACGCCGATGTGCCCCACGTGATGGTGGCCGCAGGCGTTCATGCAGCCCGAGACGTTGATCGACAGCGGGCCGATGTCTTCCAGCTCCTCTTCGGCGAACTCGGCGAGCATCGCCTGCGCCACCGGAATCGAACGGGCGTTGGCCAGGGCGCAGTAGTCGCCGCCGGGGCAGGAGATGAGATCGTGCGCCAGGCGGAAACTCGGATGACCGAAACCGAGGGCGCGTGCCTGGCGCCACAGCTCCGGCAGCGTCTCCTCGCGTATCCAGGCAAGCGCCAGGTTCTGCTCGTGCGTGACGCGGATCTCGCCGTCGCCGTAGCGCTCGGCCCAGTCGGCGATCGCCTCCATCTCCTCGGCGGAAACATCGCCGGGGGCGCTCGCGGCGCGCTTGGTGGTGAGCACGACGAGAGCGTAGCCCGGCTGGCGCTGCAGGTGCACGTTGCGCTGGCGCCAGCGCGTGAAGGCCGGCCATTCCTCGGCCGTGAGCGCCGCGACCGCCGCCGGCGCTGTAGCGTGGCGAGCCCGCACGCGGCGCGCATCGTCGAAGTGCGCCGCCACGCGCTCGATTTCCTCGCGCGTGAGCCGCAAGGCCTCGCCCTGGGCCGCGAGTTCGGCACGGTAGGCGTCGACCTCGGCGCGAAAGGCGTCGACGCCGATCGCCTGCACCAGGATCTTGACGCGCGCTTTGTAGAGATTGTCGCGCCGCCCATGGCGGTTGTAGACGTGCAGGATCGCTTCCAGCACGGTGAAGATTTCCTCGGCGGGAACGTCCTCATAGAGGAGCTTGCCCAGGATCGGCGTGCGCCCCAGTCCGCCGCCCACGAAGACGCGCACGCGCGGCAGCAGGGGATCTTCGCCCGGGGTGAGTTCGAGCCCGATGTCGTGGGCCCGGACGAGCACCCGGTCTTCTTCGGCCCCATGCACGGCGATCTTGAACTTGCGCGGCAGGAAGGCAAACTCGGGGTGAAAACTCGACCATTGGCGGATCAGCTCGCACCAGGGGCGCGGATCGACGCGCTCATCCGGCGCCGCGCCGGCAAAGGGATCGGTGGTGAGGTTGCGGATGCAGTTGCCCGAAGTCTGGATGGCGTGCAGCTCCACCTCGGCCAGGCGCTCGAGGATGTCGGCCGTGTCTTCCAGCCGGATCCAGTTGAACTGGATGTTCTGCCGCGTAGTGAAATGGCCATAGCCGCGGTCGTAGCGGCGGGCGATGTCGGCGAGCACGCGAATCTGCCGCGCCTCCAGCAAACCGTAAGGGATGGCCACGCGCAGCATGGGCGCATGGCGCTGGATGTAGAGGCCATTTTGCAGGCGCAGCGGGCGAAATTCCTCCTCGCTGAGCTCTCCGGCAAGGAAACGGCGCAGCTGGTCGCGGTACTGCGCGACGCGGGCCTGCACCAAGGCCTGGTCCCAGGAATCGTAGCGGTACATGCAAGTTTCCTCTATGCGATGGCGGCAGTGTAGCGCTCGCCTCTGGCGCACGACAGGCGATTTGAGTTAGACTTCGATAACCATCGGTTATTAGGAAACGATGATGAACCTGCAGCAGATCCGCTACGTCGTCGAAGTGGTGCAGCACAACCTGAACGTATCCGAGGCGGCCGAGGCGCTCTTCACCTCGCAGCCCGGCGTCTCCAAGCAGATCCGCGCCTTCGAGCAGGAACTGGGCGTGGACATTTTCGTGCGCCACGGCAAGCGCTTCACCGCGCTCACCGAGCCCGGCCGGGAGATCGTAGCCATCTGCGAGCGTATGCTGCGCGACATGACCCACCTGCACGCGGTGGCGGAAGAATTCTCGCGCGCCGACGAGGGGGTGCTCTCGATCGCCACCACCCATACCCAGGCGCGCTATGTGCTGCCGACGGTGATCCGCACCTTCCGCGAGCGCTTCCCCAAGGTGCGCTTTTCCTTGCACCAGGGCAGCCCCCGACATGTATGCGAAATGGTTATATCTGGCGAAGCGGATCTCGCCATCGCTACCGAAGGCATCGGCGATTTCCCCGAGCTGGTCGAACTGCCCTGCTACCAATGGACGCACGCGCTGGTCGTACCCAAAGACCACGAGCTCGCCACCCTGGAGCCGCTCACCCTGGAGGCGATCGCCCGCCATCCCGTCATCACCTACGACGGCGCCTTCACTGGGCGCGATCACATCAACAAAGCCTTCCTCGGGCGCGCCCTCAAGCCGGAAGTGGTGCTCACGGCGATCGACTCGGACGTGATCAAAACTTACGTGCGCATGAGGCTGGGCGTAGGGATCCTCGCCAAGATGGCCTTCGATCCAGCAGCCGATACCGACCTCGTCTGCCGCGACCTGGGTCATCTGATCGAATCGAACACGACGCGCATCGGCATCCTGCGCGACGCCTACCTGCGCGGCTTCGTCTACGCCTTCATCGAAGCCTTCGCCCCGCACCTCAAGCGCGCGGTGGTGGAGCGGGCATTGCGGGGGGGAGGGGAGGATTACGGCTTGTGAGGCTGCCCGCGATGGTGTTGTTCATCCCTGCGGCGGACGGCGTCCTCTGCCTGCCTCATACGCCGGCAGGTGCCAGCCCCGCGTGATGCCCAGCCCGCGCAGCGCCAGCGCCGTGCCAGCGCCGGCGGCGAGCGTGGGGTCGTGCGGCCAGCCGGCTTGTAGTCCCAAAACATAGACCGCCGCGCCGGCGGCGGCGGCGGAAGCGTAGATCTCGCGGTGCAGGATCATGGGGATCTCGTTGCAGAGAATGTCGCGCAACAACCCGCCGAAGCTGGCGGTCATCATGCCCATGACCACGGCGATGAAGCCGTTGGCCCCGGCCGAGAGCGCCGCTTGCGCACCGATGAGCGCGAAGACCGACAACCCCACCGCGTCGGCCCAGTCGAGCAAGCGGTTCCAGCGAATGGGTCGCGCGGGGCCGGGGGCGAAGCGTCCCCAGAGGAATACCGCCCAGGCGGCAAGTACGGTGATGACGAGGTATTCCCACTGCGTGATCCAGTAGACCGGGCGATCGAGCAGCAGGTCGCGCAGCGTGCCGCCGCCAATGCCGGTCACCGTGCCGATGAGGGCGAATCCCACCGGATCGAGCCGTTTGCGCGCCGCGGTGATCCCCCCCGAGAGAGCGAACACCGCCACGCCGGCGTAGTCGAGCCACTGGATGAGCGTCATCGGATGGCGCGCGGTCCGGGCGAGAGGAAGCAGCCGCCCGCTGCGGGCCAAAAGGCGCCGCGAACGACCGTCGCGAGCGGCGGCAGGGCAAGGCGCCCGGAGCGCAGCAGGCGAGACCTATCCTGCAGATAGGCGAGCCTGCGAGCACCGCGCAACGCCGCCATGCGGCCGCGCAGTAGGGTGTTCGAGGCGCCCAAAAGATGCGCCGGGGTCATTTCAGCCGCTTGCCCTCACCGTCGAACACGCTCAGCGCCAGAGGGATGCCGGCGGCCACGCTCTGGCCGACGACACAGAATTCCTCGAACTGGGCGAGGATGCGCTCGAGATGTTGCAAAGAAGACGCGGGCGCGCCGATTTCCAGGCGCACGTCGATGCGGCGCACGCGCAGGCGACCGGCCTCGTTGCGTCCCATCTCGGCGCTTGCCTCGGCGCGTACCCCTTGCGGATCGTTCTTGAACTTCGTCAGGGCGAAGTAGAGGCTAGAGGCCATGCAGTTGCCCACGGCGGCAAGGAGCAGATGGGTGGGTGCCGGGCCCGTCCCCTTGCCCAGCGGCGGCGGCTCGTCGGTGAGAAGCGGCGGCATGCCTTCGCCGAAACGCACTTCGAACTGGAATCCTTCGATCTGACGCAGGCTAACGCGCGGCGGGGTTTTGTCTTCCATGGTTGCTCCTCCGAAGAAGGGGTGGAGTCAATGGTAGCACCGGCGGCCGTCAGTTGGTCTCGGCGTTTTCTGCCGGCATCAGCCCCGCCCAAACGAGAATCTCGTCGAGATAGTCGTTCCAGCGCGTAAAGCTGTGATCGCCCCCTTCGAGCACCGTCTGCTTTGCGCCTTGGTAGAAGGCGATGGTCTGGCGGTGATCGAGCAGCTCGTCGCCCAGCTCCACCATCAGCCACAGGCGCTCGGGATGTTCTAGGTGATCACGCTCTAGCGCCCGCAGCTGAGCGACGTGCTCTGGCGTCCACTCGAACGCCTCGCCGGTGTAGAGATTGGTGAGCCGGCCGACGTAGGCGGAAAGCCCCCGAGAAGGGAAGACCACGGGATTGACCGCTACCGCCCGCATGCCCAGGTCCTCGGCCAGCCGCGTGGCGTAGAAACCGCCCAGCGAGCTTCCCACCACCGTTGGCAGCCGCCCCGTGTGCTCGGCAAGCCGCGCCACCTCCTTGCGCAGCATGACCATCGCCTCGGCCGGAGCCACCGGCAGCTGGGGGCAGTAAAAGGAGTCGGCGAACCCTTTGGCCGCCATGTATGCCGCCAGCGCCTGTGCCTTTGCCGACTGCGGCGAGGAGCGGAAACCGTGGAGATAGAGGATCATGGGGTATCTTCCTTTGCCGGCGTTCCCAAACCGGCCTCCATCGCCGCGATGCGGGTGAGCGCCGCCCAGTCGAGCGCCTCGCCGCCGTGGGCCATCAGCGCGAGGAAACGGTCGCGCACGAGGCTTGCGAGCGGCATGGGCGCGGCCGCGCGCTCGGCCGAGGCGAGCACGAAACGCACATCCTTCAAACCGAGCTTGGCCGCGAAGCCGGCAGGAGCAAAGCGCTCTTCAGCCACGATGCGGCCGTAATTTTCATAGACCGGCGAGCGGAAAAGCCCGTTGATGATCTCGAGAAACTGCAGCGGCTCGACGCCCGTCTTGCGCATCAAGGCATAGGATTCGCCCAGCGCCTCGAGAAGCGCCATGATCATGAAGTTACCCGCGAGCTTGACGACGTTGGCCAGTTGCGGTTGCGGGCCGACGACGTGCACGGCTTCGCCGATCGCCTCGAAGATCGGGCGGCAACGTTCGAGCAGCTGTGGCACGCCGGCCGCGACCACGCGCAGCTTGCCCGCCGCGGCGGCCTCGGGGCGACCGAACACCGGAGCAGAGACGAAACCGTGCCCGGCGCGGGCATGCTCCTCGGCCAACCGTACGACGAAAGCCTCGCTCAGGGTGCTCGACGAGACGTGGATCGCGCCAGCAGGGAGCGCAGCAAAGGCGCCGTTCGCGCCGAAAAGCATCGTTTCTACCGCCGCATCATCGGCCAGCATGGTCACCAGGGCCTCGACGCCTCGCACTGCTTCGGCAGGACTTGCCGCCGGCTTCGCGCCTTGCGCCACCAGCGGCTGCATCCGCTCCGGCGTGCGGTTGTAAACGATGAGCTCGTGTCCGGCGCGCAGCAGGTTCTGTGCCATGCCGGAACCCATCCGGCCAAGACCGAGAAAAGCGATTTTCATGATGACGACTTCCTCTGGGAGACGGAATCATGATAGTCGCCCTGAGGCGACTTTGCTGGGAACGAAACGTATCGCGCCGCTAAAAGCAAAATACCAGGGGATGGGGAAAAGCGGTGGATTGCAAGGGGATCTGATTCGACCGCTGAGTGAAACCCGCGCCGGTACGTCGCCCACAGAAACAAAAACCCCAACCGAGAAGGGTTGGGGTTTCGTTTATTGGTGGCGGAACACGGAACCGAACCCGCGTCCGTGATCTGAACCAGATACGAAAGCAACCCTATTGTAGGTGCCCACCTGT
Organism: Rhodocyclales bacterium; assembly: GCA_016235745.1. Classification (GTDB taxonomy): domain Bacteria; phylum Pseudomonadota; class Gammaproteobacteria; order Burkholderiales; family Rhodocyclaceae; genus Tepidiphilus. The sequence goes on along the minus strand of JACRJA010000066.1, from coordinate 12,653 downwards.
ACGAAACGAGCTTTTCGGAAATCCGGCTGGCGCACCCTGCGCCAGACCTGACAACCATAAACACGCCCATTCACACCCATTCTTGGACGCGTTGATCACCCGCCCAGCCTGGATGCCACTTGCTCAAGTCCCATTTTGGGACTACACTTCGACCCATGCGAGTGATTGCCGTGTCTACCCTTCGGGCCTTCTGGGAGCGCTACCCCGACGCCGAGCAACCGCTGAAGGCTTGGTATGAGGAGGCAACGAATGCGACCTGGACCCAGCCCGCTGACATCAAGGCGCAGTACCGCAGCGCCAGCGTGCTGAAGAACCGTCGCGTGGTCTTCAACATCAAAGGCAATGACTACCGGCTGATCGTGGCTATTGCGTACAAGTTGCAGATCGTCTACGTGAAGTTTGTCGGCACCCACAAAGAGTACGACGCAGTGGACGCAGAAACCGTTGAAATGGCCTGACCGGCCACGGAGGAAAACATGGACATCCGCCCTATCCACACCGAAGCAGACTACAAGGCCACGCTCAAAGAGATTTCGGCCTTGATGGAGTCCGACCCTGATCTGGGCACGCCAGAGGGGGATCGCCTCGACATCCTGGCCACGCTGGTGCAAGCCTACGAGGCCAAGCACGTGCCCATCACCGCGCCAGATCCGGTGGAAGCCATCAAATTCCGCATGGATCAGGGTGGTCTGTCCGTCAAAGATCTTGAGCCGATCATTGGCAAGAGCAACCGCGTTTACGAAGTCCTGAGTCGCAAGCGCCCGCTGACGCTGGCCATGATCCGCAGGCTGCACAAGAGCCTGGGCATCCCGGCCGATGTGCTGATTGCGGAGACGGCTGCGGGGTGATCAGCGAACGCTGAGCTTGGCTTCTACGGTGAACAGCGTTGTCATGGGGTCATCTGTTCAGGAGAAAAAGATGCACTACCCCGTGATAACCGAAAAGCATGTGGCCGACCGCTGGCAGGTCAGTCTCAAGACGCTGCGGCGTTGGCGGCTCGATGGCGAAGGGCCGGTCTGGCACAAGCTGTTCCGCCACGTCCGTTACCACGAAGCCGACGTCCTCGAGTTCGAGCACAGCAGCGCGCAGCACCTGATGACACTGCTCGGGATCAAACGGGACTTCAAACCGGAAGAGCCAAAAGCGGCGCAGGGCCTCGATGCCAAGGCTGAAGACAACTACTTCACCGCCAAGGAAATCGCCGAAGCAGCATCGCTACCTATCCACCTGTTCCGCGATCAGGTCGAGCGCAATCGCAAACGCGTTCCACGCCTGATGCTGGTGGGCACCTCACCCAGTCCCACGTCAGGTACGCCCGGCTGGTGAATCCGCACGCGCTGCGCCACTCCTACGCGACTGCAGCCACAGCCGTTGGGCTAGACCCTTTCACGATCAAGCTCTTGCTCAACCACCAACTGCCGGGCGTAACGGGCGGCTACATCCACGGCTCGGCGCTTGGAGCAACGCTCAGAGAGGCGCAGGGCCGCGTTTCGGCCTACCTCCTGGGCCAAATTCACGGCAACGTCCTAGCCCTCCCTAGGCGGGCTGCGGCGTAACGCTGAGCTGTCCTGATCAGAATGTTTGTAGCGGTTGGGGAGCGATAATCGTGTTAACCACATCCGCCAACGTCTGGGCCTCTATCTCTGTCACAGCTTGGGTTGGGTGGGTTTGCAACAGCCCTGGCTGGGCTATTGGCCTAAGGCTCTCGACAACATCCAAAACGGGGTAATCTCTACGCTGCTCTAGGAGTTGCGCAACCATTCGGTGCGGCCCAAGGGGCAGAGACACAGGGGCAGGCACTTTAGCATCGGCATCGAGGAAGTTCTGGATGATGACCCAAGCAGCGTAGAAAACCTCCATGAATGCCCCATCATACGGAAGGGGGCACACCACAAGGTTTCTGGCTTTGTCAACAGTAATTTGATCACCCCGCCCATATTGGGCAGGTACGATACCGATACGTAGCCCCGGTGCTCCCTCTAGGTGGCTTCTGTTGATTTTGACAGTAGTTCCGACCCAGCGGTCGCTGTCCCTATTACCCAAGAACAAGTCCGCTTTCCACAAGCCAGCAATGCTACTAGGCAGCTGCTGACGAACGCTTTGCCTTCGAAATGCGCTTGTCAAGTCCTGAATATACTGCTTCAGCTTCGGCGGCTGCGCTCTGGCGCCGGTGAGAACCCGAGATTCATCTGTGAGAAGGTGGCCTGGACTTCCAATAATCTGTAAGGCTCCAGTCTTTTCTGCGCCAAAAAGGATAGATGCAGTGTCAGTCCCAGGAACATTGCAGAATCTAGTCAAACTGTCATGTACCCGCTCTACGACCATTGGATCTTTCCGAGTGATTGCATCATGAACCGCATACTCGAAGCAGATACCACAGTCACCTGCCCCAGGCCTGTAGACCCTTGGAAGCATGAAAAGCGGAAGCCCCTGAATTCCTCCTGCTTGCTCTACTACTTCCTTCTTAAGTGCGAAGAGCAAGCCCTGCAATATGGGCCTGATCACTGCGATTAGGGCGGCGACCTCATCCGCAACAGGAGATGTCTGTGCTTCTATCCGAAGATTGATTCCATTCATTTGAGCATCCTGACCGAATTCAAAAAAACATATGATAAACGACTGTACATCCACGTGCAATGGCACTTTAACTGAGCACATGAGTAACGCCGGATTACGACGATGGTATGGTCTGTCGGGCCGCTGACGCTCCCTGGGCAGTGCGCGCACCGCGAGACCGACCTCTTACCTTTCTCATGACATCTCAGGAATGGTGCTGGCCGGTGTCAGGAGGAACGGTTGTCCTGTTGCGGCTGGGAGCGTAGATGCCAGATAATTGGGGTCGTTAGCGAGAGCGTGCCTGAATCGACAGGACGAACCAGGACGGCCTACGGAGGGCCGACCAGTAGCGGTGGCAGTCCGCAGCTAACAGCCGACGACGTCCCCCCGTTTTTGAGTAGCACCGCGATCTGGAGTTCAATCCCGAACGACAAGGAGATTGGACGTGAAGAAGCGCTTTTCCAAAGAGCAGATCATCGGCTTCCTGCGTGAGGCGAAGGCCGGCATGGTGGTGAAGGACCTGTGCCGCAAGCACGGCTTCAGCGAAGCCTCGTATTACCTGTGGCGCAGCAAGTTCGGCGGCATGAGCGTGCCGGAGGCCAAGCGCCTGAAGGAACTGGAGACGGAGAACACCCGGCTGAAGAAGCTTCTGGCCGGGTCGATGCTCGAGATCGAGGTCACGCGAGAAGCCCTGCGAAAAAAGTGGTGACCGCACCGGCCCGGCGCGGGCTGGTGCGGCAAATCATGGAGCGAGGTCTGAGTGAGCGGCGTGCTCTGGCCGTCGTGCGCATGAGTGCGAGCGCCTTGCGCTACGCACCGCGACCGGACCGCAACGTCGCCCTGCGCGAGCGCATCCTGGCGCTTGCTCACCGGCACAAGCGCTACGGCGTAGGGATGATCTACCTCAAGCTCAGTCAGGAAGGGATGCTCGTGAACTACAAACGGGTCGAGCGGCTGTACCAGGAAGCGAAGCTGCAGGTGCGGCGGCGCAAGCGCAAGAAGGTGCCGGTGGGCGAGCGCCAGCCGCTGATCCGGCCGCTGGCGGCCAATGAGGTCTGGTCCATGGATTTTGTCTTCGACCGCACGGCCGAGGGGCGGGTGATCAAGTGCCTGACGATCGTCGATGACGCCACCCACGAGGCCGTCGCGATCGAGGTCGAGCGCGCGATCTCCGGACTGAGCGTGACGCGCGTGCTCGACCATCTGGCACTCGCCCGTGGCTTGCCGCAGGTGATCCGCACCGACAACGGCAAGGAGTTCTACGGCAAGGCCATGGTCACCTGGGCACACGAACGTGGCGTGCAACTGCGTCTGATCCAACCCGGCAAGCCGAACCAGAACGCTACGTCGAATCCTTCAACGGCCGCCTGCGCGACGAGTGTCTCCACGAGCACTGGTTCACCCACCTGCTCCACGCCCGGACCGTCATCGAAACCTGGCGCCGGGAATACAACGAGGAGCGGCCAAAGAGGGCATTGGGCGGGCTGACACCGAGCGCCTATGCCAAGCAACTGGCATCCACTACCATCCACCCCGGACTCTAAATCGCCCCGCTACTGAGAGCGGGGGGTGTCGCTCCCCCCCCCCCCTTCGTCGGCGCGGTCGTCGCCTCGCGCGAACTCCGACCATACGTAGGCCTTCTCTTCCACCTCGCGCGGCACCTTCACGTAGGCTGGGTAGTCGGTCTGAAGGACGCCTTCCATAGCCATGGCCAGGCGGTGCCAGGACAACACCTTGCTGTGCTTGGCCACGCCAGCGAGATGCACCCAACGGCGGCTCTTGCTCCACTGCGCGTCGATGCGGTCCTTCATGCCCTGGAGCAGTCGCTGAAACAGGTCCTTGGCAAAGACCTTGCTGCGCAACAGACCGTCGCAGACGATCAAGGTGTCGGTGCCGAAGTCCTTCTTGAGGATGGCGAACAGGATCGCCCATTCGACCAATTCCCGGTACACCTGCACCCAGCTGGGTGAGACCGGCTTGCCCTTGTCAGTCGGTCGAATCATGTGGGACAGCGATGGCAGGGTGCCCACACCGAGGAAGGCCATCATCTCGCCGAGCGCGGTGCGGGCCGACCCGTCCGCTGCGAACTGGCGCTGGTTGAGCTTCTGGATCGGGGTCGTGGGCGAGACCGCCTCCAGGCAGTACTCGTTGTTGCTGCTGTCCACCACCCGGACCAGCTGAATTAGGAAGGGGTCGAACTGGATCTGGTTATTACCGCCATCGGTGCCGACCAGCGAAATCGATGTCGTGGCGCGCGGCTGAATGCGGCGTGTGGCGCGCTTCAGAGGGCGGATTTCTTCCCTCAGGGCATCCAGCACCCCTTGGTCGGTGCCTATGCAGTCCGCGATGGCCTCCTTCAGTTGGGCCTGGCTTGCCGGGTCGATCATTCTCCCTCCTGCCGCTTTATGCGTTCGTAGCTGTCGCAATCGGCGGAGGCGGCGAGACCAGCATTCCTTCACCAATCGGCTCGCTGTGCGCCGCGCTCTTGGCATGGTGGAGAAGGATGTCATCCACCTTTGACGGTTCCGCCTTCACCACATCCCAACACCACACACCAAAGCCGCCGCGAGCATTCACCGCGCGCACCCAGGCATCTAGGGCCAGGCGCTTGTTGCGATTCTGGTCGGAGTCCTCGCCCTTAATTTCCAGAACAAGGTGCTTGCCGTTAGTAAGCCTGATCAGATAGTCGGGCACGAACTTGCGCTTGCTGCCCCGCCACAAGTAGTGGATCTGGAAGCCCAGATGGTCATTCTTGGCGTAGGCTGCTACGTCAGTGCGCTTTTCTAGAGTGGACGTTGTGTAGTGCTCCCAAGTGCTGTCGGCTACGGCGTGGCTGATTTGCGATTTAGCTGTCTCCAGACACGGCTTTGTGGAGTACCAGGTGCGCATCAGACGAGTCGAACCGATGGGGAACTCGGGGTCGAACACGGGCTCCAGTCGCTCACTGTTCTGTTGCTGGATCTGAGCGACGACGTGTCCGACGATCGTATCGATGGAAAGTGCGATCAGGATGCGTTTGCGTAACGGATCCTGGTGGAACAAAGACGGAATATCTAGTCGGTCTGAATTGAAAAATTGCTCGGTGAGCCGCACGAGCTGCTGGATCAGCAACTCACGGCCGCCAGTGAAACCATGCTGCAGCGAGTTCAAGGCTTTGTGTGCAGCTCGGAACAGCAAGCGCTGCAGTCGGAATTCCTCGGGAAGCGCCTCAAGGTCGATGGATACGGCCTTGGACAGGTCAGCCGCACCGCCAAGTGCCGGCGCCAGATCGGCGCTGACGTGGACTTGGGCGGGATCGATCTTGAGCGTTGGCATCTTCGACCAATCCACTGTCAGCTCGGGGCGCACAATGACATCGACGCGCAGAACATTGGGCCAATTGATTTCCAGCTCGGCGCGTTCGGCGAGGGACTCGATTTGTGTACTCGGTTTTGGTGGAGGCGGTGGCTCGCCCCCGCCCTCAGTGTCCTGGAAGATGGAGAGCGGAACGCCGAATACATTGACGAACTCAGGCCGGAACAGCTCGCGGGTCTGGCCGTCCGGGCAGACGACCAGTTCGGTGTCATAGGACACACGGCGCAGTCCTCGGCCAATCACCTGCTCGCAGAGCAATTGGCTGGTGAAGGCGCGCAAGCCCATGATGTGCGTGACGTTCTTGGCGTCCCATCCTTCGGACAGCATGGCAACGGAGATCACGTTCTGAAGGTCTTGACCGGCGCTGCCGCGTTTGCCGACGTTATCGACGATCGCGCGCAGTAGTTCCTCCTTCTTCATTGTGCGCAACTGCTCTTTGCGCGTTTCGGGGATGTTGGCTGACTCTGCGATGGCGCGCAACACTTCCTCATAGGCCTTGTCGCTCGACGCGGTCTCACCGATTTCGGCCTTTTCCAGCACCTTGGAGTCGACGCGCAAGGTGCGTTCGGGCGCTTTGAGCTCTGGCCAGTAGGCGTCACCCTGTCGGAAGTAGTGTTCGATGCGTGCCGCCGTCTCGGTACGGTTGCATACGGTCAGCATTACCGGCGGCGAGACATGGCCGGCCTCGCGCCAGGCCTGCAGCGTCTCCCGCCAATCGGCACCCAGCAGCGTGTAGGCCTCCTGAACGAGCTGGGGTAGAGCCTCATGAGGCTCCGCGCCACGTCGGTTCAAGTCTTCTGCGACTTCGGGTTCACGATAGATGTGGTAGAGCTTGCTGCGATAGGTCTGGGCATTGGGCAGCGCGTTATCCCGGATCACCACGCGCGGGGTTTTCACCAGGCCGGCCTCGATCGCGTCGTTTAGGCCGAAATCCGACACCACCCATGCGTACAGTGCGGCCTCCGTGCTGGTCTTGCCTGTCGGCGCAAAAGGTGTGGCCGACAGGTCGAAGCAGCGATTGATGCGGCGCATTTTGTGTATGCGGTCGAGCCCCTCGATCCAGCGGGTCGCCTCGTCGAGGTCGATGCCCAACTCCTCGGCGTCTTTCTTGCTGATCTTCACCTCGGCCGGCTTGCGGTAGGCGTGATGCGCTTCGTCGTTAATGACGACGATATCCTTGTAGCCGGAAAGCCTGCCAAGCACGCGGCGCACGTAGGCCTCGTCGCTTTCCGCGCCTTTCTTCACCACCGAGCGATCCTGATCCTTGAGCGGCATTAGGTTGTGCCAGTTGTCGATCAAGAGTTCGACTTGGTTGAGTTTCTGCCGCAGCGCTTCATTTGGACATAGGGAGAATGCGTCGTAATAGTTCTCCGGATGCCCTGGCTGCAGCACTTGCAGCCGCTCCTTCACCGTGAGGCCGGGCGCGACGATGAAAATGGCACGCGAGAAGTCCTTGTTGCGTTTTGGGTAGGTCAGTGCGTTCAGCGTCTGCCAAGTGATGATCATGGCCATCACCGTGGTCTTACCGCTGCCGGTGGCCATCTTGTTGCATAGGCGCTCGAAAGGGCCGCCGTCTCCGGGAATGGCGATCCCTTGCTTGAACTCCGGTGGCGCTTCCACATGCCAGATCAGCGTCTCAATGGCTTCCAACTGGCAGAAGTAGAACGCATACAACCGCTTGGCCTGAGGATCCTGCCAGTGTTCAAGGAGCGCGCGCGTAATAGCCGTCACGCCGGGATAGCCCGCCTCGCGCCAGGCGTCCACGCGCTCGCGGATGCGGTTGACGAGTTCGAGCTCGACGCTGCGTACCGTGTTGTTGCGGGTGTCGAAGATCTCGTAGCCGGCAGGACGGCGGCCTTCGATCAGATCCAGCCGACTGTCGCTGGCGCGCCGCCAGTGGTGGGTAGGGCGTTCGAACGGCGAGCTGATGATTAGGGACTTCGGTGACGTCATGCGTTGGCCCCTCAATCCAGCGCGATCACTTTGAGCGATTCGATGCCACGGTCATCGACGATCTTCACCGCGATCTTGCGGTTGTCGCCGGCTTCGAAGGGCAGGCTCACGGTGCCATGGAACGCGTGCAGTTTCGCTTCGTCCAATTCGGCGCGGACATTCTTCTTGAGCTTCTCCCAGCCTTCGCCCTTGCCCGCCATCGGGAAGAACACCTGGCGCGGGAACAGTGAGCGTTCGTCGTAGTCGGTATCGAGCGACCACATCGCGATCTTGCTCTTGCCGCCCGACACCAACTCGCCCTTGACGGTATCGAAGTAATCGAAACCGTGTACTTCGACCTCGTAAAGGCCGTCCTTGCGCTTGCGCACCTCCACCTCAGGCTGGCCCATGAGCCAAAAACTCTGGTTGCTGGCGCGGGCCTTTTTCAGGTCCTCGGTCAGTAGGTCGGTGTTCATCTGGGCCTTGAGCAGGGTGACGCCCGGCCAGCGGGTCTCGTCGATGTCCTTGGCTGCCTCCGGGTCGAAGGCGAAGGCGCAGAACACGATGAATGCCGGCTGCGGGCGCAGTTTCTCGGCTTCAGTGAGCGCCTGGGACACCTGCCGCTGCTCCAGCGCCGCGTGCTCGGGGCCGAAGCTCACCACGATCCGCTCCCCGGAATCGAGGTGACCCGCCGCATGCAGGTGGCGGATGGCCGGGTCGCTGGGCAGCGGCTCCAGGTCCGCGAAGCGCAACACCTGACCGCCCCTGCCGCGGATGCCAGTCTTCAGCAGCTCGTCGCGCCATTGGTGTTGCCGGCCGCTCTCGCCCAAGCGCGCAATACTTGCGTCGGCGTCTGTCGGCCCGCTCGCTTCATCGAGCGATTTCACCGTCGGGAAGGGCACCGCCTCGACGGTGAACGGCCCGGTGATGCGCAGCTTGTTTTTGGCCACCACCGGTTGGTCGTAGAGCAGCTCCTGATCGGCATGGGCAGCGATGGACGCATCCATCGCGCGCTGCATCGCCTGCCGCGCGGCGTGAAAGGCCTCGAAGGCGGCGCGGGCCGCTTCCGGCCAGTCGGCCGGAAAATCGAACGGCACCTCCCATTCGAGCAGGGCGCCGGCCATCACCTCCTCGCCGGAGGGCAGCGTTTCTTTCCTGTCTTGCGGCAGCGAAAAATCGATGGCTTCCCCCTTGCGCCCGCCTTCCGCCACCACGTATGGCGCTGGCGGCGCGGCACGCAGCGCGGCGTTGAGATCCGCCAGCGCAGCCTCGATCGCCGGGTGCATGCGTTCGTAGATCGCGTCGATCTCCGGGTTGTTGGCGATCGACTTCAGCGTCACATGCGGCACGCTCTTGTAAATGAAGCCGCCTTTCAACCCCTCGTGCGGGTATTTGAGCTCATAGTAGTCGTAGCTCGCCGTCATCAACCGTTGTTTGGCCAGTGTCACCGCCACGCGCGAGGTGTCGCAGGTGATCCAGCGCCGGCCCCATTTCTCGGCGACATAGGCCGTGGTGCCGGAGCCGCAGGTCGGATCGAACACCAGATCGCCGGGGTCGGTGGTCATTAGCAGGCAGCGCTCAATGACTTTTTCGTTTGTTTGTACGACATAAATCTTGCCCATACCGCTCCCGGTCGCGGTATCAAGCCAAACATTTGAAAGATAAGATGCTGGGAAGTCGTCAAGATATCGGATGCTATCAGTGCCACTTGGGGCAATTCGTCCAGACTTGCGCAAGCGCTCTATATTTTCCGGAGGAAACCCCCACCAGCGAGCCCCCGAATCGACTACTCGACCTCGAAATTTGAAACCGAATTTTTTCCCGGGGCCGGGCTTTGTCATGAGCACGTATCGCAACGGGCGAACTTCGGCAAGATCATCCTCATTTCGCATCGGGCGAACGCGGCCGAACGAGTCTTCAACAAGCCGGTAGGCGCCAACGTCTTCGGTCGGGTCCTTTTCAAGGAATAGTTGGTGATACTTTGTTTTTCCCTGATTCTTTCCGTACCAAATGATGTAATCATTCCGACGGGGAAGGCCAACTGATCCAAGTGCGCCGGCTTTTATGAAAATAACATCGGCAACAAAGTTCTCCGCACCAAATACTTCGTCTAGCAGTTCGCGGACATGATGGACATTTTCTTCCGAGATCTGTACAAACACGCTGCCCGACTCGTGCAACAACTCCTTCGCCAGCAACAGCCGATCGCGCAAATACGTGAGGTAGGAATGAATCCCCAGTTCCCAGGTGTCACGGAACGCCTTGATCATCTCGGGTTCCTGGGTCAGATCTTCGTCGTTGCGGTCCTTCACGTCCCGCTTGTTGACGAAGGGCTGGAAATTGCTGCCGTATTTGATGCCATAGGGCGGGTCGATGTAGATCATTTGCACCCGGCTGCGCATGCTCTCCTTTTGCAGCAGACTGTTCATCACCAGCAGGCTGTCGCCGGCAATCAGGCGGTTGGCCCAGCCTTTTTCGTGCCGGTAGAAATCGATGGCATCACGCAGCGGCAGGTTTTCAAACGGGGCATTGAACAGCCCGTATTGGAACGGGCCGGATGGCTGCTCGCCCTTGGCTTTGCCTTCCCCCTTCATCGCCTTGCGTACCGCCGACAGGATGCTGGCCGGGTCGATGCGCTCGTGTACGTGTAAGGAAACGGTATCGATCTCGAAACTGGTGCGTTCGGCTTTGCCGGCCCAGTTGAGGTAGGGGGTCTGCAGCCGCTTTAGCTCTTCGAGCGCAGCCTTCATCTGCTCGGTATCACCGGAAGCGAGCGCGTCATCGATCAGCGTCTCGATGCGGGCACGTTGCGGGTCGAATTGAAGGGCCGGATCGAGGTGCGGGTCGTAAGCCCAAGTGGTTTTGCCTTCATCTGGGTCGGTGGCCGGCGTCACCATCCCCACCTCGGGGTTGTTCACGCGTTTGTCGTTGTGTCTGTAAGAGAGTATTTGTGCAGGTTCGTCGCCTGCGCTCCGGGGCCGCCTGTTGCCGGTCACACGGCTTGCAGTGCTTGCTTTGCGGGGTATCGCGGCGGCCGCATCCATGGCCGGCGCATCCTCGGGGCTCAGATTAAAATCGTTCGGGTCAATAGCCAAGTCGTCTTGGTTGTCGGTTTTGTCAGAGTGGGCGCTTTCCGACAGCGGCGTGGCACGCCGCACGGAGCCTCCGCGCCCTTGTCCTTTGATCAACACGCCCTGTGCGATCAGCGTGCCGTGTGCACGCCAATATTCCTCTTCGCTCAAGGTTAAATTGTCGGAAGCAAGTCGAGCCTCGATCTCTCGCCGCAGCGCGGTATTGCCAATAGGGGAGCCGTCCGCGGGTACAAGGGAGAGCAGCAAGTCGGCTACACGCTGGGACTTGTTGGCGGACTCGAGATTCAGGTCAGAGGGGGCAGACAACGGGGGCCTCCTTGTTCGTTATTCGACGTGGCTCTAGCTAGTCAAGCACGACGAGAAATTCAGTCGCCAGTGCGATCGGCTGTACATCGCGGGCGTTCTTCTTTAGCTCCACCAACCCATAGCCCGCCATCGTCCGCAGCGTGCGCGACAGGTTGGGCACCTTGCGCCCGCTCCAATCTGCAAGCTCAGTCAGCGACCTGGGCTGTCGTTCATCGATGAGCCGCAGCAGTGCACGGTTGTCATCGGACAGCACCGCCGCGAGCGATGCCATGGAGGTGAACCAGACGGTAGGCACTTCGCCCCCTCGACGGTTGCATTCGGAGCCATCGGACTGGCCAATGCCGACCACACAGCGCTTCATCAGGAGGCAGGCTCTGGGTGTGAAGCGCCAATTGTATCAGTCGCTGATAAGTGCCGGAAGGGGCATGTTAGCGGGATGTTGGATGACATGTCATGCCTCTGATCGCACGGACTAAGTGGACTTCGGCCTCGCGTCGTGCGACGAGGCCTGGTAACGATCGGCCACCACCGTAGCCCCAGCGCCGCAGCTCCGTCGTGGCAGCAGGCCAGTCTCGCTGATTGACCCGCCGCCTCAGCGTCGATGTCTGCAGCCGCCCGGCGCCAAGGTTGAAGGTGAAGTCCACGATGGCCGCCAGCCGCCCCTCGGGCTCGGTGGCCAGCACCGGGCAGAAGCGCAGCGTGGCGGCCAGCGCCACCTTCAAGTCCTGGGCGAGGTAGACCTCGGCCTCGTCCTCCGTGATCGGCGGGTGCTTCGGATCGCAGAGGTGGCCGTAGCCAATCGTCCAGTAGCCGGCCGGGCAAAGGTACGGGTGCGCGCCACCGGGGTCGTGCTTGGGCACGCGATGGAACCCCTCGAAGCGTTTGGCAAGATCGATGGCCGCCTCTGGTACCTCGATCACGGCAGCACCCGGTCAAACACGCGCCCGAGGAACCAGAAGTTCAGCACCCCGGCCCACAGCGCCTGATCGGCCTGTCAAGCGACATCAGAAAGTGCCCCCCTGGCGACAGTGAAATCTGCCCCCCTTACTCTCTGACGACCTGCTCGTGATGGTGAATGGAATCGGGCTTGATCAGCCCGGCCTTGCGCTTGGCACGCAGTCGGTAGCTGTCACCGCGGAGGGTGATGACATGGCTGTGGTGCAGCAGCCGGTCGAGGATGGCGGTGGCCACCACTGCGTCACCGAACACCTCACCCCACTCGCTGACCGCCCGGTTGCTGGTCACCAACAGGCTGCCGCGCTCATAACGCCGGGTGACCAGTTGGAAGAACAGATTGGCCGCCCCCGGCTCCAGCGGCAGGTAGCCCAGCTCGTCGATGATCAATAACTTGGGCTTGGCGAAGTGCCTCAGCCGCTCTTCCAGCTCCCCACTGGCATGGGCCTGGACGAGCTG
>JACRJA010000068.1 GCA_016235745.1 Rhodocyclales bacterium | reverse complement strand
CACCGCCATGCCGGCCTCTGCCTGCTTGAGGAACCCAATGATCTGTTCCTCTGTGAACTTGCTCTTCCTCATGTCCGCGATTCTCCTGAATGGCGGACCCCTTGCTACTTCAGATTGGTACGGCTGGAGGGGGGCAGGTCACCGAGCCTGCGGCGTGACGTTGTCCATGTATCGGTACCGCGGCAGCGTGTAGTGGCAGAGCGAACCGATCTCGCCCACCTTGTTGGACATGCCACGTCTGGTGCCCGCCGCGTTGGCGTTAGTTGGGCGAGTCAGGCGTGTTGGAGGCGCGCACACTCTCGGCGCCGACCAGCAGTGCCTACCTCCGAACATCACGCTGGCGGTGTGTCCACGGGTCTGTCTGTGCGTGCGGAACGCCACACCCACAGACCCGCAACGCCGAGCACCGCGTAGTTCAGCGCCATGAACCAGGGCGTGGGCCAGGCGATGCCATCGAATCCGCGATCGGTGATCGGATAGAGCACCGGCGAAGGGTAGTACTCGCTCGAATGCGTGAAGACGTCGATCACGATGTGCGACCACCAGCCGGCCAGCGGCACCAACAGCCATCGCCATCGAAGCCAGGCGAGCATCGTGACGACGGAGGCGACGACGGCGCTGTGCATCACACAGTGCAAAGTGTGCGACCAGGCCTGTACTGCGGCCGGCAGCCAGGGCTCGGCGCCCGGCGTTGCGAATGCATAGCCCTGGAGCGCCTGCCAGGAGCCGTCACCCAGCAGTCCCCAAAGGGCGATGGGAATCAGGTGTCCGATGTCGGGCAGTGCCGCGAGCGCGACGGCTGTGCGCGCCTGGCTGGTGCTGACGGGCCAACGGCGCGCCACCACCGCGACGCCCAGGCCGGCCCACAAGGAGTGTGCAACGATGTCCATCGCGCGCGACAGCTCACATCATGGAGCGGCTCAGCCCGACCTGCCGGCATCGCGGTCGAGCAAGGCCTTTCGCTGCTCGTACTCCTGCGCGTCGATCTCGCCGCTGGCAAGGCGTCGCCGTAGCACTTCGTGCGGTGTTTCCCTGGAACCGCGCCGGCGCTCTGACGGACGGCCCCATGCCGCATAGACCAGCGCGCCGATCAGCACGAACCAGAAGATCCACCACAGCCCGTGCATGCCGCCCATGTAGAAGCCCTCGCCGAAGTACATATGTGTTCCTTGGTTCGAGTCGCGTCAGTCGGTCGGTGTGGCGTCGAGCGCCGAACGCACGCGCTGCAGCTTGCCTCTCACTTCCTGGGCCACTGCAGCGACCTCCGGATGGGCGGTCAACTGCAAGACGGCCTCGGGGTCCATGAAGCCGACCACCAACCGACCGTCAGCCTCCTGGCGAACGACGACATTGCAGGGCAGCAGCAAGCCGATGTCCGGCTCGGCCGTCAGTGCACGGTGTGCGAGGGGCGGGTTGCAGGCGCCCAGAATCCGGTAGGGCGGTACGTCGATCCCGAGTTTGGCCTTCATCGTGGCCTGAACGTCGATCTCGGTCAGGACACCGAAGCCCTCGGACTTGAGGGCGGCCGTGACCTGCTCGACAGCGCGACCGAAGTCGCGCTCCTGCAGCACGCCATGGAAGCCGTAGGCCGGTGGCGCGGCGGTGTGGATGGGGCTGTTGGAGTTCTTCACGGTGCGGCTCCCGTCACTTGGTCGCCGGCGCTGGCGCCGTGCGGTCCATCATCATCTGCATCATGGACTGCATCATCTCCATGCGCTGTTCCATCATCTGCTGGCGCGTGGTCATGTCCATCGGTGCACTCGCGGCCCCCATCGGTCCCATCCCGCGCATGCCTCCCATGCCCATGCCGCCCATCATGTCCATGCCGCCTTGCATCAGCTTCATTTGCTCGGCCATGAGCTTGCTGCGCTCTTCCGGCGTGCGTGCGGCGAGCAGTTGTTGCGGATCTCCTGCATGGACTGCATCTGCTTGTCCATGTTCTGGCTCCAGGCTGACGGCGTTGCAGGTGCCTGAGCCGCGGTTGATTGCGCCCATGCCGGCACAGCGGCTGCCAACATGGCGAGGACCGTGAACGTACGGATGGATTTCATGAAGACTCCTGAGTGATGTGATGGGAAACCCGCGCCCGACGGGTGTCGGTGCGGGGATACATGCCGGACACAAGCCGGCGGAAAGAAACCATGACCATGCCTGCGTTGGTGCAAAAAATGCTGCGCCGGTTTCAGCATCTCGATCAGACAGCACCACGGCGTGTTGATGCAGCTCAGCGCAACTGGCGAGGCTTATCGCCGAGCAAGCGAAGGCGCCGCTCGTAGTCCTCCCGCGAGATTTCGCCGTCCTCCAGACGCCGCAAGAGCTCCTCCTGAGCTGTGCGGCGACGACTGCCGGACTTCCCGAACGGGTCCAGCCCCAGGAAGATGACCCAGCCGGCCACGGCAACCCAGAACACCCACCAGGCGCCGGCCGTGCTGCCGAGGAAATTCAGGTCAAGGGCCACTGGGAACCTTCCAGACCTTGCTGCGTCAGCGCAGGAAATCGCGCCGCAGACCCAGCGAGGCATCGGTCTTCGCGATGGACCTCGCGGGGTCCGTCTCGATGCCGGTCAGAGCCCGGATCGCGTCGATGGTTTCCGGGATCACGATTGCCTGGTTGAAGACCTGGTAGGTGTAGTACGCCTGGTCGCCGTCGACGGCCAGCACGTCCTCCCACAGCGCCACCTCCCACATGTCGCCGCGCGGGCGGCCAAGGTCGGACATCAGCTCGACCGTACTGTTCAGTGCCACGATCCCGTCCGACGAGCGCACGAACGCGATCCGCGGTGCCGCCTGGAATGCCGCAAGAACCTCATCGCGCGTCGCCGGCCGGGTGAGTTCAACCCACCAGGTGTGCAGGTGGCTGGAGTTGTGTGCGGCCTTCACGGCGATCGTCACGACGTCGAGATCGGGGAGGACGGTACGGGCGTCCGGACCCTGATGACTGGGAATGACTTTCTCGGGGACCACCGTGTTGACGATGCCCTCGGCATGCGCCTCCCAGGGGTCGGAGGCGCGCCGGATCAGCGTGCCGCGTGCGCGCTTCAGCAGGCCTGCTGTCCGCAGCGCTCCGAGCGTGCGAACGATCGATGTCGTGTTGCACGACACGACCCGCGTCGACGAGCGCCCCAAGGCCGACGCATAGTTCGCCTGCGCGACGAAGGAATGACCGGTCAGCGCATGCGATTCGCCGCCGTGGAAAATGGCCTTGAGACCAGCCGCCTCGTACACGCCCTTGTTGATCGCGGCCACCTTCTTCGGCGTGCAGTCGACGACGACATCGGATTGCGCGAGCAGTTCGGCGAGGCCGCCTGCAACCGCGATGCCGGCTGCGCGCATCGGCGCCTCGGCCTGCGGTGTCGCCGCATGCACGGCCAGCCCGGCGCGGGCCGCGACCTGCAGCCGGTAGTCGTCGACGATGTCGGCCACGCCGGCGAGCGTCATGTCGTCCTGCAGGCGAACCGCGTCGGCGACGCGCTTGCCGATGACTCCGTAGCCGTTGACGGCTACCCTGATCCTGTCCATGTTCACTCCTTTGACGGTGAATCCCCGGTCAGCGCAGCGCGCGCCCGCGGGCGATGGAGAACGTGAACCGGATGGCAAGCGCATAGCCCGCCAGCGCGAGCAGCGGCATGCCGGCAAACTGAGGCCCCACGGCGTGCTGCATCAGCAGGCTGGAGGCGATGTACAGCCCGAGCGTCACGAGCGCGAGCGCAACGCGCCGGCTGGCGCGGTCGACGCCTTCCTGCAGCCGCGCGTCGGGCACGATCGCGATCTCGAACAGGTGCTGCCGGGCGAGAGCGCCGTGCAGTCGCTGGGCCACCAGCGCGGGAAGGTCGCGCGCCGCGCTGCCCATCTCGAAGGCCAGGCGCTTCGACGCTTCCGGCTGCGGCGCCTGCCGGAGCGAGCCGGCCGCGGCATGGCGCGACAGCGTCTCGAAGATCGAGAACGCCGGCGCCAATGCGCGGACCGTGCCCTCGAGCAGCAGCATCGTGCGGGTCAGCACGAGCAGGTCCGTGGGTAGGCGTACCGCCTGCGAGCGGCCGGCGGCGACGAGCCGTCCGAGCGCGGCGGGCAGCGACCAGTCGCGCAGCGGCCGCTCTGCACAATCGGCCAGCAGCGACTGCACCACCGGCAGAAAGGCGCGGCGTTCCACCTGCGCCCCTACCAAACCCAGGTCGAGCCAGGCATCGACCACCCAGTCGGCGTCCTGCTCGACGAAGGCGAGCGCGAAGGCCGTCAGTGCGCCGCGCAGGCGGCGGTCCAGGCGGCCGACGATGCCGAAGTCGTGGAAGCAGATCCGCCCGTCGGTCATCACGAACAGGTTGCCCGGGTGCGGATCGCCATGGAACAGGCCGTGCTCGAAGAACTGTGTCACGTAGCTGTCGACGAGGCGGCTCGCGCAGGCCTCGCGTTCGGGCGCGGCGACGGCGTCGATGCGCACACCGCTGCTGAAGCGCTGAACCATCACGGAAGACGCACACAGGCCGTCAATCACATCCGGGATGTCGACGTCCGGCGAGCCGCGCCACGCATCGGCAAAACGCCGCACGAAGCGAGCCTCGCGCGCGAGGTCCATCTCGAGCCGCAGGTTGCCGGCGATCTCGTCGACGATCGCCACGAGGCCCCAGCGCCGCAGCGGTGGGAGCATGGCCTGCGCCACAGTGGCAATCACGCGCAGGATGCGCATGTCGGATTCGACGGCCTCGGCGGCCCCCGGCCGGCGGATCTTGACGATGACCTCGGTGCCGTCGGGCAGCGCAGCGCGGTGGATCTGCGCCACGGAGGCTGCGGCCAGTGGCGCCAGATCGAAGCGTGTGAAGAGCTGCGAGCAGGGGCGGCCAAACGCGGATTCGACGGCCAACTGCGCCTGCTCCGATGGAAACGCACCCACATGATCCTGCAGCCGCGCCAGGGCTTGCTGTGCCGCGTCAGGCAACAGGTCGGCGCGCAGGCTCAGGTGCTGACCAAGCTTGACGAATGTGGTGCCCAGCCCTTGCAGGAGGGCCGTGAAGCGTTCGGCCACGGGAGGGTCGTCGCAACGCATCACGCCGCGGTGCCAGGCCCACCACAGCACGAAGCCGGCAAAGGCCAGACCGATCCGGAGCGCGCGCCCGAACGGCGACCGGCGTTGCGGCCGCTTGGCACGAGCGGGTGCGGCACTCGGCATGTCAATTCACGCGATGTCGCGGCTGGCCGGCCTGCCATGCCGAAATGTTGTCGACCGTCTCGTGCAGGATGCGCGCGACCGCCTCGCGCGTATTGAAGCCGACGTGCGGTGTTGCAAGCACGCGCGGGTGGCGCAGCAGCGGGTGCGACGATTCCCAACCGCGGTCGCAGCCCAGACCACCGCAGCCCATCGGCGCCTCCGGCGCAGCGCCGTCTTCGCGCTCGAGCACGTCCAGGCCGGCCGCGGAAACGGTGCCGCGGTCGAGCGCGCGCAGCAGTGCCTCTTCGTCGATCAAGCCGCCACGCGCGGTGTTGATCAGCACGACGCCGGGTTTGATGCGGGCAAAGGCGTCGTCGTCCAGCAGGTGATGCGTGTCAGAGGACAGCGGCACGTGGAGGCTCAGGACATCACTGCGCTCGAGCAGTTCGGACCATCCGACGAAATCGATGCCCAGGGCGATCGTGGCTTGCGGTCGTGGTCGCGGGTCGAACGTCAGGACCTTCATCCCGAAGCCCTGTGCGATGCGTGCCACGTGCGTTCCGATGCGTCCGAAGCCGACGAGCCCCAGTACCTTGCCTTCCAGTTCGAAGCCGGTGAGGTCCCGGTACGAGAAGCTGCCCTGGAGCGCCCGTCTGCGTGCCTCGCACAGGCGGCGGGCAAGCCCCAGCAGGAGCGTGAAGCTGTGCTCCGCGACGGTGGCTGCCCCGTAGTCGGGCACGTGGACGACCGCGATGTCGCGTTCCCGGCAGGCGTCGAGGTCGATGTGATCCACGCCGGCGGAACGCGTCGCCACCAGCCGCAGCGCCGGCATGTGCCGCAGCAGCTCGCGTGTCACCGGCGTGTGGATGAACACACACAGCACCTCGACGAGTGCCGCAGCGCTGCCGTCGGCGTCGATCTGGGTATCTGGCAGGAAACGCGGCCTCCACGAACCCGGGCACAGAGTTTCGAGCGCTACCTGGTCTTCGGCTGCGACGTCGATGAAGAGCACTCGCAGGCCCGTGGGCGGCCTTGCCGCAGCCGGCGCTTCGGGCGACACGGACCCGCTAAACATGGCGCTCATGCCATGGCTCCCGTCACGCGATAGCGCTGCGTCGCGTCCATCAACGCGCCTCCAGTTCCGGCGCAGCGCCGCGAACCCGCGCTGTCCGGCGCGCATCGGTGAAGTACAGAAGCACGATGACGCTGAGCACACCGGCGAAGAAACACCATACCGAGATGAACCAGGTCGCGTAGAAGGCGTAGGCCGCCACCGCTGACACGAACGCGGCCACGCCGAAGGCGACGACCCGCGCGTGGCTGGAGAACATCAGGCTCGCGCAAGTGCCCAGCAGGTAGAGCGACATTGCGGCCAGCGCATAGAAGTGCGGCGACTCGTAGGCGATGTGCTGGCCTGTCACCGTGGCGACGATCGGCAGCGTGAACAGGGTGGCCAGCAGGTACAGCCCCACGGCGGTGCCGGCGGTGGCGATGGCGACCAGCACCCGCCGCCGCCAGGGCACGGCTTCGAGCGCGAGCGCAGCCAGCGGCACGTAGATCGGCCAGAGCACGTGCGAAAAGAACGAGTAGGCGTGTGTCAGAACGGTGTTGAGCAGCGGCGCGCGGTCCGGGAAGGTCAGCCAGAGCGCGCCTTCGAGCAGTTGCTGGATGCCGAAGAGGACCGGAATCCAGGCGTACGGAAGTTCCGAGCGAGCACGCGCGCGCCGCACGGTGGCCGCTCCGACGATCAGCAACACGGTGCCGGCAGTGAAGCTGGCTTGCGCGGAAAAGCACATCAGCATGACTCCTGCAGGAGAGGTGCGGGCGGCCGAGACGGCGGGTCGCCGGGCGTCATCGCCGCAGCTCCCCGGACGACGTGGCGTCGTGCCGCTGAGCCGGCGTGGCCGACAGGGCGCGGGCGACGATGACGCGCAGTGCATCGGCATGCCGCTGACCGCGCCGCAGTGCACGTTCCGGAAAGCGCGAGGCCAGCCACGCATACACAAGGTACTTCGCAAGCTTGCCGATCCACAGCGCGAGCACCACCTCGACGATCGGCAGCCGTGAAATGCCGGCGAACATCAGCGCCGGCGTCAGCGGCAGTGGCGTGGCGGCGATGACAAGCAAGGCCAGGACGCCGTAGGTGGACAACCAGCGGGTGGCGTCGCTCCAGGCGGTCGAACGCACGACGTCGGGGTAGGCGTCGAACAGCCGGGCCCAACCGAGGTGGTGGAACACCAGGTACAGCAGTGCCGCGCCCAGCGCTGCGCCAAGACTGGCCCAGACGGCGATCGCGATCCAGCGGCGCCGCGCCATCAGCACTGCCGCCACCAGCAGGGTTGAGAACGGCACGGACATCGACACCGTCGCGGCGACCGCCACGGCGCCCACCACCGCCGGGAACGCAGGGCGGTCGGCCCGCCGCAACAGCGTGCGCATCAGCCCCGATTCGAGTGCGCCACGCAGCACGCGACGTCTCCATCATGGCTTGCGCGTGACCGGGCGTCGACCCAGTTCGACCGCCACGGAGACGGCCTCGCGGCCGCGCAGGATCTTGAACTGCGCCTGCGTGCCCGGGCTGAGCGCGGCGGTCTCGTTGATCAGCGCGGCCGTGTCGACGACTTCCTTGCCATTGATCGAGAGGACGGTGTCGCCGGCGCGCAAGCCGGCGCGGTCGGCCGGGCCGCCGCGCTGCACGGCGACGAGCGCAGCGCCCGCCGCAGCGCCGGTGGTCTCGTGGACGACGTCGCGCGCGCTCACGCCGAGCCAGCCGCGGCTGACGCGGCCGGTGGTGATGATCTGCTCCATCACCTGCCGCGCGAGACTCACGGGAATAGCGAAGCCGATGCCTTGCGATCCGCCGCTGCGCGAGTAGATCGCGGTGTTGAGGCCCACCAGGTGGCCTGACGCATCGACCAGCGCGCCGCCCGAATTGCCGGGGTTGATCGCCGCATCGGTCTGGATGAAGTTCTCGAAGGTGTTGATGCCGAGCCGGTTGCGGCCCGTCGCGCTGACGATGCCCTGTGTCACCGTCTGGCCCACGCCGAACGGATCGCCGACGGCCAGCACGATGTCGCCGATCTGCACCGAGGCCGGATCGGCGAAGGTGATCGGCTGCAGACCCTTGGCCTCGATACGCAACACGGCGAGGTCGGTCTCGGGGTCGGTGCCGACCACGCGCGCCTCGGCCACCTTGCCGCCCGGCAGCATCACGGCAATCTCGTCCGCGCCCTCGACGACGTGGTTGTTGGTCAGGATGAAGCCCTGGGCGGCGACGATGACGCCGGAGCCCAGGCTGGATTGGCCCTGCGCTGCCTCCTCGTCGGGGCCGCCATAGGGCCGCAGCCAGCCGGGCAGCTGTCGTGGTGGTGCCTTGCGCGTGTAGAT
>JACRJA010000067.1 GCA_016235745.1 Rhodocyclales bacterium | reverse complement strand
AGGGGTCGATGCTGCTCTGGAATTCGATGAGGAAGTAGAGGTAGAGCCAGTCTTTGTCCGTCTTGATCCGCCAGATGACGTCGTCGGCGCGCTCGCGCAGGTCGTCGCTCACGTAGCTGGCGGAGACTTTTTCCAGGGTGGTGAAGTCGAGCCGTCCCAGCCGTTTGGCCGCCGGCAGGAACCCTTCGATGAGGTGCTGCACGACCTTGGGCGAGGAGAAGAGGTGCTTGTAGCTGGCGTCGTGGCGGGCGTTCATGGAGGAATTCTAGCGCGGAAAGAATGAAAGACCATGTGATCATAGGCATTGTCCTGCCTTGGCATGGAGATGCCTCCTTGCCGCAGCCCGTCTCTCGTGCCGCGCCCATGCGATCTCCGCAGGAAAACTCGCGGTTGCGAGTGGGAAAAGGGCAAGATATCCAGGCAGGGCAAACCCCACAGCAGCGGGAACTTTCGCCCGTCCAAGTATTCTATGAAAACGGCTCCGTTCCAAGTACCTGCCCCCGCCGCCAATCCTTCCTGTTGAGCGGGACCCCGGCGATACCGCCGGGTTCATGGCCCGAACCTCCCCCTACGTTCGGGCCATTTTTTATGGGTGCCGCGAACAACCTACTGCGCGGCGCCCTTATCCTTCCGCAGCACCGGTGCCCACCGGCTCGGGCAGGATGCCCGCCAGCCAACCCTGCACCACCGCCTCGGCCTCATCCACCCCCAGTTTGCTGAGCGCCGAAAACGCCTGTACCGTCACCTGGCCCTCCCATGAAGCCAAGGCGCGGCGCACCTGGGCCACGGTCGCGGCCCGCGCCCCGCGCGAGAGCTTGTCGGCTTTCGAGAGAAGGATATGCACCGGCTTGCCGCTGGGCAGGAACCAGTCGAGCAGCTGCCGGTCGAGCGCCGTGAGCGGATGGCGCACGTCCATGATGTGGACGAGACCGACGAGCGCCTCGCGCTCGCGCAGGTAACGCTCGATCAGCTCCGCCCAGCCGCGGCGGATCGCCTCGGGCACTTTGGCGTAGCCGAATCCCGGCAGATCAACCAGATAGAGCCCCGCCGGCGTGCGAAAGAGGTTGATGAGCTGGGTGCGCCCCGGCGTCTTCGAGACGTAGGCTAGCCGCGTGTGCCCGACCAGGGCGTTGATCGCGCTGGATTTGCCGGCGTTGGAGCGCCCGACGAAGGCGATCTCCGGCCCCTTGGCCGCTGGCAGCCCGGCAGGCTTGGCGATGGAAGTAACGAACTCGGCGTGGCGAAAAAGGGGCATGGGAAGAGGGCGACAGGCAAGCCTGCGCAAAACGGGGAGATGCGATAGAATAGCAAAATTTACACATTCTCATCCATCGCGTCGAGGATCCACATGCTCAAGCGTACCATCGTGCTTACCACGCTCGCCGCTTCCGGCCTGGTCTGCGCCGCCGAACCCGTCGACCCCGCTCATGTCCAGGAAATCGTCACCACGCTGTGCGCCTCCTGCCACGGCCCGGACGGCAACACCCCGCTCATGCCCGAGTATCCCAAGCTCGCCGGCCAGCATCCTGAATATCTGTACAAGCAGCTCGTCGACTTCAAGGCCTGGGAAGACAAGCCCGCCGCCCGGGAGAACGCCACGATGAACGCGATGGTCATGGCGTACTCCAAGGAAGAAATGCTGGGTCTGGCCCAATATTTCTCTCAGCAGAAACAAGTTCCGGCCGAACCCAAGTCTCAGGAAACCCTCGCCCTCGGCCAGAAGATCTGGCACTACGGCATCCCCGACAAGGCGGTGCCCGCCTGCTCCGGCTGCCACGGCAACAACGGCGCGGGCATCCCCATCATGTATCCCCGGCTCGCTGGCCAGACCCCCGACTACGTCGTCTTGCAGCTCAAGGCCTTCCGCGAGCAGCAACGCGCCAACGATCCCGAGCAGATGATGCGCCAGATCGCCAACAAACTCACCGACACCGAGATCTCGGCGCTCGCCGACTACGCCGCGAGCCTGCGCTGATGGCCCTGACCCACGCCGACGAATTGAAGCGCCTGGCGGCGGTGGCCGCCGTGGCCGAAGTACCCGAAGGAATCTTCCTCGGGGTCGGCACCGGTTCCACCGTGAACTTCTTCATCGACGCCCTGGTGCAAAACGGCAAGCGCATTCGCGGCGCCGTCTCCAGCTCCGAAGCCACCACCGAGCGGCTGCGCCGCTACGGCATCCCGGTGCTCGACGCCACCGAACTCGACTCGGTGCCGCTCTACGTCGATGGCGCCGACGAGATCGACCCCGGCTTTGCCATGATCAAGGGCGGCGGCGGGGCGCTCACCCGCGAGAAGATCGTCGCCGCCATGGCCGAGCGTTTCGTGTGCATCTGCGACGAACGCAAGCTCGTCGAGCGCCTGGGCCGCTTTCCCCTGCCCCTCGAAGTCATCCCCATGGCCGAGCGGCTCGTCTCCCGCCGGCTGCGCGAGTTAGGGGGCGAACCGCGCCGCCGCCCCGGTTTCGTCACCGACAACGGCAACGCCATCCTCGACGTTCACGGCCTCGTCATCGACGACCCGGATGCGCTCGAGACCGCGCTCAATGACATCCCCGGCGTGGTCACCAACGGCATCTTCGCCCACCGCCGCGCCGACGTGCTGCTCCTTGCCACCGGCGAGGGCGTGCAGCGGCGCGAACGCGCCGTCACGAAACGGTAACGTCGTCCCACCATAATGTCTGCACCGCCGCGAGGGAAGCCATGAAGACGATGGAAGAACACACGTTCCACCCTTACGACCGCGAGCTCAACCAGCTGCGTCAGACCGTGCTCGAAATGGGCCGCACCGTCGAGCGCCAGATCGAGAAAGCCATCGAGGGCGTGCGCAAAGGCGATCAGGCGCTCTTCGATGAAGTGCTGCAGACCGAGCGTTCGATCAATGAAGAAGACCGGCGCGTTTTCGAGCAGAGCGTCCAGCTCATCGTGCGCAACGCCCCAGCCGCCGCCGACTTGCGCCTGGTCATGTCCTCGCTGCAGATCAGCAAGGACCTCGAGCGCATCGGCGACGAGGCGAAGAAGATCGCCAAGAGCGGCCTCCGTCTCTATCAGGCCACGCCTTCCTTTACCCCTGCCATCGAGCTCGAACTCATCACGCGCACGGCCCTCTCCATGCTGCACGCCTCGCTCGACGCCTATGCCCGGCTCGACGACAGCCACGCCCAGGAAATCCTCGCCGACGACCGCACGGTGGATGCGATGTTCAAGGGGATCCTGCGCGAGCTCATCACCTACATGATGGAAGATCCGCGCACGATCTCGCATTCGCTCGAACTGGTCTTCATCGCCAAGTCGCTCGAGCGCGTGGGCGATCACGCCAAGAACGTGATCGAGCAGGTAGTCTATCTCGTCGAGGGGCGCGACATCCGCTACACCCCCGAAGCGAAACCGCAGCCTCCCCAGTGATCGCCTATCGATCCGGCGGCACGTAGCCGGCGATCTCGTCGGCCCCCTCGCCGAAGAAATAGCGCTCCATCTGCTCCTGCAGGTATTTTCGCGCCGCCGGCTCCATCAGGTTGAGGCGATTCTCGTTGATGAGCATCGTCTGATAGCGCAGCCATTCCTGCCACGCCTGCTTCGAGACGTTCTCGAAGATGCGCTTGCCCAGCGCCCCCGGCAGCGGCGGCCGCTCCAGCCCCTCGGCCTCCCGCCCCAGCTTGACGCAAAATACGGTTCTGGTCATCGATACCCCTTTCTCCGTTCAAGTCAATGCTTTCACGAACACTTTCGAGCGGCGTTGATAGTTATAGAGCTCGCGTTTGCGCCGCGGCAGCGCCTCCGGCCCCACCTCGCGAAAACCCCGCTCGAGGAACCAGTGCGCCGTGCGCGTGGTGAGCACGTAGAGCCGTTCCAGCCCCATCGTGCGGGCGCGCGCCTCGATGCGGTGCAGCAGCTCTTCCCCGATCCCCGCGCGACGAAACTCCGGGGCCACCGCCAGGCACGCCAGCTCCGCCGACCTCTCCTCGCTGAAAGGGTAAATGGCGGCGGAACCGACCACCACGCCGTCGTACTCCACAAGCAAGAAACGCTCGATTTCCTTTTCCAGCAATTCGCGATCACGGCGCACGAGGGTGCCATCGGCCTCCATCGGCGCGATGAGGGCGATCAGCGCTGGGACATCCTCGGGCCGCGCGTCGCGGAAGCGAAAAATCGGATCGCGCGTCACCAGCGTTCCCACGCCGGCATGGGTGAAGAATTCGAGCAAGAGGCCGCCGTCGAGATCGCGGTCGATGAGATGCGCCCGTCCCACCCCGCGGCGCACCGCCTCGAGCGCATGCGGCAGGTAGAGGTGCAGATCCTCCGTGAGTCCGCTCCCTTCGGCCAGGGCCCGGGCGGCCACATCCGCCGTCACCGAGGAGACGAGCTTGCCCTGCGCATCCAACAGCCCCGGCGCATCGCACAGGAAGACGAGTTTCTCCGCCCCGATCGCCACCGCCACCTCGGTGGCGACCTCCTCCATCGTGATGTTAAAGATCTCGCCCGAAGGCGAAGGAGCAAGCGGCGTGATGAGGACGACGTTCTCCTGCTCCAGGTCGGCGACGATCTCCTCGGCAATCACTCGCCGCACCGCCCCGGTGTATTGGAAGTCGATCCCGTCGATCACCCCCAGCGGTCGGGCGGTGATGAAATTCCCCCCCGTTACCCGCATGTAGCTGCCCGCCATGGGCGTGTTGGGCAAGCCTTGCGAGAGCTTGGCCTCGATCTCGACGCGGGTGACCATCATCGCCGCCTTGACGGACTCGAGCGCGGCCGCGTCGGTCACCCGCACCCCCTTGTGGAACAGCGGGGTCAGACCGCGGCGCGCCATCTCCGCGTCGATCTGCGGCCGGGCGCCATGCACCAGCACCAGGCGAATACCCAGCGCCGCGAGCAGGTTGCAGTCGTAGGCGAGCCGCTGCATGCGCTCGCCCTGCGCCACCTCGCCGTCGAAAGCGATCACGAAGGTCTTGCCGCCGAAGGCATGGATGTAGGGGGCGGAATGCCGCATCCAGCCGACGAAGGCCGCAGCCGAACCGTCTTGCAGCGACACGGGGGGAGAAACCTCGGGGATGCGCTCTTCGGGCAGCCCGCAACGCCCCGTCTCCCGCCGCTGCCCGTCCATTTCCCCGTCCCTTTTCACAATGCCGCCTCCAGGCGCTCGCACAAGGTGTGCAACACCTTGACCCGCGCATAGTATTTGTTGTTCGCCTCGACCAGCGTCCACGGCGCGATCTCGGTGCTCGTGCGCTCGATCATGTCGCTTACCGCCAATTCGTACTGCGGCCACTTTTCCCGGTTGCGCCAATCCTCCGGCGTGATCTTGTAGCTTTTGAGGGGATCCTGCTCGCGCTCGCGAAAGCGCCGCAGCTGCTCCTCGAGGTCGATCGCTAGCCAGAATTTCACCACCACCGTCCCGTTTTCGATCAGCTCCTCTTCGAAATCATTGATCTCGGCATAGGCCCGCATCCAGTCGGCCGGCGCGCACAAGCCCTCGACCCGCTCGACGAGCACGCGCCCATACCAGGAGCGGTCGAAGATCACCACCCGGCCATGCCCCGGCATCCTGCGCCAGAAGCGCCAGAGATAAGGCTGGGCGAGCTCCTCGTCGGTAGGCGCGGCGATCGGCACCACCTGATAGCGCCGCACGTCCAGCGCCGCCGTGACGCGCCGGATCGCCCCTCCCTTGCCGGCCGCATCCATCCCCTCGAAGACCACAACCAGGCCGCGCTTGGCAAACCGCCCGTCGCGCACCAAGGCATCGAGCCGTCCCTGCAGCTCCTCCAGCCGACGCTCGTACGCTTTCTTTTCCATCGGCTGATCGAGGGTGAGCGCACTCACGGCATTGGGACGCTCTTCGAGATCCGGCACGAGAACGAGCGGCGGCGCACCCTCCTCGCCGCGCTCGATGGCCTCGAACTTGCGCTGCCAGGCGCCGGCGAGCGTCTCGCCCACGAACACCGCCCGGTAGCGGTCGTCGGCCCCGTCGACCAGCACCCAGGGCACCACGCCGGTGCTCGTGTGCCGGATGGCCGCGGCGGCCGTCTGGGCATACTCATCGTAGCGCTCGAGATAGCGCCAGTCCGACTCCCGCACCCGCCAGCTCGTGCGTTCATCCTTGGAGAGTTTCTCCAGACGGCGTTTCAATTCCTTGGCCGAAATGTGAAACCACAGTTTCAGCAGCAGCACACCCTCGGCCGCCAGCATCTCCTCGAAGCGGCGCACCCGCTCGAGCGCCGCTTCGAAGGCGGTGCGCTTGCTGCGCCCCGTCGCCCGGGACTCGATGATGTCGGCGTACCAGTTGTCGAAGAAGACCCCGATGCGCCCGCGCGGCGGCAGCCGCCGCCAAAAGCGCCACATGTAGGGCCGCTCTTCCTCCTCGGAACTCGGGCGGTCGATGGCGTGGCTATCGAGATGGCGCGGATCGAGCCAGGAATTGAGCAGGTTCATCGTCTCGCCCTTGCCCGCTTTGTCGACCCCGTTGATGAGGATGAGCGTGGCGAAGGAACGCTCCTGCACCAGGCGGTATTCCAGATCGAGCAACTGCAGGCGCACGGCTTCCGCGCGCTGGCGATAAGTCTCTTTGTCGAGGCGATGGCCCAATTCCACGTTCTCGAACATCAACGCTCCCCCCACAGGACTTGCATCATCGCCAGCGCCGCGGCCGCGGCGGTTTCACTGCGCAGGATCCGCGGCCCCAGGCCGATGCGTTCGACGCCGATCCGTTCGGCCTCGTCCAATTCCTCTTCGCTCCAACCGCCTTCGGGCCCGACGAGCACGGTCACGCTCCGCTCAGGTGCGGACAGCCGGGAAAGCGAAACGCCCCCCGGCGCGAGCAGCCAAAAGCGAGCCCCCCGCGCCTCCTCGACCCATTCCCGCCAGCGTCGCGGCAGCTCCACCTCCGGCACCAGCGTGCGGCCGCACTGCTGCGCCGCGGCCAGCGCGACCTGTTGCCAATGCGCCTGCTTGCGCGCCCCCCGTTCGAGCGCGCCGCCGGTTTGGGTGCGCGCCGTCAAGAGCGGCACGATGCGCGCCGCCCCTAGCTCCACCGCTTTCTGGATCGCCCAGTCCATGCGCTCGGCGGGCAAAAGCGCCTGCCCCACCGTCACCGCAAAAGGCAGCTCGCGCGAAACGGGATCGAAGGCTTCGAGCCGCACCCACGCCGCATCGCGTCCGACAGCTGCCAGCACGCCTCGCCACTCCCCGCCACGACCATCGAACACCACCACCGGCTCGCCCACGCGCAGCCGCAACACGCGCAGCGCGTGATGGGCCGCGGCAGGCGGCAGCGACACCTGCGCGCCGGGCTGGGGCACGAGATCGGGAACGAAGAAACGGGCAGCCATGGCGTGGCATTATACGACGCCGGTGACCCGTCCCCGGAAGCGACTGCCGCGCGATCTTCGCGGTGCACAAAAAATGCTTGACTCCGCCAGGGAATCGGCTATAATTTGCTCATCGATCGCGGGGTAGAGCAGTCCGGTAGCTCGTCGGGCTCATAACCCGGAGGTCGCAGGTTCAAATCCTGCCCCCGCAACCAATGCGAAAGGCCTGCCCCAGCGGCAGGCCTTTTCGTTTCTGGCCCCGCTTCACTGCAGGCGAAACGCCCCCACCGTCGCCGTCACGGATTCGGCGGTGCGCCGCAAGGCCTCGACTTCCTCGCCCACTTGGGTCATCGATTGCTCGGTCGTATCGGCAAGCCCGGCCACTTGCGCCAACGTCGCCGCCACCGTCTGGATCGAATCGCTCTGGCGCGAGACTTCCCGCGCAATCGCCACGAACGCCTGCTCCACCTCCGTTGCGTCGGCGATGATCTTGGCGATCGCCTCTCCGGTCTGCTCCTCCATCGCCGTTCCCTGGCGTACCCGCTCCACGGCGAGCTCGATGTTTCGTAGCGCCTGTGCCTTGCTCTGCTGGATGTCGGCGATCATCGTGCCGATCTCGTCGGTGGCCGCGGCCGTGCGCTCGGCAAGTTTCCGCACCTCGTCGGCGACCACGGCGAAGCCTCTGCCTGATTCTCCCGCGCGCGCCGCCTCGATGGCCGCGTTCAAGGAGAGCAGGTTGGTCTGGTCCGCGATCCCGCGGATGAGATCGACCACGACGGCGATGCGATCGGACTGACTCCCCAGCTGTTCCACGCTATGGGCCGCCTCGCCAATGGAGGCCGAAACGCCGGCGATCTCATGGATCGTCGCCCGGATGATCTCCCCGCCGCTGCGCGCGGAATCACCTGCGTCCTCGGACAGACGCCGCGCCGCTTCGGCCTCATTGGCGAGCTGCCGCAGCGCCTCGGCCAAGGCGGACACCGCCGTGAGGACTTCGTGCGTCGCCTCCTTTTGCGCTTGCGCCCGCCCTCGTCCATCGCGGGCAAGCGCTTCGAGCCGATGGGCGGCCTCGGCCACGGTCACGGCCTCGTCAAGCACCCGTTGCAGGGTCGCGGCCAAATGGGACTGCATGTCGGCCATCGTCTGCAACAGGGGATAGCCTCGCCCCTGAAGCGCACGCAAGTCTCCCGTACCGACCCGACGCGCCGTCTCGCTTACCAGGGCGCTCTCCACCGCTTCCCTTTTGAGGCTTTGCGCCATGTACATGATGAGCCCCGCCTCGACCACCACGTAGGCCGCATGCACCGCCACCCGCGCCCAGGAAGGCCCTTGCTCGAAGACGTAGAACCCCCAGTTGAGCATCTGCAGATAGTTGAAGAGCACGTGGTGCACCGCGATCACCGCCGCCGCCACCAGCACCGGGCGCCAATCGCGGTAATACAGAAGAAAGGCCAGCAGTGCGAAAATGCCGAAGTGCGCTTCGATCGCCCCGCCGTACTGCTGGATGAGGAGCGCCGAGAACACCATGAAGGCGGTGGCGATGGTGATGCGCGCCACCAGCGACCCTGGTTGGGCAAAGGCAATCCCCGCGGGCACGAGCAATGAGGGCACCCCCACCAGAAGGGCGATGCCCCAGGTATCGGTGACGGCGGCCGAGGCGAGCGTCACCAGCAGATGGACGGCAAGCGCCCCCAGCATGAGCCGGTCGGCGTGCGTCTGGAACTGCGCCAGCGCCTCGTCGGCACCGGCGGTCAAAAGGGTATCGGACATCGATCGACTCCTCGCGGCGGAAGACTCAACGGCGGGCAAAGCAGACGTCGGGAGCCGGGATCGTCCACGCATGCCACCCCAGCAACGCGGACGAATAGGCGAACCAGAGGGCAAACACGGCCCAGGCGATGTAACGCCGGTGCCGTTTCGCTCTTTTTGGTGCAGAAAAAGGATTCATCCCGCCTCCCAAGCCATGCGCTCAGGATAACACGCCATCCAGAATGTCAATGATTGAAATTGCAGGAAAAATCCGCTCACTTCGGCCGATGGTCCCCACCCGGCGCCCGCCTCCGTCGCCTGCCTCCGCTCACCCGCTCGAGCCCCGCCAAATCCTTCCAGCTTTGCACTTCGAGGAAACCGGCGTCGAGCAGCAGACCCCGCACCCGCTGTGCCTGGTCCCAGCCGTGCTCCAGCAGCAACCAGCCCCCCTCGGCGAGGTGGCGCGGCGCCTCGGAGACGATGGTCGAAATCGCTTCCAGCCCGGTTTCTCCGGCAACCAGCGCTGCGCGCGGTTCGAAGCGCAGATCCCCCTCTTCCAGATGCGGATCATCCTGGGCGAGATAAGGCGGGTTGGAGACGATGAGATCGAACGTCTCGCCGAAGCACAGCCGGGAAAACCAGTCGCTCTCCGCAAACGACACCTTCGCTTTCAGGCGCAGGGAGTTTCCCATCGCCAGGCCGAGCGCTTCGGGCGAAGCGTCCACCGCAAAAACTTTCGCCTGCGGCAGCTCCAGCGCCAGGGTGATGGCCACACAGCCGCTGCCGGTGCCCAGATCCAGGATGCGTGGCGTATGGCCCGGCGGCAGAGTGAGGGCGATCGAGATCGCCACTTCCACCAAGGTCTCGGTCTCCGGCCGGGGAATCAACACCGACGGCGTGACGCGAATGATCCGTCCGTAGAATTCCCGCTCCCTGACGAGATAGGCCACCGGCACCCCTGCTGCACGCTCCTCCACCCAGGTGCAAAAGCGTTGCAGGACATCCGCCGGCAAAGGGCGTTCCGGCCAGGCGGTGAGTTTGGTCGAACTCCACATGCTCGCGTAGCTCAGCAATACGCGCGCATCCAGCGCGCCGATGCGGGCGCGCGCCCAGGCGAGCGCTTCGCCCACCGTCACATCTGACGGCAGATCTGACGGAATCGTGCTCATGCCTCATCCTCCAACGCCGTTTCCAGTTCGCGCAACCGCTCCTGCTCGTATTCGAGGCGCAACGGCTCGATGAGGGGATCCAGCTCGCCCGCGAGCACGGCATCGAGCTGGTAGAGCGTAAGGTTGATGCGGTGGTCCGTCACCCGGCCCTGGGGGAAATTGTAGGTACGGATGCGCTCGGAGCGATCGCCGCTGCCCACCAGGCTCTTTCTCGCGGCCGCCACCGCCGCGGCCCGTTCGTCCCGCTGCCGCGCCGCCAGCCGCGCCGCCAGCACCGCCATGGCCTTGGCCTTGTTGCGATGCTGCGAGCGGTCGTCCTGACATTCGACCACGAGCCCCGTGGGCAGATGCGTGATGCGCACCGCCGAATCGGTGCGGTTGACGTGCTGCCCGCCCGCGCCGCTCGCGCGGAAGGTGTCGATGCGCAATTCGGCAGGATCGAGCCGCACCACCGCCTCTTCGTCCGGCTCCGGCAGCACCGCCACCGTGCAGGCCGAAGTATGGATGCGCCCCTGGCTCTCGGTGGCCGGCACCCGCTGCACCCGATGCACGCCCGACTCGAACCTGAGCCGGCCATAGACTCCGCGCCCTTCGAGCCGCACGATCACCTCGCGATACCCCCCCAGGTCCGACTCGCTCGCCGAGAGGATCTCGCTGCGCCAGCCCCGGCGCTCGGCGTAGCGCAGATACATGCGCAGCAGATCCGCCGCGAAGAGCGCCGCCTCCTCGCCCCCCGTGCCGGCGCGAATCTCGAGGAACGCCGGCCGGTCGTCCTCTGGGTCGCGCGGCGTGAGCGCCTCGGCGAGCGCACGCTCGCTCTCGGCCAGCCGCTCGACGAGCCGCGCCTTCTCCTCTTCGGCGAGCGCGCGCAGCTCCGGGTCGGCCGTCAGCGCCTCGGTGGCGGCCAGCTCGTCTTCGAGCGCACAGTGGGTGCGCCACAGCGCCACTACCGGTTCGAGCTCCGCCCTCTCCTGCCCCAGACGGCGCAACTGCTGCGCCTCGCTGGCCACGGCCGGATCGAGCAAAGCCCGGTCGAGCTCCTGCAGCCTTTCCTCCATGCGGCGCAGCCGTTCGCGGATACGCTCCCTCATCCCCGCTCCCCCCGCGGCACCGCCAGGGGCAAGGATTCCGCCTGGGCCGCCTCTTCCCCCTTGTCTCTTGCCGGTGGCGTACTCTCTTCCAGCGCGAAGAGCCGCGGCAGGGCCACGAGCAACGCCTCACGCTCCACGTCGCCCGCCTCCTGCAAAAAGCGCGTAGGCGCGTGCAGCCACTTGTTCATCAACCCGTGGCTCAAAGCCATGAGCACCGCCTCGGGCGATTCGCCCCCGTGCAGGCGGCGCAAGGCCCGCTGCAGCTCCGCCTCCCGCAGGGCATCGGCCCGCTCACGCAGGCGGCGGATCCAGGGAACGATCTCGCGCGAACGTACCCAGGCCATGAACTCGGCCACCCGCTCCTCGACGATACGCTCGGCCGCCGCCAGCGCCTGCTGCCTCGAGGCGAGCCCTGCCTGCACGATCTGCGCCAGATCGTCCACCGTATAAAGGAAAACGTCGTCGAGCTCATCCACCTCCGGCTCCACGTCGCGCGGCACGGCCAGGTCCACCATCACGAAAGGACGGCGCCGGCGCTTTTTCAGGGCGCGCTCGACCATCCCCAGACCGATGAGCGGCAAGGGGCTGGCCGTGCTCGAGACGATGGTGTCGAACTCGGGCAAAATCTCGGCCAGATCCTCGAGCCGTCCCACCCCCGCGCCCAGCGGCTGGGCGATCGCCTCGGCCCGGGCGAGCGTGCGGTTGACCACCATCATCCGCTTTGGGCGTCCGGCGGCGAAATGCGTCGCACACAACTCGATCATCTCGCCCGCGCCGACGAAGAGCACCCGCTGCTCCGCGACCGGCCCGAAGACGCGCTCGGAGAGCTTGACCGCCGCCGCCGCCATGGAGACCACGTTCGCCCCGATCGACGTGCCCGAGCGCACCTCCTTGGCCACCGCCAAGGTTTGCTGAAAGAGTTTGTGCAGATGCTTGCCAAGCGTTCCCGCAGCCTGCGCCGCGCGCACCGCGTCCTTGAACTGTCCCAGGATCTGCGCCTCGCCCAGCACCATGGAATCGAGCCCGCTCGCCACGCGAAAGACGTGGCGCACCGCCGCCTGGTCGATGTACGTGAAGAGATGCGGCGCCACTTCCGGCAATGGAGTGCCTTGACGAGCGGTGAGCCAGGCCAGCACGGGCTCCGCCTCGCGCGCCGCCACGTAGAGCTCGGTGCGGTTGCAGGTGGAAAGAATGGCGGCTTCCGACACGCCGGCCACGCCGCCGCACAGATCCTGCAAAGCCGGCACTACGCGCTGCGGATCGAACGCAAACCGCTCCCGGATCGCGATCGGCGCCGAATGGTGGTTCAGACCCAAGGCATAAAACGGCATGAGCGCGCGAGCTGGAGATCCGAAGAAAGGAAACGATTATACCATCCGCCCCGACCCCACCCTTGACGGAAGGGCACAGGGCACCCACAATGCCGGCGAAGCCCTCTCTGTCCCAATGAGCCCACAGGCATGCGCATCCTCATCGTCGAAGACGACTCCGTCATCGCCCAGGGTCTGGCCCGCGCGCTCAAGCAATCCGGCTGCGCCATCGACACGGTAGGCAACGGCCGCGAGGCCGACCTGGCGCTGCACACCACCCCCTACGACCTCGTCATTCTCGATCTGGGCCTGCCCGGCCTGCCCGGCATCGAGGTGCTGCGCCGCCTGCGCGCGCGCAAAAACACCACCCCCGTGCTCATCCTCACCGCCCAGGACGGCATCGAAGACCGTGTGCACGGCCTCGATGCCGGCGCCGACGACTATCTCACCAAGCCCTTCGCCCTCCCCGAGCTGGAAGCCCGCGTGCGGGCGCTCACGCGGCGCTCGCTCGCCGCCCCGCCGGTGGTGGAAGCCGGCAAGCTGCGCTACGACCAGACCGCCCGGCGCGTCTGGCTCGACGGCACGCCGCTCGAGCTCTCCGGCCGGGAACTGGCGCTCCTCGAATACCTCATCACCCGGCCCGGGCGGCTCGTCAGCAAGGAACAGCTCGTCGAGCACCTCTGCGGCTGGGGCGAGGAAGTCTCCACCAACGCCATCGAAGTCTACATGCATCGGCTGCGCAAGAAGATCGAAGGAAGCGGCGTACGCATCCAGACGGTGCGCGGCCTCGGCTACAGCCTGGAGCCCGGCGATGCCTCCCTGGCGTAAGCGCACGCCCGACGGCTCGCCCAACTCCGTCTTCGGCGAGATCCTCGACTGGCTCCTCGCCCCGCTGCTCTTTCTCTGGCCCTTCTCCATCATCGTCACGCATCAGGTGGCCGACCGCATCGCCAACCGCTCCTTCGACCACGCCCTGGGCGAGCAGGTTCAGATGCTCGCGCGCTTCGTAACGATCGACGGCGATCGCGTCCAGCTCGACCTACCCGCGCCGGGGCGCATCCTTTTCCGCTCCTCGGCGAGCGACGTCGTCTTCTTCCAGGTCCGCACCGACCAGGGATTCGTCGGCGGCGACGCCGAGATCCCCGCCCCGCCCCGCCCCTGGCTGCCGGATGGCGAAGTGCGCTGGCGCGACGACGTCGTCGCCGGCGAACCGGTGCGCGTCGCCGCCCGCATCGACCGCCGCCCCGGACCCGAACAACCGCGCTTCGTCATCGCCCAGGTGGCCGAAACCCTCAACAAGCGCCGCGAACTCGCCTCCGACGTCGTCACCGGCGTGCTCCTGCCGCAATTCGCCTTGATTCCGCTCTCGGTGGTGCTCGTCTGGTTCGGCCTCACCCGCGGCATCGCCCCCCTCGCCCGCCTGCAGGCGCGCATCCGCCAGCGCCGCCCCACCGACCTCTCGCCCATTGCGCCCGAGAGCGTCCCCGAAGAAGTACGCCCCCTCATCGTTGCCTTTAACGACATGATGGCCCGCCTCGAAGAAAACCTCCAGGCCCAGCGCCGCTTCATCGCCGACGCCGCCCACCAGATGCGCACCCCCATCACCGGGCTGAAGATGCAGGCCGAGCTCGCCCTGCGCGAACACGACCCTCAGGCCCTGCGCCAGGACCTGCAACGTCTGCACAGCGCCGCCGAACGCGCCGCCCACCTCATCCAGCAGCTGCTCACACTGGCGCGCGCCGAATCGAGCTCGGAGACGGTACACCGCATCGAACGCCTCGACGTGCAGGAACTGCTGCGCGACGTCGCCCTCGAGCTCTACCCCAAGGCCCAGCACAAGGCGCTCGAGCTCGGCCTCGACGAAAGCGAAGCGAGGTTGGAAATCGAGGGCAACCGCCTGATGCTGCAAGAGCTCTTCAAGAACCTGGTCGACAACGCCATCCAATACACCCCGCCCGGCGGCAGCGTCACGCTGCGCGCCCTCGCCCGGGAAGCCTCGGTCGAAGTCGAAATCGAAGACACCGGCATCGGCATCCCTCCCGCCGACCGGCCCCGCGTCTTCGAGCGCTTCTACCGCGTGCTCGACACCGGTGTCGACGGCTCCGGCCTGGGCCTGGCGATCGTGCGCGAGATCGCCGAAATGCACCGCGCCGACGTCACCCTCGAACCCAACCCCCACGGCCGGGGCACGCTCGCCCGCGTGCGCTTCCCCATGCCGGCACAAGGCAGCGCCCGGCAGGACGACCGTCCCGGCGCCAAGGATGATTGACATTCTCTTGCTTGCCGATATAATGGCGCTCTTCGGCGGCCAGGTAGCTCAGTCGGTAGAGCAGCGGACTGAAAATCCGCGTGTCGGTGGTTCGATTCCGCCCCTGGCCACCACTTTTCAGTGTCTAACTTCCTCCGCCCGCCGACTCGGATGCGCTGGTTACTCCGACAGCGGCTCGCAGTCTGTCTCCATCCGCTACACGCAGTCTGATGCCGCCCCTAGGGTATATCCCGCCAGCCTCCGCGATACCGGGGGCAGTTCATGGTCACCTTCCGAACGAGTGGGCAGGCGTCCATGAAGGCGCTGTTCCGCCGGGGAGCCAAGTCGTTCCGAGGGGCATTCACGCCGATGGCGGATCGTTCAACTCGTAGGAGGTAGAGCGCCCGCCGGCAGCGGATTTGCGCAATGCGCCATGGGCCAGCAGTTCGTTGATGTCGCGCAGGGCAGTATCCGGCGAGCACTTGGCGATGGCCGCCCACTTGCTGGTGGTGAGCTTCCCTTCGAAACCGTCGAGCAAGCGGTTGAGCAGCTTCACCTGCCGCTCGTTCATCGGCATACCGGCAAAGCGCTGCCAGAACCGCGCCTTGGCCAGGACCGCGTCGAGCGTGTGCTGTGCCTGATCGACCGCGCGGTGCAAGACCTCGAGGAACCAGGCGAGCCACGCCGTGACGTCGAGCGTGCCCTTCTGGGTGCGCTCCAGGATGTCGTAGTAGGCATTGCGCTCGCGCTGGATCTGCGCCGAAAGGCTGTAGAAGCGCTGTGGGCTGCCGTCGGCACGGGCCAGCAGCAGGTCACCGATGGCCCGGGCGATCCGGCCGTTGCCGTCGTCGAAGGGGTGCAGCGTCACGAACCACAGATGGGCGAGGCCGGCCTTGATGAGCGGTGGTTCCCCCGATGCTGCATTGACCCATTCGAGAAACCGATGCGTCTCGGCCTCCAGACGATCGGCCGGCGGCGCTTCGAAGTGCACGCGCTGGCTGCCGATGGAACTGGATACCACCTGCATCGGACCGTGGGCATCGTCCCGCCAGCCACCGACCTTGATCTTGGAGAGGCCTGAGTAGCCGGTTGGGAAGACGGTTGGGAAGAGCGCCGCATGCCAACCGAACAACCGCTCGTGGGTGACCGGGGCCGCGCAGTTGGCCGTGGCATCGAGCACCATCTCGACCACGCCATCGACATGCCGATCCACCGGCGCCAGGGCGCCAATGTCCACGCCCAGGCGACGGGCGATGGACGAGCGCACGGATTCGACGTTGAGCTGCTCGCCTTCTATCTCGCTGGTCTTGACCACGTCGGAGGTCAAGGCCGAGAGGCTCGCCTGGTCGCGCAAGGCCATGCCGACGTCGGCCAGGCGCCCCAGCAGCAGGCCCTGCGCACGGCTGACCTCGGCCATGGGTCCGGCCAGCGCCGCCAGGTCGTAGCGCCACTTGGGCCAGTCGTCAGCCTGCCAGATGTACGTGTAATCGCCGCTGTTCATGCGGAGATTATGAGCCCCATTCCCCGCATTGGCAAGTTATTCACCGCATATTATGCGGTGATCCACTACTGAGCTCCGATCCGTCCATGCGCTGAAAAGGCAATGGCCAGCATGAAACCCGCCCTTGGACAGACGAAAAACCAAGGGAACCCCATACCGCTCACCCCTCCAGCAATGCCCGGAGGTCCTCGAGCATCAGAAACAGATGGTAAGGATCGGTCGGACTGGGTTCGAACTCCCAGGATTCATACCACCGCCGCGCCGCCTCATCCTTGGCATGAACCAGCAGACAGCGAATGCCCGCGATGTCAGCCGCTTGTGCGGTGCGCAGCAGCGCGTCCTTCAGCAGTGCCTTGCCCAGGCCTTTTCCTTGATGATCGCGATCCACCGCCAGCCGCGCGAGGATCATGACCGGCACCGGATGCCGGGCCAACCCCTTCACCACACGAGCAGGGACATCTTCGGGATCAACGCTGCCGACGGCCAGACTGTAGAAGCCGACCACTTCGCCGTTCAGGCAACAAACATAGGTTTGTGCGCTGTTGGCCTTTTGATTGACCAAAGCATGGCGTTGCAGGAACTGATTGAGCGCCGGCTGCCCACAGTCGAACGCCTCCACCGCGTCCACAGCCGATAGCTTGCGGACCCGTTCATAGCTTGCGCTCAATCCAGAACCCCAGGTT
This sequence comes from Rhodocyclales bacterium, assembly GCA_016235745.1. Classification (GTDB taxonomy): domain Bacteria; phylum Pseudomonadota; class Gammaproteobacteria; order Burkholderiales; family Rhodocyclaceae; genus Tepidiphilus. Next base: position 6,542 of record JACRJA010000067.1, on the reverse strand, counting down.
CACTGAGCAGTTGCTTCAGACGCGGCTTGGCTTGCACGGGACGATCCAGCGCTTGCTGAAACGCCTGCCACTGCTCGTCGTTGAGCACAAAGCGACGACGATCCGCCAGCGCCTGGTTGGCCGCGGTCACACCGGCATCCAACAGAAACTCACTGACGCTCTTGTGGCACGAACGCGCCGCTTCCTGCAACAGGAGCTTGACCGAGCTGCTGGCACGGACATCGATCCGTTCGGTTTTCGACCGGTGCAATGCGCTCATAGCAACCCCCATCTTCATTCATTGCCAGCATCTTAGCGTCCGGACGATGTCCTGACAAGTTAACTATGCGCCGATACGTCTCGTTGAGGCCTCGTATAGCGGCCCCCAAGCAAGATCGAGCAGCTCGACCAGCTGCCGCGATTCCTGCGAGCACTGTTCCAGACGGCAGGTCAGATGTGCAATTACACCCAACTCGGCGGCCAGGTCGGCCTGGATGACAAGACCGCCTCGCGTTACGTGGGTGTATTCGAGCAGATGTACGTGCTCAAGCGCACGACCACGGCAGATGGCGACTATCGCCTGATGTCGTGACGGACGTTCATGCGGGGTATTGTGGCTGGGCAGGGGCATTTTGCGCTACTCAGCGCAGCGGCTGGCGAGGTGGTCCCACAAAGTGGGTATCCCTTTGTTTCCAACCCCAAGCCTTGAAATCGCAACCCATGCGGTATAACATAATAACGTGTTATATCCCCTGTGCGGAGGCTGCAATGCACTTCAGCATCTATCTCGATGACCCCACTGGGCAACAACTGAATGCCATGGCCAGTCAAGCCGGTGAGAGCCGCAACGCGCTGATCCGCAAAGCGGTCAGTGAGTGGCTCGCTCACCAGTCCCAGCCGCAGTGGCCGCCCATTGTCATGAACTTCCAGGGCGATCCCGAAATGCCGCGCTTTGAGGCCCGTCGCGACGAACTGTCAGCGCCGGTGGATGATCCGCTGGCATGAGGTACTTGCTCGACACCTGCACGGTCTCGGACTTTGTCAAAGGCCAACCCGGCGTGCTGGCGCGTATCAAGGCCACCTCACCGAAACAGATCGTCGTCTCGTCGCTGACGCGCATGGAAATCGATTACGGACTGGCACTCAACCGCAAGCGTGCCAAAAAACTGGCACCGATGCTGGAGGCCTTCTTCTCGGTCGTCGGCACCGTGCCGTTCGACGAAGCGGATGCCCAGGCAACGGCAGCCATTCGCGCTGCCCTCAAAACAACAGGGCAGCCCATTGGCGCTTACGATGCCTTGATCGCCGGCACCGGCGTTGCGCGCGGCTTGATCGTGGTGACCTCCAACGTCGGCGAATTCAGCCGCGTCAGCGGCCTGCTGGTCGAGAACTGGCGTAACGACGCCAGCAACTGATCGGAGTGCATGCCTTGACCAGCTCTGCGCCCAAGGCCCGTTCCATCTGCCGCCGGTACTCCCGCAGGGCCATGCTGCACACGGAGACGGCCATGCCGAAGCGCGGCCCGACCTTCTGCTGGCGGCACAGCAGGTACAAGTTTGGCTTGAGTGCTGCAGGACGGTGCTCTCATACCGAATCTCCCCAGCAGCGCCTGTCGTTTGCAGACCCAGCATTTCACGCCTCCTTCTCGAGTTCATCGAGCAGCAGGCCCAACTGCAGGGCAGCGACGCTCCCACGATGCGCAGGATTGGCGCAGCAACTTCGAGATTGGAAGTTGGCCTTTCCATTCAGTCGACTTGACTATGTACGCACAAATGGCGCACAATCCAAATCTGATGACCCTCAGGAGCCGACCATGACCCTCCTTGCCAAAGACACCCGGTTGCACATCCGCTGCGATCAGGAGGTGCGCCGTTTGCTCGACAAAGCGGCTGCGTATACCCATATGAGCGTGTCCGAATTTGTGCTCAGAAACGCGCTCGAACGAGCCCAGTCGGTCGTGCAGGCGTACGAGGTCATCACCCTGTCTCAGGAGGATTTCGCAGCATTCCTGGACGCGCTGGATACACCGGCCCAAGCCAACCCCGCCTTGCAGCGCGCGTTCGCCCGTCACGCCAAGCACGTGCAATAAATGGTCTATGTGATTCGCGCGCTCGACAGCGACGCGCAGACGGCTGGTTTCGATTGTGGGGAGCAAGCGCTCGACCAATACCTGCAACGCTATGCCCGCCAGGACATCAAGCGAGGCGTGGCACGGGTTTTTGTCGCCAGCCCAGCCGGGCGACCCCAGGTGGTTGCCGGTTTTTACACCCTCAGCGCCGCCAGCATCGCCGCTGAGACGTTGCCCGAGAAGTGGCGTAAAAAACTGCCGCGCTATCCGGCACCAGTGGCACTACTCGGCCGTTTGGCTGTGGACCAGCAGTTTCATGGACAAGGACTCGGTTCGATCCTGCTGGCAGATGCGTGCAAGCGCGTTGCCGCCGCCAGCGAAACGCTCGCAGTGGCCGCCATCGTCGTCGACGCGAAGTCGCCCAAAGCGGCCGCGTTCTACCAGTACTTCGGCTTCGTTGAACTTCCCGGCCAACCTGGCCGCTGGATGCTGCCCCGTTCACACTTTGCGGGCTTGACTTGAGTCGCTACCAGGGTCGGTGACGATCCAGCACTCGCCCCCTTTCTGGGCAAAGAAGTCGAAGAACTCCTTGCGGCGCGTGATGTGCCGCAGGTCGTAGGTGCCTTCGCCATAGCCTGCGACGCGGAACAAATACTTTATTATTTGTTACGGAACACTCCGCCTCATGCCCCGAAGACCTCCTCGAGCCGCGTCGCATCGAGCACCCGATCGGCCCAGGTTTCGAGCTCATCGCTCGAGGCCGAGCGCAAGCGCGCCTGCACCCACTCGGGCAGCGGCCCGAAGCGGCGGGTGAGCATGCGTTGCAGCAAGAGGGCTTCGCCTTCGAGCCGACCTTCGAGCCGACCTTCGAGCCGACCTTCGAGCCGGCCTTCGAGCCGGCCTTTCTGGGCACCTTGCTGCAAGCCTTGTTGCAACGCCTTCTGGGCGACTTCCTGTTCCCACAGCTTGAATCGTTCGGCCAGTTGCATGGTGAGCTCCCCCAGGTCGTGGGCTTCGGGTACGTTCAGTTCCGGGCGCAGGTCGCGCAGTAGATATTCCTGGATCCAGACGCTCAGGATGCGCTCGAGTTCCCTGTCGCCGGCAAACCAGCGGTGCAGCGCCTCGGTGAGCCGGGCGAGGTCCTGCGGGCGCTGCTGGCGCTTGAGCCGGATGGTGGCGGCGACGACATTCTTCAATCCGGCGAGCGCTTCGTCCGTGTAGGCGTTCTCGTCGATGAGCACGTAGGACATGCGCGGCAGGTACTTGGCGAGCTCCGGCGGCAGGTCTTGCGGCAGGAGCTCGGCGATGTCGGTGGGGGCGTTCCAGCGCACCTCTCCGGTGTAGAAGACGACGGGGAGCACCGGCGGCAGGCGCCGGCCCGTGATCTGTCTGCCCTTGATGAGGTCCTGATACAGCAGCCCGACGTAGGTGATGAGCCGCACCGCCATCCAGGGGTCGACGCTACTTTGGAATTCGATGAGAAAGTAGAGGTAGAGCCAGTCTTTGTCGGTCTTCACCCGCCAGATGACGTCGTCGGCGCGCTCGCGCAGGTCGTCGCTCACGTAGCTGGCGGAGACTTTTTCCAGGGTGGTGAAGTCGAGCCGCCCTAGCCCTTTGGCCGCCGGCAGGAACCCTTCGATGAGGTGCTGCACGACCTTGGGCGAGGAGAAGAGGTGCTTGTAGCTGGCGTCGTGGCGGGCGTTCATAAGGAGTATTGTAGCCGGGCGGGGGCCTTGTCGCTCATCGCAGCGATTGGCGAGGTGGTCCTGTGCGGTGTATCCCTTTTGTCCCTTTGTGTTGCGTTCGTGTTTCTCGAGAGCCCGGCTACGTCATCACCACGCTGGTGTGGACTTCCACCTTCAGCGCACGTTTGATAGCAGCAAAGATCGCCGAGATGTTGCTCATCGTCGGGTTACCTGAGGCCGACAGCATCCGGTGCAGACTCTTGGCCGGCTTGTGGAGTTCTTCCGCCAGCGACTCGAAGCCGACCGTGGCGTTGACCAGGTCGCGCAGAATGAGTTTGGCGGTGTCAGGCTCGCCATTGATGAACAGGGTGATCGCCTCGTCGAGCAACGCCTGAGCAAAAGCCGGATCGCTCTGCACACGGGCTGCCACGGTTTCTTTGAAATCACGGGTCAGTGCCATGGTTCACGCTCCTTTTTTCGTTTGTGCCTTGCGGCGCTTGTAGTCTTCCCACAAGGCGACCGCCTCATCGATGTCTTTCTGCTGACGCTTCTTGCTGCCGCCACCGAGCAGGACAATGACCTTCAGACCGTCTTTGGCCAGGTAAATGCGGTAGCCCGGCCCCCAATCGATCTTGTACTCGCCAATCCCACGGAACCACTCCACGCTGGAGAGATTGCCCTGTTCCATCCGCGCAACCGCCACCCGTATCTTGGCAGCAGCCAGTGGGTCCAGCGTGGCGAACCAGGCCGCGTAAGGGCTGCTGCCGTCAGGCAGAAGCAGTTCTTTGACTTGGTAGCTCATTGATCAGATGGTAACACATACGTTCCCATCGATGCCAGCCCAGCTGCAAGGAAGGGCTGCCCACCTGCCAGCGAGCAGACAGCCACCCCGCTTACGGCGAGGCTACACTCCGATATATCGTGCAGGGGTGCCGTGGTCCATTTAATAATACGTCATAATTCGTCAATATAAGTGGGAGTGGTTGTCCCTTTGTTATTATTTGTTATTATGGGGTCCCGGCGGCGCGCTACGCCTTACCGGGTAGAGGAATTGCACCTCCAATTTTCTGCCGACTTCGTCCCGGCGCACTGGCTGTCCCTTCGTTTTTCCTTTTTTCTTTGTCTTTTACGACAGACGACTGTGCTCCCTGTTGACCAGTATGGCGACCAGGGCGGGATCTGGCTTCTTTGACATCCTCGCCCTACCTACCCGTTTTTGTCTTTCCGAGTGATGTCTGCCCGTGGGTCGTAGCCTTCGGTGGAGATCTGGAACTCAGGTGACTCTATGTTGCGATTGGGTTGGTAACCCGATTCCTTTGGCTGCTGTGTCACCGCAGGAGTTGTCTGCTGGCTCTGGGGTTTGTCGGTCGATTGGTCACTCATGGTCATCTCCTATTTTCAAGATATCGGCAAGTTCCATTGCCGCACCAGCAACAACAAGAACAAAACAGCTACTGCAATAACCGCGACGTTCATTGCCCAGTAGCCACGGTAGAGCGCCTGCGATTTGCGGTCGCCCACACTCTTGTTGTGCACCAGCGCATTCATGTTGCCTTTGGTCATCGCGTAGTAAATATCGATGAGTCTATTAGAATCGTAGAAGTCCAGCGTGCCCTGATCCAGTGGGGGCTTGATGAATTTGACGTTACGTAGACAGGAAAACACAAACCACCACGCAAGCAGGGAAGCGCCAAAAAGCACGATCATGACCTGAAAAATCAGGAAATCGAGCATCCCCTGAGGCGGCAGCAACTTCTTATCCACCAGCTGCTGAAAGAAGAAAACGAGCGCACCAAGTACCAACGAGAGCGCAGTCAGATACTTGCTGGCCTTTTCGTCTACACGGTGCGACCGGGCCAGCTCTTCCCCCAGCACAGCTTTTGAATGCTCGTAGAGCTCGCCGTATTTTCTGAGCGCGAGTTCTTTTTCTTCGTCCACATAACCCTCCAATTTCTTCAGTAAAGACCCTGCGCATCGCCAAGGTCCTTATGGAAAAAACCCTGCTTCTCTTTCGAAGGACAGGGTTTCAATCACCTCAAGCACCTGCCCGATGGTGGGTACTCAAAACAAAGTGGGTGTGCTTTGTTTTCTCGACCATGGCGTCATTTCCCGAAGACATCATCGAGCCGCGTCGCATCGAGCACGCGCTCGAGCCAGGTGTCGAGCTCTTCGGCGCTTGCCGAGCGCAGGCGCGCCTGTACCCACTCGGGCAATGCTCCAAACCGGCGAATGAGCAGACGCTGCAGGGCAAGAGCTTCACCTTCGAGACGACCTTCGAGCCGGCCTTCAGTCTTGACCTCTTGTTCCCACTGTTTGAATCGTTCGGCCAGTTGCATGGTGATCTCCCCCAGGTCGTGGGCTTCGGGTACGTTCAGTTCCGGGCGCAGGTCGCGCAGTAGATACTCCTGAATCCAGACGCTCAGGATGCGCTCGAGTTCCGCGTCGCCGGCAAACCAGCGGTGCAGCGCCTCGGTGAGCCGGGCGAGGTCTTGCGGGCGCTGCTGGCGCTTGAGCCGGATGGTGGCGGCGACGACATTCTTCAGTCCGGCGAGGGCTTCATCCGTGTAGGCGTTCTCGTCGATGAGCACGTAGGACATGCGCGGAAGGTACTTGGCAAGCTCCGGCGGCAGGTCTTGCGGCAGGAGCTCGGCGATGTCGGTGGGGGCGTTCCAGCGCACCTCTCCGGTGTAGAAGACGACGGGCAGCACCGGCGGCAGGCGCCGGCCCGTGATCTGTCCGACCTTGATGAGGTCCTGATACAGCAGCCCGACGTAGGTGATGAGCCGCACCGCCATCCAGGGGTCGATGCT
>JACRJA010000065.1 GCA_016235745.1 Rhodocyclales bacterium | reverse complement strand
GCGCGCTGCTCGGGCTGATCGAGGGGCTCGCGGATTTTTCGGCCTCATCGCTCAACTACCTCTCGGGCTGGCTGTCGGACCGCAGCGGGCAGCGCAAGTGGTTTGCGACGGCGGGCTACGCCTTTTCCACGCTTGCGAAGACGATTTTGCTCGTGACTTCGTCGATCACGGGGCTGGCGGTGTTTCGCGTCGTCGAGCGGCTGGGCAAGGGCTTTCGCGGGCCACCGCGCGACGCCTGGCTGTCCTCGATCGCCGCGGCGGACAAGCGTGGCTACGCTTTCGGCGTGCACAATGCGCTCGACAAGGCCGGCGCCGTGCTCGGGCCGCTGCTGGCCTATGCGCTGCTGAGCTGGCTGGGAGAATCGGCCGACACCTACCGCATTTTGTTCTGGGTGGCCTTTGTGCCGGCGGTGCTCAGTGTGCTGGTGCTCATGCGCGTGCCCGACCAGCGCGGCGTGCCGCATGCGCGTGAGGGTTTGCGCCAGAACTGGCGCGAGCTGAGCCCTGCCTTCAAACGCTTTCTGGTGCCGGCGGGGGTGTTTGCGCTCGCCTATTTCAGCCTGGGTTTCATCTTGCTGCGCGCCCACGCGCTGGGTTTTGGCATGGGCGGGGTGGTGCTGCTGTATGCGCTGTTCAACGCCACTTGTGTGCTGGCGGCTCCGCTTGTGGGCAAGCTCGGCGATTGGATTGGGCGCAGCCGAATCGTATTGCTCGGCTACCTGCTTTATGCTATCGTCAACATGTGGTTGGTGTGGGCGGCGAGTCGATGGGAATTGGTTGCAGCGTTGGCCGTCTATGGTGTGTTTTATGCGATCGACGAGTCCCAGAGCAAGGCTTTCATCGCCGACCTCGAACCGGAGCGGCGTGCGACGGCTGTGGGTATTTACAACTTCATCACGGGTGTGCTGTATCTGCCGGCTTCGCTCGTGGCCGGTGCGCTGTGGGCTCTTGCGCCGGCCTGGGCGTTTGGCGTCGCGGCGCTGCTGTCGCTTGCGGCCATGGGGGTTTTTGTGCACCTGCGCCCATGGCGCACAGCCCATGCACATGCGCCGGACCTGCGCCACACGCACCGGCACGATGGGTAGCGCCGCGGCGCGACCAAGCATGAGGTGCGTGGCCTGCACTGTGAACACGCCATGGGCAGCACGGCACCTCGTGCCCCCCTGTAAAATCCAGGTTTGGCCACTCGCATCTTTCACCCCATGTTGATCACCCCCGAAGATGATTCCGAGGACACGCTGTACACGCCAGAGGAACGCGCGGCGGCGGCTGCGCGTAGCACCTGGGTCAGCGTGGCGGTCAATCTGGTGCTCACGGCGGTGCAGATCGTCGTGGGCATCTTGTCGAAGTCGCAGGGCTTGGTGGCGGACGGGATTCATTCGCTGTCCGACCTCGTGGCCGACTTCGTGGTGCTGCTGGCGAACCACCATGCAAAAAAAGATGCCGATGCCAATCACCCCTACGGTCACCAGCGCTTCGAGACGGCGGCCTCGCTGGTACTGGGGCTGCTGCTGTTGGGCGTGGGTTTAGGGATGCTGTGGGCGGCACTGACCAAGCTCGAAAATCCGCATGAGTTGCCGCAGGTGCACGTGGCGGCGCTGTGGGTCGCGGGCGCGGCCTTGCTCGGCAAGGAGCTGTTGTTCCGCTACATGCTTGCCGTGGCCAAGCGTGTGAAGTCGAGCATGCTGGTGGCCAATGCCTGGCATGCGCGCTCGGACGCGGCTTCTTCGCTGGTGGTGGGCATAGGCATTGCGGGCAATCTGGCGGGTTATCCGCTGCTTGATCCGATTGCGGCGCTGATCGTAGGCCTGATGGTGGCGCGCATGGGCTGGAATTTTGCCTGGGACGCGCTGCACGATCTGATGGATCGCGCCGCCGACGAACAGGAGGTGCAGGCGATCCGCCAGACCTTGCTCGAGACGCCTGGCGTGCGCGGCGTACACGACGTGCGCACGCGCAAGATGGGCGACATGATGCTGGTCGATGCACATCTGGAAGTCGGCGCCAGTCTGAGCGTAGAGGCCGGGCACGACATCGCCGTCGAGGCCCGGCGCCGTGTGCTGCAGCGCCATCGCGTGCTCAACCTCATGACCCACATCGACCCCTGGAGCCGTCCGGATCTGGACCATGCGCCGCTGCCCCGCATTGCCGAAGGCGGGCGTGACTAGGAGCCTGTCGGACTTTGGAATCGTCGGCTGAGACTGCCACACTGAAACCAAAACCCAAGGCGCGCACCGGGTCAGCGGCTGCCACGACGTCCCTGCCAGAACCGGCTGGCCCGGCGCAACAGCTCCAGCCAGGCCAGGCAGAGTGCCAGCAGTGCGGCGCCGGCCAGCCATCCTTGCGTGCCCGGCAGGGCCAGCCCCATGAGCTCGCGCAGCCACGGGATGCCCAGCACTGTAAGCAGCAACAGCGCCATCACGCCGGCCATGCGCCGCAGCCAGGGGTTGGGGTCGGTAATGCCATGCCAGGCCGGATGCGCGAGGTCGCGGTTGGCCAAAACCAATAGCATCACGCCCAGCACCAGCGTGCAGAACACCACGGCGCGGCCTTGCGCGGTGCTCCAGCCCGCGGCCACCAGCCAGGCTTGCCCGGCCAGCAGTGCGGCGCCCATACCCAGCCCTTGTGCGGCGCCGAGCAGCAGCGGCGTGGCGGCAAAGGGCGAATCCGTCACGGGCCGGGGCGGGCGCCGCATCAAGTCCTCGTCCTCGGGCTCGGCTTCGAAGACGATGGAGCAGATCGGGTCGATGAGTAGCTCAAGCAGCACGATGTGCACGGGCAGCAGCAGCACCGGCCAGTGCAGCAGGGTGGGTACGAGCGCCAGCGCAATGATGGGCACGTGCACGGCAAAGACGAAGCGCGTGGCCTTGCGGATGTTGTCGTCGATGCGCCGCCCTTGGCGGATCGCCGCAACGATGTGGGCAAAGCTGTCGTCGAGCAGCACCAGCGCGGCGGCCTCGCGCGCCACGTCGGTGCCGCGCTCGCCCATCGCGATGCCCACGTCCGCCGCCGTGTGGGCGGGCGCATCGTTGACGCCCTCGCCCGTCATGGCCACGACCTCGCCGTCCGCGCGCAGCGCTTGCACCAGGCGCAGCTTGTGCTGCGGCTTGAGGCGGGCGCACAAGTCCACGTGCTGCAGACGCGCGCGCAAGGCGGCGTCGTCGAGCGCTTCGATCTCGGCGCCGGTGATGACGTCGGGGCGCTCCGATAGGCCCACTTGCTGCGCAATGGCGCGCGCCGTCGCCGGGTGGTCACCCGTCATCATGATCACGCGCACGCCGGCGGCGCGGCATTCGGCCAGCGCGGCAGGGACGTCAGCACGCGGCGGGTCGGCCAGCGCTACCAAGCCCAGGAATTCGAACTCGAAGTCGTGCTGGCTCACCGGCCAGGGCGGCGCGCTGCCTGCCGTAGGCGCGGCACCCGTCCAGCGCCCGCGCGCTACGCCCAGCACGCGCAGTCCGCGCTCGGCCATGGCTTGGGTCTGGCGCTGGATGGCTTCACGCTGCGCGGGGGCGAGGTGGCACAGATCGGCCACGGCCTCGGGCGCGCCCTTGGTGGCGAGCAGGTGCTGCGTCGGGTCGCTGCTCGCATAGACGCGCGTCATGGCCAGGATGTCGCCCGAGAGTGCGTATTCGAACTCCGGCTGCGCATCGTCGTGCACGTGTTCGGTGCCTGTGAGCCAGCGGTGGCCGAAGCTCTGAATGGCTTTTTCCATGGGGTCGAACGGATCGCCCGGCGTAGCCAGCATGGCGAATTCGGTCAGCGGGTGAAATGGCTCGGGCAGGCTTTGCGCATTTTCGGGGCGGAAATGCGCCTCGGGGGTGGCGAGCTCGGCCACGGCCATTCGGTTGACGGTGAGCGTGCCGGTCTTGTCCACCGCCAGCACGGTGATCGCGCCCAGCGCCTCGACCGCGGCGACGCGCCGCGTCAGCACCTTTTGCTGGGCGATGCGCCAAGCGCCGAGTGCAAGGAACACGGTGAGAATCACGGGGATTTCTTCGGGCAGGATGGCCATGGCGAGCGCGATGCCAGACAGCAGGCTTTCGAGCAGGGGCCTGCCATTCCACCACCAGCCCAGCAGCACCTGGGCCATGGCCAGCAGGCTGGCAAACAGGCCGATGCGACGCACCAGAGTGCGCGAATCCTGTTGCAGCGCCGAAGGGGGCTCGACGGTCGCGGCCAGGTCGGCGCCTATGCGCCCCACGGCTGTCTTGGCCGCGGTGGCGCAGACCTGGGCGATGCCTACGCCGCGTGTCACGACGGTGCTGGCGTACACCTGGTGCGCTTCCTCGTCCTGCGTGCTTGCGTTGGCATTTGCGAAGCCGGGCGCGGACGGGCGCGGCAGCTTGGCAACGGGGACGGATTCGCCCGTGAGCAGCGATTCATCGACCTCGAGCTGGCCGTCCAGCAGCACGGCATCGGCGGCGATGCGGTCGCCCTCGTGCAATACCAGCAGGTCGCCGCACACCACGTCGCGGCCAGGGATGCGCTGCTCCTGCCCGTCGCGCAGCACCAGCGCACGCGGCGCCGACAGGTCGCGCAGCGATTCGAGCGCGCGTTGCGTGCGGCGCTCCTGCACCAGCGTGATGCCGATGACCACGAACACGAAGCCCAGCAGGAACATGGCCTCGCCCCGGTCGCCCAGCGCCAGATAGATGCCACCTGCAGCCAGCAACATCAGGAACATGGGCTCGGTAAGCACCTCGCGCACGATCGCCCAGGTGGACTTGGGTGCACTGCCAGGCAACAGGTTGGGGCCGTCGGCGGCGAGGCGGCGCGCTGCTTCGGCGCTGCTCAGACCGCGGGGGAAGGACTGTGCAGCAGGGGTGGCGCTGGCGGCGCCAGCAGAGGAAGGCGCGGGTGATGTGTGGTTCTGAGAGGAAGGCATGGCAGCTCCTGCACCTTGGGTGCTCAACTCAACTGTAGCATGAGATCTCCCGAGCACTGGGCATCGAGCGATACCGGCTGGGGTAATGGCGCGATCGCGCTTGGGCCAGGCGATCCATGGCCGCGTCTTCCGCAACCTGGAGGCAGCGCGTCAGGCTGCCTGCGATTTCATTGAGCGTTACAATGTGCATTTGGCGTCTCGAAAAACCGGGCTTCCTGTCACCGCCGGCCAGCCCGTCAGGCCGCCCTTCTCGAGGTGCAAATCCGTGTCCAGACAACCGGCGCCGGTATAGTCAAATCCGAGAATGAGTCCAGACATCGACCATTGCCGCGAGCGCCTCGCGCGCCGTCCCGATGCCCGCTACTACAGCCTGCTGCTGCTGCGCGGCCCGCGGCGGGAGGCGCTCTTCGTGCTCTATGCGCTCATCGACGCGCTGGAGGACGTCGTGCGTTCCTGCCGCGAACCCGAAGTGGCGCTCACCACTCTGTCCTGGTGGGCGAACGAGGTCGAAGCCGCCTTCGCCGGAACGCCGACCCATCCCATCACGCGGGCGTTGCGCCTCGTGCTGCCGGACTTCCCCTGGGAGCGGGCCTACTTCGACGAACTGGTGCTGGCGGCGCGCCTGCGGGCGGCGACGATGCGCTGTGCCTCCAGCGCGGAGCTGCAGCAATTGACCTATCGCCAGGGGGCGGTACCGGCGCTGCTGACGGTGCGCGCCCTGGGAGGATTGGAGCGTGAGGCCCAGCAGGCGGCGCAGGAACTGGGCATGGGGTTTGCGCTTGCCGAGCTGCTGCTGGGCGTCGGGGCGGACGCGCGCGCCGGACGCATCTTCTTGCCGGTGGATCAGCTGCAGCGGCATGGGATTCCCGCAGCGCAGATCCTCGAAGGGCGCTGGAGCGAAGCGTTCGCGGCGCTGATGCGAGCACAGGCCGAGCGGGTGCGGCACCACTTCCGTGCCGCCGACGAAGCGGCCACCGTCCAGATGCGCGAAGCGCTGCGCCCCCTGATGGCGCGCCGCACGGTGACCGAAGCCTTGCTCGCTGAGGCCGAGGACCTCGACTACCGGCTGCTCGATCGTCGCCTGGAACTACCGCCGCTGCGGCAGCTGTGGCTGACCTGGCGCGGCTGGAGGAGGAAACCCGGCCGATGAGGGTGGCGATCGTCGGCGCCGGGGTAGCGGGGCTGGTGTGCGCCCTGCGGCTGGCAGAAGCCGGAATCCGGGTAGCGGTGTTCGAGCGCTCGCCGAGGTTGGGCGCGGGACTCTCCTGCCTGAGCGCGGAGCTCCTGCCCCTATGGGGTGCGAGCCCGCACCTTTTTGCCTGCGCCCGCCGCTTGGGCCTGTCGCCGCGCCATCTGAAAACATCAACGCCGGGGTGGACGGTGGCGAGTGCCGGAACGCTTACCCTGCGCCCGCGCTGGAGCGGTCTGGAAGCGCACTTCGAACCGGAGGGGAGGTTCTCCGGCGTGGAACGGCGCGCGGCCAGCCATGCCGTGCGGCGGCTGCTGCGCGCCGCCCGGCATGGCGGAAGCACCCTGCCCGACGTGCCGCTCGCCCAGGCGGCATTGCCTTGGGGCGACGAAGCGGCGCTTCGCCTCTTGTGGCGCCCCCTGTGCCGCCTCCTGTGCCTTGCCCCGGCCGACGAGACCCCTTTGCCCCGCTTCGCCCGTCTTCTCGCCGCCGCGCTGGGCGCAAAGGCGCAACGCCAGTGGCTCCATCTGCCGGATTCCTTCGTCGAGTGGTTTGCCGTGCCACTCGCGCGCGCGCTGGGGCGGCGCGGCGGCGAGGTGGCGATCGCCGCGCCGGTGCACGCCCTGGAACCCGTCGATGGCGGATGGCGCCTGCCGCAGACCGACGCCCGCCGTTTCGATCACCTCGTGCTCGCCATTTCTCCTTGGGATGCAGCAGCCCTGCTCCAAGGAGTCGCGGGGCTCGAGGCGCTGTGCGCACGGCTCTCCAACTGGCCGCAAACCCCTCTCTGGAGTGCGATCGTTCCCCTCACCACGCACGGATGGTGTTTCACCCCGGAGGCTGATGCCTGGCGGGCGCCAGCAGGCGGTGAGCGCACGGCATTGGCCTGTCTCGCGCCTCCCGGGCCGGAGCAGCTCCTCCCTGTGGGCGAAGAAGCGCCCGCGGCGGCATGGCGCGACGACCTCTTTCCCTTGCCCGCCTCTGCTCCTGTATCCCTGTGCCCTTTCCCCGGCCTTTGGCTTGCGGGCGGCTGGATGACGCCGGAACCGACCCTGCCGGGGGCGGAGGCGGCGGCGGCCAGCGGCTGGCGCACGGCCGCAGCGATCCTGCGTCGGGCAACGGCGGCGGGATAGAATCGGGCTTTTGGTTTCGGATTCCTCCATGCCGCGTTTCTCCCGCGATCACTTCCTGCTCCTGCTCGTCGCCGCCATCTGGGGCAGCACCTTCGTCGCGCAGCGCCAGGCGATGGCGACGATGGAGCCTTTCGCCTTCAACGCCGCCCGTTTTGCCCTGGCATCGGTGGCGCTGCTGCCGCTGTGGTGGGCCCTCGAGCGCCGGCGCCGTGGCGTCTCCCTGAAGCGCTGGCTGCGCGCCTCGAGCGTGACGGGGGCGCTGCTCTTCGCGGGATTTGCCTTGCAGCAGATCGGCCTGACCGAGACGACCGCCGCCAATGCCGCGTTCATCACTGCGAGCTACATCGTTTTCGTGCCGCTCCTGGGTTGGATGCGCGGCGTGCGACCGCCAGCGGCTTTCTGGCCCGGCCTGGCCGCCTGCGTCGCCGGCCTCTATTTTTTATCGGTGCAGGGGAATCTGGAAGTGCATCGCGGCGACCTCCTCGAGCTCGTCGGCGCGATCTTCTGGTCGGCGCATGTGATCGCTCTGAGCCATTACGGACGGCACTTGCCGACCGTCGGATTTTCCGCCGGTCAGTTCGCCGTGGCGGCCGCGCTCTCGACCCTCTGTGCCCTGCTGTGGGAACACCCCAACCTGGAATCGCTCGCCCGTACCTGGTTACCGCTGCTGTGGGCCGGAGTGCTCTCGAGCGCCGTGGCCTTCACCTTGCAGATCCAGGCGCTGCGCACGGTGCGGCCCATGCACGCCGTCCTGATCCTCTCGCTCGAGAGCGTGTTCGCTGCGCTGGCGGGCGCGCTATGGCTGGGCGAGACGATGACGCCGCGCCAGTGGCTCGGAGCGGCGATGCTCCTGGCCGGCATCCTCTGGGCCCAGACGAGGGAACAGGACCGGGCAGCAGCGGAGCTCACGCGCGCCGAAGCGCACACCCCTCACTGAACGATCCGCCCCGCATGCATCTTCAAGATGCGGTCGCAGCGCCTGGCCAGCGAGGCATCGTGCGTGACGAGCACGAGCGTGGTGCCTTCGCGCTCCCGCAAGGCGAACATCAGCTCGATCACCGCCTCGCCGGTGGCGGTGTCGAGGTTTCCGGTGGGTTCGTCGGCCAGGATCACCTTGGGCGAGGTGACGAAAGCGCGCGCCAGCGCCACGCGCTGCTGCTCGCCGCCGGAGAGCGTGCGAGGATAATGGTGCAGGCGATGCGACAATCCCACCCGTTCGAGCCACTGACGGGCCCGCTGCCCTGCCTCGGCGACGCCGTCGAGTTCCAGGGGGAGCATGACGTTTTCCAAGGCGGTGAGCGTGGGCAGGAGCTGGAAATTCTGGAAGACGAAACCAACCGTGCGACCGCGCAGGGCCGCGCGCTCGTCTTCATCGAGGGCGAAGAGCGGGGTTCCGGCCAGACGGACCGTGCCTTCGCTGGGTACGTCCAGACCGGCGAGCAACCCCAGAAGGGTGGATTTTCCCGAGCCGGAGGCCCCGACGATGGCTACCGCCTCGCCCTGCGACACGGCAAGATCGATTGCGTCGAGGATCACTAGGGGCTCCTCGTCGCGGCGTAGAACGACTTTGCGCAGTTTCTCGGCGCACAATATGGGGGTGACGTTTTTTTCCGGAGCCTCATTGCCCATGTCGATCCTTCCTCCGTTCTTCCATCCAAAGGGTGGTCAATCCTTTACCGCCTTGCTCTTCCTCGCGTTGGCCCTGCTCGCAACGGCTTTGCCCGCCAGCGCAGCCACGATTCTCGTCTTCGGCGATAGCCTCTCCGCGGGCTATGGGCTACCGCCCAAGAGCGGCTGGCCCCACCTGCTGCAGCGCCAGCTTGATGCGCTGGAACCCGGAGCGCACCGCGTCATCGACGCCAGCGCCTCGGGGGAGACCACGGCCGGGGGGGTCTCCCGCCTGCCGAGACTGCTCGAACGGCACCGGCCCGATGTCGTCGTGCTCGCCCTGGGCGCCAACGACGGCCTGCGCGGCCTGCCGCCGCAAGCGATGCAAGCCAATCTGGAGCGCATGATTCTCATGGCCAAACAGACCGGCTGCGAAGTCGTGCTCGTGGGCATGAGGCTTCCGCCCAACCTCGGGCCCGAGTACACTGCCGAGTTCGAGGCGGTCTATCCGCGCCTCGCAGCCCGTTACCCCGTGCATTTCGTGCCCTTCCTGCTCGAAGCGATCGCGCTCGACCCCGATGCCTTTCAGGAAGACGGGCTGCACCCGGTGCAGGAGGCCGTGCCCAAGCTGCTCGAGACGGTGTGGCCGGCGATCGCCGCGGCGCTCCAGGAAGTGCAGAAGAAGCACGGCACCGCCTCCAGGCGCTGAAAGCCCCTTCAGCGCAGCACCACGCGCGGCACGGGCGCTGCGACGATCTCGCCGATCTTCCAGCCGCCCAGCGCCTGGTGCGCCCGGATCTCGGCGATCCCCCCTTCGGCCGCCTCCGGCGTGCAGGCGATCAGCAGTCCCCCGCTCGTCTGCGGATCCGTGATGAGCGTACGCCACAGCGCCGCCTCACCTTCTTCGTCGGTGAGTGCCGAGAGATCGACCTCCTCGCCGTAACTCGCCCAGTTGCGCTTGGAGGCGCCGGTGGCCACGCCCTCTTCGGCATATCGCCGGGCGCTGGCGAGCACGGGAATCGCCTCCCGGTCGAGCACCGCCGCCACGCCGCTCGCGCGGCAGACTTCCAGGAGATGCCCCGCCAGACCGAAGCCGGTGACATCGGTCATGGCGTGCACCGCCTCGCGGCCAGCGAGCGCCTGCCCGACGCGGTTGAGCGTCATCGTCCACAGCCGCATTTCGGCGTATTCACTGCCGGAGAGCCGGCCCTGCTTGAGCGCCGCCGAGAGGATGCCGATACCCAACGGCTTGCTGAGAATGAGGACGTCGCCCGGGCGCGCCCCGCCGTTCGTCTTCACCTGTTCGGGATGCACCACCCCCAGCGCCACCAGGCCGTAGATGGGCTCGACCGTGTCGATCGAATGCCCGCCCGCCAGAGGGATGCCCGCCTCGCGGCACACGCTCGCGCCGCCCTCCAGGATGCGGGTGATCGCCTCGTCGGGGAGTTTGCCGACCGGCATGCCGACGATGGCCAGCGCCAGGATCGGCCGCCCGCCCATGGCGTAGACGTCGGAGAGCGCATTGGTGGCGGCGATGCGGCCGAAATCGTAGGGGTCGTCGACCACGGGCGTGAAGAAGTCGGTGGTAGCGACGATCGCCAAATCCTCGCGCAGGCGGTAGACTGCCGCATCGTCACTGGCCTCGATGCCCACGATGAGCTCCGGCGGATACAAGCCGGGAGGCAGCGAAGCGAGCAGGCGCTGCAGCACCGCCGGCGCGATCTTGCAGCCGCAACCGCCGCCGTGGGCCCATTCGGTGAGCCGGATGCCGTGCACCGACGTGCTTTCTCCTCGTTCCATAATCGACCTCCCCGAGATCCATGGCTGCCAAAGACAAAGACCGGATTGTACCGCTCGAACGGATGGATGAATTCGACGCGATCATCGACGCGCGCTCGCCCGCCGAATTCCTCGAAGACCATCTCCCCGGCGCGATCAACCTGCCGGTGCTCGACGACACCGAACGGCGCATCGTCGGTACTATTTACAAGCAGCGCTCGGCCTTCGAGGCGCGCCGGCTCGGCGCCGCCTGGGTAGCCCGGAACCTGGCGCGCCACCTGCAGGAGCGCCTGCAGCACTATCCCCCCTCGTGGCGCCCACTCGTTTACTGTTGGCGCGGCGGGCAGCGCAGCGGCGCCTTCGTCACCTGGCTGCGCATGATCGGCTGGCAGGCGGCGCAGCTGGCAGGAGGCTACAAGAGCTATCGCCGCTGGGTGCTGGAGCGGCTCGTCGACCTGCCGGGACGCTTTTCCTGGCGGGTGCTCGCCGGCCCTACCGGCTCGGGCAAAACGCGCGTGCTGCAGGCGCTGGCGCAACGAGGCCATCAGGTGCTCGACCTGGAAGCGCTCGCGCGCCACCGCGGCTCCATCCTCGGCGCCTGGCCCGGCGGCGAAGCCCAACCTTCACAAAAAGCCTTCGATACGGCGCTCGTGGCGGCGCTGCGCCGCTTCGACCCGCAAAAGCCCGTCTTCGTCGAAGCCGAGAGCAAGCGCATCGGCCTCGTGCAGATCCCCGACGCCCTCCATGAAGCGATCCGGCTCGCGCCGGTGATCGTGCTCGACACGGCTCGCGAGTGCCGCATGCAACTCCTGCTCGAAGACTATGCCTGGCTGGGCAACGAGCCCGAGGCGCTCGCTCAGCGGCTCGAACGCTTCAAAGGCCTGGCCCCGAACGAGACCTTGCGCCGCTGGCAGGAACTGGCCCTTCGCCGCGATCTGGCAACGCTCTTCGCCGAGCTCATCGCCCGCCATTACGACCCCCTCTACCGCCGCTCGCTCGCCCGCCACCCCGAGCTCGCCCAGGCCCCGCAGGTGCAGCTCGCGGGGCTGGACAGCGCCGCGCTGGAAGCCGCCTGCGGGGAGATCGAGGCATGGGGATCGGCTTCCGAGGTCATTCCCCGGCAATCCCCGGCCGCCGTCTCGACCCGCCCTTCTCAAGCGGCACCGTAGCGCTCGCGCCGCGCCCCGTCGACGATGCACAGCTGCACCAAGGGGATCGGCCGTCCCCTTGAAGCGGGCTGGTCAGATAATTTTTATTTTTTCCCGCGTAAGTATTACGTAAGCCTTCCCCTCTAGCCTACGCTCTGCAAACCCCTGCAAACGCTTAGAAGGAAGGCACCATGCAAAACGATATCTACGAGCGGATTCGAGCGAATCCGAAGTACCAGCGCCTCGTGCAGGAACGCGGGCGCTTCGGCTGGATCATGACGATTCTCATGCTCATCGTCTATTACGGCTACATCGCGCTGATCGCCTTCGACAAGGAGTTCCTCGCCAAGCCTATCGGCACCGGCGTCACTACCCTCGGCATTCCCATCGGCGCCGGCGTCATCCTCTTTGCCATCATCATCACCGGCATCTATGTGCACCGGGCCAACACCGAGTTCGACGCGCTCACCGAAGAAATTATCAAGGAGGCCCAAAAATGAGAACGGCGATGAAGCTTTTCGGCGCGCTGGCGCTGCTCACCGCCACCGGAGCGGCCATCGCCGCCGGCGGCGACGTGGGGCAGACCGTCAAGCAGGAGACGAACTGGACCGCGATCGCCATGTTCGTGATCTTCGTTGCCATGACGCTGTGGATCACCAAATGGGCCGCAGCGCGCACGACGACGGCGGCATCTTTCTACACCGCCGGCGGCGGCGTCACCGGCTTTCAGAACGGCCTGGCGATCGCCGGCGACTACATGTCCGCGGCATCCTTCCTCGGCATCTCGGCGGCCATCATGGCCAATGGCTACGACGGCCTGATCTATTCGATCGGCTTCCTGGTCGGCTGGCCCATCGTCACCTTCCTGCTCGCCGAGCGGCTGCGCAACCTCGGGCGCTTCACCTTCGCCGACGTAGCCGGCTACCGCTTCCGGCCAGGGCCGATCCGCTCCTTCGCCGCCGCCGGTACGCTGGTGGTCGTGGCCTTCTACCTCATCGCGCAGATGGTCGGCGCCGGGCAGCTCATCAAGCTGCTCTTCGGTCTGGACTACTGGATGGCCGTAGTGATCGTCGGCGTGCTGATGATGGTCTACGTCCTCTTTGGCGGTATGACCGCCACCACCTGGGTGCAGATCATCAAGGCCTGCCTGCTGCTCGCCGGTGCTTCCTTCATGGCCTTCGCCGTGCTCTTCCACTTTGGATTCAACATAGAGGCGATGTTCGCCAAAGCGGTGGAGATCAAGACCAACCTCGCGCTCAACGATCCGAAGGTGGTCGCCAAGGCGGCCGAACAGGGCAAGGACCTGATGGAAGTGGCACAAGACATCGGCCGCTCGATCATGGGGCCGGGCAACTTCGTCAAGGACCCCATCTCGGCGATCTCTTTCGGCATGGCGCTGATGTTCGGCACCGCTGGCCTGCCGCACATCCTGATGCGTTTCTTCACCGTGCCCGACGCCAAGCAGGCGCGCAAATCCGTGCTGTGGGCCACCACCTGGATCGGCTACTTCTATATCCTCACCTTCATCATCGGCTTCGGCGCCATCATCTTCGTGCTCACCGATCCGAGCTTCCTCGACGCCAAGGGGACGCTCAAAGGCGGTAGTAACATGGCGGCGATCCATCTTGCCGATGCCCTCGGCGGCAACGTCTTCCTCGGCTTCATGTCGGCGGTGGCGTTTGCGACCATCCTCGCCGTCGTCGCGGGCCTGACGCTGTCGGGCGCCTCGGCCGTGTCGCACGACCTCTATGCGACGCTCTTCAAGGATGGCAAGGCAGATTCGGCCTCCGAGCTGCGCGTCTCGCGTATCGCCACGCTGTGCCTCGGTGTGGTGGCCGTGCTGCTGGGGATCGCCTTCGAGAAGCAGAACGTCGCCTTCATGGTGTCGCTTGCCTTCGCGGTGGCGGCTTCGGCCAACTTCCCGGTGTTGCTGCTCTCGGTACTGTGGAAAGACTGCACCACGCGCGGCGCGGTAATCGGCGGTTTCCTCGGCCTGATCGCCGCGGTCGGGCTCACCATCGTCTCGCCGGCGGTGTGGGAAGACGTGCTCGGCAACCCGAAAGGCTCGGCTTGGTTCCCCTACACCTCGCCGGCGCTCTTTTCCATGCTGGCCGGTTTCCTCGGCACCTGGCTCTTCTCGGTGCTCGACCAGAGCGAGCAGGCGAAGAAAGAACGCGCGGCCTACGCGGCCCAGCGCGTGCGCTCCGAGACCGGCTTCGGGGCATCGGTCGCATCGGGGCACTGATCGCCCCAGCGCAAAAAGCATCTTTCACCCCCGGCTCAGTCCGGGGGTTTTTTTACATCCCTGGTTCACCCGCCGCGTCCGTCAGCGGGTTCTCCGCTTCGAAATCGTCGCCGAGCAGGCCGAGCGGCAAGTTCTTCCCTGGCTTGACCCCCAGTTCCCTGAGCGACTCGGCCCGGCGCAGGAGGTTGCCGCGCCCGTCCTTGAGCTTGTTCATCGCCTTGTCGTACTCGCTGCGCGCCTGTTCCAAGCGCTGCCCGAGCGCTTGAAGGTCGGCGACGAAGGCCGCCAGCTTGTCGTAGAGCTCGGCGCCGCGTTTGGCGATCTCTTGGGCGTTGCGGTTCTGCTGCTCCTGGCGCCACAGGTGCGCGACCGTGCGCACGACGAAGAGCAGGGTCGACGGGCTCACCAGCAGCACGTTGCGCTGCCAGGCGTCCATGAAGAGGTCTTTGTCGTGTGTGACGGCGAGCATGAAGGCGGGCTCGATCGGCACGAAAAGCAGGACGAAGTCGAGCGAGGAGACCCCATAGAGCTGCTCGTAGCGCTTCTGCGACAGCCCTTTCAGGTGCGAGCGCACCGAGTCGAGATGCCGCTTGAGCGCGGCTTGGCGCTCGCCGTCGTTCTCGGCGGCGACGTAGGCTTCGTAGGCGTTGAGCGAGACCTTGGCGTCGATGACGAGGTGGCGCCCCTCGGGCAGGCGAATGACGACGTCGGGCTGCTGGCGGCGCCCTTCGCCGTCGGTGTGGGCCACCTGCACCTCGTACTCCTCGCCGCGGCGCAGACCCGAGGCTTCGAGTACGCGCTCGAGCACCAGCTCGCCCCAAGTCCCCTGGGTCTTGCTCGAGCCTTTGAGGGCTTGCGTGAGCTGGCGGGCTTCCTGACTCAAGGTCTGGTTGAGCGCCATGAGCTGGCGCACCTGCTCGGCGAGCGCGCTGCGATCCTTGCCTTCGGTGACGTAAGCCTCTTCGACCTTGCGCTGGAATTCGGCCAGACGCAGTTTTAGCGGTTCGAGCAAGGCGCCCAATTCGTTCTGGTTCTGTTCAGTGAAGCGGCGGGATTTCTCTTCGAGGATGTCGTTGGCCAGGTTCTTGAACTGCTCGCTGAGCTGCTGGCGCGCGTCTTCGAGCAGGCGCAGTTTCTCGGCCGCCGCCCGGCGTTCGGCTTCCAGTTCCTGGGTCAAAGCCGCCTGCCGTTCGGCCAGACCCCGGCTTTCTTCCAGCGCCTGCTGCCAGCGGGCCTGCACTTCCGCCAGGTGTTGCTTGGTCTCGGCGAGCCGTTCTTCGAGCCCGGCGCGATGCGCCAGCTCACCGCGCAGCTGCGCCACCTCCTCGTGCAGCGCGCGGCGCTCTCCTTCGATCGCTTCGATGCGCTGGCGCAATTCGCTCTGCAGACGCAGCTCGGCCTCCTGCCGCTGGGCGATCTCCCGCTCGAAGCCGGCCCGTTGGGCCGAGAGCGCCAGACGGGCCCAGAAGAACGACACGGCGGCGCCGACGAGCATCGCCACAAAAATGAGGAACAAAAAATCCATCGACGTCAACCCCACCCGGTGCACGAAAGTGCTATGATGATACGCGGATTCACTCGTCCCCAAGGAGTCATGCCATGAAACAAAACGTCGGTGGTATCGACAAGATCATCCGCATCGCCCTAGGCGTGGTGCTGATCGTGCTCGCGCTCATGGGTATCGGTACGCCTTGGACCTGGATCGGCGTGCTGCCGCTCGCCACCGGGCTCATCGGCTGGTGTCCGCTCTATCCCCTGCTTGGCATCAACACCTGCAAGACCAAGGAATCCGGCTCCGGCCAGAGTTCCTGAGGGCAGCTCGAACCACCTACTGCGCGGCCGCAGGGCGGCGTTGCGCGGTGCTCGCAGGCTCGCCTATCTGCATGATAGGTCTCGCCTGCTGCGCTCCGGGCGCCCTGCCCTCTGCAGCCGCTCGCGACGGTTTTTCGCGGCGCTCATGGGCCTCATTGCCCTACGGTTGGCGGGCGTGCGAGCGCGTTCGCCAGCCGCACGAAATCTTCCACTGCCAGCGTCTCTGCCCGGGCGTTGGGGTCGATCTCCGCCTGGAGAAAGAGATTCTGCTCGGGCAGCAGCGCTTTCAAGGCGTTGCGCAGCGTCTTGCGCCGCTGGTTGAATGCGGCGGTCACCAGGCGTGTGAAGAGCTCGGCATCGGCGAGCGCATGAGCGCCCGCCGGCAAAGGGGTGATGCGCACGATGCTGGAAGTCACTTTCGGTGCCGGTACGAAGGCGCCCGGCGGTACGTCGAAGCACTTGCGCACGGCAAAGCGCAGCTGCAGCATCACCGACAGCCGCCCGTAGTCGGCGCTGCCTGGTTGGGCCGCCATGCGATCGACCACTTCCTTTTGCAGCATGAAGGTCATGTCGGTGAGGCGCTCGGCGTACGCGGCCAGATGAAAGAGAAGCGGCGTCGACACGTTGTAGGGCAGGTTTCCCACCACGCGCAGCGGCGCGGGCAAGGTGGCGAAGTCGAAACGCAAGGCGTCGCCTTCAATGAGCCGCAGCCGCTCATGGGGAAATCTCTCCCGCAAGCGGGCGGCGAGATCGCGGTCGAGCTCGATGGCCGTGAGATAGCCGGCGGCTTCAATGAGCGGCTCGGTGAGCGCGCCGAGTCCAGGACCGATCTCGACCAGGTGCTCGCCGGGTTTCGGGTCGATCGCGGCGACGATGCGCCGGATGATGTTGGGATCGCGCAGGAAATTCTGCCCGAAGCGTTTGCGCGCCCAGTGGCCTTGTACTTCGGCGCTCACGTAGCGCGTTCCCCCTGAGCAGCGAGACGCTCTTCGACCGAAGCGAGTAGGCAGGCGAGCGTAACCGCCTCGAAGAGGCTGCCTGGATCGGCGCGCCCGGTACCGGCCAGATCGAGGGCCGTGCCGTGGTCGACCGAGGTACGGATGAAGGGCAGGCCCAGCGTGACATTGACCCCGTTGCCGAAACTGGCGTACTTGAGCACCGGCAGGCCTTGATCGTGGTACATGGCGAGCTGGGCATCGCTGCCGGCGATCACCCGAGGGGTGAAGAGCGTATCGGCCGGCAAGGGGCCGACCAGGGTCATCCCTTCGGCGCGCAGGCGCTCGAGTACGGGGGTGATGACCTCGCGCTCCTCGTGGCCGAGATGGCCGCTCTCGCCGGCGTGGGGATTGAGGCCGGCCACGAGGATGCACGGCTGGGGGATGCCGAAACGGCGGCGCAGATCCCGATCGAGGATGCGCAGCACGGCTTCGAGCCGCTGCGGCGTGACCGCGGCGGGAACTTCAGCCAGCGGCAGATGGGTAGTGACCAGGGCCACGCGCAGCCCGGCGCCGACGAGCATCATCACCACCAGCGGAGTACCGCTGCGTTCGGCGAGATACTCGGTGTGCCCTGTAAACGGGCGGCCCGAGGCGGCGATGAGGCTTTTCTGGATCGGCGCCGTGACGAGGGCGTCGAAGGTGCCGTCGAGCATACCGTCGATGGCCGTATCGAGCACTTCGAGCACGTAAGGCGCGTTGGCCGGTTCTAACAGCCCGGGCTTGGAGGGCGCACGCAGCGGGACATGGCGTATCGACAAGGGAGCGGGTGCGCCGGGATCGAACTCGGGCAGCGGCGGCACGCCGCGCTCGGCGAGCAGTCCGCGGTCGCCGATGAGCACGAGCGGCGCGGGCCATAGACGGTCGGCAAGCCGGGCGCAGAGCTCGGGACCCACGCCGGCGGGCTCACCGGTGGTGATGGCGATCGGTTTCATTTCGCCTCCAGCGCATCGCGACGGACCTCGACGAAGGCCTCGGCCCGTATCGTCTGCAGCCAGGCGTTGTAGGCCTGTTCCAGTTTCTGCCGGCGCAGCAGCTGCCGGGCGTAGTTGCGGCGGTAGTCCTCAGAGGCGGTGAGCGGACGGCGCTCCAGCACCTGGATCAGATGCCAGCCAAAGGGGGTCTTCACCGGCGGGGAAATCTCGCCCGGAGCGAGCCGGTTCATCGCTTCCTCGAATTGGGGCACGGTATCGCCGGGGTTGATCCAGCCGAGATCACCGCCCTTGAAGGCAGAGCCGTCGTCGGAGTTGGCCTTGGCGAGTTCGGCGAAATCGACGCCATTAACGATGCGCTCACGCAGTGCGAGGAGCTTCGCCTTGGCTGCCTCGTCGTTGACGGCCTGATTGGTGCGGACCAGGATGTGGCGCACGTGGGTCTGCGTCACGTTGCCAGCCTCCTTCTCGATGCGGCGCATCACGTCGGGATTGTTGGCCAGAAAATGATCGACCTCGGCGTCGGACACCGTCACCCGCCCTTCCATTTCGCTGTCGCGCAGCCGGGCGATGGTCATCTCGCGGCGGATCTGCTCGCGGAACTGCTCGAAGGTGATGCCGTCGGCCGCGAGCGTCTGTTTGAGGGCATCGAGCGTAAGGTCGTTGCGCCGGGCGATGTCGTCGATGGCGCGATTGACGGCCGCATCGTCGATGGTGATCCCCATGCGCTTGGCCACCTGCAGCTGCAGCTTTTCCAGGATCATCTGCTCGAGCACCTGCTGGCGCAGCTCGTCCTCGGGAATCTGCACCCCTTGCTTGGCCACTTGCCGCTTGGCGCGCATCATGTACTGCTGCAGCTCGGTGGACGTGATCGGTTCATTGTTGACCACGGCCACGACCCGGGTGAGCTCGGCGGCGGCGGCAGACCCCGCCCACAGCGCAAGCAGCACTAGTGCAGAACAAAAAACCGCCGCGAGCAGCGGGAGCGAGCGTGGTTTCACTGCCATCACATTCCTCCGGAGGATCCGAACAGGGTGCTGGTGGCGGTGGGCGAGATCTTGCCGTAGCCCGGCACCGAGCGGCGCAGCAGCGTCTCGGGGCTCGAGCCGAGGCTCCCCAGGCCCGTGAGTTCGAGCTGCACGAAAAAGGAGGTGTTGTTGTCGTTCTCCGACAAGGCGTACCGGTGGAAGACGGTGCGCAGCACCCAGCAGCCGCCATCGTACTCGAGGCCGAGGATGGCCTCGGTAAGGCGCTCTTCGAGAATCGAGCGGCTCAGGCGCCCCACGCCGACCCAGCCGCGGGCAAGCGGCCACTGCGCCCCGATTCCCACGTCTTCGAGCAGATCGCGCGTATAGCGGTAGTCGAGATTGAGCACCCGCGCAAATCCGGCCTGATAGCGCACCCCGGCGTTGAAGCGCTGCGTCAGGTCTTCGCTGGGGTTGTATTGCCAGAACGATTTGAACTGCATCCGCCGGGTGAGATGCACATCGGCTTCGCCGAGGAAATCGGTGCGCCGGTCGATGATGGGGCTCTCGTCGGGCATGAGCACCTCCGGCGTCTCGAAATAATAGCGTTGCCCCAGCGTGAGCCGTAGCCGCTCCCAACCAGATTCGGCTTCGAGCAAGCGCGTGGTAACCGCCATGGTGACCTGGTCGGCATCGGAGATGCGGTCGTCGCCCACGTAGCGGTTCGAATAGAAGATCTGGGCAAAGCCGTATCCGAAGCGCGCGGTGTCGAAGAGCGGGATGTCATCCTGGCGGCGATAGGGGGTCTTCACGTAGTAGATGCGCGGCTCCAGGGTCTGGAGCCAGTCACGGCCGAAGAAGCTCGCGTCGCGCTCGAAGGCGAGCCCCATGTCGAGCGAAACGGTCGGAACGCTGCGATCGATGGACGTGCGTCCCCCCGCCACGGTCGGCTGATCCAGGTCATAACTCGTGTAGTGCCACTGCAGGCTCGGTTCGAAATGCCACCAGTTACGATATATGGGTAAAGAGACGGAAGGATTGAGCACCGCCCGGTCGCCATTGACCCAGTTCATGCCGTAATCGCCGCGCGATCCGGCCTCGTCGTGGCGGAACTGGGTGTAGAGCGTGCGCAGCTTGAACTCGAGCCCGCCCGGCAAGGCGATGGGCTGGTGCCACAAGGAAAGCTCCGGCAGGCGCCGATAGGGTTCGCTCACGTCGCGGTCGATCGTCTGATACTGTTGCATCAACAAAGACCCGCCCCAGCCCGAGGGGTTCCAATAATTCAGCACCCCCTGCTGCACGAGATGGGCGGTGGAGGAAAGCTCGATGCGGTTACTCAGATCGTTGAAATAGTCTCTGTCGCTGACGCGGTTGAAATCCAGCCCATAGGACCATTCTGGACCGAGGCTTTGCTGGTGCTGAAATGAGGCGAGGGCCCGGTTACGGTCGGCCTCGCGGTCATTGGGCAAAATCTCGGCGCGAATCTGTCCCTGGTAGGAAGGCGTGAGGTAGCGGTATTCGCCCCCCAGCTGGAGGCCGCGCCGCGCGATCGCCCTCGTGGTCAAGGTCGCGTCGTAGTTGGGCGCGAGATTGAAGTAGTAGGGTACAGCCACGTCGAAGCCGGAATTGGTCGATATGCCCACGCTGGGGGTGAGGAAACCGGACTTGCGTTCGCGCCCCAACGGAAATTCCGCATAAGGCGCAGCCAGGATCGTCGTGCCGTGGAACACCAGCGCCATGTTTTGCGCTTGGGCCTGGTTGCGGTCGTAGTCGAGTTTGAGCTCGTCGGCCTTTACGTACCAGGCCGGGTCGGGCGCCGCGCAGCTCGTCCAAGTGCCGTTGAGCAGGCGGTAGCGGTTCTCTCCTTCGAAGAAGAGCTTCTCTCCGGCACCGTGGCCGGCGCGGCTCGGTTCCTTGGCGTTCTCCGGCGGGTCGTAGCGATAGACTGGTTGTTCGATCTCGCCTTCCTTGGCGGTGACGTAGAGCCGGCCGCGCGGTCCTTCGACCTGAAAACCCTTGGCCGTGTCCTGGATGAACAGACTCCCTTCGCCGCTCGCCTCATCGGTGAGTTCATCGAAGCGCAGGCGATCGCCTTGAATGCGGATGTTGTTACGCACGAGAATGGCGTTGCCCACGGCTTCGACGGCGGCACCCCGCTCGCCGCGGATCTCGTCGGCCTCGACGATCGTCCCTTGAGGCAAGAGGGGGACCTCGACGCCGCTTGCCGTGTCGGTGGAGAGGCGGATGCGGGGGGCTTGCCGGGTTTGCGCCGCTGCAGGAGCCGCAACGGGAGAAGAAGCCGGGGCGGGAAACGAGGCGGAAGAAGGGGAGCTCGGCGGGGCAGCGACCGAAGGGGCCTGCTCCGGCGTCGCGGCAACCGGCTGAGAGGGAGCGGGAGCCGCCGCAGGGGGTTGGGACCCGGAGGAAGCGGCGGGCGGCGGCGAGCCTGCTGGCGGCAAGGGCTGGGCGTTTCCTGCCGCGGGCACGGGAACGACGGTGACCGCAGCGCCAGAAGGCGACGTTACCGGTGCAGCCGGAGCAGGCTTGGGCGCCGGCGGCAGGCCCAGGAGCTCCGGTTTCACGGGCAAGGGTGGCAAAGGCTGAGCGACCGCCTTGGCGCAGGGTAGGCTCCAGGCCAAGAATACCGCTGCCCAGGCGAGCAAGGTGAAATTTTCCCCGTCACGCAAAATCCTACTCCCCGGAAGTCACGGGCGTGCAGCCTCGGCTTTGTTAAAATCGTCCGCCATTGTACCGCAAGGACCTCGCCCTCATGGATCGCTTCGCACGCCTGCACCGTTGGCTGACCGATCTCGGCATCGCCGCCGAACCCCGTCCGGCGAGCGCCGATGCGAGTTTTCGCCGCTACTGGCGCGTGGCGCTCCCCGAAGGCGGCACGCGCATCGTCATGGACGCTCCGCCCGACAAGGAGCCGCTCGGCCCCTGGCTCGCCGTACAGCGTCTGTTGTACGGAGCCGGCATCGCCGTGCCGCGCGTGGAAGCGGCCGAGGCGGCCGAGGGCTTCGTGCTGATGGAGGATTTCGGCGATCGCCCCTACGCCGGCAACGTCCCGCCGGAAGCTGCCCACGAGCGCTACGCCCAGGCCCTGGGGGCGCTCGCGGCGATGCAAGCCCTGCCGCGCCCGGATTGGCTGCCGGAATACGACCGGGAAAAGCTGCTCGCCGAACTGCGGCTCTTCCCCGAATGGTACCTGCGCCGCCACCTGAGCGCGACGCTCACGCCGAGCGAAGAAGAGAAGCTCGAGCGGCTCTTCGAAGCGCTCGTGGCGCGGGCGCTCACGCAACCGCAGGTCTTCGTGCATCGCGACTACCATAGCCGCAACCTGATGCTGCTCGACGAAGACCGCGGCCCGGGCGTGCTCGATTTCCAGGACGCGGTCTGGGGCCCCATCACCTACGACGCGGTCTCCCTCTTCAAGGACGCCTACGTCGATCTGACCGAGGAGTTCGCGCTCGATCTGCTGGTGCGCTACTGGCAGGTGGCCAAGCGCCTGGGGCTGCCGATCCATGCCGAATTCGAAGCCTTCTACGCCGATTACGAATGGATGGGCGTGCAGCGCCACCTCAAGGTGCTGGGCATCTTCGCGCGGCTGGCGCATCGCGACGGCAAGACGCGCTACCTCGAAGACCTGCCGCGCGTGCGCCGCCATCTGCTGCTGACGAGCCGCCGCTACGGGGAACTCGCGCCGCTGCGCCGGCTCCTCGAGCGGCTGCATCCGGAGGATCTGGCCGTTGGCTACACTTTCTGAAGCCGCGCCGTTCGTGGCGATGATCCTCGCCGCGGGCCGCGGCGAGCGCCTGCGCCCGCTCACCGACACCTGCCCCAAGCCGCTGGTGGAGGTGGGCGGAAAGGCGCTCATCGACCACTGGCTCGACCGGCTCGCCGAAGCCGGTTGCCGCCGGGTCGTGGTCAATCCCTGCTGGCTCGGGGAGCGCATCGTCGCCCACCTGGAGCAGCAGCGAAGAAGCGCGATGGAACTTCTTTTCAGCCCTGAGCCGGCGCCGGGGCTGGAGACGGCCGGCGGGGTGCGCCAGGCGCTGCCGCTACTCGATGCCGCATCCTTTCTCGTCGTCAACGCCGACGTCTACTGCCCGCTCGATCTGGCCGCCTTCGTGCGCCGCGCCTGCCGGCAACTCGAAGCCGGGTTCCTTGCGCACCTGCTGCTCGTGCCCAATCCGGCGCACCATCCCGGGGGAGACTTTGCCCTGGGAGGGGATGCGATGGTGTATCCTGAGGCGGTAGATGCCCGGGGGGAGCCGCTTACCTTTGCCGGCATCGGTTTTTACCGCGCCGAACTCTTCCAGCCGCTGCCGGCGGGGGCGCGCGCACCGCTCGCGCCGCTCTTGCGCGCGGCGATGCACGCCGGCAAGGTGAGCGGTGAGCGCCACGACGGCCTGTGGGTCGACGTCGGTACCCCCGAGCGCCTGGAATCATTGCGCCGCCAATTGTCGGCGGCAGGCAAGGAGCGCACTCTATGAATCCGGATTTTCCCGTCGGCCGCTACCACGAAGACCTCAGCGCCTTCGCCAAACGCCGCGCGAGCCTGCTGGCGCAGCTCGAGACCGCCGGCGGCGGCGCGCTGTTGCTGCCCACCGCCCCTGAGCGCATGCGCAACGGTGGCACCGCCTACCCCTACCGTTTCGACAGTGACTTCTACTATCTCACCGGCTACCTCGAGCCCGATGCCTGGCTGCTGCTGCGCACGCACGAGGAACCGCGAAGCGTGCTCTTTTGCCGCGACCGCGATCCGGAAAAGGAACTGTGGGAAGGACGTCGCCTGGGGGTGGCTGCCGCTCCCCAGGCGCTGGGGCTGGAAGCGGCTTTTCCGCTCGCCGAGCTCGACGCGAAACTGCCGGAACTCCTTGCCGGAGCCCCGGCGCTGTGGCTGCCGCTGGCGGAGCACGAGGAGATCGACGCCCGGCTGCGCCGGCTGCTGTCGGCCCTGCGCGCCAAGGCCCGCTTCGGCCCGCCGGCCCCGGTCACGCTGCACGACGCCCGCGCCCTCATTGCCCGCATGCGCTGCCTCAAGGACGCCTTCGAGCTCGAACTGATGCAACGCAGCGCGACGATCGCCGCCCACGCCCACCGCCGCGCCATGCGCATCTGCCGCCCCGGCGTGCACGAATACACGCTGGAAGCGGAGCTCATCGCCGAATTCCGCCGCCACGGCGCCCAAGGTCCCTCCTACCCTTCCATCGTCGCCGGCGGCGCCAACGCCTGCATCCTGCATTACACCGACAACCGCTCGCGACTAAAAGCGGGGGAGCTCGTGCTCATCGATGCGGGCTGCGAATACGCCGGCTACGCTTCGGATATCACCCGAACTTTTCCCGTCGATGGGCGCTTCCGCCCGCCACAGCGCCTGCTCTACGACCTCGTGCTCGCAGCGCAAGAGGCGGCGATCGCCGCCATCCGCCCCGGCGCCACCTTCGACGAACCGCACCAGGCCGCGGTGCGCGTGCTCGTCCAGGGGCTGCTCGACCTGGGTCTGCTCTCCGGTTCGCTCGACCAGGCGCTCGAGCAGCAAAC
Source organism: Rhodocyclales bacterium (assembly GCA_016235745.1). GTDB lineage: Bacteria > Pseudomonadota > Gammaproteobacteria > Burkholderiales > Rhodocyclaceae > Tepidiphilus. The sequence goes on along the minus strand of JACRJA010000065.1, from coordinate 144,436 downwards.
CTACAAGCGCTTCTACATGCACCGTACGGGCCACTGGCTGGGGCTGGACGTGCACGACGCCGGCCCCACCCATGAGAACGGCCAGCCAGTGACGCTCGTGCCCGGCATGGTGCTCACGGTCGAGCCAGGGCTCTACGTGTCCGAGGCCGACGACGTACCGCGCGACTTCTGGAATCTCGGCATCCGCATCGAAGATGACGCCGTCGTGACAGAAACAGGCTGTCGGCTGCTCACGCGCGACGTACCGGTCGCCCCCGAGGCGATCGAAGCGCTGATGCAGCGCGACGCGGATTGACCGCAGGAGCGACGCCATGACACCTTCTTCCTCCCCCGAAGTCGCCGTCGTCGGCGCTGGCCCCGTGGGGCTGACGTTCGCGCTGTGGCTGCATGAACTCGGCCGAGAGGCCGTGGTGTTCGATGCCCGCCCGCGCGCGCGCCTTGCTGACGATGCAAGGGTGCTGGCGCTGTCGCTGGGCAGCTGGCGCCAGTTCGAGCGGCTGGGGCTTGCCGAGCGCCTGCCCGCCACGCCGATCCGCACGATCCACGTCTCGCAACAGGGTTTCGGCCGGGTGCAGCTGGACGCCGCCTCGCTGGGCGTGCCCTTCTTCGGCGCGGTCGTGCGCGCGGCAGATCTCATCGCGGCGCTGATCGAAGCGGCACGGACGCGCGGCATCCCGCTGCGGGACGAGACGCCGGTCGAGGCAACGCAGGCCCAGGGCGAGCGCATCGCCCTCACCACGCCCCAAGGTATCTTCCACGCCCGGCTCTGCGCCCGCGCCGAAGGGCGGCTGTCCGCCGAGGCCGAGGAGGTCTTCTCCCGCGACTACGGCCAGAGCGCCCTCATCGGCTGGGTGCACGCCGAGGGGCTCGCGCCGGAGAGCGCCGTCGAACGCTTTACGCCGCAAGGGCCGGCGGCGCTGCTGCCCGATCACGGCCAATGGACCTTCGTCCACGTCCTGCCGCAGGGCGAGGCCGAACAGGCCGCCGCCCTGCCCGATGCAGCCTATCTCGAGCGTCTGGAACGCGCCTTCGGCAACCGCTGGCGCTTGAGCGGAATCCGCGGCCGCGCCCTCTATCCCCTGGTGCTGCGCTGGCGCCGCCGGCCGGTGGCCGAGCGCACCGTGTGGCTGGGCAACGCCGCCCAGACCCTGCACCCGGTGGCCGGCCAGGGGTTCAACCTCGCCGCGCGCGACGTCGGCACGCTGGTGGAGCTGCTGCGCGAGGCCGAAGATCCGGGCAGCGCCTGGACGCTGGAGTGCTACGCCCGGCGCCGCGCCCCTGACCGGCAGCTCACCATCGGCCTCACCGACGGCTTCGCGCGCGCCTTCCGGCCGCAAAACGGTCTGCTGCCGCTCGCGCGCGGCGCCGCCCTGCTCGCGCTCGATGCCTGCCTGCCGCTCAAGGCGCTCTTCGCGCGGCAGATGATGTTTGGGCGGCGATGATCATTCGCCGGCAGCCAGGATCCTCTCTGCTCTGAGAATCACCGGCCGATCGACCATTTTTCCGTCCACTGCCACGGCCGCACCGCCCGAACGCGCCACCGCTTCGAGCACGCGGCGGGCCCACGCCACCTCCTCGGCGCTTGGCCGAAAGGCTGCCTGCACGAGCGGTATCTGGCGCGGGTGGATGCACAGTTTGCCGCCAAAACCAAGACGCCTTGCCCGCAGCGCCTCCGCCCGGATGCGATCTTCGTCATCGATCGCCGGCGTCACCCCGTCGACCGGCGCTTCGATCTCTGCCAGGCGCGAGGCCAGAACGAGGCCGGAGCGGAACGCGAGCAAGGCCTCCCCATCGTCCTCGATTCCCAGGTCGACCTGAAAATCGAGCGAACCGAAGACCAGCCGTTGAACGCCCTCGGTCTGCGCGAGGCTCTGCGCCGCCGCGTAACCGCGCGCCGTCTCGATGATGGGCAGAACCGGGATCGGTCGTTGGGCACGGTGGCGCACCGAGGAGACCTCCTCGCTTCGTTCGGCCTTGGGCAACAGCACGGCGCTCACCGCAGGATGGCGCAGCAAGGCCGCGTCCTCTTCGAACCAGGGCGTCTGTGTCCCGTTGATCCGCACGGCGACGGGACGGGCCGGATCGAGCCATTCGCGCACGGCGCGGCGGGCTTCGTCCTTGTCCTGCGGGGAAACGGCGTCTTCGAGGTCGAGAATCACGACATCGGCGCCCGCCGACAGCGCCTTGGAGAAGCGCTCCGGCCGATTCCCCGGCACGAAGAGATAGGTACGGGCAAGCTTCATCGCCCTCACTCCCAGAATCGCGCCAGGCGCGGCGCCTGGGCGATGTCCCACAAGCGCGGCAGCAAGCGATCGACTTCGGCCGGCGCGGCCGCCTGGCCATACTCGGCCAGCTGGCGAAATTTTTCTTCGATCTCGGCCCGCGTGAGCGTGTTGCCGGGATCGCCTTTGGGCTCATCGACGCGGCCGCTCAAGCTGCGTCCATCGACGGTCTGGACCACGACTTTGCCGATCCAGCGCTGCGGATAGGCCGCGTCGACCTCGGGGTTGAGCTCCATCTTCACCTTGTTGCGGAAGGCGACGACCCGCGGATCGCGCCAGGCGGTCTCGAACTCCTGCAGGCCCGCGCGGCCGAAGACGGCGATGAGCCCCAGCACCGTCCCCATGGAGAATTTCGCCTGATGCACCGTCTGCGGCTCGACCACCGGCCCAAGCACGTCGATCGCCGCTTGATGCACGCATGCGCTCACCAGGGCGATGTCTTCGGCCCGAAGAGCGTGCGCCTGCATCACCTGCAGCAGCGCGTCGGCCGCCGGGTGGGTGTGCCGGCAGGAGGCATGGTATTTGAACGAGGTCTCGGCCAAGGCCCAGCGCGCGCCCAGCCGGTCGGTAAGCCGTAGGGGGTCGGCGTCCCGCGACAGGCCGGCACCCATTCCCTGAGACCCTTCGAGGATGCGCTTGGCGCCCGTCAACCCCTTGGCAGCGAGCAGGGCGGAAGCCAGGCCGGCAGAGGCCGCATGCGCCGTGTGCAGCTGTTTGGAATCGGCGGCATCGCGCAGGAATTCCCACAAGCCGGCGGCCTGGGTGCCGGCCGAGCCGAAGGCGTCCAGCATCCGCTCGGGGGTGAGCCGCAGCAGCATACCCGCCGCGGCTGCCGCGGCAAGGGTGCCGGCGGTGGCCGTGGTGTGGAAGATCTTGTAGTGCGAACGGCCGAGGAACTCGCCGACGCGGATCCCCACTTCATAGCCCGCTACCGCCGCCGTGAGGAATTCCTCGCCGCTGCGCCCCAATGCCTGAGCCAGAGCCAAAGCCGGAGGAAACACCACCGCGGCCGGATGGAACACCGAGCCGTTGTGCACGTCGTCCTGCTCGGCGTAGTGCGAAGCGGCGGCATTGACCATGGAGGCGAAGTAAGGGCTGGTGGTTCGCCGCGAGATCAACACTTCCGCCTCGCCTCTATCGGGTCCCATTTCCCGGGCAAACGCCGCGATCGCCTCCACCGGCCGGGCGCCCTTGCCGGCGAGCGCCGAGCCAAACCAGTCGACGAAGAGCGCTTCGGCCTGGCGCCGCACCGCTGCCGGAATCGCCTTGGCGTCGAGGGTGGCGGCGAACTCGGCCAGGGTCTTGCTTGGATGCGTTTCCATCTTCTTTCCCCGCGTCAAATCACTTCCTGTTCGCGCAGCCGCGCAATCGCCGCCGCCTCGAACCCCAATTCACCCAATAGCGCCTCCGTATGCTCCCCCAGCGCCGGCACCGGATCCATGCGCACTTCCTGCGGCGTGCGCGCCATGGGCGGCAAGAGCGCCGGCAACGCACCGACGGGAGAATCGATCTCCACCCAGCGGCGACGCGCTTCGAGCTGGGGATGGCGCCAGACGTCGTGCAGGGTGTTCATCTGCGCGTTGGCGATCTGCGCGGCTTCGAGCTTGGCGATCACCTGCTCGGCGCTCAGCCCGGCAAACGTTTCCTCGATGATCGCCGTGAGCTCGGCGCGCGCCGCGCTGCGCTTGGAGTTGGAGGAAAAGCGCGCGTCGCTCGCCAGTTCCGGACGTTCGAGGACGAGCTCGCAGAATTTGACCCATTCCCGCTCGTTCTGGATGCCCAGCATCACCGTGCGCCCGTCGCCGGCGCGGAAAGGGCCGTAGGGGAAGATGGAGGCGTGAAACGCCCCGGTGCGCGGCGGCGGCGAAGCGCCCTCGAACGTATAGTAGAGCGGGAAGCCCATCCACTCGACCATGGTCTCGAACATGGAGATCTCGATCGCCTTGCCCTTGCCCGTGCGCTCGCGCTCGTAGAGGGCGGCGAGGATGGCACTATAGGCGTACATGCCGGCGGAGATGTCGGCGATCGAACAGCCCGCCTTCGCCGGCTGCTCCGGCGTGCCGGTCACCGAGAGAAATCCCGACTCGCTCTGGATGAGTAGATCGTAGGCTTTCTTGTCGCGATAGGGGCCGTCGGCGCCGTAGCCGGAGATGTCGCACACGATGAGCCGCGGGTAGCGCGGGTGCAGTGCGGCAAACGACAGCCCCAACCTCGCCGCCGCGCCGGGGGCGAGGTTTTGCACCAGCACGTCGGCGTGCGCGAGCAATTTCTCGAGCACCGGTTGCGCCTCGGGGTGCTTGAGATCGAGCGTGAGGCTCTCCTTGGAGCGGTTGGTCCATACGAAGTGCGAGGACATGCCGCGCACGCGCTCGTCGTAAGCGCGGGCGAAGTCGCCCACCCCGGGGCGTTCGATCTTGATGACCCGCGCGCCCAGGTCGGCGAGTTGCCGCGTGCAAAAAGGGGCGGCGATGGCGTGTTCCAGCGTGACGACGGTGATTCCTTCGAGCGGCCGCATCGCGTGCCTCCTTCAGAACGAACGCGGCAGCCCGAGGATGTGCTCGGCCACGTAGGAGAGGATCAGGTTGGTCGAGATCGGGGCCACCTGATAGAGGCGCGTCTCGCGGAACTTGCGCTCGACGTCGTACTCGGCGGCAAAACCGAAGCCGCCGTGCGTCTGCAGACAGACGTTGGCCGCCTCCCACGAGGCCTTGGCCGCGAGATACTTGGCCATGTTGGCTTCGGCGCCGCAGGGCTGGTGCGCGTCGAACAATGCGCAGGCGCGAAAACGCATGAGATTCGCCGCCTCGATCTCGATGTAGGCTTCGGCGATGGGAAACTGTACCCCCTGGTTCTTGCCGATAGGCCGGTCGAAGACGATGCGCTCGGCCGCATAGCGCCGCGCCTTGTCGATGAACCAGTAGCCGTCGCCGATGCACTCGGCCGCGATCAAGGTGCGCTCGGCGTTCAAGCCGTCGAGGATGTATTTGAAGCCCTTGCCTTCTTCGCCGATGAGGTTCTCGGCCGGGATTTCCAGGTTGTCGAAGAAGAGCTCGTTCGTCTCGTGATTGACCATGTTGCGGATCGGCCGCACCGAGAGGCCATGCCCGATCGCCTGGTGCAGATCGACGAGGAAGATCGACATGCCCTCGGACTTCTTCTTCACTTCGGCAAGCGGCGTGGTGCGCGCGAGCAGGATCATCAGGTCGGAATGCTGCACGCGCGAAATCCACACTTTCTGGCCGTTGACCACGTAGCGATCGCCCTTCTTCACCGCCGTGGTCTTGAGCTTGGTGGTATCGGTGCCGGTGGTGGGCTCGGTCACCGCCATCGACTGCAGGCGCAGCTCGCCGGAAGCGATCTTGGGCAGATAACGCCGCTTCTGCTCCTCCGAGCCGTGGCGCACCAAGGTGCCCATGTTGTACATCTGCCCGTGGCAATGCCCGGCGTTGCCGCCGCAGCGGTTGATCTCCTCCATGATCACCGAGGCCTCGGTAAGCCCCAAGCCGGCGCCTCCATATTCCTGCGGGATCAGGGCGGCGAGCCAGCCGGCGCGGGTGAGCGCCTCGACGAATTCCTCCGGATAGGTGCGCGCTTCGTCGTGGGCGCGGAAGTATTCAGGCGCAAACTGGGCGCATACGGCGCGCACGCCGTCGCGAATGTCGCGGTAGGGATCGTCGGGTCGATCGAGTTCGTTCATCGTTGCCGTATCCTCGTTTTGATCGGTTCATGCTATCGCGCAATGAGCGCGCGGGCTTCCATCGTCACCCAGCCCTCGGCATCCCGCGTCCAGAGCGAGACCGTCTTGCCGTCGGCTTCCGGCTTGCCGCACAAGGTAAAGGGCAGCGGCGCGAAGAGCGGGCGCACCGCGCGGAAGGAGAAACGCTCGATCCTCACCCCGGGCAGATTGCGGCGCAGCAGATCGACGAGGAGCGTGGCCGTGAGCGGTCCGTGCACCACCAGCCCGGGATAGCCCTCGACCTGGGTGGTGTACGGGTGATCGTAATGGATGCGATGCCCGTTGAACGTGAGCGCGGAATAGCGGAAAAGCAGCACCGGATCGGGCACGACCTCCCGGCGCCAGAGGGCATCTTCCGGCGCGGCCTTGGGCGCGGGCGCGGGCTCGCCCGGACGCGGCGCCTCGCGATAGACGATGTCCTGTTCCTCCGCCAGCGCCACCCCCGCGTCGTTGCTCACTTCGTGCCGCACGCGCACGAACACCAGGGTGCCGCTGCGCCCCTCCTTGAGGCTCACGTCGGCGATGCACGAGCTACGCCGGATCTTCTCCCCCACGCGCAGCGGGTGGAAGAATTCGAAGCGCCCGCCGGCCCACATGCGCCGCGGCAAAGGCACCGGCGGCAGAAAACCGCCGCGCCGCGGATGCCCATCGGGACCGAGTTCGGAGTGCCGCGCCAGCGGCAGGAAATAGATCCAGTGCCACAGCGGCGGCAATTCGTCCCCATCGGACGGCAAGGGATCATCCCGATCGAGCGTGGCTGCCAGCGCCGCCGTCGGCACCGGCGTCACCGTGTCTTCTTGCGTCTGGCTGCGGCCGATCCATCGCCGCAGCTCATCGAAATTCACGTCCATGATGGCATGTCTCGTTGCGAAACCAGGTCGCATCAGTTTGCCCCAGCATGGCGCCGGAGACAATTCGTATCTGCGAAACCCCCCTTTCGCCCTGGTTTAACCTTGGCAGCGACCTTGCGTTACAATGTTCTTCCCGCCCGATCACCCCAGAAAGAGAAAATACACAGCATGCATTTCGATCTCGCGGATTTTCGGCTGCTCGTGCATATCGCCGAAGCGAACAGCCTCACCGGCGGCGCCGAGAGGGCGCATCTCTCGCTGCCGGCCGCGAGCATGCGCATCAAGAATCTCGAGGAAGACCTCGGCCTGAAGCTGTTTACGCGCACCAACCGCGGCGTTTGCCTCACGCCGGCCGGCCAAGTGTTTCTGCACCATGCCCGTCAGGTGCTCGGCCAGCTCGAAAACCTGTGCGGCGACCTCCTCGAATACGCCAACGGCGTCAAAGGGCAAGTGCGCCTGTTCGCCAATACCACCTCCACCGAGTTTCTGCCCGAGGTATTGCGCACCTATCTGACACAGCACCCCAACGTCAACGTCGAGCTACGCGAGCGTCTCAGCCAGGAGATCGTGCGCGCCGTCACCGAAGGGGTGGCCGACATCGGCATAGTCGCCGGCAACGTGCGCACCGAAGGGCTGGAAGTCCTGCCCTATCGGCACGATCGGCTGGTGCTTGCCGTGGCGCCCACCCACGCGCTGGCCACGAGCCCGACGGCGGATTTCGCCGACACACTCGAATACGGCTTCGTCGGCCTGACCGAGACGAGCGCGATCCACGGTTTTCTCGCCGAAGCCGCGGCTCGCCTGAACCGGCGCCTGAAAATCCGCATCCAGGTGAGCAACTTCACCACCGTCTGCCGCATGATCGAAGCCGACGTCGGCATCGGCATCCTGCCGGAATCCGCCGCCCGGCGTCATGCCAAGACGATGAACATTCGCCTGATACGCCTCAACGACGATTGGGCCAGACGCGATCTGCAGATTTGCGTGCGCAGCCTCGACTTGTTGCCCGCTTTCGGCCGGGATCTCGTCGAACTCTTGCTCGCCGATGCCGCCAGCGCGGCCGAGCGGCCGCAGTGATACACTGATATCCCTGCCGGCGCTTGCCTCTCACGAACGATGCCTTCCTCCCCCGTCGATCTCGCCAAAGAAACCCTCCGGCGCCTGGCGCAGCTGCAGCAGCCGCCCACCCCCGAGAACTACACCCGCATCTATTGCGAACTCGCCGGGGAACCAGAGCCGCTGCCGTCGTGGCTCGTGCACTTGATCGAGCAGATCGTAGTCAAATTTCCGCGCTCGGGTGCGCGGGCCTGCGAGGCGCTCGCCCAGGCACGGGAACACCTCAAGCGCAAGGAGATGGCCCAGGCTCTGGCCGACGTCGAAGAAGCCCTGCTCGCCCTGCCTCCAGCAAGCGAAACGGAGGGCTCATGGGCCACCCTGATCCGCCGCTTGATCGATGCTTGGGAGCACGCCGCCCCCGGCTGGACGCCGGAGCGCAAGCTTCACGCCCTGGAGACGATCCTCGAAGGGGGACAGAGTCCTTGGCTCCCGCGGCGGCTCGAGCGTTTCATCTCCGGGCTGCGCCAGCCGCCCGGAGAAACGCCCCCTGCCCCGGCCGCTGCTGCCGCAGCGATCGACACTGCCGCTCTCACGGGCGCGCTACTCGAGCTGCTCGCCCATACCCTGCAAGCGCTCGAGCTCGTCGGCGGTGACAACGACGGTATCCGCGCCGAACTCACCCGGGTGCGCAGCGAGCTCCAGCAATCCTCGGCGACACTCACGCCGCCGCTGGTGCGCATGCTGCAAGAACGCCTCGATGCCCTGCTCGACCCTCTGCAGCGCACCCTCGAGCGCAAGCGTGAAGCCGAAGCCGAACTCAAGCGCCTGCTGGCCGATTTCCTCTCGCACCTGGGTCAGATGAACCGGGAGACCGAGCAGTACCAGTCCCAACTGCAGCAGGCGGCCCAGGCCATCGAACAGGCCAGCGATCTCGCCTCCGTCGCGGGCGAGCTCCGCACCCTGCTGCAGGCGACGCGCCACATGAGCGAGACTACCCGCCAGGCGCGCGAAGCGCTCGAACACACCCGCCGCGAAGCCGAGGGCGCCGATGCCAAGGTGCGCGAACTGGAAGCGCAGCTGCAGGCACTCAACGAGCGCCTCGTGCGCGACTCCCTCACCGGCCTTTACAACCGGAACGGCCTGGAAGCCGCCTTTTCCCGGGCGATCGAGGCGCTGCGTCAGGGGCGTATTGCTTCGCTCACGCTGGGCGTGATCGATCTCGACGACTTCAAGCGCATCAACGACCTCTTCGGCCACCAAGCCGGCGACGATTCCCTCAAATTCCTCGCCAGGATCGCCCGCAAGCACTTGCGCGAACGAGACGTCATCGGTCGCTACGGCGGGGAAGAATTCGTCGTCCTCTTGCCCGGCACGACCGCCGAGTCCTCAGCCGAGATCCTGCGCCGGCTGCAGCGCATCCTCACGCGCGAGATCTTCTTCCAGGACGATCGCCATCGCGTGGTCACCTTCAGCGCCGGCGTCACCGACGTACGTCCTGAAGACACGTGGGAGAGCGCCTTCGATCGCGCCGACCAGGCGATGTACCGCGCCAAGCGCGCCGGCAAGAACCGCGTCTTCGTCGCCGACACCTGAGGCCCACCCCGCGGTATACTTTTCCCCTGGCACAGAAGACCCCTTTTCCGACGTGCGACCGAGAGCGGGCGCACGCACCCAACCGTTCTGGAGAGCTTTCGATGGACAAGACCTTCCGCGACGCCGCGCTCTACTACCACCGCCACCCTACCCCCGGCAAGATCTCGGTGGTGCCCACCAAGAGCCTGAGCAACCAGCGCGATCTGTCGCTTGCTTACTCCCCCGGCGTCGCGGCCGCCTGCGAAGAGATCGTGCGCGATCCCCTCACCGCGCGGGAATACACCGCACGCGGCAACCTGGTGGCCGTCATCACCAACGGCACGGCGGTTCTGGGGCTGGGCAACATCGGGCCACTCGCCGCCAAGCCGGTGATGGAGGGCAAAGGCTGCCTCTTCAAGAAATTCGCCGGCATCGACGTCTTCGACATCGAGCTCGACGAGAAAGACCCCGACCGCATCATCGACATCATCGCCGCCATGGAGCCTACGCTCGGCGGCGTCAACCTCGAAGACATCAAGGCGCCCGAGTGCTTCTACATCGAGAAGAAGCTGCGCGAGCGCATGAAGATCCCGGTCTTCCACGACGACCAGCACGGTACTGCCATCATCTCCTCGGCGGCGCTCATCAATGGCCTCATGGTCGTGGGCAAGAAGATCGACGAAGTCAAGCTCGTGTGCTCGGGCGCCGGAGCCGCCGCGATCGCCTGTCTCGACCTGATGGTACGCTTGGGCCTGAAGCGCGAAAACGTCTACGTGTGCGACTCGCGCGGCGTGATCCGCGTCGGGCGCGAGCCGGACATGGAGCCGAACAAGGCGCGCTACGCCCAGGTCACCGACGCGCGCACGCTCGCCGAGGTGATCGACGGGGCCGACGTCTTCCTCGGGCTCTCCTCGGCCGGCGTGCTCAAGCCCGAAATGGTGGCCAAGATGGCGCGCGACCCGCTCATCTTCGCGCTCGCCAACCCCATCCCCGAGATCATGCCGGAAGTAGCCAAAGCGGCGCGGCCGGATGCGATCATCGCCACGGGGCGCTCCGACTATCCCAACCAGGTCAATAACGTCCTGTGCTTCCCCTTCATCTTCCGCGGCGCCCTCGACGTGGGCGCCACTACCATCACCGAAGAGATGAAACTCGCCTGCGTGCACGCCATCGCCGATCTCGCGCGTGCCGAGCAAAGCGACATACTCGCGGGCGTCCAAGGGGAAGCTTCCCTCACCTTCGGGCCAGACTACCTCATCCCCAAACCCTTCGACCCGCGCCTCATCGTGCGCGTCGCTCCGGCGGTGGCCAAAGCCGCGATGGACTCGGGCGTGGCCACCCGGCCGATCGAGGATTTCGACGCCTATCGCGCCACGCTCCAGAACTTCGTCTACCACTCCGGCGTGGTGATGAAGACGATGTTCTCGGTGGCCAAAAGCATCCCGGCCGAGCACAAACGCGTGCTCTACGCCGAAGGCGAGGACGAACGCGTGCTGCACGCCGCGCGCGCCGTGATCGACGAGAAGCTCGCCCGACCCATCCTCATTGGCCGCCCGGCGGTGATCGAGATGCGCATCAAGCGCCTGGGGCTCAACCTCATGCCCGAGCGCGACTTCGACGTCGTCAATCCCGAATCCGACCCGCGCTACAAGGAATTGTGGCAGCAATACCTCGAACTCATGTGCCGCAAAGGGGTGACGCCCGAGATCGCCAAGGTGCGCATGATGAGCGACACCACCCTCATCGGCTGCATGCTGCTCAAAAACGGCTACGCCGATGCGCTCGTGTGCGGCACCTTCGGCACCTACCACGCCCACCTGCAGCACGTGCGCGACGTCATCGGCCTGGCGCCGGACGCGCGCCTCTTCGCGGCAATGAACATCCTCATGCTGCCCAAGCGCACCGTCGCCATCACCGACACCTACGTCAGCTACGACCCCTGCGCCGAAGACGTGGCCGAGATCGCCCGCATGGCCGCCGTCGAGCTCACCCGCTTCGGCTATGAACCCGCCGTGGCGCTGCTGTCGCACTCCAACTTCGGCTCGGCCGACACCCCTTCGGCGCGCAAGATGCGCCAGGCGCGCGACATCCTGCGCGCTCTGTGCCCGCAGCTCAACATGGACGGCGAGATGCACGGCGACTCGGCGCTCGATCCGAGCATCCGCCAGCGCCTGATCCCAGCGAGCACGCTCGAAGGCGAAGCGAACCTGCTGGTGATGCCCAATCTGGACGCGGCCAACATCGCCTTCAACCTGATGAAAGTAGCCAACGGCGACGGAGTCACCGTCGGCCCCATCCTGCTGGGCGCAGCCATGCCGGTTCAGATCCTCACGCCCTCTTCGACGGTGCGGCGCCTGGTCAACATGACGGCCGTGTCGGTGGTCGACGCGCTCGAACTGCGCAACAAACTCAAGGCGGAATGATCCAAGGAGTGAAGTCATGCAGACTCAGGCCATCCGCTTTTCCGCCCACGGCGGCCCCGAAGTGCTGCGCTGGGAGACGGTGGAGCTGCCCGATCCCGGCCCGGGAGAAATCCGCATCCGCCACCAGGCGATCGGGGTGAATTTCATCGACACCTACCACCGCACCGGGCTCTACCCCGTCCCCTTGCCGGCGGGACTCGGTCAAGAAGGCGCCGGCGTGGTCGAGGCCGTCGGCCCCGGCGTGAGCGAATTTCGCCCGGGCGATCGCGTCGCCTACTGCGGCGGGGCTCTGTCGCCTGTAGGCGCCTATAGCGAAGTGCGTAACTTCCCGGCCGAGCGCGCCGTGCGCCTGCCCGACGACATTTCCTGCGAAATTGCCGCCGCGGTGATGCTCAAAGGGCTCACGGCGCAATGCCTCGTGCGCCGCACCCACCGGCTGCAGCCGGGCGAGACGGTGCTCATCCACGCCGCTGCCGGCGGCGTGGGGCAGCTGCTGGTCCAATGGGCCAAACGGCTCGGCGCCACGGTGATCGCCACCGTGGGCAGCGACGAAAAAGCCGAGCTCGTGCGCGCGCACGGCGCCGACCACGTCATCGTCTATACGCGGGAGAATTTCACCGAGCGCACGCGCGCGCTCACCGGCGGGCGCGGCGTCGACGTAGTCTACGATTCGGTGGGTCGCGCCACCTTCCTCGGCTCGCTCGATTCGCTCCGCCCACTGGGGTTGATGGTCTCATTCGGCAACGCCTCGGGCAAGGTCGAGCCCTTCGACATCGGGCTGCTCGCCCAGAAGGGTTCGCTCTACCTCACGCGCCCGACGCTCTTCACCTACATCGCCCGGCGCGAGGATCTGCTCGCCATGACCGAAGAACTCTTCGCGGCGCTGCGCGAGGGCTGGCTCGCCGTCGAGATCGGGCAGCGTTTCCCGCTCGCCCAAGCGGCCGAAGCCCACCGCGCGCTCGAATCGCGCCGCACCACCGGCACCACTGTGCTCTTGCCCTGATGACGCCCTACGTCCACCTGCGCCTGCACTCGGAATACTCGCTCACCGACGGCATCTGCACCCTGCCGGAGGCCGTCGCCGCGGCCGCCGCCGACGGCATGCCCGCCCTGGGCATCTCGGATGCGATGAACCTCTTCGGCATGGTCAAGTTCTACAAGGCTGCACGCGCCAAGGGCGTCAAACCGGTGATCGGGGTAGACGCATGGATCAGCAATGAAGAGGATCGCGCCCATCCGTGGCGGATGCTGCTCATCGCCCGCCACCGCGAAGGCTATCGTCAGCTGTGCGCGCTCCTCAGCCGCGCCTATCTGGAGAACCGCTTCCGCGGCCGCGCCGAGATCCACCCGGCCTGGCTCGATCGCCAGTCCTGCAGCGGCCTCATCGCCCTCTCCGGCGCGATGGAGGGCGAACCGGGGCGCTTGCTGCTCGCCCAAAAAGAAGAGGAAGCCGAGGCGGCGGTGCGGCGCTGGGCCGAAGTCTTTCCCGACGCCTTCTACATCGAGCTGCAGCGCGCCGGACAGCCGGACACCGAAACCTACCTCGAAGCCGCCGTCGGGCTCGCCGCCCGTCTGGGGCTGCCGGTGGTGGCCACGCACCCCATCCAGTTCATGCGCCCGGAGGATTTCGAGGCGCACGAGGCGCGCGTGTGCATCGCCCAAGGCACGGTGCTCGCCGACCCCCGGCGCCCCAAGCCCTTCACCGCCGAGCAGTACTTCCTCAGCCGCGCCGAGATGGCCGAGCGCTTCGCCGATCTGCCCGAGGCGCTGGAGAACGCCGGCGAGATCGCGCGGCGGGCTTCGCTCTCCATCACGCTGGGCAAGAATTTCCTGCCGCCCTTCCCCACGCCCGAAGGCGTGACACTGGACGACTACCTCGTCGAACGCGCCAAGGAAGGGCTAGAAATGCGCCTGCGCGAGCTCTACCCGATCGAGGCCGAGCGCGAGCGCCAGCGCCCGCGCTACGAAGAGCGGCTCGCCTTGGAGACCGGAACCATCGTCCAGATGGGCTTTTCCGGCTACTTTCTCATCGTGGCCGACTTCATCAACTGGGCCAAGGAAAACGGCGTGCCCGTCGGCCCGGGGCGCGGCTCGGGCGCGGGCTCGCTCGTCGCCTACAGCCTGCGCATCACCGACCTCGACCCCCTGCGCTATGCGCTCCTCTTCGAGCGCTTCCTCAACCCCGAGCGGGTGTCCATGCCCGACTTCGACGTCGACTTCTGCCAGGACCGGCGCTACCAGGTGATCGAATACGTGCGCCGCCGCTACGGGCACGACGCAGTGAGCCAGATCGCCACCTTCGGCACCATGGCCTCCAAGGCCGTGGTGCGCGACGTCGGCCGCGTGCTCGACCTGCCCTACGGCCTGTGCGACCGTCTCTCCAAACTCATCCCGCTCGAAGGCGTCAAACCGGTATCGCTCGACAAGGCGCTCGAGCTCGAACCGCAGCTGCGCGAGCTGATGGAAGACGCCAACGACGGCGAAGCCATCCAGCAGCTGTGGCAGCTCGCCCGCCCGCTCGAAGGGCTGGCGCGCAACGTGGGCATGCACGCTGGCGGCGTGCTCATCGCCCCGGGCAAGCTCACCGACTATTGCCCCCTGTATCTGGCCGACGGCGAGGACGCGGTGCCGGTGTCGCAGTTCGACAAGGACGACGTCGAAGCCATCGGCCTGGTGAAATTCGACTTCCTGGGTCTGCGCAACCTCACCATCATCGACCTCGCCCTCGACTACGTCGAGCGGCTCACCGGCAGCCGCCCCCGGCTCGAGACCCTGGGCTACGAGGATCCGGCCACCTACCAGGTCCTGAAAGAGGCGAACACCACCGCCGTCTTCCAGCTCGAATCGGAGGGGATGAAGAAGCTCCTCAAGAAGCTCCAGCCCGACCGTTTCGAAGACATCATCGCCGTGCTCGCCCTCTACCGTCCCGGCCCCCTGGGCTCGGGCATGGTCGACGACTTCATCCTGAGGAAGAAAGGCGAGCAGGCAATCGACTATTTCCACGAGGATCTCAAGCCCTGCCTCGAACCCACCTACGGCGTCATCGTCTATCAAGAACAGGTGATGCAGATCTCGCAGATCATCGGCGGCTACACCCTGGGCGGCGCCGACCTGCTACGCCGGGCGATGGGCAAGAAAAAGCCGGAGGAAATGGCCAAGCACCGCGAGATCTTCCGCGAGGGGGCGCGCAAGAAAGGCTACGACGAGGCGCTCGCCATGCGCCTCTTCGACCTGATGGAAAAGTTCGCCGAATACGGCTTCAATAAATCCCACACCGCCGCCTACGCCGTGGTCACCTACCAGACCGCCTGGCTGAAGGCGCACCACTGCGCTGCCTTCATGGCCGCGACGCTGTCCTCCGACATGGACGACACCGACAGCGTCAAGATCTTCGTCGAAGATGCGCGCGCCAACGGCCTCGAGATCCTGCCGCCGGACATCAACGCCTCCGCCTACCGCTTCGAACCGGTCGATGCGCGCACCATCCGCTACGGCCTGGGGGCGATCAAGGGAGTGGGCCGGCCAGCGGCCGAGGCCCTCGTCGCCGAGCGTGAACGCAACGGCCCGTTCCGCGACCTCTTCGAGCTGTGCGCGCGCGTCGACCGGCGAGCGGTCAATCGCCGTGTGCTCGAAGCCCTGGTGCGCGCCGGCGCCCTCGACACGCTGCCCGGTCACGCCGGACGCGACCGGGCGCAGCTGCTCGCCACCGTGGGGCTCGCGCTGGAAGCAGCCGAGCAGGCGCAAGCGAACGTCCTCCAGGCGGGTCTGTTCGACGACCTGCCCCAGGCCGAGGCGATGCAGCCGGCCTTTGCCGTCGTTCGCCCCTGGAGCGAGCGCGAGCGGCTCAAGGAGGAGAAGGCCGCCCTCGGCTTCTTTCTCTCGGGACACCCTTTCCACGCCTGGGCCGAGGAAGTGCGCCACCTGGTCTCGCGGCCGCTTGCCAGCCTCGAACCCGGCTGGGATCCGGTGTGGATCGCCGGGGTGGTCACCAACCTGCGCACCAAGATGGGCAACCGCGGCAAGATGGCCTTCGTCGAGTTCGACGACGGCACGGCCCAGGTCGAGGTGCTCGCCTACAGCGAGGTCTATGAGGCGTGGCGCCATGCCATCGTCCTCGACGAGCCGCTCTTTGCCGAAGTGAAAGTAAGCCCCGACGACTACTCCGGGGGCTTGCGGGTGGTGGCCGAGCGCTTCGCCACGCTGGCGCAGCTGCGCGAAGAACGCGCCCGGGCGCTCGCCCTCAGCGTGGCGCTCGAACGCGCCACGCCGGAATTCACCGCCGAGCTGGAATCCGCGCTGCGGCCACACCTCGGCGGCAGGCTGCCGCTTGCGCTCACCCTGCGCCTCGACGGCACCGAAGGGACGCTGCGCTTCTCCCCTGCCTGGGGTCTGCATCCACAGGAAACCTTACTCACCGCCCTGCGCGCGATCCCTGGCGTGGAACGCGTCGAGGTGCGCTACGCCTGAGGACCCAACTCCAGCGCAAAGAGGGGCCCCCTAAGACAGGGCCCGATTCCCGCCTCGATCTAGAATCATCCTTGGGCGCTGCGAACACGGAAAGGAATGAAGGACCATGAGCCGATTTGCTTTTGACTCGACGCCAATGAAAAAACCCGAAGCCGCGACAGCGGCTCCGGGTTCCGGTTCTTGGCGCGCCCGGCAGGATTCGAACCCACGACCCCCTGGTTCGTAGCCAGGTACTCTATCCAACTGAGCTACGGGCGCGCGACAGAGAGTGAAATTATAGCCATTCCACGCCAGGTGTCAAGCACCCTTGCGCTCGCGCAGACGCTCGGCGAGCTGGAGCCAGGTGTCGATGACGGTGTCGGGATTGAGCGAAATGGTCTGGATGCCGCGCTCCATCAGCCACTCGGCCAGATCGGGGTGGTCCGACGGACCCTGGCCGCAGATGCCGACGTATTTGCCGAGCTTGTTGCAGGCGTCGATCGCCATGCCGAGCAGGACCTTCACCGCGGGGTCGCGCTCGTCGAAGGATTCGGCCACCAGCCCCGAGTCGCGGTCCAGCCCCAGGGTGAGCTGAGTGAGGTCGTTCGAGCCGATGGAGAAGCCGTCGAAGTGCTCGAGGAAGGCTTCGGCGAGCAGGGCGTTCGAGGGGATCTCGCACATCATGATGAGTTCGAGACCGTTCTTGCCGCGTTCGAGCTCGTTGGCCGCCAGGAGCTTGACCACGCGCTGCGCTTCGCCCACCGTGCGCACGAAGGGGATCATCACCTTGACGTTGGTGAGCCCCATGACGTCGCGCACCTTCTTCACCGCCTCGCATTCCATCTCGAAGCACTCGCGGAAGCTCGGCGCGATGTAGCGCGCCGCGCCGCGGAAGCCCAACATGGGGTTTTCTTCTTCGGGCTCGTAGATCTCGCCGCCCAGGAGCTTGCGGTATTCGTTCGATTTGAAATCCGACAGGCGCACGATGACCGGCTGGGGATAGAAGGCGGCGGCGATGGTGGCGATGCCTTCGGCGAGCTTTTCCACGTAGAAGGCGCGCGGGCTGGCGTAGCCGCGGGCGCGGCGCGAGATCTCTTCGCGCAGCTTGGCCGAGATCTGATCGAACTCGAGGATGGCGCGCGGATGCACGCCGATGACGTTGTTGATGACGAACTCCACCCGGGCAAGCCCCACGCCGGCGTTGGGGATCTGGGCGAATTCGAAGGCGAGCTCGGGATTGCCCACGTTCATCATGATGCTCACCGGCAGCTCGGGCAGCGTTCCAAGGTCGGTGCGCTGCACTTCGAAATCGAGCTTGCCGCGATAGACGTAGCCGGTGTCGCCTTCGGCGCACGAAACCGTGACGATCTCCCCTTCCTGCAGCACCTCGGTGGCGTTGCCGCAGCCGACGATGGCGGGAATGCCCAATTCGCGGGCGATGATGGCCGCGTGGCAGGTGCGTCCGCCGCGGTTGGTGACGATGGCCGCGGCGCGCTTCATCACCGGTTCCCAGTTGGGGTCGGTCATGTCGGTGACGAGCACGTCGCCCGGCTGCACGCGCTCCATCTGGCTGGGATCGGTGACGATGCGCACCGGGCCCACGCCGACTTTCTGCCCGATGGCGCGCCCATGCACCAGCGCCTTGCCGTGCTGCTTGAGGCGGTATTTCTCCATCACGCGGCCGCTGTCGTGCGACTTCACCGTCTCGGGACGCGCCTGCAGGATGTAGATCTTGCCGTCGATGCCGTCCTTGCCCCATTCGATGTCCATCGGGCGGCCGTAGTGGCGCTCGATGATGACGGCGTAGCGGGCGAGCTCGAGGATGTCGGCGTCTTCGAGGCAGAAGCGGTTGCGCTCGGCTTCGGGCACGTCGACCACCTTCACGCGCACTCCCTCGCCGGGCTCGCCGAAGACCATCTTGATGAGCTTGGAGCCGAGGTTGCGGCGGATGATGGAAGGCTTGCCCTGCATCAGGGTGGGCTTGTGGACGTAGAATTCGTCGGGGTTGACGGCGCCTTGCACCACCATCTCGCCCAGGCCGTAGGAGGCGGTGATGAAGACGACGTCGCGGAATCCGGATTCGGTGTCGATGGTGAACATCACGCCGGAAGCGCCCGCGTCGGAGCGCACCATGCGCTGCACGCCGGCCGACAAGGCCACCTCGGCGTGACGGAAGCCCTTGTGCACGCGATAGGCGATCGCCCGGTCGTTGTAGAGCGAGGCGAAGACTTCCTTGATGGCGTGGAGGATGTTCTCGATGCCGGAGACGTTGAGCAGGGTTTCCTGCTGGCCGGCGAAGGAGGCATCGGGCAGGTCTTCGGCCGTGGCCGAGGAGCGCACGGCGAAACTCGCCCCTTCGCCTTCGCGGGTGACGAGTTCGGCGTAGGCTTGGCGGATCTGGGCCTCGAACTCGGGCGGGAAAGGCGTCTCCATGATCCAGCGGCGGATCTCGGCGCCGGTCTGGGCGAGCGCGCTGACGTCATCGACGTCGAGCGTTTCGAGCGCGTCATGGATGCGCTGTGCGAGACCATTTTGCGCCAGGAAGAGGCGGTAGGCTTCGGCGGTGGTGGCAAAACCGCCCGGCACGCGCACGTCCGCGGGCAGTTGGCTGATCATCTCGCCGAGCGAGGCGTTCTTGCCGCCGACGATGCCGACGTCGGTCATGCGCAGCTCGTTGAACGGGATCACATATCGGGTCATCGCAGCCTTTCCTGAGTTCGTGAGGCACGGAAAAATGGTATTCTAAGGGTTTTCCCTCATTTTGGTAAGCGCAACGCGCCACGAGCGCCAGCTCCCCCGCCATGCCGGATACCCCAAAACGCACCGTATTCTACGTCTCCGACGGCACGGGCATCACCGCCGAAACGCTCGGTCACAGTCTGCTCGCGCAATTCCCCGACTTCGACTACGACGAGGTGCGCGCGCCCTTCGTCGATGCGCCGGAAAAAGCGAGCGACCTCGTGGAGCGCATCGAACGGGTGAAGCGGCGCACGGGGCTGCGTCCCATCGTTTTCAGCACCCTGGTGCAGCCCGCCGTGGTGGCGGTGCTGCATCGGGCCGAAGCCCACATCGTCGATCTCTTCGGCACTTTTCTCGGGCCGCTCGAGCGCGAGCTGGGCATGCCGAGCACGCACGCGGTGGGGCGATTCCACGGCATCCTCGACAACCGCAGCTACCAGCGGCGCATCGAAGCGATCAACTTCGCGCTCTCGCACGACGACGGGATCGTGCAGGATGGCACGCTCGACGACGCTGACATCATTCTCATCGGCGTGTCCCGCTCGGGAAAAACGCCCACGAGCCTGTACCTGGCCATGCAGTATGCGGTGAAGGCGGCCAACTACCCGCTGATTCCCGAGGATTTCGAGCGCAAGGCGCTGCCCGCGCCGCTCAAGCCGCACCGCGCCAAGCTCTTCGGGCTGACCATCTCCCCCGAGCGCCTGGCCCAAATCCGCGAGGAGCGCCGCCCCAGCAGCGCCTATGCTTCACTGGAGAACTGCCGCAAGGAGGTGGAAGAGGCGCTGGCCCTGATGCGCCGCGAAGGGATCCCCTGGATCGACTCGACGACCAAATCGATCGAGGAGATCGCTGCCGTGATCATGCAGCATCTGCAAAAGATGCAAAAATACGCCGATCTGTGAGACGGGTTTTTTGGAGCGACACCATGAAGAAGAAAACCCGCATTCCCCGCCCGAGCGGCCTGCCGCGCGATGCCGAGCGTCTGTGCTGGCTCGCCAAGGGGCTGGCCCAGTCGGGCAGCCGCATCGAGGATCGCTACTGGGAACGTCTGCTCGGCGAGGCGGTCCGCACCCTGCTCGAGGCCGGAGACGAAGCCGCGATCGAGCGCGCGCTCGATCATCTCTACCAGAGCGAGCTGCAGGCCTACGAGGAGTTGAGCGACGTGCTCGACTCGGAGGCCGAGACGCTGACCGATTTCGACAAGAACCATGACCTGGTGCTCGTGGCCGCCCCCGTGCTCGCCTGGTCGCGCTTCCAGATCCCGGCCCGCCCGATTCCCCAGGCGGTGCGTGAGAACCTGCGCGTGCATCTGGGCGCGCACATCTTCGCCGCCGGGGTGAAATTCGCCCTTTTCGACTATCTCTTCAGCCCCGACCAGCTGCCCCAGGGGTTCGTCGCCACGCGGCAGTGGCTGCAGGCGGCCGGCAAAGACGCGCTCGCCGGGCGCGATCATGCCGTCGATCGCGATGCGCTTCCCGAATCCGCCGTCTTCCTCTCCGACATCCGCTACGTGCTGGCGGCCGCCGCCGCGCCCAAGGATGGGCCCATCTTCACCTGGCAGGAAGCGGAGGGCGATCGCGAATTCGCCTTCGCCCAATGGCGCAAGCAGGCCGGGCCGGTGCTCGCGCAGATCATGCCCGGCTGCGGCACCGAGACGGAATTGCCCGATGCCTACTTCACCGCCTCGCGCAAGGCCAATCGCGACGCCCGCCCCTTTGCGATCCATGCCGCCGTCGCCTTTCTCGCCGCCGAGGCCGACATCGCCGCGAGCCACCTGCGCGCGGTGGTCGCGCCCTGCGAGAGCCAGGGCGAATTCGAATACCGCATCGGGCTCGCCCTCAAGCACGGCGGCCAGGTGGTGCACGGCGTGCCCTGGCCCTTGCTCGGCGCCGACGAGACGGAGGCCGAGGCGCAGCGGCAGATCCATGAAACCCTCAAGGCGGTGGGCATCCACGACGTCGTGACGCTGCGCCGTACCCTGCCGCTCGAATTCTGCGACGACTGCGGCGCTCCGCTCTTCCCCAACGCCGAGGGGGAACTGGTGCACGCCGAGCTTCCCGCCCAAGAGGAAGACGGGGGCGACAGCAATCCCAACCATACGCCGTCGGGTCCGCGCTACCTGCATTGAGCGGCGGGATGCCCGGCCGTGATCGCCACGCTCGCGCCCGGCTGGCTGCTCGGCTGCGTCGCGCTGCACCTGCTGCCAGCGCTGCCGGGTCGGGGAGTGCTGGCGGCTTCGGCCCTCGCGGGGGCGATCGCCCTCGCTCTGGGCTGGCGGCGCTGGCGCAAGGTGCCCGAGGCGCTGGGTCTGTGGGGGCATGGGCTCGTCTTTCTTGCCGCCGCGCTGCTCGCTTTCTCTTCGAGCGGCTGGCGCAGCGCTGCGCACCTGGCCGATCGCCTGCCGGAAGCGCTCGCCGGGCATGAGCTCGTGGTCGAGGGCTACGTGCGCGCTATGGGGAGGGCGGACGAATCCGGCCGTCGTTTCGAGCTCGCCGTCGAGCGCGCGCCCGAAGGCGTTCCTTCCCGCCTGTGGCTGCTGGCGCCAACGGCGCGAAAGGGGCGGGAGGAGGCGGATTTTCCCGACGCCTTCTGGCAGCCCGGAACACGCTGGCGCTTGCAGGTGAAGCTGCGCCCGCCGCAGGGTCTGGCCGATCCGGGCGTCTTCGATCGTGAGTTCTTCTGGTTTTCCCGCGGCATCGGTGCCACCGGTCGGGTGAGCGCGCCGCCGCACGCCCTTGCCGGCACCGTCTGGACGCCCCGGGTAGCGCTGGAGCGCTGGCGCGAGGCGGCGCGGCAACGGCTCGAACGCACGGGTTCGCGCCAGGGCGAATGGCTCGCGGCGCTGGCGATCGGCGAGACGCGGGGGTTCGACGAAGAGGCCTGGCAGACGATCGCTGCCACCGGCACGGCGCACCTGGTGAGTATCTCCGGCTTGCACGTGACGCTGGTGGCGGTGCTCGCGGGGGGAATCACGGCGGCCCTGTGGCGCCGCGATCCGGATCGTCTGCTGCGCGTGCCGGCGCGGCAGGCGGGGCTGGTCGCCGGCGTGCTCGCGGCGCTCGCCTATGCGCTCCTCGCGGGCATGGAAGTGCCGACGCAACGCGCCGTGGTGATGCTGCTGGCAGCGGCCGGGGCGCTCTTCAGCGGCCGTTTCGTCTCCGGCTGGACGGTGCTGATGTTGAGCCTGTGGGCGGTGCTCGTCTTCGACCCCTGGGCGGTGGGCGCGCCCGGTTTCTGGCTTTCCTTCCTCGCCATGGGCGCGCTCATCGTTTATGGTTCGCCTGCGCCGCAAGATGCGGCCACAGCCGAAGCAGCCGCGGCGCAACAAACCCGGCCGTGGTACCGGTCGCTGCCGTCCTTCGGGCGGGAACTCGTCACGGTGCAATGGCGCCTGACGCTGCTGCTCGCGCCGGTGGTGCTCGGTTGGTTCGGCAGCGTCGCCGCGCTCGGCACGCTCGCCAACCTAGTGGCCATTCCCTGGGTGAGCTGGGTAGTCACGCCGCTTGCGCTGCTCGTGCTCGCCTTTCCCGCCGGCTTCCTCGTGGCGGCGTTCGATGCGAGCGTGGCCTTGCTCGAAGCGGTGCTGCGCTTTTGCGCGGCGCTACCCGGCGCGACGTTCGCCCTGCCGTCGCCGCCCTGGCCGCTGGTGCTCGCTGCCACGGCCGCCATCGCCTGGATGCTGCTGCCGCGCGGCACGCCGGCGCGATCGATCGGCCTCGTCGGCATCGCCTCGATCCTTTTCTGGCAGCCGCCGCGGCCGGGGCCGGGCGAAGCGCGCCTCACGGTGCTCGACGTCGGACAGGGACTGGCAGTACACGTGCAGACCGCCGCGCATGACCTCGTCTTCGACACCGGCCCCCGGCAGGGCGGGTTCGACGCCGGCAGCCGCGTGCTCATCCCCTACCTGCGCGCCCAGGGCGTGCGCCAGCTCGACCGCGTCATCCTCTCGCATCCGGACAACGACCACGTCGGCGGCTGGCCTGCGCTCGCACGGGCCCTGCCCGCGGCCTCCGTGCGCGCTGGCGGCCTGGACGACGAGCGGCTCGCGGCGATGCATCCGCTGGCGCTGCCCTGCAGCCGCGACGATCGCTGGGAATGGGACGGCGTGCGTTTCTCCGTGCTGCATCCCGACCTCACCGACCCATGGAAAGGGCGAGGGGACAACGACGCTTCCTGCGTGCTGCGCGTGGAGACGGCCTCCGGGGCGGCGATCGTGCCGGGCGACCTGGGGCGGCGCGGCGAACGCCACCTGCTCGACAGCCTGCCGGCGCGGGACGTTCGCGCCGAGCTCGTCGTCGCCGGGCACCACGGCAGCAAGACGAGCTCAGCGCCCGAGTGGATCGCCGCCACCGGCGCGCGCCACGTGGTCTACGCCGTCGGCTACCGCAACCGTTTTCATCATCCGGACTGCGGCGTTGCCTCGGCCTGGCGGCGCGCCGGGGCGCAAGCGTGGCGCAGCGACCGCGACGGCGCGGTCACGGCCTTCTTCGCGGCCGAGGGCTTGAGCGTGCGCAGCCACCGGACAGAAACGCGGCGCTACTGGTATTCTGTGTGGCAAGAACCTTCCTGCGACGAAGAGGAGCTCTCCCCATGAGCCTTGCCAAGTGGATCGAACGTGCCAAGCGCTGGCTTGCCGGCACACGCCGTGCCCCCCGCGCCCCCGCCGGCGAATCCTCGCCCCCTCGCGACGCCTCCGCCGAGATGCGCACCGACCACATCATGTGCGTCGGTCCGCACGGCATGCATCGCATGGTCTACTACGAGTGGGGCGATCCGACCAACCCCAAGGTGCTGCTGTGCGTGCACGGTCTCACGCGCACCGGGCGTGACTTCGACGAACTCGCCCGGGCGCTCGCACCGCACTACCGCGTGATCTGCCCCGACGTGGTCGGGCGCGGGCTCTCCGATTGGCTCACGGTCAAGACTGACTACACGATCCCGCTCTACGTCTCGGACCTCTTCACCCTGCTCGGCAAGATCCGCCCCAAGACCCTGCACTGGCTCGGCACTTCCATGGGCGGTCTGATCGGCATGACGCTCGCTGCGCAGCCCATGAGCCCGATCGAAAAGCTGGTGCTCAACGACGTCGGCCCCGTGCTCTCGGCCGCCTCGCTCGAGCGCATCGGGCGCTACGTGGGCGAAACACCGCACTTCGCCACCCTGGAAGCGGCCGAAGCCTACCTGCGGCGCATCCACGCCCCCTTCGGGCCGCTCACCGATGCGCAGTGGCGGCACCTCACCCTGCACTCGGTGCGCCAAGACGTAGACGGGCGCTGGGTACTGCGCTACGACCCCGGCATCGCCGTCCCTTTCCAGACGCAGCCGGCGCTCGACGTCGACCTGTGGACACTCTGGGACGCCATCCGCTGTTCCACCCTGGTGCTGCGCGGCGCCGAATCGGATCTGCTCACGCACGAGAGCGCCGAGGAAATGACCCGCCGCGGCCCGCGCGCCAAGTTGGTGGAGATCCCCGGCGTCGGGCACGCCCCGGCGCTGATGGACCCGCAGCAGATCGCCATCGTGCGCGATTTTCTTCTCGATCACTCTTCACCCTGAGGTTTCCATGCGGCGCTGGTTCAAACGCATTCTGCCGAATCATGAAGTCATACGCGACAACCGCTGGCTGCGCCCGTTTCGCAACACCCTGCTCCACCCGCGGCTGTGGCACATCAACCGCCGCTCGGTGTCAGCGGGGGTGGCCGTCGGTCTGTGGTGCGGCCTCATCCCCGGGCCGTTCCAGATGCTCACCGCCGCGCTTCTGTGCGTCCTCTTTCGCGCCAATCTGCCGGTCGCTGTGTTCACCACTCTCTATACGAACCCCCTCACCATCCCGGTGATCTATTTCGCCGCCTTCCAGATCGGCAGTTTCCTGCTCGGACGGGAAGACGGCGGCTTCCAGCCCGCACCCGAATGGGGCGAGCAAAGCCTGGGAGAATGGATGGATCAGGCGTTCGCCTGGGTAGCGTCCCTGGGAACGCCCCTCTTTTTCGGCCTCTTCGTGCTGGCGAGCACGCTCGCCATCGCAGGCTATTTCCTCGTGCGCGCCTGGTGGCGCTGGCACCTCATCCAGCAGTGGCGCCGACGTCGCAGCCGACGTCGCGCGACGGCGGCTTGCTTCACACGCGGAAAAGAAGGGGGATGAGCCGACCCCCCTGGGCACCTCGAACAATCTACTGCGCGGCCGCATGGCGGCGTTGCGCGGTGCTCGCAGGCTCGCCTATCTTCACGATATGTCTCGCCTGCTGCGCTCCGGGCGCCTTGCCCTGCAGCCGCTCGCGACGGTTGTTCGCGGCGCCCCCTGCATCATGCCTGCGTCAACCGCCCCCCCTCCAGCGCGAGCCGGCGGTCGAGCCGGGCGGCAAGCCGCTCGTCGTGGGTGACGACCACCAGCGCCATGCCGCGCGTGCGGGTGAGCGAAAGAAGCAATTCGAAGACGCGCTCGGCATTGGTCCGGTCGAGGTTGCCGGTGGGCTCGTCGGCGAGCAGGCAGGGCGGCTCGGTCACCAATGCCCGGGCGATCGCCACGCGCTGGCGCTCCCCGCCCGAGAGCTGGGCCGGGAAGTGCGCCAGCCGCGCTTCCAGCCCGACTTCACACAGCAGCGCCCGCGCCCGTTCCAGGGCCTCGGCCTTGGGCCGGCGCCGGATCATCCACGGCAGCGCCACGTTCTCGAGCGCAGTGAATTCCGGCAGCAGGTGGTGGAATTGATAGACGAAGCCGAGCATGGCGTTGCGCAGCCGCCCGCGGGCCGCCTCGTCGAGCGCGAACACCGCCTGCCCCGACCAGCGCACTTCGCCGCTGCTGGGCCGATCGAGCCCGCCGAGCAGGTGCAGCAAGGTGCTCTTGCCCGAACCCGACGCGCCGACGATGGCCACGCGCTCGCCGGCACGGATCGCCAGCTCCACCCCCTCGAGGATGGTGAGCGGCGCGCCCGCGTCGAGGTACACTTTGCCTAGCCCCTGCGCCTCCAGCACCGGGTCCATCGACGTCTCACTCATGGCGCAGCGCCTCGGCCGGTTGCAGGCGCGAAGCGCGCCAGCTGGGATAGAGGGTGGCGAGCAGCGTGAGCACGAAAGAGCCCCCCAGCACGCGCAGCACGTCGGCGGCGAGCACTTTCGAGGGCAGCTCGCTCAGAAAGTAGATCTCTTTGTTCCACAGCGTCGCCCCGGTGAGATGCTCGAGCGCCGGCACCACCACGTCGAGGTGATGGGCGATCGCCAGCCCCAGCGCGAGCCCCGCCGCCAGCCCCAGCACGCCGATGGTGGTGCCCTGCACGACGAAAATCCCCATGATGGACGCCGGGCTCGCGCCCAGGGTGCGCAGGATGGCGATGTCGGCGGTCTTGTCCTGCACCGCCATCACCAGCGTCGAGACGATGTTGAACGCCGCCACCGCCACGATGAGGAAGAGGATGAGCGTCATCATCGTCTTCTCCAGCTGCACCGCGCGGAAGAAATTGGCGTGCGTCTGCGTCCAGTCGCGCAGCCACAGGCCGGCGGGCAGCGTCGGCGCGAGTTGGCGCACTACGGCCGGCGCGGCGAAGAGGTCGCGCACCTTCAGGCGCACTCCCGAGACCGCCTCGCCGTAGCGATAGAGCGCCTGGGCATCGCGCAGAGACACCAGTACCAGCCCCGAATCGTATTCATACATCCCCGATTCGAAGAGCCCGACCACACGAAAAGCGCGCACCCGCGGCATGACGCCAGCAAGCGTCGCCGTGGCCGTGGGCGCGATCAGCGTCACTTCGTCCCCCAGCCCCACGGCCAGGCGACGTGCCAGATCCGTGCCCAAAACGATCCCATAGGAATGCGGCTGCAAGGCATCCAGGCTGCCGGCGCGCAGATAGTCGGCGAACTGCGCGACGCCGCGCTCGAGCGCTGGCTCGATGCCGCGCACCCCCACGCCCTGCACGCGGCCGTTGCCGCTCAGCATCGCCTGTTCCTGGATGAAAGGTGCGGCGCCGAGCACCTCCGGATGGCGGCGCACCCGGTCGAGCACCGCCGGCCATTCTTCGAGCATCCCCCTCTGGGACGTCACCTCGATGTGCGAGGCCACTCCCAGGATGCGATGGCGCAGCTCGTCCTGAAAACCGTTCATCACCGACAGCACCACGATGAGCGCGGCCACCCCCAGCATCAGGCCCAGCATGGACACCAGCGAGATGAACGACACGAACGCATTGCGCCCGCGCGTGCCGCGTTGCCGGCGCGTGTAGCGCCAGCCGATGAACCCTTCGTACATCGTCCCTTTTCCGTTTTTCGTGGCCTGCGCCGTCGACGGTACAATCGCCCCATGAGTCCGACCGTCGTCCTCCCCGGCCTGCTCTGGCCCAACGCCGGCGCGCAGGGTCTGCTCGACGGCCTTGTGCATCCCACGCTCGAGCGCTGGCTCGCCGCAGGCGCCTGCCGTGTCGAACCGCCGCGATCATACCGCGAAACGCTCGCCGCCGTGCTGGGGCCGGCGCCGGCGCCGCTCGCCGAACTGCGCCGCCGCGGCGAAGAGCAGGAAGCGCCGCCTCCCGCCGGTTTCCTCTTGTGCGCCGACCCCGTGACGCTGACGCTCGCGCGCGATCGCATCGTCGTCACCGAACCGGGTGAAGCCGGGCTGAGCCCCGAGGAAGCCGCCGCCCTCGCCCCGGCCCTCTCCGCCTGGCTCACGCAGCTTGCCCCGGACGCGATCCTCGGTTTCGAACTCGTCACGCCGCAGCGCGGCTACTTGCGGCTCGCCGCTCCGGCCGAGGGCGTGCGCTTCGCCCCCCTCGACGAAGCCTCCGGCCGCTCGCTCGACGCCCTCCTGCCGCAAGGGGAAGAGGCCCGGCGCTGGCGGCGGCTGATGAACGAGATCCAAGTTTGGCTGCACGCCCACCCCGTCAACGCCGAACGCCGCCGCCGGGGATGGCCTACCGTCGATTCGCTGTGGTTGTGGGGTAACGAACGGCCGACGGCAAACGCTGTCCCTCCCAGGCGCGTGCTCGGAGCGCGCACGCTCGATGCGCTCGCGCGCGGTTGGGCGCGCGCCGCCGGCCACGACCTCGTGCTCGCCGAGCGCGATCCGGGCCAGGAATTCGACGTGGCGCTGCTCGATGCCGCCGAAACCCCCTGCCGCCGGCTCGACCTCCCTGGCTGGCGGGCAGCCATCGCTGCGCTCGAGCGCGACTGGCTCTCCCGCTTCGAGGCCTGCCTGCCGCGCCTCTCGCTCTGGCTGCCGGGCGACAAGGCGAGCCTGCGCCTGGAGCTCACCCCATGGCGTCGCCATCTCGCCCCCCTGCGCCGCCTCGTTCGCCGCCCGCGCACGCTCGCGCGGCTGTTGGAGAAAACCGCCCGATGACCCCCAGCCCCATCGTCCGCCCCACGCCGCGCCGCGCCCTGGAGCGGCTGCTCGCAGCCGGCATCGATCCCTTGCTCGCGCGCCTCTACGCCGCCCGCGGCATCGAGCACCCCGCCGAGACCGACACGGCGCTCGCGCGCCTCTTGCCCCCCGAAGCGATGAAAGGCGCGCGTGAAGCGGCGGAGCTCTTGGCCGAGGCGATCGAAGCGCAGGCGCGCATCGTGGTCGTAGGCGACTACGACTGCGACGGCGCCACCGCCACCGCCGTGGCGGTGCGCGCCCTGCGCGCCATGGGAGCGCACGTCGATTTTCTCGTGCCCAACCGCTTCACCTACGGCTATGGGCTCTCGCCCGAGATCGTGGCGCTCGCGGCCGAACGCTTCGCCCCGGACGTGCTCGTCACCGTCGACAACGGCATCGCCAGCGTCGAGGGAGCCGCCGCCGCCCGCGCACTCGGCATGAGCCTCGTCATCACCGACCACCATCTTCCCGGCGACGTCCTCCCCGAAGCCGACGCCATCGTCAACCCCAACCAGCCCGGCTGCGACTTTCCCAGCAAGGCGATCGCCGGCGTAGGCGTCGTCTTCTACGTGATGCTGGCGCTGCGCGCCGAGCTGCGCCGCCGCGGCGCGTTCACGGTCCGCCCCGAGCCCAATCTCGCGCACCTGCTCGATCTCGTCGCCCTAGGGACGGTGGCCGACGTCGTGCGGCTCGATCACAACAACCGCATCCTGGTGGCCCAGGGCCTGGCGCGCATCCGCGCCGGCCGAATGCAGCCAGGCATACGCGCCCTCTTCCAGGTAGCCCGGCGCGACCCCGCCCGCGCCACCGCCCAGGACCTGGGATTCTTCCTTGGCCCCCGGCTCAACGCCGCCGGGCGGCTCGAAGACATGAGCCTGGGCATCGCCTGCCTGCTCGAAGACGACCCCGCCCGGGCGCAGGAACTCGCGCAGCGGCTCGAGGACATCAACCGCGAACGGCGCGGGATCGAGGCGCAGATGCGTGCGCAGGCCGAGCTCGCACTCGATGCCCTCACGCTCGAAGGGCGCGCCACGCTCACCCTCTTTCACCCCGGCTGGCACCAGGGCGTGATCGGCATCGTCGCCGGGCGCCTCAAAGAGCGCCACCATCGCCCCGTATTCGCCTTCGCCCCCGGCGAGGAAGACCTGCTCAAAGGCTCCGGCCGCTCCGTCCCCGGACTGCACCTGCGCGACGCCCTCGACTGGATCAGCAAGAAGCACCCTGGGCTCTTGCTGCGCTTCGGCGGGCACGCCATGGCCGCCGGGGTGACGCTGCGCGCCGCCGACCTCGCCCGCTTCGAAGAGGCGTTCGAAGAGGCGGCGCAGACGATCGGCACCGAAGCGCTGGGCGTGGCGGAGCTGCCCACCGACGGCTCGCTCCCCCTCGAAGCGCTCACGCTCGCCACCGTCGGACGGCTCGAGAGCGAAGTCTGGGGACAAGGCTTTCCCGCCCCGCTCTTTCTCGATGCCTTCACCGTGCTCGAGCAGCGCCTCCTCAAAGAGACGCACCTGCAGCTCAAGCTGCGCCGAGACCGCCAGCCGTGCGAGGCGATCTTCTTCGGCCATGCCGAGCCGCTGCCCTCCCAGGTCGAGCTCGCCTACCGACCGGTTCGCGACGCCTGGAACGGCGTCGAGCGCCTGCGCTTGCAGATCGAACTCGCCCGACCGGCCGGGGTCGAAGTCGGCAGCGTATAATTTCCGAGCAAAATCTTCAACCATTTTTAGGAGCAACGATGGACGCCCAAACGATCAACGAACTCGAAGCCCGCATCCACGGCCTGGCCGAGCGCGGCGCCGACTTACGGAGGTATCTTTGACTACGCCGAGAAGAAAAGCCGGCTCGAAGAGGTCAACCGCGCCCTCGAAGATCCCGCGGTGTGGAACGACCCCGAGCAGGCGCAGAAACTCGGCAAGGAAAAGCGCGCGCTCGAAGACGTCGTCCTGACGCTCGAAGAAGTGGCCGACTCGGCCCAGGCGCTTGCCGAGCTCTTCGAACTCGCCAAGGAAGAGGGCGACGACGCCTCGCTCGAGCAGCTCATTCCCGAAGTCGAAGCGGTCGAAGCCAAGCTGCACGAACTCGAGCTGCGCCGGATGTTCTCCGACCCCATGGATCCGGGCAACTGCTTCATCGAGATCCAGGCCGGCGCCGGCGGCACCGAGGCGCAGGACTGGGCGGCGATGCTCGAGCGCATGTACCTGCGCTACTGCGAGCGCAAGGGCTTCCAGACCGAGCTGCTCGAAGAATCCGAAGGGGAAGTGGCCGGCATCAAGGGCGCGACCATCAAGGTCTCCGGCCCCTACGCCTACGGCCACCTGCGCACCGAGACCGGCATCCACCGCCTGGTGCGCAAGAGTCCCTTCGACTCCAACGCCCGGCGTCATACCAGTTTCGCCTCGGTCTTCGTCTACCCTGAAGTCGACGACTCCATCGAAATTGAGATCAACCCGGCGGAGCTGCGCATCGACACCTACCGCGCCTCGGGCGCCGGCGGGCAGCACGTCAACCGCACCGATTCGGCCGTGCGCATCACCCACCTGCCCACCGGCATCGTCGTGCAATGCCAGAACGACCGCTCGCAGCACAAGAACAAAGCCGAGGCCATGTCCATGCTGCGCGCCCGGCTCTACGAACACGAGCTGCGCAAGCGCCGCGAGGAGCAGCAAAAGCTCGAGGAAAGCAAGAGCGACATCGGCTGGGGGCACCAGATCCGCTCCTACGTGCTCGACCAGTCGCGCATCAAAGACCTGCGCACCGGATACGAGGTAGGCAACACCCAGGCCGTGCTCGACGGCGATCTCGACGGCTTCATCGAAGCCTCGCTCAAACAGGGCGTCTGACCGGAAGCGAACGATGGCCATCTACACCGATCCCGAAGACCTGGAAAAAATGCGCGTCGCTTCGCGCCTGGCCGCCGAAGTGCTCGACTACATCGCCCCCTACGTGCAGCCGGGCGTGACCACCGAAGAGCTCGACCGGCTCTGTCACGACTACATGGTCAACGTCCAGGGCACCATCCCTGCGCCGCTCAACTACACCGGCGGCGGCAGCCGGCCCTACCCCAAGTCGATCTGCACCTCGGTCAATCACGTCGTCTGCCACGGCATCCCCGCGCCGAAGAAACTGAAGAAAGGCGACATCCTCAACATCGACATCACCGTCATCAACGACGGCTGGCATGGCGACACCAGCCGCATGTTCCTCGTCGGCGGCGAAGCCAGCATCCTCGCCAAGCGCCTGGTGGAAGTGACGTTCGAATGCATGTGGCTGGGCATCGCCCAGGTACGGCCCGGGGCGCGCCTGGGCGACATCGGCGCCGCCATCCAGCGCCATGCCGAACGCCACGGCTTCTCCGTGGTGCGCGAATACTGCGGCCACGGCGTGGGGCGCAAGTTCCACGAAGACCCGCAGGTGCTGCACTACGGCAAAGCCGGCACCGGCATCGAACTCAAGCCCGGCATGATCTTCACCATCGAGCCGATGATCAACGCCGGGCGCGCGGCTACTTCGGTGCTGCCCGACGGTTGGACCGTCATCACCAAGGATCGCAGCCTCTCGGCACAATGGGAACACGCGGTGCTGGTCACCGACACCGGCGTGGAAGTACTCACCGTCTCGCCCGGCTGCCCGTCGCCGCCCGAGATCGTGCGCGAGCGTTTCGGCCATGGCTTCGTCGGCTGAGCACCTCGCTCCGCTCAAGGACGAACTCGCCGCCGGGCGCGAAGCGCTCGCGCGCGCCTTTCTCGCAGGTCCGTTCTCCCCGGCACACTACCTGGCGCGCCACGCCCGCCTGGTCGACGAAACCCTGCGCCGCCTGCTGGAAATCCATCCGCTGCCGCACGGCGCGGCGCTCCTGGCCGTGGGCGGCTACGGCCGCGGCGAGCTCTATCCCCACTCCGACATCGACGTCCTGATCCTGCTTGCCCAGGCAGCGGATGCCGAAGACGAAGCCCGGGTACGCGCCCTGGTCGCCGCGCTGTGGGACGTAGGGCTGCAAGTGGGAGCGAGCGTGCGCACCCTCGAACAATCGCTCGCGCTCGCCAACGAGGACATCACGGTGGCCACCACGCTGCTCGAATCGCGGCTGTTGGCCGGTTCCAAGGCGCTGTATCGTACATTCCGCGAACGCTATCGCACCTGGCTCGACCCGCGCGCCTTCTATGAGGCCAAGCGCCAGGAACAAGAGCAGCGCCACGCCCGCATGCTCGGCTCGCCCTTCGCGCTCGAGCCCAACTGCAAGGAACACCCCGGCGGGCTGCGCGACCTGCAGCTGCTCGTGTGGATCGCCCGGGCGCTCGGCTATCGCGGCGGCTGGGCGGCACTCGCCGCCAAAGGGCTGCTCACTCCCACCGAAGCGCAGGCGCTCTCGCGCTGCCAGAGCTTCCTTGCCCGCGTGCGCATCCACCTGCACCTGCTCGCGCGCCGCGCCGAAGACCGGCTGCTCTTCGACCATCAAGAGCAGCTCGCCCAGCGCCTCGGCATCGCTGGCCGCGAGGGCCGCCGTCCCGCCGAAGTCTTCATGCGCCGCTACTACCTCACCGCCAAACAGGTGCTGCAGGTCAACGCCATCCTCATGGCCACGTTCGCCGAAGCGCTCTTCCCCGAACGCCAGCGCCTGCCCTTTCCCATCAACGAGCGCTTCCAGCAGCGCGGCGACCGGCTCGACGTGGTAAGCGAGGACACTTTCGTGCGCCACCCCGAGGCGCTGCTCGAAGCCTTCCTGCTGCTGGCACAGCGCAGCGAGCTCACCGATCTCACCGCCCGCACCCTGCGGCTGCTGTGGGCGCAGCGCGAGCTCATCGACGAGGCCTATCACCTCGAACCGCGCCACCAGGCGCTCTTCCTCGAGCTCTTGCAGCAACGCCGCGGCATCGTGCACGGCCTGCGGCGGATGAACCAGTTCGGCATCCTCTCGCGCTATATCCCTCCCTGGCGGCGCATCATCTGCCAGATGCAGTACGACCTCTACCACGCCTACACCGTAGACACCCACACCCTGATGGTCGTGCGCAACCTGCGCTGCTTCACCATGGGAGAGCATGCGCACGAATACCCAGCGATGAATGCGCTCATGTTCGAGTTCGGGCAACCCTGGCTGCTCTACCTCGCGGCCCTCTTTCACGACATCGGCAAGGGACGCGGCGGCGATCACTGCGTGATCGGCGCGGAAGAAGCCGAACGGTTCTGCCGCGAACACCGGCTCGCCGCGCCGGACGCCGAACTCGTCGTCTGGCTGGTGCGTCATCACCTGGAAATGTCGCGCGTGGCGCAGAAAGAAGACCCCAGCGACCCCGCAGTGGTGGCGCGCTTCGCGGCGCTGGTGGGCGACGAGCGGCATCTCATCGCCCTCTACCTCCTCACCCACGCCGACATCCGCGGCACCAGCCCGAAAGTGTGGACGCCGTGGAAAGAGCGCCTGCTGCAGGATCTGTTCGAGGCCACGCGCCGCCATCTGCGTCAGCGCCGCCAAGGGCTCGCGCACGATCCGCTTTCCGTCCGGCTCGAGGACGCCCGCCGCCTGCTGCGTTTCCACGGCCTGCGGCCGGAAGCCGAGGCCCCTTTCTGGCGCACACTGGATACCGCCTACTTCCTGCGCCACTCTGCCGAAGAGATCGCCTGGCACACCCGCATCCTCTACGGGCGCTTCCAGCAGGACGAACCGGTGGTGCGCGCCCGGCGGCTGCCCGACGGCGACGGCAGCGGCATCCAGCTCATGGTCTATACGCGCGATGCGCCCGAGCTCCTCTTGCGGCTCATCGCCGGCCTGGCCCAGCTCGGGCTCGACGTATGGGAAGCGAAGATCCACACCACGCACGCCGGCTATGCGCTCGACAGCTTCGTGTTGCGCGCCCCGGACGATCTGCCGGCGCGCGAGCTGTTACCGCTGCTCGAATATGAACTCCCGCGCCGGCTGATGCACGAAGGCCCCCCGCCCGAGCCCGACCTGGGCGCGCGGCGCCTGCCGCGGCTGGTGCGCCACTTCCCTTTTCCGCCGCAGATCCATCTGCACCCAGACGAGCGCGGCCAGCACTACGTGCTGAGCGTGACCGCCGTCGACCAGCCGGGACTGCTCTACAAGATCGTGCGCACGCTCGCGCGCCATGGCATCGCCATCGACATGGCGCGTATCGACACCTTGGGCGAGCGGGCCGAAGACACCTTCCTCATCCGCGGCGGGATGCTCGAAGCACCCGAGCGGCGCAACGCCCTGGTGGCCGAGCTCACCCGCGCGCTCGACCTGGCTCAGGCCGAGAAATAACTCCAGACCACGAGCGCCAAGATCAGGCGATACCACGCAAAGCCGACGAACGAGTGCCGCGCGACGAACCCCAGCAGGAAGCGCACCGCCGCCAAGGCCGAGACGAAGGCCACGGCGAACCCCAGCGCGATCGCCATCAGATCATCACGGCTCAAGGCCGACCAATTCTTCGCCAGATCGTAGAGCACCGCCGCGAACATGGTCGGAATCGCCAGGAAGAACGAAAATTCGGTGGCCGCCTGGCGCGACAGGCCAAACGCCATCCCGCCGATGATCGTCGCCCCGGAGCGCGAAGTGCCCGGGATCAGCGCCAGACTCTGCGCCAATCCCACTTTCAAGGCATCGGCAAGCCGCATGTCGTCGACGGACTGGATGCGCGGCGCCGGACGCCAACGCTCCACCACGAAGATGAGCACCGCCCCCAGCGCCAGAGCAAGCGCCACCGTCAGCGGCGAGAAGAGGTAGGTCTTAATCGCCTTGTGCGCGACGAGGCCGATCAGCGCGGCGGGCAAAAAGGCGACGAACAAATTGAGGACGAAACGCCGCGCCGCCGGATCGTGCCCCAGCCCCTGGGCCACCCGCAAGAGCCGTTCACGGTAATACCAGCACACGGCCAGGATCGCCCCCAGCTGAATGGCCACGTTGAACACCTTGCTCGATTCATCCGTATGCCCCAGCAGATCCTGCACGATGATGAGGTGTCCCGTCGAAGAGATCGGCAAAAATTCGGTCGCCCCTTCCACCATGCCCAAGACGACGGCTTCCCACCACGATATTCCTGACACCGGTAAGATCCCCCATGAACCGCCGCACTCCGGCAGGCGGCAAGACGGCACGGCTCAGCCCCTGCGCCGGCTCACCAAGCGCTCGGCGCACCTCAATCGAATAACCTCATCCACAGCACCCCGCCCCACACGAGCGCAGCGCACGAGATCGACAACAAGACCGCGGCGCTACCCAGATCCTTGGCCCGCCCCACGAGGGGATGAGCATCGGGATGCACCAGATCGCACACCGCCTCGATCGCCGAATTGAGCAATTCGACGACCAGCACCGCCAAGGTCACGGCCACCAGCACCGCCCGCTCGGCCGGGGTGCGGCCCAAAAACCAGGCCGCCGGCAGAGCGAGCAAAAAGACGAGCACCTCCTGGCGGAACGCCACCTCGTGGCACCAAGCTGCGCGCAAGCCGCGCCAGGAATAGACGAAGGCGACGAAAGCATGTCGCCATCCCCCCTCGTTCTTGCGCCGCGCCGCCTCCTGCTGCACCCGCCCGCCCTCAGCCGGCCCGCTCGAAGCGCGCGATCGATTCCACGTGCGCCGTGTGCGGAAACATGTTCGCCACCCCAGCCGCTTCCAGCCGATAGCCTTTCTCGTGCACCAGCACCGCCGCGTCGCGCGCGAGCGTCGCCGGGTTGCACGAGACATAGACGATGCGGCGCGGCCCCTGCACTGGATCGATCGCCTTGACGAGCTCGATCGCCCCGTCGCGCGGCGGATCGACCAGCCACTTGTCGAAGGTCCCGAGCGCGGCGAGGCTGTCGGGCGTGACGGTGAAGAGGTTGGCGGCATCGAAGCGGCAACGCCCGGCGAGACCGTTTTTTTGCGCATTCTCGAAGGCGCGCGCCACCAGCGCCTCCGACCCCTCGATACCCAACACCTGCGCGCCGCGGCGGGCGATCGGCAGGCTGAAGTTGCCCAGCCCGCAGAAGAAATCGGCGATGCGCTCCCCGGCGCGCGGCTCCAGCAGATCGATCGCGCGGCGCACCAGCAAGCGGTTCACGGCCACGTTCACCTGGGTGAAATCGGTCGGCGCGAAGAAGAGCGTCAGGCCGAATTCCGGCAGCCGGTAGGCGAGCGGCCTCCCCTCGCCGACGAAGAGCGGGACGATCGAATCCGGCCCCCCAGGCTGTAGCCACACCTGCACCCCGTGACGCTCGCCAAAAGCTGCGAGCGCCTCCCGGTCGGTCGGCAGCAGCGGCACCAGATGACGGAAGACGAGCACGGTGGTTCCATCGTCGCCCACCGCCACTTCCAGCTGGGGAATGCGATCGGGACAGGAAAGCTCGCCGATGAGCGTGCGCAGCGCCGGCAGCAGGGCCGAGACCTGCGGCGGCAGGATCTCGCAGCGCGTCATGTCGGCGATGTAGCTGCTCTTGCGCTCACGAAACCCCACGAGCACGCCGCCTTTCTTCGGTACCAGGCGCACCCCGATGCGCGCGCGGCTGCGGTAGCCCCAGTACGGGCCGTGGATGGGAGCGAGCAGCCGCTCGGCGCGCAGTCGGCCGATGTGCCACAGCGCGTCTTCCAGCACCCGCTGCTTGGCCGCCACCTGCGCCGCCGGCTCGAAGTGCTGCAGGGCGCAGCCGCCGCACACGCCGAAGTGCGGGCAGCGCGGCGCAAGGCGCTGGCTGGAAGGACGAATCACCCGCACGAGCCGCCCCAGCTCGTAGCTCGGACGGCGCCGCAGCACGGTGAACTCCACCAGCTCGCCGGGCAGCGCCCCTTCGATGAAGACGGCCTTGCCCTCGACGTGCGCCACGCCGCGGCCCTCGAGATCGAGCGATTCGATGCGCGCCTGGTTCATCGGCCCTTACTTCAGCTCTTCGTAGAGCAGCTCGAGGATCTGCTTGGCCGTTTTCGAGGTATCCGGCTGGCTGTCGGGCGTGAGCACCTGCACCACCGTCGTATCCCCTTGCCCCCGCACCCGCACGCGGTACTGCGAATTCTGCTGCGGCTTGTCGCCGCCCTTCCAGAACGCGAGGCGCGAGAACCACCCCTGGCTCTCGCCGGTGTCGACATCCGGATCGAGGTAGCGCACGACGTAGAGGCCGCCGGCCGGATCGCGGTCTTCGACGGTAAAGCCGATGCGGTCGAGCGCCAAGCCCGTACGCCGCCACGCCCGGTCGAAGTTGTCCTCGACCACGAGACGGGCGACGTTGCCGTCGGTCTCGAGCCGCGCGCGCAGGTTGGGCTGCGCCTGCACCAGCATCTGCTGCGCCTGCTCTTCCTTCACGCCGAGGAAGACCATGAGGCGGCGCAGCATCTCGGCCTCCAGATCGGGGTCGGGCGGACGCGGCTGCCAGATGGTACGGTCTTTGGCCTCGGTAGGATAGATCTCCTGCATGCCGCGGTGCGAGATGTAGACCTCGATTTCACCAGCGCGCTTGCCCGGTTCGATGCGCATGCGGAACTTGTCGCGCTCGGGCGTGGAGTAGAGGCTGTCGACGAGCTTGCCGAGCGTATTGCGGATGAAATCCTGCGGGATCTTCGCCCGGTTCTCCGCCCAATCGGTCTCGAGCACGCCGATGTCGGGGCGATCGACCGCCAGCGAGAACCCCATGGTGAGCCAGAAATCGCGCAGCTTGGG
Source organism: Rhodocyclales bacterium (assembly GCA_016235745.1). Classification (GTDB taxonomy): domain Bacteria; phylum Pseudomonadota; class Gammaproteobacteria; order Burkholderiales; family Rhodocyclaceae; genus Tepidiphilus. The sequence goes on along the minus strand of JACRJA010000065.1, from coordinate 106,361 downwards.
CCAGATCGCGTCGGGCGTTCCTTGCACCACGAGCCAGCGCTGCGTGCCGGCGCGCTCGATGCGCATGCCCGCCTGCGGCTCGACCAGCACCTCGCGCTGGGAAGCATCCTTGGGCGCGTTGCGCTCGGCGACGTAGGCCGAAAACGTCGCCTCACTCTTGCCGGCGGTGGTCGGCACGACGAAGCGGTCTTCCCTGGCCGGAGAGATGAGATCGGGCGGCACCTCGAGCGGCGCCACCTTCTGCTCACTGCGGTAATCGATTTTTTTGCCTTGGAGCAGATCGCTGCTGCTGCTACAGCCGGAGAGCACGCCGACGGCCGCCAGCGCCGCAAGCGAGCCGGCCAGTTCGCGTGATGGGAAATACTTCATGCAGTCGTTTCCAGGGGATCAAAGCGGGAGCGTGATACCGGCACGCGCCAGGGCGGCGCGAACGCGGTCGTGGTAGAGGGAAGACAAAGGCGTGAGCGGCAGGCGGATGCCATCGGCGATGCGGCCCATGCGCGCAAGCGCCCATTTCACCGGAATGGGATTGGCCTCGCAAAAAAGATCGCGGTGCAGGCCGACCAGCCGCCGGTTGAGCTCGCGCGCCCGCACGCCGTCGCCCGCCACCGCTGCGGCGCACATCTCGTGCATCAGCCGCGGGGCGACATTGGCAGTGACCGAAATCGTGCCGTGACCGCCGAGCAGCATGAAGGCCATGGCCGTCATGTCGTCACCCGAATAGAGCAGGAAGCCTTCGGGGACGCGATCGATGAGATCGCAGGCACGATCGAGGTTGCCGGTGGCCTCCTTGATGCCGACGACGTTGGGGACCTGCGCCAGGCGCAAGACCGTGTCGCTGCTCAGATCGGCCACGGTGCGCCCCGGCACGTTGTAGAGGATCATCGGCAACTCCACCGCCTCGGCGATGGCGCGGAAATGCCGGTAGAGCCCCTCCTGCGTCGGGCGGTTGTAGTAGGGCACGACCGAGAGGTGCGCCGTGGCCCCGGCGTCTTTGGCCGCCTGGGCGAGGTAGATCGCCTCGCGCGTGGAATTAGCCCCCGTGCCGGCGATGATGGGAATGCGCCCGGCGGCGTGCGCCACGGCCACGCGGATGAGCTCGACGTGTTCCTCGAACGAGACGGTGGGCGATTCGCCGGTGGTGCCGACCACGACGATGCCGTCGGTTCCTTCGGCAATGTGCCAGTCGATCAGCGCCCTGAAGCGCTCCCAGTCGAGACTGCCGTCTTCGTGCATGGGGGTGACGATGGCGACCAGGGAGCCGGTGATGCGGTTCATGCGTGCGCTTCCTGCAAAAAGTTGCGTAAGATGTGTATTGTACGTCGGAGCTTCAGCTTTCCGCGAGGGCCTTGATGTGGGCGACCGCAGAGCGCGCGAGCGAGGAAAGATTGTAGCCGCCCTCGAGCAGGGAGACGATGCGCCGATGGCCGCATTCCTTCGCCAGATCCACGAGTTGCTGCGTCACCCAGAAGTAATCGTTCTCGACCAGGCCAAGCCCGCCCATGTCGTCCTCGTAATGCGAATCGAAGCCGGCCGAGATGAAGAGCATCTGCGGCTGGTGCTCGCGCAAGGCGGGGAGCCAGATGTCCCACACGATTTGACGGAAGGCATCACCCCGGGTTCCCGACGGCACCGGAATATTGACCATGTGCCGGGGCGGATCGTCGGTGCCGCAGTAAGGATAAAAGGGGTGCTGGAAGATGCTCACCATCATCGCCCGCGCATCGTCGCGGAAGATGTCCTCGGTACCGTTGCCGTGGTGCACGTCGAAATCGACGATGGCCACCCGTTCGAGCCCGTGCGCTTCCAGCGCGTGCAGGGCGGCCACGGCCACGTTGTTGAAGAAGCAAAAGCCCATGGCCTTGCCGCGTTCGGCGTGATGGCCGGGCGGACGCACGAGGCAAAAGGCGTTCTCCACCTCGCCCTTCATCACCAGATCGACCGCGAGCACGCCGGCGCCGGCTGCGCGCAGGGCCGCGCGCAGGGTGTGCGGGTTCATGGCCGTGTCCGGGTCGAGGTGCACCAAGCCTTTTTCCGGAGCGCTGGCAAAGAGCGCGTCGAGATACTCGGCGGTGTGCGCGCGCAGCAGATGCTCGCGCTCGGCCACGGGGGCATCGTAGTAGACGAGATACTGGTCGAGGCCCGTGGCGATCAATCGATCCTGGATCGCCGCCAGCCGCTCGGGACATTCGGGGTGATAAGAGCCCATCTCGTGCAAGGCGCACTCGCGATGGGAGATCAGGGCGGTCATCGTCATGTTGGGGAGTCCCTCCTTGGGCGGGCGGGCTCTTTGGGCAGTCTCCTCCGTCGCGCCCGTCCGTATCGGCTATTATCGGGTCTTTCTTCCTTGCTGACAATCTCCCGCGATGAGCCCTTCATTCGAGCGCCTGGGCGCGATACGCCAAGCATTGGAAAACGTGTTGCTGGGAAAGGGGACGACGGTGCGCCTGGCGCTCGCCGGGCTGCTCGCTGGTGGACACCTGCTCATCGAAGACTTGCCCGGCGTCGGCAAGACGACCCTGGCGCAGGCCCTCGCCCGGGTCTTCGGGCTCGACTTCGGGCGCGTCCAGGGCACGAACGACCTCCTGCCTTCCGACTTGCTGGGTCTTTCGGTCTACGACGAGGCGCGGCACGAACTGCGTTTCGCGCCCGGGCCGATCTTCCACCAGGTGCTGCTCGCCGACGAGCTCAACCGCGCTTCCCCCAAGACGCAGAGCGCGCTGCTCGAAGCGATGGCCGAGCGCCAGGTCACCATCGATGGCGTCTCGCATCCCCTGCCCGAGCCGTTCTGCGTGATCGCCACGCAAAACCCGCTCGAACAGGTGGGCACCTATCCCCTGCCAGAAAGCGAACTCGACCGTTTTCTGCTGCGCCTGGAGATCGGCTATCCGCCGCCCGAGGTGGAAAAACGCCTGCTCGCTGGCGAGGGCGGCGCCACGGCCCTGGCGGCCCTGCGGCCGCTGGCCGACGCCGCCGAGCTGCGCGCCTGGCAAGCCGCCGTGCGTTCCCTGACGGTGCGCGAGGCGTTGCTCGACTACGTGCTTGCGCTCGTACAAGAAACCCGCACGCATCCGGGCGTGCGGCTGGGCTTGAGCCCGCGCGGCGGACTCGCCCTGCTCGCCGCGGCGCGCGCCCACGCCTTCCTCGCCGGCCGGGCGTTTGCCCTGCCCGAAGACGTGCAGGCCGTATTCGTCGCTGCCACCGCGCACCGCCTGGTGCTGCACCGCGGCGGGGCGCGCGAGGATGCCAAAGAGACGGCGGCCCGCATCCTCTCCGTGGTGCCGGTGCCGTGATCTCGCGCGGCGCAGCACCCTGGCGGGAAGGGCTGGAGCGCTGGCAACGCCGCCGCGCTGCCGCGTCCGCGGGGACGTTCACCGTCACCCACCGTACTCTCTACATTCTCCCCACCGCGGCCGGGGCGGGCTTCGCCCTCACCCTCTTCGTGCTCTGGCTGCTTGCCATCAACTACTCGCTCTCCCTGGGCCACGCCCTCGTCTTCTGGCTCGCCGCCGTCGCGGTCATGGCGATTCCGGCCACGGCCGCCAACCTGCGCGGCGTGGCAATCGACGTCGGCGAACCCGAAGCGGTCTTCGCCGGCGAGCGCCTGCGCTGGCCGGTGATGCTGCGCGCTGGCGCCCCGCGTTTCCGCCCGCTGGAGCTCACGGCGCCGGGAGCGCAGGCCGTCGCCCTGCTCACCCCTTCGCTCGGATCGGTGCGTGTCTTCCTCGAGCAGAACGCCGAACGGCGCGGCCTCGTGCGCCTCGGGCGCCTGCGCGTCGCCACGCGCCACCCCTTCGGCTGGTTCCGCGCCTGGACCCTGCTCTGGCCCACGACGAGCGCCTGGATCTATCCCCGGCCTGAGCCGCAGGCCCCGCCCTGGCCCGCAGCCGCGTCCTTGGCCGAGGAAACGGGCGCGCTGTCCCAGGGGATTCGCCCGGGAGAAGAAGACTTCGCCGATCTTCGCCCCTGGCGGGCCGGCGAACCGCTGCGGCGCGTGCTCTGGAAGATCGTCGCCCGCGGAGGGCCGCGCATGTTGTCCCGGCGTGAAGGGCCAGCCGCCGGCACCGTGCTCCTGCGCTGGAACGACACCCTGGGCGCGGGCGACGTGGAAGCGCGCCTCTCGCGCCTGTGCGCCTGGGTGCTCGCTGCTCACCATCAGCACCTAGCCTTCGGGGTCGAATTGCCCGACGGCGTCTTGCCTCCGGATCGGGGCGAAGCCCATCTGCACGCCGTGCTGCGCCGCCTCGCCCTCTTCCCGCCGGAGGCGGCATGAACGCGCCGGCACCGCTGCTGCGCGGACTGAAGCGCCTGGCGGGGCCCCTTGCCGGCACGGCCGCCGCGCCGCTCGCCCTCGCCTTGGCGCTCGCCCTGGGGAGTCAGTTCAATGAATTCCCCCTCGGCATCCAGGCTGGCATCGCCGTCCTCGCCACCGTCTGGTTTCTGCGCCGCCGCCAAGGGGCCGGATCGCTCACCGGCTGGCGTCTGTGGCTCATGGGACTTGCCTGCGCCCTCGGCGTACGCTGGCAGTACGGCTACTGGTTCGGACAGGAATCGGGCGTCGCCCTCGTCGCCCTGCTGGTGTGGCTGAAATGGCTCGAGGCGCGCGGCGAGCGCGACGAGCGCCTGGTCGCCGCGCTCACCCTCTTTCTTCTCACGGCCGTCTTTTTACGCGGACAGACGCCGCTGCACGCGCTGGCCGCTTTCGCCGGGGCCGGGCTCGTGCTGCTTGCCTGCGCGCGGCTCACGCTGTCATCTTTCCCGACGCAGCCCTCCGGGCGGCTGGATCGCGACGTCGGCCGCACCATGGCCTGGGCGATTCCGTTCGCGCTGCTTCTCTTCGTGCTGGTGCCGCGCGTCCCTGGGCCGCTGTGGGGGCTGCCCGCCGACGCCCGCGCCGGCAAAACGGGCTTGTCGGAGACGCTGGAAGCGGGCAGCATCGCCCAACTTGCCCGCTCCGACGAAATCGCCTTCGTCGTCGAAGTCCTGGAGGGCGAACTGCCCGCCGCGCGCTACTGGCGCGGCCCGGTGCTCGAAGTCTACGACGGCCGCAGCTGGAAGCCTTCCCCCTGGCGCGTGCCGAACCCGGCGCTCGAAGCCACGCAGGGACCGGCCCAGGTACGCTACCGCAGCCTGCAGGAACCGTCCGATCTGCCCTGGCTATTTACCCTGGAGCGTACCCACGCGTTGAGCGGCGCGGTGGACGTGGAGCGCACTGCGACCGGATCCTGGCGTGCCCGCCAGCCACTGCTGCAGCGCACGCTCTTCACGGGCGAGGCGCGCTTCGGCGAGGCGCTGCCCGAGAACCTGACGCCGGCCGCAATCCGCGCCTTGACGTTCCTGCCGCCGCAGGTCAATCCCCGCACCCGCGAAGCGGGCGAAGCCCTCGCCCGGGAACACCCCCAGGCCGAAGCCCGGCTGGAAGCCCTCGCCGCCTTCTTCCGCGCGCGCCAGCTGCGCTATACCCTGACGCCACCGGCGGTGGCGCGCGACAGCGCCGATGCCGTGCTCTTCGACACCCGCGCCGGCTTCTGCGAGCACTTCGCCGATGCCTTCGCCGTGATGGCCCGCGCCGCGGGGCTTCCCGCCCGCGTCGTGCTCGGCTACCTCGGCGGCGAGCGCAATCCGGCCAACGGCACCTGGATCATCCGCCAGGCGGACGCGCACTCATGGGTGGAAGTTTGGCTCGCGCCTCACGGCTGGGTGCGCGTCGATCCGACCGCGTTCGCCCAACCCGAGCGCGCCGAGCGCAGCCTGGGGGAAGTGCTGCTCGAGCGCGAGGGATTGCCGCTGCTCTTGCGCCCCGAATGGCGCTGGGCCTGGCGCCTGCGCGCCCAGCTCGAAGCCTGGGAATACGCCTGGAACGTATGGGCGGCGGGGTTCGACGCCGAGCGCCAGCATCGCCTGTGGCGCAGTCTGGGCTGGAGGCCGGATCGCGCCCTCGGCTGGGCGCTCGCCGCCACGGGGATCGCGCTCGCGCTCGCCGCCCTGCTCGCCTGGTGGCTGCAACGGCCCGCGGCATCGCGCGATCCCCTAGAGCGGCAGTGGCGGCGTTTCTGCCGTCTGATGGCGCGCCGCGGCCTGGCGCGCGACCCGGCCGAGGGGCCGTTGGATTATGGTGAACGGCTGATGCGGCACTTTCCCCAGGCGAGCGGGGAAATCGAGGCCCTGCTTCGCCCCTATCTCCAAGCCCGCTACGGTGGCACTCTGACGGCGGACGAGGCGGCCGCGGCGATGCGGCGTGCCCTACGGAACCTGCGCCGTCGCCTGCCTCAGGAAAAGAGCGCCTGACCGTCGAGCCCCGATTCGCGCGCCATATGGCGCAGCCGGCGCAGGGACTCGAGCTGGATCTGGCGCACCCGCTCGCGCGTGAGACCCATCTCTTCGGAGAGATCTTCCAGCGTCTGCGGCAGGATGCCGCGCAAGCCGTAGCGATGCACGACGACGAAACGATGTTTCGGCGGCAAGGCGTCGAGCCAGCGCTGCACCAGCGCTTCGAGTTCGGCGTTGTAGATCTGCTCTTCCGGGCTGAGGCTGGATTCGTCGGCCACCAGCTCGACGAGGGAGCGCGCCGTGTCACGGTCGATCTGCGCATCGAGCGAAGCCGTAGGTTCCAGGAGCGCGAGCAGTTCGTGCACTTCCTCGACGGGACGCCCGAGACGCTCGGCGAGCGACTGGGGCGTCTCGCCGCCCTGTTCCGTGGCCTGCGCCCGGCGCGCGTGATAGAGCCGGTTGATGCGCTTCATCACGTGGATCGGCAGGCGGATCGTGCGGCCCTGGTTCATGATCGCCCGCTCGATGTTCTGCCGGATCCACCACGTGGCGTAGGTGGAAAAGCGGAAACCGCGGGAAGGATCGAACTTCTCGAGCGCGTGGATCAGCCCCAGGTTACCTTCCTCGATGAGATCGAGAAAAGGCAGCCCGCGGTGCTGGTAGTGCTTGGCGATGCTCACCACCAGACGCAGGTTGCGCTCGATCATCGTGCGGCGCGCCTGCTCGTCCCCTTCCTTGGCCAGGTGCGCCAGCCGCCGCTCCTCCTCGGCCGAGAGCAAAGGATAGGTGCCGATTTCGTTGAGATAGCGCTGCGTGACGTCGGAGAAGAGTTCGTCGTCGACGGCCGCCTCTTCGTCGAAGGCGGCGATCTCCGGCGGCACCTCCTCGGCGCCGTCCTCGTTGTCCCACCACGTCAGCTCCCCGCCGACAGGGCTCTCCCCGACTCCGGTGACGTCTTCCTCCTCCATGGCATCGCGCCTCCTCAGCGTGGGGGTAAGAGTTTGAGCGGATCGATGGCCTGTCCAGCCTTGCGGATCTGAAAATGTAACTTGGGCTGCTTCACGTCCTTGCCGGTCTGGCCCACGGCCGCGATGGTCTCGCCGCGCTTGACCTGCTGTCCTTCCTTGACGAGGACCTTGCTGTTGTGGGCATACACCGAGACGTAATCGTTGGGATGCTGGATGATGACGATGAGCCCGTAGCCTTCGATGCCCTCGCCGGTATAGGAGACCGTGCCATCGAGCGCCGCGCGCACGGGGTCGCCCACTTTGCCGCCGACGTCGATGCCCTTGACGGTCGTGCCGTTGAAGCGCGTGAGAATGGGTCCGTCGGCCGGCCACTGCCAGCCCTCGCTGGCAGCGCCCGGCGCTTGTTCCTCCGCTTTCGGAGCGACGGGCGCGGGAGCCGCCTCCGCCCCCGTGCGCCCCCCCTTGGGCGAGGTGACCACCGGCGCCGCGCTCACCGCTTCGGGCCCGCCTTCGACCGGCACCGGCACCACCTGCACCCCCGCCCCCGAGCCCGCCGCTGCCGAGGTTCCCTCGCGGATCTTCAGACGCTGACCAACGAAAATGCGGTTCGGATCGGAGAGCTGGTTGAGGGAGATCAGCTCTTCCGTGGTCACGCCGTATTGCCGCGCGATGCCGCGCAGGGTCTCGCCCGGCTGCACCACGTGATAGAGCGGCTCGGCGGCAGTCTCCGGCGCCTTCGCGGCCGGAACCGACGCGCTCGACGGGCTTGCCGTGGAACGGTCGGCCACCGGCGCCTTCACCGCACTCGAACAGCCGGCCAATACCACCGCCCATCCCAAGAGGAACGCCAGCCGGCGGTTCCGCACTTTGGTCATCTCACGACTCCTTCGGCATTCATTCAACCCACCCCGCCCAGCAAGGGCACGAAACGCACCGGGTCGTGCTCCGCGATCACGATGCCGGAAGCGGTTCGATCGACCACCCGCAGCGTCTGCGCCGCATCGCCCACCGGCATCACCAGCCGCCCCCCTTCAGCGAGCTGTTCGATGAGCGCCGGAGGAACGACGGGTGCGGCCGCAGCGACGATGATCGAATCGAACGGCGCCACTTCCGGCAGCCCCAGCATACCGTCGCCGTGTTTCAGTCGCACGTGCGCCATGCGAAACGGACGAAGGTTTTCCCGCGCGAGTTCGAAGAGCGCGCGGATGCGTTCGATGCCGTAGACTTCCGGTGCGAGCTGCGCAAGCAGCGCCGTCTGATACCCGCACCCCACGCCCACTTCCAACGTCCTCCCCGCCTCGCGCCCGGCGAGCAGCAGCTCGAGCATGCGCGCCACCACGTAGGGCTGAGAAATCGTTTGCTGGAAACCGATGGGCAGGGCGATGTCATCATAAGCGCGCAGCTGCAGCCCCTCCTCGACGAAATGATGCCGCGGCACGCGGCGCATCGCCTCCAGCACCCGCTCGTCGCGGATGCCGTCGTGACGCAGCTTCTCGAGCAGACGCTCCAGCGCCCGCGCCGAGATCGCATCGAGGCGCGCCGCCGTCTTCATGGCGCACCGCTCTCCCGCAGCCAACGCTCCACTTCCGGCAGCAATTCGTAGTGCGTCAGATCCATCTGCAAGGGGGTGACCGACACGTAGCCTTCGGCCACGGCGTGGAAATCCGTTCCTTCGCCGGCTTCGGCGGCCTTGCCCGCCGGGCCGATCCAATAGACCGTCTCGCCGCGCGGGTTCTGCGCCGGGATCACCGCTTCGGCCTTGTGCCGCCGTCCCAGCCGCGTCACCCGATAGCCTTTGAGCTGCGTCAGCGGCACGTCGGGGATATTGACGTTCAAAAGCACCGCCCGCTGCGACAGCGGCTGGGACATGAGCCGTTCGACCAGCCGACGCGTGACATAGGCTGCGGTGGAGAAATCCTGCGGCGACTTGCTCACCAGGGAGACCGCCAGCGATGGCACCCCCAACAGATAGCCTTCGGTCGCCGCCGCCACCGTACCGGAATAGACGGTGTCGTCGCCCATGTTGGCGCCGATGTTGATGCCCGAGATGACCATGTCCGGCTGCAGATCGAGCATACCGGTCACCGCGAGGTGCACGCAGTCGCTGGGCGTGCCATTGACGAAATAAAACCCGTTGGGTGCCCGCCGCACGATGAGCGGACGATCGAGCGTAAGCGAATTGCTCGCCCCGCTGCGGTCGCGCTCGGGCGCGACCACCGTCACCTCGCCCAGGGTGCGCAGGGCGTGCGCGAGCGCCTCGAGGCCAGGAGAGAAATAACCGTCGTCGTTGCTGAGCAGGAAACGCATGGATCGTTCGCGGGCTATCGTTCGTGCGTCGATATTACCACAGCGACGGCACGCGGTTCATGCGCCTCCTGCAACCCATTCCAAAACGGTATCGGCCATCGCCCGGCGTACCGCTTCCGCCTCGCCCAGGGCGGGCAGGACCTCGATCGACACCTCGGGATGCGCTCGTCGAAGCTGAGCGAGCAGCTGCGGCAGGTCCTCGCGCAGATGGCCGCCAACGGCGATGAACACCGGCACCAGCGCCACGCGCCGATGGCCGCGTACGAGCGCCGCTTCTACCGCCTCGGGCAGGCTGGGCGAGAGAAATTCGAGGAAGGCCGGCTGCACGAAGGCCTCGGGCAGGGCTTGCCGCAGACGCTGTGCCAAGGCCAAAACCGGCTCGGCCCAGCGAGGATCGCGCGCCCCGTGCGCGAAAAGGATGATCGCCGGCGCCCCGCTCATCGCCCCTCCTGCACCAAGTGCGCGACGACGCGCTCGGCAGCGATCAAACCCATCGCCGCGGTCATCATCATGCTCGAGCCGTAGCCGGCACAGGCGAGCCCGGCGCGCGCATCGCATTGGGCATCGCGGCGCACGGACTCGGAAGAAAAGACCGCCGGCACGCCGAAGCGCTCCCGGCCGCGGGGAAAGCCGTATTCCCGGCGCAGCAAGGCCCGCGTCTTGGCGAGCAGCGGATCTTGCACCGTCTGCGCGAGATCGGCCGACTCGAGCCGCGCCGGGTCACGCTTGCCGCCGGCCGCGCCCGTCATCACGAGGAAAATCCCCTGCGCCCGGCACTGCGCAGCCAGCGCCGCCTTGGCGCGCACCGCGTCGATGGCGTCGATCACCGCGTCCATCCCGGCGATGAGCGAGGCGCAATTCTGCGGCGTGAGAAAGTCGTCGACCGGCTCGCACGACAGCAGGGGATTGATGTCGCGCAAGCGCTCGGCCATCACCTCCACCTTGGCGCGCCCCAGCGTCGAAGAGAGCGCATGCAGCTGCCGGTTGCAGTTCGATTCTGCCACCACGTCGAGGTCGATGAGGCGCAAGCTTCCCACGCCGCTGCGCGCGAGCGCTTCGGCCGCCCAAGAGCCGACTCCGCCCACCCCGACCACCGCCACCTTGCAGCGCTGCAGTCGGGCCAGCACCCCCTGGCCATAGAGACGCTCGATGCCGCCGAAACGCCGTTCGAGGTCGACGGCCTCGCTCATCCGGAACCTTTGCGCCGCTGCTGGTCCAGCCACACGCCCAAGCCTTGGGCGTTGAGCTCCATGTCCATGTGCAGGAACTCGGTGAGCGCTTCCCCGCGCAACGGCCAGCCTTGCCGCTCCGCCTCCTCCTGCATCAAGGCGTCGAGCCCGCCGAGGATTTCCAGGTGCCGCGCCACTCCTTCACCGCGCGCCGCCCGGGCGACTTCCACGTAGGCGTCGATCAGGCGATGCAGATCCGCGGCCAAGCGCTCCAGTTCGCGCACCCGGCCAAAGTGCGTCAGATAGGCGGCCGAAGGGCGGGCGGCAAGGATCCGGTCGATGGAAGCATGGAGCGCTTCCGGCTCGAATTCGCTGGGGGTGGTGGTCGGGATCACCGACGCCCGTCCCGCCACGTCCAGCTCACGGTACGAGATACCGAACGTATCCCCCGTGAAAACGGCCTCCGCTACCGGATCGTGGATCACGACATGGTGGCGTGCATGCCCCGGCGTATGCCAGAGCGTCAGCGGACGAGATCCGAGCAGGAAAGTTTGCCCGTCCTCCACGGCGATCACCCGTTCGGGCGGCACCGGCACGAGATGCCCGTACATCGCGTACGTTTCGGCTTCGCCATAGACGGCGGCGGCCGCCTGCCACAAGCGCGACGGATCGATCATGTGGCGCGCCCCGCGCGGATGCACCACCAGCCGGGCGTTGGGCAGAGCCGCCATGAGGTGCCCCGTTCCGCCGGCATGATCCAGATGCACGTGCGTGAGCAGGACATAGTCCACCGCCTGAGGAGGAACGTGGCTCGCCGCCAGCGCTTCCAGCACCCGCGGTATCGAGGCATTCACCCCGGTGTCGACCACCGCCGCCCGTCCGTCCTGTACGATCAGGTGCACCGCCGCCAAACCCGGGCGCAGATAGCCCGTATCGACGGTGAGCACCCCGTCCTCGTGTGCGATCACATAGTCCACCGCTGCCCCCTTTCGCCTGGCAGGTTCCGCCCCGACTCTTTAGGGTCGCCGCACTTGCCGGGTTCCTCGATTCCGTGATTCATACGCCGTTCTCTCAGATCTACCCAAACCGTCTAGAACTATCTAAACGGGTTCAGTGCTGAGTTCCTGCTTCACCGAGGCCGATTTCGTCTCGAGCTTGCGCCCAAGGCCAGAGCCTTCCTCTCCACAGGCGGACACGGTGGAACTCACCGCCAAATTTGCTAGAAGGGGATGTCGTCTTCCTCAAACCCATTGTCGAACCCTTTTTTGGCCGCCGGCGCAGACTGTGCGCTCTGCCGTGATGCCGCAGAAGGCGAAGGAGCGCCCTCTTCCATCGGCGCATCGGCACCGGCTCCGGCACCACCGCGCGAACCGAGCATGCGCATCACGTCGCCGCGAATTTCGGTGGTATAGCGCTCTTGGCCACTCTGGTCGGTCCATTTGCGCGTACGCAGGCTCCCTTCGATATAGACCGACGAGCCTTTGCGCAGGTACTGTGCGGCGATCTCCGCCTGGCGGCCGAAGAACACCACCCGGTGCCACTCGGTGGCTTCCTTGCGCTCGCCCGTGGCTTTGTCCTTCCAGGTCTCGCTGGTGGCGACGGAGAAGGTGCACACCGCCTCGCCGCTGGGCATATAGCGCGTTTCGGGGTCTCGGCCGAGATTGCCGATCAGGATCACTTTGTTGACCGATGCCATCGTTTCGTCCTCTTCATGAATGATGGGAATCCCGCGGATTTGCCGGCGGCTGAAGCCCGAGGCTCAAAGCATACCACGCGAGGGCGAGCGCCGCCGCCACCCAGTGGATCGCTCCCGGTGCGAGGTGCTGAGCGATCAGCCCCCCCGCCCAGCCGCCGCAAAAAAGTCCCAGAGATTGCAAAGTATTATAGACGCCGAGCACCGCTCCTTTGCGTTGCGGCGGCGCGATGCGCGACACCCAGGAAGGCTGCGTCGCTTCCAGGATGTTGAACGCGACGAAAAACCCCGTGAGCCATAGGCCCATCGTCCACAAGTCGTTCGCCCATAAGGCAAACCCAAGCTGCACCACGACGAGCAGGGCAATGGCGGCCAGATAGACCGGCTTCAGGCGAGCATGCCGTTCGGCGAAGACGATGGCCGGCACCATCACCGCGAAGGAAACGAGCACCGCCGCCAGATAGACGCCCCAGTGACGCTCGAGCGGCAATCCCCCCCGCGAAACCAGCGCACTGGGCACCACCACCCACATCGCCATCTGGATGAAGTGCAGGAGAAAAACACCGGCATCGAGCCGCAGCAGGCGCGCGTCCTTGAGCGCCGCCCACAGCGAGGTACGCGGCGCCGCCGCGGGCACGGCGGCACGCTGCGGGGTGGGCACGCCGCGCCAGACCATCACCGCCGCGCCGGCAGCGAGTAGCCCCGTGAGCAGGAAAATGCCGCGCATGCCCACCAGGCCGTAGAGCGCCGGCCCCAGCACCAGCGAGAGGGCGAAGCTGAGGCCGATGGTCGAACCGATCATGGCCATGGCCCGCGTGCGATGCGTCTCGGGCGTGAGATCGGCCACCAGGGCGGTGACGGCCGCCGAGACCGCCCCCGCGCCCTGCAAGGCCCGCCCCCAGGTGAGCCAGCGCAGGTCGGGCGCAAACGCGGCCACGAGGCTGCCCACCACGAAGAGCGCCAGCCCGGCGACGATCACCGGCTTGCGCCCGAAGCGGTCGGAGGCGGCGCCAAACGGGATCAACAAGGCGGCCTGGGTGAGACCGTAGATGCCGATCGCCAGCCCGATCGCTGCCCGGTCCTCGCCACCGGGCAAATGCCGGGCATGTTCGGCGAACACCGGCAGGATGAGGAAAAGCCCCAGCATGCGCAGCGCGAATACCGCCGCGAGCCGCACCACCACCATCCGTTCGCTGCGCGAGAGTCGATCGTTCATGCTTACTCCGGCAAAAAACGAAGCCGGCCACGAAAGCGACCGGCTTCCTCGGGATTCGCGACGAACCCCGCCGCCTCAGGCCGGCAGGACGCTCTCGCCCATCAGGTAGAGATCGACCGCGCGCGCCGCCTGCCGCCCTTCGCGGATCGCCCAGACGATCAGCGATTGACCGCGGCGCACGTCGCCGGCAGCGAACACGCCCGGCACGCTGGTGGCGTAGGCCTGCAGGCCCTCGGTGGGAGCGGCGGCGTTGCCGCGCGCATCCTTCTCCACCCCGAAGGCTTCGAGCAGCGCCCCGAGCGGATGAGTGAAGCCCATGGCGAGCAGCACGAGATCGGCAGGAATCTCGAATTCCGAACCCGGAATCTCTTTCATCTGCCCCCCGCTCCAGTCGAGCCGCGCCAGGCGCAGCGCCCGCACGCGGCCATTCTCACCGAGGAAGGCCTTGGTGAGCACGGCGAACTCGCGTTTCACCTCCCCCTCTAGGTGCGAGGTCGAGGTACGCAGCTTGTTCGGCCAGTACGGCCAGGTGAGGGCCTTGTCCTCCTGCTCGGGCGGACGCGGCATGAGTTCGAGCTGGGTCACCGACTTGGCGCCGTGGCGGATGGCCGTGCCGACACAGTCGGCGCCGGTGTCGCCGCCGCCGATCACCACCACGTGCTTGCCCTTGGCCGAGATCGGATTGGGCGCGTCGCCCGCCACCTCCCGGTTTTGCGGAATGAGGAACTGCAGGGCGAAGTAGACGCCTTCGAGCTCGCGTCCCGGCACCGGCAGATCCCGCGGCACCTCCGAGCCCGCGGCGAGCACCACCGCGTCGAACTCACGGCGCAGCTCCTCGGCGGAGACGAAGCTCTTGGCCGCATTCTGGATCGCGGCTGGCGTCTCCGCCGCCCCGACGAGCACGCCGGTACGAAACCGCACCCCTTCGGCCTCCATCTGCGCCAGCCGCCGGTCGATGAGCCATTTCTCCAGCTTGAAGTCGGGGATACCGTACCGCAGAAGACCACCGATGCGGTCGTTCTTCTCGAAGAGCGTCACCTCGTGCCCGGCGCGCGCCAGCTGCTGCGCCGCCGCGAGCCCCGCCGGACCGGAACCCACCACCGCGACTTTCTTGCCCGTCTTGCGCTTGGGCGGATGCGGCAGCACCCAGCCGCGCTCCCAGGCGAGATCGACGAGGAAGCGTTCGATCGACTTGATGCCGACGGCATCATCGTTGATGTTGAGCGTACAGGCCGCCTCGCACGGCGCCGGACACACGCGCCCGGTGAATTCGGGAAAGTTGTTCGTCGCATCGAGCGCGTTCCAGCCCTCGCGCCAGCGCTTGCGATAGACGAGATCGTTCCAGTCCGGGATGAGGTTATTCACCGGGCAGCCGTTGTGGCAAAACGGGATGCCGCAGTCCATGCAGCGCGCGCCCTGGATCGTCGCCTCGCTCTCCGAGAGACGATGCACGAACTCCTTGTAATACCGGATCCGCTCCGGGACCGGATCGTAGGCTTCCGCGACGCGGCGGTATTCGAGAAAACCGGTGGGTTTGCCCATTTCTTTGCACTCTCCAGAGGGAATCAGGCCATGCTGGCGGCACGCGCGGCGGCGAGTTCGCGCAGCGCCCGACGGTATTCATGAGGCATCACCTTGACGAACTTGGCGCGCCACAGACTCCAGTGCGCCAGGATCTCCTTGGCGCGACGGCTGCCGGTGAGGCGCGCATGGCGCTCGACGAGCCCCTTGAGGATGAGCTCGTCGCCCATCGTCAGGTGGTCGATGCGCACGAAGCCGTGCGTCTCGAGTTCGGGACCGAAGTCGGACTGCGCCCGCGCTTCCAGCTCCTCGGGCAGGGGTTCGAGCGCCACCTGCACCTGGTTGCACTTCTGCGCGAAGTCCCCATCGATATCGAGCACGTAGGCGATGCCGCCCGACATGCCGGCAGCGAAGTTGCGCCCCGTGCGCCCGAGCACCACCACCGTGCCGCCCGTCATGTATTCGCAGCCGTGGTCCCCCACGCCTTCGACGACGGCGACCGCGCCCGAATTGCGCACGGCAAAGCGCTCGCCGGCCACGCCGCTGAAGTAGGCCTCGCCCTCGATCGCCCCGTAGAGCACGGTATTGCCGACGATGATGTTCTCCGGCGCCTCGCCGCGGAAATCCGGGTCGGGGCGCACGATGACGCGCCCGCCCGAGAGCCCCTTGCCGACGTAGTCGTTGGCCTGGCCGATCAGGTCGAAGGTGACGCCGCGCACGAGGAAAGCGGCGAAGCTCTGCCCCGCCGTGCCGCGGAAGGTGAAGCGCACCGTATCGTTGGGCAGGCCCTCATGGCCGTAACGCTCGGCGATGCGCCCGGAAAGCATCGCGCCCACCGTACGGTTGACGTTGCGGATCGGCACCTCGGCATGCACCACCTTGCGCGATTCGAGCGCCGGCTTGGCCAGTTCGAGCAAGCGCAGATCGAGCGCCTTGTCGAGCCCGTGGTCCTGCGTCTCGCAGTGGCGCACGGCCACCCCCTCGGGCGCTTCGACGCGCGCGAGCACCTTGCCGAAATCCAGCCCCTTGGCTTTCCAATGATCGACGGCCTCGCGCACGTCGAGCAGGTCCACCCGGCCGATGAGCTCATCGAACTTGCGCACGCCGAGTTCGGCCATGAGGCGGCGCACTTCCTCGGCCACGAAGAAGAAGTAGTTGATCACGTGCTCGGGCTGCCCGGAGAAGCGCCGGCGCAGCTCCGGATCCTGGGTGGCCACGCCCACGGGGCAGGTGTTGAGGTGGCATTTGCGCATCATGATGCAGCCGCTGACCACCAGCGGCGCCGTGGCAAAGCCGAACTCGTCGGCTCCGAGCAGCGCCCCGATCACCACGTCGCGCCCGGTCTTGATCTGGCCGTCGACCTGCACCCGCACCCGGCCGCGCAGGCGGTTCATCACCAGCGTCTGCTGCGTCTCCGCCAGGCCCAGCTCCCAGGCCGAACCGGCGTGCTTGATCGAGGAAATGGGGGAAGCCCCGGTGCCGCCGTCGTGCCCGGCGATCACGAGGTGATCGGCCTTGGCCTTGGCCACGCCGGCGGCGACGGTACCCACCCCCACTTCGGCCACCAGCTTCACCGAGATCGAGGCCTTCGGGTTGACGTTCTTCAGGTCGTGGATGAGCTGGGCCAGATCCTCGATCGAATAGATGTCGTGGTGCGGCGGCGGCGAGATGAGGCCGACGCCCGGCACCGAGTGGCGCAAAAAGCCGATGTATTCGGTGACCTTGTGTCCCGGCAGCTGTCCGCCCTCGCCGGGTTTGGCCCCTTGGGCCATCTTGATCTGAATCTGGTCGGCATTGACGAGGTATTCGGCCGTCACTCCGAAGCGGCCGGAGGCCACCTGTTTGATCGCCGAGCGCAGGCTGTCGCCGGGCTTGAGCTCGAGATCGCGGGCGATGCGATGCGGCCCGATCACCTCGGAGAGCCTGGTCGGTTTGACGATCGGCTTGAAGCGCGCCGGATCCTCGCCGCCTTCGCCGGTGTTGGACTTCCCGCCGATGCGGTTCATCGCCACGGCGAGCGTGGTATGCGCCTCGGTGGAGATGGAGCCGAGCGACATCGCCCCCGTGGCGAAGCGCTTGACGATCTCGCTGGCCGGTTCCACCTCTTCGAGCGGAATCGGCTGCGCCGCCTTGCGGAAACGGAAGAGGCCACGCAGGGTCATGAGGCGGCGGCTCTGGTCGTTGATGATGCGGGCGTACTCCTCGTAGGTCTCGAAGCGCCCCGAGCGCGTGGCGTGCTGCAGCTTGGCGATGGCATCCGGCGTCCACATGTGCTCCTCGCCAAAGCGCCGGTAGGCGTACTCGCCGCCGACGTCGAGCCGGTTCTCGAGGAAGAGGTTCTCGCCGAAGGCCGCCCGGTGCAGGCGGATCGCCTCGTCCATCAGATCGAAGACGTCCAGCCCCTCCACCTGGCTCACCGTGCCGGTGAAGTACTTGTCGCACACCGACTGCTTGATGCCGACGGCCTCGAAGATCTGCGCGCCGGTGTAAGACATGTAGGTCGAGATGCCCATTTTGGACATCGTCTTCATCAGCCCCTTGCCGATGGCCTTGATGAAGTGTTTGACGTACTCCTTCTCCTGCTTCTCGTCGCCGTTGGCGAGCTCGCGCAGCGTCATCAGCGCGAGATAGGGGTGCACGGCCTCCGCGCCGTAACCGGCGAGCACGGCGAAGTGGTGCACCTCGCGCGCCGAGCCGGTCTCGACCACCAGGCCCGTGCGCGTGCGCAGCCCCTTATCGACCAGGTGCTGGTGGATGGCCGAAGTGGCGAGCAGCGCCGGAATGGCGACGTGCTCGGCATCGACCTTGCGGTCGGAGACGATGAGCAGGTTGTAGCCGTTGAGCACCGCATCCTCGGCCTGGGCGCACAGCGAGGCGAGCCGCGCCTCCACCGCCTCCTTGCCCCAGGACACGGGATAGCAGATGTCGATCTCGTGGCTGCGGAAACGGTCCTTGGTAAAGCGGGCGATGTCGCGCAGCTTGGCCATCGCTTCGAAGTCGAGCACCGGCTGCGGCACCTCGAGCCGGTAAGGCGGGTTGATCTCGTTCAACTCCAGCAGGTTCGGCTTCGGACCGATGAAGGAGACGAGCGACATCACCATCTGCTCGCGGATCGAATCGATCGGCGGGTTGGTCACCTGCGCGAAAAGCTGACGGAAGTAATGGTAGATGGGCTTGGGCCGCGCCGAGAGGACTTCGAGCGGAGCGTCGTTGCCCATCGACCCCACCGCCTCCTCGCCCGTCTCGGCCATGGGGTCGAGAATGAACTTGAGGTCTTCCTGGGTGTAGCCGAAGGCCTGCTGCAGGTCGAGGATGGGCACGTGCGACTGCGCCGCATACACGGCCGCGCTGCCGGGTGCGGGCAGGGAGTCGATCTTGATGTTGATGCGCTGGATCCACTCGCGGTAGGGCTTGGCGTTGGCCAGCGTCTCCTTGAGCTCCTTGTCGTCGATGATGCGGCCCTGCTCCATGTCGATGAGGAACATCTTGCCCGGCTGCAGGCGCCACTTGCGCACGATTTTCTCTTCGGGGATGGGCAGCACACCGGCCTCAGAAGCCATGACGACGAGATCATCGTCCGTGACGAGGTAGCGCGCCGGGCGCAGCCCGTTGCGATCGAGCGTCGCTCCGATCTGGCGCCCGTCGGTGAAGGCCACCGCCGCCGGACCGTCCCAGGGCTCCATCATCGCCGCGTGGTATTCGTAGAAGGCGCGGCGCCGCTCGTCCATGAGGGTGTGCGCTTCCCAGGCCTCGGGGATGAGCATCATCATGGCGTGCGCGAGCGTATAGCCGCTCATCACCAGGAGTTCGAGCGCGTTGTCGAAGGAAGCCGAATCCGACTGCCCCGGATAGATGATGGGCCAGAGCTTTTCCAGGTCCTTGCCGAGCAGGGTGGAGGAAACGCCGCGCTCGCGCGCCCGCATCCAGTTGTAGTTGCCGCGCAGGGTATTGATCTCGCCGTTGTGCGCGATCATGCGGAACGGATGGGCGAGGTTCCACTTGGGGAAGGTGTTGGTCGAGAAGCGCTGATGCACCAGCGCGAGCGCCGACTCGGTGCGCGGGTCGGCGAGATCCCGATAGTAGCGGCCGACCTGATCGGCGAGCAGCAGCCCCTTGTAGACGACGGTGCGCGCCGACATGGAGGGAACGTAGAATTCCTTGGCGTGTTCGAGATTCAAGGCGCGGATGGCGTTGGCCGAGCGGCGGCGGATCACATAGAGCTTGCGCTCGAGCGCGTCGGTGACCATCACTTCGGGCCCGCGGCCGATGAAGATCTGCCGGATCACCGGTTCGTTGGCCTTCACCGCCGGCGACATGGGCATAGTGCGATCGACGGGCACGTCGCGCCAGCCCAGCACTACCTGTCCCTCGGCGCGCACCGCCCGCTCGATCTCCTCTTCGCAGGCCAGGCGCGAAGCGGTCTCCTGCGGCAGAAAGATCATCCCCACGCCGTAGTCGCCGGCCGGCGGCAGCGTCACCCCCTGCCTGGCCATCTCTTCGCGGTAGAGGCGGTCCGGAATCTGGATGAGGATGCCGGCCCCATCGCCTTGCAGGGGATCGGCCCCCACCGCACCGCGGTGATCGAGATTCTTCAGGATTTCCAGCCCTTGAGTGACGATGTCGTGGCGTTTGACGCCCTTCAGATGGGCGACGAAACCGACGCCGCAGGCGTCGTGTTCGAACTCGGGACGGTAGAGACCGGCAGATGGCGACGATTCGGACATGGTCAGGCTTTCCTCGGCTCGGATCCAATGAGGTGAAAAGAAGGGCGCGCTGATCCGGCGCAGCAAAGCCGCGCCTCGCGGAGGATGGAGCACGGGCGGCGAGGCTTGGCGCCGAAAAAAAGCGGGCGAAACACTATACCGTCGAAGGACCTGACGATCAAGATCGGCGAAAGAAAAATTTGTCCCCGATCTTTTCGTGGTCGAAAGCAGCGGGCAGGGTCAGAACGGCTCTTCCAGGCCGAAGAGCCGGCGGTGCTCGCGCACCGCATAGCGATCCGTCATTCCAGCGATGTAATCGGCCAGCGCGCGCCGGCCTTTCTCGGCGAAACGGCGCCGGTGCGTCTCGGGTAGCAGGGAAGGATCGGCGGCATAGGCGGCGAAGAGTTCGCGAACGATGCGCTGCGCGCGGCGGTTCATGTCGACCACCCGCGGATGGCGGTAGAGCTGAAGGAAGAGAAAGCGCTTGAGCAGCGCCACTTCCTCGCGCATCGCGCTCGAATGCTGCACGAGCGGCGGCGCGCGGCGCACGTCCTCGACGCAGGCAGGATCGGCTTCGGCGATGCGCCGCCGGCTCTCCTCGACGAGATCGAGCACCATGAGCGAGATCATGCGGCGGATCGTTTCATGGATGAGGCGCTTGCGCTCCAGACCCGGATAGCGCGCCTGCACCTCGGCGCGCGTGCGCGCGAAGATCGGCACCGACTCGAGGGCATCCAGGGTGAGGAGCCCCGAGCGCAGGCCGTCGTCGATGTCGTGGTTGTTGTAGGCGAGCTCGTCGGCGAGGTTGGCGATCTGGGCTTCCAGCGAAGGCCGCAGATCGCGGCGAAACCGCTCGGCCACCTCCCCCAGGCGGGCCCAGTGTTCCGGCCGGCAGTGCTTCAGGATGCCCTCGCGCGTCTCGAACATGAGGTTGAGCCCGTCGAATTCGGCATACTTCTCCTCGAGTTCGTCGACGATGCGCAAGGACTGCAAGTTGTGTTCGAAGCCGCCCTCATCCTTCATGCACTCGTCGAGCGCCTCCTGCCCGGCGTGCCCGAAAGGGGTGTGCCCCAGGTCGTGCGCCAGCGTGATCGCCTCGACCAGCACGTCGTTGACCGCCAGCATCTGGGCGATCGATCGCCCGATCTGCGCCACTTCCAGCGAATGGGTGAGCCGCGTGCGGAAGTGGTCCCCCACGTGATTGACGAAAACCTGGGTCTTGTATTCCAGCCGGCGAAAGGCGCTCGAATGCACGATGCGGTCGCGGTCGCGCTGGAATTCGCTGCGCGGCGCCGCGCTCGGCTCGGGATGACGGCGGCCGCAGCTCGCCGTCTCCTGGACCGCGTAAGGCGCGAGCATCTCAGCGCCTGGCTTCGATCGCCGCGCGCAAGAGCGCCGGCGGGACCTCTGCCGTCACCAGCGCGCGGCCGATGCCCTGCAGCAGCACCAGCCGCAGGCACCCGCCGCTCACTTTCTTGTCTCCGGCCATCCAGTGCAGCATCTCATCCACCGGCAAGCCCGGCCCCCGCACGGGGAGGCCGGCCCGGATCAAGAGTCCCTCGATGCGCGCGAGCTCATCCTCGTCGAGCCAGCCCAGGCGCAGCGACACCTCGGCCGCCATCAGCATTCCCACGGCCACCGCCTCGCCGTGCAGCCAGCCGACGTAGCCCGTCCCCGTCTCGATCGCGTGGCCGAAGGTGTGTCCCAGGTTCAGCAACGCCCGTTCGCCGCGCTCGGTCTCGTCGGCCGCCACCACCTCGGCCTTGTTGCGGCAGCAACGCTCGATGGCGAAGGCTACCGGCCCCGGCTCCAGCGCGAGCAACGCCTCCATGTGCCCCTCGAGCCACTCGAAGAAGGCGGCATCCCGGATGAGCCCGTACTTGATCACCTCGGCGAGCCCCGCGCGCAGCTCGCGCAGCGGCAAGGTAGCGAGGGTGTCGATATCGATGAGCACCGCGCGCGGCTGATGGAAAGCCCCGATCATGTTCTTGCCGCGCGGATGATTGATCGCCGTCTTGCCCCCCACCGAGGAATCGACCTGCGCGAGCAGGGTGGTGGGAAGCTGCACGAAAGGCGCGCCGCGCTGCCAGGTGGCGGCGGCGAAGCCGGTCATGTCCCCGATCACGCCCCCGCCCAGGGCGATGAGGGGGGTGGTGCGCTCGGCGCGGGTATCGACGAGGGTATCGTAGATTTTCTCCAGGGTCTGCCAGTTCTTGTACTGCTCTCCGTCGGGCAGCACCACCGGGTCGACGCGCACCGCGTGGCGCTCGAGCATCGCCGCCACCCGCCCGAGATAGAGCGGCGCCACCGTCTCGTTGGTGACGAGCACCGCGCGCGGCTGATCCAGGTGCGGCAACAGCAGCTCGTGGGCCGCAAGCAGGCCGGAGCCAATGAAAATAGGATAAGACCGCTCACCCAGATCGACGGCCAGCTCACGCATCCCGCTCTCCTTCGGTCACCACCGCTCCTTCCCCCTTGCCCGACAGACGGTCGCGCACCGCCTCTTCCACTCGCGCGAGCATGGCCGCAGGCTTCAGCCGACCGCCATCGACCACGACGTCGGCCACCTCGCGATAGAGGGGATCGCGCTGGGCGTAGAGTTCGAAAATGCGCTGCCTCGGCTGCGGCACCTGCAGCAGCGGCCGGTGGCGATCGTGCCGCAGCCGCTCCCACAGCACCTCCGGCGGCACGTGCAGATAGACCACGAGGCCGCGGCGGCGCAGCTGCGCCCGGTTCTCCGGCCGCAGCACCACCCCGCCGCCGGTGGCGAGCACGAGATCCTCGCGGCCGAGCAGCTCGGCGAGCAGACGCGCCTCGCGCTCACGGAATCCCTCCTCACCTTCGACGGCAAAGATCGTAGGGATGGAGACGCCGGTGCGCGCCTCCAGCTCCAAGTCACTGTCGATGAAGGCCAGCCCGTGCCGCGCCGCGTAGCTGCGCCCCACGGTCGTCTTGCCGGCCCCCATCATCCCGATGAACACGATGGGCTCCACCCGATACGCTCACGTTCCTTGATCGAGGCTAGTGTACCGTAAAAAAACCGTCGCCGCATGGACGCTAAAGGGCGCCGCGAAAAACCGTCGCGAGGGGCTTCAGGGCAAGGCGCCCGGAGCGCAGCAGGCGAGACATATCATGCAGATAGGCGAGCCTGAGAGCACCGCGCAACGCCGCCATGCGGCCGCGCAGTAGGTTGTTCGCTGTGCCCTAAAAAACCCGCCTCCCGGCAAGGGAGAGCGGGTTTTTTGCCGACGGGCGCGCCGGGTCAGCGCAGGCGCAGATCTTCGGCGACGATGCGCGGCGTGAGAAAGACCATCAGTTCGGTGCGTTGCGTCGTATCCGCATTGTTGCGGAAGAGGTTGCCGAACACGGGGATGTCACCCAGCCCCGGCACTTTATCGACCACGTTGGTCTCGGTCTCTTCGAACAGCCCGCCGAGCACGACGGTGCCTCCGTTATCGACGAGCACATCCGTGGTCACCTCCTTTTTCATGATCGGCGGATTGCCTTGAACCGAGCGGGAGAAGTCCGCCCGGTCTTTGCGCACGACCACCTTCATGCGCACACGCCCGTCGGGGGTGAGCACCGGAGTCACCCGCAATTCGAGTAACGCCTCCTTGAACTGGACGTCCTGCGAGGTCATGTTGCCGACCGTGGAGGTCGTCGTGTAGGGAATCTCATCGCCGACGGCGATACGCGCCTCGATGTTGTTCGCCGTCATGATCTTCGGATTGGACAGAATGCGGCTCTTGCCCGTGACCTCGGCCAGATTCAATTCGAGGTTGAGGAAACGCGTGGCCGAGCGGTTGAAGATCGACAAGGCGAACGTCGAGAACTGACCCCCAGGCAGCGAGCTCTGCTGGTAGAACGGTCGGTTGAACGGCCCGACATTGAAGTAATCGGCCGAAATGAGTGGCCTGTCGCCGGTATTGAGCCTGGCCCCGATCTCTTTGCCGAAGTTCGACG
Organism: Rhodocyclales bacterium; assembly: GCA_016235745.1. GTDB lineage: Bacteria > Pseudomonadota > Gammaproteobacteria > Burkholderiales > Rhodocyclaceae > Tepidiphilus. Next base: position 82,551 of record JACRJA010000065.1, on the reverse strand, counting down.
TCACCTCGAGGATGCGCGCCTCGATCACCACCTGGCGCGGCGGCACGTCGATCTGCTTCAGGAGTTCCCGCACCGCCTGGAGACGCTCCTCGACGTCGGTGACGAAGAGCTTGTTGGTGCGCATGTCGAAGGTGGCCATGCCGCGGTCGGAGAGCATTTTTTTCGTGTTGCCACTTCCGCCGCCGCTGGTATTGTCATTCGAGATCATCTGGTAGATCTCGGCCGCCGAGTGGTAATTGATCTGAAAACTCTCGGTGACCAGCACCCCCTTCTCGATGCGCTGATTGAACGCGTCGAGCTGCACTTTCTCCTGCTCGGCGATCTCCTGCGCCGGGGCGACCCAGATGACGTTGCCTTGCTGACGCTTGTCGAGCTTCTTGTTCTGCAAGATGATGTCGAGGGCTTGATCCCAGGGCACGTCGACCAGACGCAGGGTGATGGTTCCCTGCACGGTGTCGGAGACGACGAGGTTGAACCCGCTGAAGTCGGCCAGCACCTGCAGCACGGCGCGCACGTCGATGTTCTGGAAGTTGAGGGTGAGCCGCTCGCCCTTGTATTGCGGCCGGCCCACGATCGCCCTGTTCGGATCCTCCTGGATGGGCTGGATGTCGACGACGAAGAGCGTGTCGGCCTGATAGGCGGTGTGCTGCCAGTTCCCCTTGGGCTCGATCACGAGCACGGTGTCGCGCCCGCGCCGTTCAAAGCGGAAACTCTGCACCGGCGTGGCGAAATCGGTCACGTCGCTGCGCCGGTAGAGCTCCTGCGGCAGAGCCGTCTCGGGGAAGACGACCTCGATGCGCTCGCCGGCGCGGCGCAGGTCAGGCGCGATCTCGGCAGTGGAGAGATTCACCATCACTTTGCCCTCGCCATTCGTTCCCCGCCGAAAGTCGGCCGAGAGGATCGAAGGGGCGGCGACTACCGCAGCCGGGGATTGCCCAGCTCCGGCTGCCTGCGTCTGATAAGCGGCCAGCGTCTCCTGCACCTTGCTCGCTGCGCCCTCTCCAGCCGCGGCATCGAGCTCCACGCCCCAGCCCGAGCCGATCGGGGCAAGGCGGTACGTCATCGGCTGCGACAGGGCGAGGACGACGCGCAAGCGGCCGGCCGCCTCGACCGCGTAGATCCGTTCGATGCCGTTGCGCTTGATCTCGCGCGAGGGAGCCCCCAACTGGCTCTTCGCATTGGGAAAATCGATGACGATGCGCGACGGGCTGGTGAGCGCGAAATGCGAGGGATTGGCGACGCTCCCCTCGAAGGCGAAATCGACGCGCATTCCTCCCTGGCCCGACTCGACGAGGGAGACGTCTTTGAGGAGGGCGCTCTGCTCCTGGGCTCTCACCGGATGCCATCCGCCCAAGAGCAGGACCAGGCAAAGTCCAAAGGCAAGGACTCCCGACCAGCCTGCCGCGACGCCCCTCTCGGCCCTGAACCCCCGTTTTTCCCTCGCTTCGCGAATCATGGTTTTTCCTCCAAGTTCAATTCCACCGGCCGCTTGATCCAGCGCCGTTCGTCATCTTGCACCATTTCTTCGATCCTGACCTTGAGCTCCTCGATCGCCACGACCCGGCCGAAATTCTGTCCGAGATAGGAGCCCACCGTGACGGGATAAACCCCATCTGGCGCCTCGATCAGCGCCCGGATCTCGTTGCCCCGGCGCAGCAGCCCTCTGAGCTTGAGCTCTTCGAGCGAGAAACGCTCGAGCGGCTCACGCGGCCGATTCATGTCTGGCGCAGGCAAGCCTTCTCCTTTGGCCGACTTGAGCGCCGGCGGGGCCAAGCGGCCAGAGTCGAAGGGGTCGGGCAAATCCTGGGCCTTGTACGCCACAGAAGGAAACGGCTTGACTTCAGGAAGCGGCGGGACCCGCCCTTTCAGCCCCTTGGCAGACTCCTCCATCCATTGCTGGATGTCGGTCACGTCCGAAGGAGGCGCCTCGACGCAGCCGGCCAGCAGGAACGCGGCCAAAAGCGAGGCGAGCGCAGGCAGTGAAGGAAAGCTCATTTTTTCCCTCCTTTCGCCGCCGGCTTGGCTGCAGCCGCGCTGAGTTCTTCCTCGTCCAGATAGCGGTAGGTATGCAGCGTCGCCTCGAACTTCAGGCCCACATCTTTCTGCGGCGCGAGCTTGATGTCACCGAACGTCACCACCCGCGGCATGGAAGAGACGTCGCTGAGGAAACCGGCGATCTCGTGGTATCCCCCTTCGAGCGCGATCGCCACCGGCATCTCGACGTAGAAGTCACGCCGCGCCTCGTCTCCCGGGCGGAACAGCTCGAAACGCAACCCCCGCTTCAGCCCGAATTGATGCACGTCCTGCAGCAGGGCATCCATCTCGGACTTGCTCGGCAGCTGCTTGAGCAAGGCGCCGAACTGGGCTTCGGCCGTGCGCAGCTGGGCGCGGTATTCCGGCAGATTGACCGCCTGCCGTTTCTTCGCCAGCCACTGGTCGCGCAACTCTTTCTCCTGCCCCTTGACGCGCTCGAGCTCATCGGCCTGGGAGGTCCAGAAAAACCACCAGGCACCGGCGACGATGATGACGAAGAGGAGCACCATGACGGCAATCTGCGGTGCAAGCGGCCATCTGCCGGGATCTTGGGGATCCAGATCGCGGAACTGCCGGATCCAACGCAAGGGGTCGCGCCGTAGATCGAAGCGCACATCGACTTTCATGGTTTGACCTCCGACGCCGGTTTTTCCGTCCCCATCGCCTCGATCACCGGACGATCCATCCGCAGCTGGAGGGCAAAACGGACGACCCGCTGCCCGTTCCGATCCAGGCCCAAGGTCTCGATGAGCCGCACGTCGGTGAGGTAAGGCGAGGCGTCGAGGGAACGCATGGTCTCGGAGACGCGCGCGTTCGACTGGGAAATGCCGCGTAAGGTCACGAGGGCGTCGCGCCGCTCCAAGGACTCGAGAAAAGTGGCCTCGGGAAGACGCTGGGGCAGTTCGTCGAAGAGCAGCACCGGTTCGACACGGCGCGCGCGCAAGGACTCGATGACGTTCTTGCGGGCGACAATGCCGTCGATAAGCGTCCGCAGATCCTTGAGCTCGGCGAGCTGCTTGTCGAGTTGCCTGATCTGCTCGGTGAGGAAGCGGTTACGCTCCTGCTGCCGCTCGACGAGCCCATCGAGGTAGAGAGAGCCGATGGCGCCGACGAGCACCCCGGCCAAGGCAGCGGCAGCCAGTCCGCTATAGAACAGGCGCCGGCGCCGTTCTCGCAGCGCTTCGCGCCAGGGCAAGAGATTGATACGGGTCACTGATCGAACCTCCGCAGGGCGAGACCGGTGGCGATGACCATGCGCGGCGCGAGACCCGGGCGAAGGCGGTCACGCAGGCGCGGATGGATCTGAAAACCCTTCCAGGGATCGGCCACTTCGACGGGAACCGCCACCCGCTGCCGGACGGCGTCGGGAAGCATCGGCAAAGCCGCCAAGCCTCCGCCCAGGACGACCCGATCGACGTGATCCGAAGACTGAGTTGCAAAAAAATATTGCAGCGCCCGGGCGATTTCCTGGGCCAGCGTGTCACAGAAAGGGGCCACCACCTGGGCGAGGAGATCGACCGGCCAGCGATGATCTTCCGTCATCCGCTCCACTTCCTGGGCTGTTTTGCCGCTGCGGCGCATCAATTCGCGGGCGAGCTGCTGCCCTCCCACGGGCTGGGTGCGATCGAAAACGCGCCGGCCGCGATGGAAGACGAACACTTCCAAGAGGTTCGCCCCGAGATTACAATGCGCCTCGATGCGTTTCGACCTTTCTTCCTCGCTACCCCGAAACAGGGCCCGTTGCCACGCGAGCGAGGCGACGTCGACCACCGCCGGTTCCACGCCGATCGCATCGGCGAGCGCCACGAGCTCATCGACGCGATCGCGCCGAGCCGCGACGATGAAGACCTCGACGGTCTCTTCGAGATGGCCCGGCCCCGTGACCTCCCAGTCGAGCGCGACCTCTTCGAGCGGGAAGGGGACGAAACGCGCCGCCTCCATCAGAACGAGCTCTTCGAACTCGCGCTCGCTCTCCAGAGCGGCCAGCGTCACCGTCTTCATCATCACGACGGCATCGGGCAAGGCGAAGGCGAGACGCTTTGATCCCCCGTGGTGCTGGGAAATCGCGGCGCGCAAAGCCTGCGCTACCCCATCGAAGTTGACCAGTGCATTGTCGACGATCGCCCCTTCGGGAAGGGGCACGATGACGCTCTCTTCGATGAGCGGAACCTCGATGCTGCCAGACAATTCCAATGTTTTGATCGCGGAAGCCGAGAGGTCTACCCCGATCAAGCCGCTTCCGCCTCCACTGCCCCGTCCCAGCAACTTGTCCCAGATCATCCGATGGCCCCCTGTCCGGCATCACGCCTCACGGTCGCGTGGCAATTATAATCGGCATATCCATCGAAGGACAACGCCCTTTCCATCGGTATAATCAAAAAACTCTCTACGGACTCCCCCATGTCTTGGGTCAAAACCTCGATACTCGCCCTACTCGCCTTGGGAATCGCCGCCTGTGGCATTCTTGCAACGACCATCGTCCTCGCTTGGCAGCAGCTGCCCGCGCTCGATCAGCTCATCGACTATCAGCCAAAGATCCCGCTGCGGGTCTACTCGGCCGAAGGCGAGCCGCTGGCGGAGTTCGGCGAAGAGAAACGCGTCGTCCTTAACGTAAATGTCATACCAGATCATCTCAAGCAGGCCATCCTCGCCGCCGAGGACGAGCGCTTCTACGAGCACCCCGGCATCGACGTGCAAGGCATCGTTCGCGCCGCCTTCGTCAATTTCGTGCGCGGCGGCAGAGCCCAGGGGGCCTCGACCATCACCATGCAGGTAGCGCGCAACTTCTACCTCTCGCGCGAGAAGACCTTCAACCGCAAGTTCTACGAGATCCTGCTCGCCCTCAAAATCGAGCGCGAGCTCACCAAGGATCAGATCCTCGAGCTCTACCTCAACCAGATCTACCTCGGCCAGCGCGCCTACGGCTTCGCCGCCGCGGCGCAGACCTATTTCGGCAAGCCGGTGCAGGCGCTCACCCTGGCCGAGGCAGCGCTGCTCGCCGGGCTGCCCAAAGCCCCCTCGCAGCTCAACCCCATTCGCAACCCCGAGGCGGCGAAGAAACGCCGCGAGTACGTGCTCTCGCGTATGCTGGAAGCAGGTTTCATCACCCAAGAGCAATACGCCGCCGCGGCGGTCGAGCCGATCGTGCTCGCCCAGGAACGCTACCGTAACGACCCCGCCGCGATCAACGGAAGCGGCGTCGGCCAGTACGTGGCCGAGATGGCGCGCCTCTTCGCGCTGGAGCGTTTCGGGGACGCCGCCTACACCGCCGGCATCCAGATCTTCACCACCATTCGCCTGGCCGACCAGCGGGCGGCGGAAGCCGCCGTGCGCCACGGGCTGCTGGCCTACGACCGGCGCCACGGTTACCGCGGCCCCGAAGGCATGCTCGACGCAAAAGCGGTGGCCGAACGCGATTGGGATACCCTCGATGCCCAGCTGTCGTCCTACCCCGACTTCCCCGAGGCGCTTGCCGCCGTCGTGCTGGAAGCAAGCGATCGCCGCCTCCTCGTCTGGCGCCATGGCAAGACCGTGGAATTCACCGGCAAGGCGCTCGACTTCGTGCGCCGCAGCCTCGGCACCAAGGCATCCGAAGCACAGCGTCTGCAGCCCGGCGCCGTCGTGCGTCTGCGTCCCCTGCCCAATGAGCGCTGGGAGCTCACCCAGCTGCCCGAAGCGCAGGCGGCGCTCGTCTCGCTCGATGCCGACACCGGCGCGGTGCGCGCCCTCGTGGGCGGTTACGACTTCGGCCTGACGAAGTTCAATCACGCCACCCAAGGGCAGCGTCAGCCCGGCTCATCCTTCAAACCCTTCATCTATTCCGCCGCCCTGGAGAAGGGCTGGGGTCCGGGCAGCTGGGTGGAAGATGCGCCGATCTCGTTCTCCGCCGCCGTCACGGGCAGCAAGGACTGGGAGCCGAAAAACTACGACGATCGCTACGAAGGCTGGATGCGCTTGCGCGAGGCCGTGGCCAAGTCGAAGAACGTGGTCGCGATCCGGGTGCTCAACGACATCACCCCCGCCTACGCCCAGCAATGGATCACGCGCTTCGGCCTCGATCCGGCCAAACACCCCGCCTACCTGACGATGGCCCTTGGGGCAGGCAGCGCCAACCCCTGGGAAATGGCGCGGGCCTATGCCGTGTTCGCCAACGGCGGCTATCTCGTCGAGCCTTATTTCATCCAAGAGCTCCGCGACGCCCAAGGAAATCTGCTCCTGCGCGTACAGCCCAAGGTTGCAGGACAAGATGCGCCCCGCGTGCTCTCTGAGCGCAACGCCTGGATGATGGACTCGCTGCTGCGCACGGTGGTCGAGCGAGGCACTGCCGCGTCGGCGCGTGCCCGGCTCAAGCGTTCAGACCTGGCCGGCAAGACCGGCACGACCAACAACCAGGTCGATACCTGGTTTGCCGGCTATCAGCCCAAGATCGTCGCCGTTAGCTGGCTCGGTTTCAGCCAGCCGCGCTCGCTCGGGCGGGCTGAGACGGGGGGGCGCGCCGCACTGCCCATCTGGATCGAGTACATGGAGGCGGCGCTGCAAGGCCAGCCCGAGGTCAAACGCCCCATGCCCGAAGGCATCTCCACGGTGCTGCTCGACGACACACCAGAGTATTACTATAGCGAATATCCTCCGCCGGACCCTTACCCTCCCTCCCCCGAACCCGCGACGGAAACTGTGCCGCCGAACGACCTGACGGAAGACCCTTTCTATGATTTGATCCAGCAGCGGCGACAGGAAGGTAGGTACGACACCGCGCCTCGCGCCCCGGTGCTCGATCGCCCTTTCCTGAATTGAGTTAAAATTCGCTCATGAGCCAATCCCGCGTGAGCCTGAAGCACCATTTCCTCATTGCCATGCCCGACATGGCCGATCCCAACTTTTCCCAAACGGTGGTGTATCTCGCCGAGCACTCCGAAGGGGGGGCGATGGGCGTGATCATCAACCGCCCCACCGAGATCACGCTCGGAACGCTCTATGAGCGCATCGACCTATCACCCCCCGCTCCCGCAATTGCCGCCATGCCGGTTTTCTTCGGCGGCCCTGTGGCCACCGAGCGCGGGTTCGTGCTGCATCGCCCGGGCGGCAGCTGGCATGGGACCACGGTGCTGCCGCACGGCCTCGCGCTCACCAGTTCCCGCGACGTGCTGCAGGCGATCGGCGAAGGCAAGGATCCGCACGACTTCCTCGTCGTTCTGGGACACGCCGGCTGGGCCCCGGGGCAGCTCGAACAGGAACTCGCGCAAAACGCCTGGCTCACCGTCCCGGCCGATCCCGAACTCATCTTCGGCGTAGCGCCGGAGCAACGCTACGAAGCGGCGCTCGCGTTGCTTGGCGTGGCGCTGCATCACCTCGTCGTCCATGCCGGGCACGGTTGAAACAGCCCTGCCGCGGCGCGGAACGGTGCTTGCCTTCGATTACGGCCTCGCCCGCACCGGTCTCGCGCAGGGGGATCTCGAATTGCGCCTGGCGGTGCCGCTCACCACGCTCTCCGCGCGCGACGAATCCGCGCTCTTTGCCGCCATCGCCGCGCTCGTCGAAGAGTGGCAGCCGGTGCTCCTCGTCGTCGGCCGCCCCGGCGAAGCGCAAGACCACGAGCATGGGCGGCGCTGCGAGCGCTTCGCCCGCCGCCTGCATGGCCGCCACCGGCTGCCGGTCGTCCTGGTGGACGAAGCCTTTTCTTCCTGTGTGGCCGAACGTCAGCTCGTAGAAGCCGGTCGCCGCGACTGGCGACACCGCAAACCGGTGCGCGATGCGCTCGCCGCGCGCGCCATCCTGCAAAGTTTCTTCGACGGTGTGCCCTGGCGCGACGCCGTTGCCCCCAAGGAACCCGCATGAACCTACTCCCCGAGGCGGAAGCCCTCCATGCGCGGCTGCGCGAACGGCTCGCCCCCGACATCGACCGGTTCGACGCGCTGGTGGGCATCCACTCCGGCGGCGTCTGGCTTGCCGAGCGCCTGCAGCGCGAGCTCGCCCCTGCCAAGGCGCTGGGCAGCATCGACATTTCGTTTTATCGCGACGACCTCGCGCAGCGCGGCCTGGGCCGCTCGCGTGTGCGCGCTTCGCACATCCCCTTTCCGGTGCAGGATGCAAAAATCCTGCTCGTCGATGACGTGCTCTACACGGGCCGCACCGTGCGCGCGGCGATCAACGAGCTCTTCGACTACGGCCGCCCGGCGCGCGTGGAGCTCGCCGTGCTCGTCGACCGCGGCGAGCGGGAGCTTCCCATCTGCGCGCGCTATGTAGCCCATACCCTACCCCAGCCGCTTCCTGCCGGCGAGCGGCTCGAACTCGCCCGCACTGAAGCAGGACTCTTCACCCTCCGGACCCTGCGCGATGAGCCACCCACAACTCGATGAACACGGCCGCTTGCAGCATCTCCTGAGCCTCGACGGGCTGCCGCGCGAGGTGCTGCTGCAGATCCTCGACATGGCCGAGCCCTTTCTCGAAGTCACCGAGCGGGAAGTGAAAAAAGTGCCGCTGTTGCGCGGCAAGAGCGTCTTCAACCTCTTCTTCGAGAACTCCACCCGCACTCGCACCACCTTCGAGATCGCCGCCAAGCGGCTGTCGGCCGACGTCATCAACCTCAACGTCAGCACGAGCTCCACCACCAAGGGGGAGTCGCTGCTCGACACCATCGACAACCTCTGCGCGATGAACGCCGACATGTTCATCGTACGCCACGCGATCAGCGGCGCGCCCTTCCTCATCGCCCGCCATCTGCGCGAGCGCGGCCGCGAGCACATCCACGTGATCAATGCTGGCGACGGGCGCTACGCCCACCCCACCCAGGGGTTGCTCGACATGTACACCATCCGGCACTACAAGAAGGATTTTTCCCGCCTGACGGTGGCCATCGTCGGCGACGTACTCCACTCGCGCGTGGCCCGTTCCGAGATCGCCGCGCTCACCACCCTGGGCGTGGGCGAGCTGCGCGTGATCGGCCCCAAGACGCTGCTGCCCGTAGGGCTTGAACAGTTCGGCGCCCGCGTCTTCCACGACCTGCGCCAGGGCTTACGCGACGTCGACGTCGTCATGATGCTGCGGCTGCAAAACGAGCGCATGAAAGGGGCATTGCTGCCCTCCAAGGAAGAGTACCACCAGCGCTTCGGGCTCACCGCCGAGAAGCTCGCGCTCGCCAAACCCGACGCCATCGTCATGCACCCGGGACCGCTCAACCGCGGCATCGAGATCGACTCGGCGGTGGCCGACGGCCCCCGGTCGGTGATCCTGCCGCAAGTCACTTTCGGCATCGCCGTGCGCATGGCGGTGATGAGCCTGCTCGCCGGACAAGGAGCCCAAGCATGAGAGTGCGCATCCGCGGCGCCCGCCTCGTCGACCCCCGTTGCGGCCAGGAAGAGCTCGCCGATCTGCTGATCGCCGACGGACGCATCGTCGGCCGCGGCCCGGCCCCGGACTTCCACGCCGATCACACGATCGAGGCCCAAGGGCTGGTCGTCTGTCCCGGCCTCATCGACACCTTCGCCCGCTTGCGCGAACCCGGCTTCGAATATCGCGCCACGCTCGCCTCCGAACTCAAGGCGGCCGTGCGCGGCGGCATCACCCGCGTCGTCACCCCCCCCGACACCGATCCCCCGCTCGACGAAGCCGCTCTCGTCGAGATGCTGCGTTTCCGTTCCGAAGCGCTGGGGCTTGCTCGCGTGCATCCGGTGGGCGCACTCACGCTGGGGCTCAAAGGCGAGCGGCTCGCGGAGATGGCGCTTTTGACCGAAGTCGGCTGCGTCGCCCTGGGTCAGGCGGACGTGCCCATCGCCGACAGCCTCTCCCTCTTTCGCGCGCTCCAGTACGCCGCGACGTTCGACCTCCCCGTGTGGCTCACCGCCGCCGACCCGTGGCTTGCGGCAGCCGGCTGCGCCCACGACGGGGAAGTGGCCGCCCGCCTGGGCCTGCCGGGCATTCCCGCCTGCACCGAGACGATCGCCTTGGCGCGGCTCCTGGAGCTCGCTCGCGCCACCGGCGTGCGGCTGCACGTGCAGCACCTCTCGAGCGCCGCTTCGCTGCCGCTGCTCGCCCAGGCGAAAGCCTCAGGCTTGCCCGTGAGCGCCAGCGTCTCGGCGCTGCACCTTGTCTGCAACGAACACGACATCGGGCACTTCGACACCCACGCGCACGTGATCCCTCCCTTGCGCGGCCAGGTCGACCGCGCGGCACTCGCCGAGGCCGTGGCCGAAGGCCTGATCGACGTAATCGACTCGAACCACACCCCGGTCGACGACGACGCCAAGGCGGTCCCTTTTGCCGAGAGCGAACCTGGGGCGACCGGGCTGGAGCTGCTGCTGCCGCTCACGCTCGCCTGGGCGCGCGAGCGCGGGCTCGGCCTCGCCGAAGCGCTCGCCCCCCTCACCGCCCACCCCGCCCGGCTTCTCGGTCTGGAAGACGCGGGGCATCTGGGAGAAGGCGCGCTGGCCGACCTCTGCCTCTTCGACCCCGAGGCCCGCTGGCAGGTCACGCCCGAGTCGCTCGCAAGCCTTGGGAAGAACACACCGCTCTTGGGGCAGACCGTGCAGGGGCGCGTGGTCGCCACCCTGGTAGCCGGCCGCTTGGTCTTCAGCCGCTAGAGCAGCGTCGCCAGCCGCGCCGCCACCGCCTGCGGATCGGAGGTAGCGATGCGCACGCGCTTGGCGCGGCCCGTCTCGCCCTGCACGATCTCGATCGCCGCGCGAGGCACACCGCAGAATTCGGCCAGAAAGCGCACGAGCGCCTCGTTCGCCTTCCCTTCCACGGCCGGGGCGGCCACGCGCAGTTTCAGCGCCTCGCCATGGCGCCCCGCCCACTGGCTGCGTTTGGCACCCGGCTGCACGTGCAGCGCCAGCACCACCGCCTCGCGCTCCTGGCGGATTGGCGCCTCATTCATCCCAGCGTACCACCGAGCAAGAGCCGCACCAGCATGAACCGCAGCTGGCCGCCAGCGATCGCCAACACCTGCAGCAACAGCAGAAAGACCAAGGGACTCAGGTCGATACCGGCGATCACCGGCACGACGCGCCGGATCGGTTCGAGCCAGGGCGCCACGATCGCCTCGGCGATCGCCGCGGCCGGGGCGCGCGGATTGACCCAGCTCAGGACCGCCGCGAAGAGCACCGCGAAAAAGAGCAGATATCCCAGCACGTAGAAGCTCTCGAGCAGCCCGCCCAGCACCACCAGGCCGATGAGTCCGCCCAGAGGCAAGAGCGCGAGCTGGCCGAAGAGCGCCATCTTCAGCAGCACGAAGAGCGACTGTGTCACCCAGACCAATCCTAGGCTCACGGCGTCCCAGCGCGTGCGCGGCTTCGCGATGCGGCGAAGCGGCAAGACCGCCCAGTCGGTGAGCGCAAGCACGACACGCCCCAGCGGCGTATAGAAGGAAATACGCTGCGCCTGCATCAGCACCCGCAGCCAGAGCAGGGCGGTGAAGGCCTGCGCCAAGGTGCCGAGCACCAGATCGAAGAGCTGTTGTCCCATCATCACGGCGCCTCGCCCAGCTGCCGCGCGAGTTCTTGGCTACGCGCATAGGCGGCGAACACCGCCTCGCGGAGGGCCTCGGCGAATCCTCGCTCGGTGAGGCGCGCCAGCGCCGCCTCCGTCGTCCCGCCCTTGGAGGTGACGTTCTCGCGCAAGCGCGACAGCGGCTCCTCGCTCTCATGGGCGAGCCGCACCGCCCCGGCGGCGGTAGCCTGCGCCAAGTGCCGGGCAGTGGCGGCGTCGAACCCCAGCGCTTCGCCCGCCGCCTGCAAGGCTTCGAGAAAGGCGAAGACATAGGCCGGGCCGCTGCCGGAAAGGGCGGTGATGGCGTCGATTTTGCCCTCATCCTCGACCCAGATCACCTCGCCCACCGCGCCCATGATGCGCTCGGCCTCCTCGCGCCCCAGCGCGTCGACGCTCGGGTCGGCATAGATTCCCGTGACTCCCGCGCCCACCAAAGCCGGCGTATTGGGCATGGCGCGCACCAGCCGCCGGTGCCCGCCGAGCCAGCGCCCGATCACGCCGAGCGGCAAGCCGGCGGCGATGCTCAGCACCAGGACCCGCCCCAGACGGCCGGCGAGCGGGGCCACTGCTTCGCGCAAATGCTGCGGTTTGACCGCCAGCACGATCACCTCGGTCTCGAACCAGGCATCGTCGAGCACCGTCTGCGCCGCCACGCCGAAACGCGCCTCCAGCGCCCGGCAGCGCGCCGCATCGGGATCCCTCACCTGGACTCCGCGCGCACTGGCCACCTGACGCGCCAGCAAGCCGCCGATCAGCGCTTCGGCCATGCGGCCGCCGCCGAGAAAACTGATTCTCATGGTTTCTTCCTCTCCCCGAAGATGGCCGTCCCCAGGCGCACGTGCGTCGCCCCCTCCTCGATCGCGATCGTGAAATCACCCGACATGCCCATCGAGAGCGCGTCGAGTTCGAGCCCCTGCGCGCACAGATCCTCCAGGCAACGGCGCAGCGTGCGGAAACGCGCCCGCAAGAGCGCCTCGTCGGAAGTTGGCTCCGGAATGCACATCAGCCCGCGCAGGCGCAGACCGGGCAATGCCGCCACGGCCTGGGCGAGCGCCGGCACCTCGGCCGGCGCCACACCGGATTTGCTCGCTTCGCCGCTCACATTGACCTGCAACAGCACCTGCAGCGGCCCCAAGGCGGCCGGGCGCTGCGCCGCCAGCCGCTCGGCCACTTTCAGGCGATCGACGGAATGCACCCAGGCGAAGTGCTCGGCGATGGCGCGCGTCTTGTTGCTTTGAATGGGACCGATGAAATGCCACTCGAGCGGCAGGTCGGCAAGCGCCTCGACCTTGGCCACGCCTTCCTGCACGTAGTTCTCGCCAAAGACCCGCTGGCCGCAGGCAAAGGCTGCGCGCACGGATTCCGGCGGCTGGGTCTTCGAGACCGCCACGATCGTCACCGAACCGGGTGCACGCCCGGCACGCGCCTCGGCCTCGGCCTCGGCCACGCGCGCGCGCAGCGCCTCGAGCCGGCGACACAAAAGTTCCTCGCAGCGCGACGAATCCGCTACAATCGTCATTCCGAAGCCATACTCGAAGTCCAAGACCGCACCGAGTATAGCATCGCCGCCGTCCGCCTCCCAGGAGATCGTATGGACATCACCGAACTGCTCGCCTTCTCCGTCAAGAACAAGGCTTCCGACCTGCACCTGTCGGCCGGCATGCCGCCGATGCTGCGCATCAACGGCGACATCCGGCGCATCAACCTGCCCGTGCTCGCCGATGCCGACGTCAAGGCACTCGTCTATGACATCATGAACGATGCGCAGCGCAAGAACTTCGAGGAACATCTGGAAGCGGACTTCTCCTTCGAAGTGCCTGGCATCGCCCGTTTCCGGGTCAATGCCTTCATGCAGGACCGGGGCATGGGAGCGGCGTTCCGTACCATCCCGAGCAAAGTCCTCACGCTCGAAGATCTGGCCGCCCCGCCCGTGTTCAAGACCATCTGCGATCAACCCCGCGGCATCGTGCTCGTCACCGGTCCCACCGGCTCGGGGAAATCGACCACGCTGGCGGCGATGCTCGATCACATCAACACGCACCAGCCGGTGCACATCCTCACCATCGAAGACCCGATCGAATTCGTCCACGAACCGAAGAAAGCGCTCATCAACCAGCGCGAGGTGCACCGCGACACCCATTCTTTCGAAAATGCGCTACGCTCGGCGCTGCGCGAAGATCCGGACGTGATCCTGGTGGGCGAGATGCGCGACATCGAGACCATCCGGCTCGCGCTCACCGCGGCCGAGACCGGCCACCTCGTCTTCGCCACCTTGCACACCTCCTCGGCCGCCAAGACGATCGACCGCATCGTCGACGTCTTTCCCGCCGCCGAGAAAGAGATGGTGCGCTCCATGCTCTCCGAATCCCTGCGCGCCGTCATCTCGCAGGTACTGCTCAAGCGCAAGGACGGCACCGGCCGCGTGGCGGCGCACGAGATCATGATCGCCAACGCCGCCATCCGCAACCTCATCCGCGAGAACAAGATCGCCCAGATGTACTCCATCATGCAGACCAACCAGGCCATCGGCATGCAAACGCTCGACCAGTGCCTCATGGAGCTGGTGCGTCAGCAAGTGATCGCGGTCGACGAAGCGCGTTCGGTGGCTCAGAACAAGGATCAGTTCCGCTAAGGATCGTCATCATGCAAAAAGACCAAGCGCTGCGCTTCGTCAACGACCTGCTCAAACTCGCAAAGCAGAAAAAGGCTTCCGACCTCTTCATCACCCCGGATTTCCCCCCGGCGCTGAAAATCGACGGCAAGATCACGCCGCAGACGGCGCAGCCGCTCACCGCGGTCCATACCGCGGAGATCGCCCGCGCCCTGATGAACGACCGGCAGGCCGCCGAGTTCGAAGCAACCAAGGAATGCAACTTCGCCATCAATCCCACCGGCGTCGGGCGCTTCCGCGTCAATGCCTATCTGGAAAAGGGCACCGTGGCGCTGGTGCTGCGCGCCATCGCCGACCGCGTCCCCACCTTCGATGAGCTCATGCTGCCGCCCATCCTCAAGGAAATCGCCATGCTCAAACGCGGCCTGGTGATCTTCGTCGGCGGCACCGGCACCGGCAAGAGCACCTCGCTCGCCGCGCTCGTCGATTACCGCAACGAGAATTCCTTCGGCCACATCATCACCATCGAGGACCCGATCGAGTTCGTGCACACCCACAAGAACTGCATCGTGTCGCAGCGCGAGGTCGGCATCGACACCGAGAACTGGGAAATCGCCCTGAAGAACACGCTGCGCCAAGCCCCCGACGTCATCATGATGGGGGAGATCCGCGACCGCGAGACGATGGACTACGCCATCGCCTTCGCCGAGACGGGACACCTTGCGCTTGCCACCCTGCACGCCAACAGCGCCAACCAGGCGCTCGACCGCATCATCAACTTCTTTCCCGAAGACCGGCGCCAGCAGCTGCTCATGGATCTCTCGCTCAACCTGCGCGCCTTCGTGTCGCAGCGCCTGCTACCGCGCGCCGACGGCCCCGGCCGGGTTCCGGCCGTGGAGATCATGCTCAACTCCCCCCTCATTGCCGATCTCATCTTCAAAGGAGAGGTGGGCGAGATCAAGGACGTGATAAAGCGCTCGCGCGAGCTGGGCATGCAGACCTTCGACCAAGCCCTCTTCGATCTCTACGAAGCCGGGCTCATCCGCTACGAAGACGCCCTGCGCTACGCCGACTCGGTCAACGATCTGCGGCTGCAGATCAAGCTCTACAGCAAGCGGGAAGACAGACCCGACATCCGCCCGCCGGACGACCTCAACGTGCTGTGAGCGCGGCGCGCCGCCGCATCGGGCCGGCCACGAGGCGGTATTCCAGCAGGCGACACTCCAGCGCCCCGTTGAAGAGCGGCACGCGCCGGCTCGCCTTGAGCCCAAGGCGGCGCGGCAATTCCGGGTCGGCGGTAAGGATCCAGGCGCGCCAGCCCGTCCAGTGGCGCTTGAGCGCATCGCCCAGCCGCGGATACCATACGGCCAGCCGCTCCCGCTCATCGAGCCGCACGCCGTAGGGCGGGTTGGCCACCAAGACTCCCTCCGGCGCCGGGGCGACCAGTTCCCCCACCTCGGCCACCTGCCAGTGCACCTCCTCCTCCAGCCCCGCCGCGGCGAGGTTCTCGCGCGCGGCCGCCACCATCGCCGGATCGACGTCGGAGCCCCACAGCCGCAGAGAAAGGTCGCGGCACAGCGCCGCGGCGCGCCGGCGCAAGGACTGCCACTGCGCCGGGTCGAAAGTCGCCAGGTTTTCCAGGGCGAAATTCCGCGCGAGCCCTGGGGCGATGCCGCGCGCGGCCATCGCCGCTTCGAGGAGGAAGGTGCCGCTGCCGCACATCGGATCGGCGAGCGGCTCGTCCGGCCGCCAGCCGCTGAGTGCCAGGATGCCCGCTGCGAGGTTTTCCTTCAGCGGCGCGGCGACCGTCGAGCGCTTGAACCCGCGGCGGTAGAGCGGCTCGCCGCTCAGATCGAGGTAGAGCCGCGCACGCCGCTCTTGCAGAAAAGCCCAGAGGCGCACCTGCGGCGCGGCGGTATCGACGCTGGGCCGTGCCCCCAGCTGCGCCCGGAAGCGGTCGCAGACCGCATCCTTGACCCGCAGCGCCGCGAATTCGAGGCTGCGCAAGGGCGAGCGCTGGGCGCGCACATCGACGCGGAGGGTGCGCTCGACGGCAAAATGCCGTGGCCAGGGAATGTCGCGCGCCAGACGGTAGAGCTCGTCCTCGTTGCGATAGCTCCCTTCCCCCACCTGCCACAGCACGCGCGTGGCGATGCGGCTCGTCAGGTTCACCCAGGCGCCGAGGGCGAATTCGCCGGTAAATCCCACCCCGGCAGAAGCCGGTTCGGGCCGCTCGATTCCCAGGCTCGCCAACTCCTGGGCGAGCGCCCCCTCGAGGCCGCGCGGGCAAGGACAGAAGAAGCGCTCGCTCACGCCGTCTCCTCAAAAAGGCTTCAACACGGCGAGGAACACCACCGCCGTGAGCACCAGCACGGGAATCTCGTTGAAGACGCGATACCAGCGATGCGAGTGACGATTGCGCCCCTCGGCAAACGCGCGCAGCAACCGCCCGCACCACAGGTGATAAACGATGAGAAAGACCGCGAGCAGCGTCTTGGCGTGCAGCCAGCCGCCAGAAAAATCGAAGCCGAACCACAGCCACAGACCGAAGACGATCGCCAGCACCCCCAGCGGCGTCATGAAGCGGTAGAGCTTGCGCGCCATCACCAAGAGGTGCGCCCGCACCGCCGGCTCCTCGACCATCGCCAGGTTGACGAAGATGCGCGGCAAGTAGAAAAGTCCAGCGAACCAGCTCACGATGAAAATGATGTGCAGCGATTTCACCCACAACATGGTCTCAAGCTCCTTTCGTTTCCCGACGGTGCGCGAGCGCCGCCAGCACCCCCTCCACCGTCGGATGGCGCAAGCGCAGGCGCAGTTCCGCGCGCAGCCGCGTGCTGTGCAAACGGCGTGATTCTCGCATGAAGGAAGCCACGGCGGGAGGAACCGCCGCCAGCGCCTCGGCCAAGGGCAGGCGCGGCGGCAGCGGCAAGTCGAAGGTTTCGGCGAGCCGCTCATAGAATTCTCTGAGCGTCAGCCCGCTTTGATCGACCACGTGATAAGCGCGCAGGCTCGCGCCGCGGAAGGTAGCGAGCCACAGGACGCGCGCCAGATCGTCGGCATGGATGTGATTGGTCCACACCGGCTCTTGCGGCAGCGGCCAGCCGCGGCGCAGCCGCTCCAAGGGCAGCCGATCCTCGGCGTAGATGCCCGGCGCGCGCAAAATCGCCAACCACACGCCAAGCCGGCGCGCAAACGCGCGCCAGCGCCGCTCGGCAGCCAGCCGCCGTTTGCCCCGCCCCGTCTGCGGCCGCGGCGGGTCCGATTCGCGCACCCAGGCCCCGCCCCGATCGCCGTAAATCCCGCTCGTGCCGACATAGACCAGGCGGCGCGGCCGCCGTCCGCCGCGCGCCAGCGCCGCCGCCAGCCGCTTCGAGCGGGGGTCGTCCATCCCCTCGCCCGGCGGCGGGGCAAGCATCCACACCCAGGGCGCGAGCCCGGCAATCCGCCGCAGACTGCGCTGATCGTCGAGATCGGCAAGCACCACCTTCGCCCCCCTCGCACGCCAGGCTGGCGCCGCTTCGGGACGGCGCACGAGGGCGATCACCGCCACCCCTTTTGGCAGGAAACGCACCGCCCGCGCGGCCACCTCCCCCGCTCCGACCACCAGCAATCGTGCGCGCCGCTTCATGCTATCCTTTTCCGTTTCCCAGATCACCCTGGATGCTCAAGCCTACCATGAACGCCACCGTCCGCATCGTCGATCATCCCGGTGCCGACTTCCGCGTCGCCCCGGATCAGACCGTGCTCGAAGCGGCACTCGCCGCCGGGCTGCTGCTGCCCTACGGCTGCCGCGACGGCGCCTGCGGCGCCTGCCGCGCCCGGCTCATCGAAGGCCGGATCGAGTATACCGGCCCCGTGGCCGCCTCGGCGCTCACCGAAGAAGAGCGCGCCCAGGGCTGGTTCCTGCCCTGCCGCGCCCGGGCCCTCACGGATCTCACCATCGCCGTGCGCGAGCTGCGCCGTGCCGACGACTTCCCGGTGCACAAATTCCCCGCGCGGGTCGAGCGCCTGGAGCGCGCGGCCGAAGACGTGATGATCCTCACGCTCAAGCGCCCGGCGAGCCTGGACTTGCGCTTCCGCGCCGGCCAGTATGTGGACGTACTGCTGCCCGACGGGGCGCGGCGCAGCTTCTCGCTCGCCAATGCCCCGGAAGAGGACGATTTCCTCGAACTGCACGTCCGGCTCGTGCCCGGCGGCCGCTTCACCCAGCACGTCTTCACGGCGATGAAACCCAAAGACGTGCTGCGGCTCGAAGGCCCCTTGGGGAGCTTCTTCCTGCGCGAGGAAAGTACTGCGCCGATCCTTTTTCTCGCTGGCGGCACGGGATTTGCACCGATCCAGGCTATGCTGCGGCACATGCACCATGCCGGGATCGCCCGTCCGGCCACGCTCTACTGGGGCGCACGCACGCGCACCGGCCTCTACCGGCACGAATGGCTCGAGCGCTTCGCTGCCGAACACGCGTGGTTTCGCTACGTGCCGGTGCTCTCCGAACCCCTGGTGGAGGATCGCTGGGAAGGGCACACCGAGCTGGTGCACCGCGTCGTGCTGCAAGACCTTCCCACGCTCGCCGGTTTCGAGGTCTACGCCTGCGGCGCACCGGCGATGATCGAAGCGGCGCGGCGCGACTTCCTGGCGCATGGCCTGGACGCAGACTCATTCTTCAGCGACGCATTCACCTTCGCCACGGGCCCCACATGAGCGACAGCGCCACCGTTCTGACGCGAGAACCCGCGGTCAATCGCAAACAGGCGATCACCGCCAACCGCCTCTTCCTGCATGCCTCCTCGACGCAGGCTGCGCTCGAAGAACTGGCTCGTTTGCGCCCCTGCTGGCCGACCGCGCACACGGTCTTCCTCTCTTTCGGGCGCCTGGTTCCAGGGCCGGAGCTCCTGGAATGGCCCTGGCCCGAGGGGACCTTTCTTGAGATCCCCACCCCGGCTCTCACGCATCCCAAGGTCCAGACCCTGTTGCCCCTCGTCCATGCCCAAGGGCTCCCCCTTTGCCTCGGCTGGTACGACGGCGCAAGCCCCGTTCCTGCCATAGGCGACTGGCGCTTCACCTTGGTCGATCTGCGCCGCAGTTCCGTCCCCGGGCTCGCGCCCGGCATCGCCCTTGCCTGGGGTCTAACCGACCCCGCCGCCTTCGCCGACACCGTCGCACGCGGCTTTTCCGGCGCCTGCGGCTGGTTCTTCCTGCGCGGCATGCCGCAGGCGGACCAGCAACGCGCCGCCCCCACTTTCGGCATCGTCCTGCAGCTCATCCAGAAACTCCAGCACGACGCTGACATCGCCGAGATCGAAGAACTCCTGAAACGGGACGTCGCGCTCAGCTATCGCCTCTTGCGCTACATCAACTCGGCAGGGATGGGGCTGATATGCGAAGTGACCTCGTTCCGGCACGCGGTCCAGATCCTCGGCTACCGCAATCTGCTGAAATGGCTGTCACTGCTTCTGCTGCACACCTCGCAGCATCCCTCGCAGCAAGCGCTGGCCCAGACGGCCATCGTCCGCGGTCGATTCATGGAAGAGATCGGCAAGGGGTTGTTCCCTGTCGAAGTCACGGAACAGTTGTTCTTGTGCGGCGTTTTTTCCGTCCTCGATGTCTTGCTCGGAGTCTCAATGACGGAAGTTCTGCAGCACATCGCCGTGAGCGAGGCAATACGCGAGGCGCTCACGCGAAACCAGGGAGAATTCGCCCCCTTCCTCGAACTTGCGCGGGCATGCGAGAGCCCCGATGCGGCGCTCCTGCGCCATCATGCAGAAAAACTGGGGCTTGCCTCCCTGAGCTTGAACCGGGCCCACCTCACGGCACTGGAATACGCCGACCGGCTCAATGCGTGAAAAACGCCGCGGCGCTGAGGGCGCCGCGGCGCGAGGATACTCACTTCAGGGTCAGGATCCAGCGAACGATCTTCTCGATATCCGCATCGGCCACCTGCGGGTTGGGCGGCATCGGCACCGGCCCCCACACGCCCACACCGCCTTTCTTCACTTTCTCGACGAGCTTGGGCACGTCGGCTTCGGTGTATTTCTTGGCCACGTCCTTGTACGCCGGGCCGACCAGCTTCTTGTCGACCGCATGGCAGGCGGCGCACCCCTTGGTCTTCATCAGGGTTTCGCCTTCCGTGGCGGCAAGCGCGGGGCCGGCCAGGAACAGCGCCGCAGCGCCAACCCAGAGTGCCTTGTGCATCGTTTTCTCCTTTGAGTCACTGAAAAAGTGCAAAGCGCCCGGCAAGATGCGCCGCCGGCGCCTTCGTCGCTCAAACCGCGGCACCTCCCGCGGCGCGAGGCGCTATGTTAACCCAAACTGAACGCGCCCACATCATCCATCCTAATCCTAGCACCGGGGAAAACAAGTGCTTTTTACGAAGCGCAACAGTCGCCGCTCACTGCCGGATCTCCTCGGGCACAGCGCGCGGTAACCAGCCGACGCACGAAGCGCGCACGGGCGAGATGTCCAGGCCGCCACGGCGCGTGTAGCAGGCAAGCACCATCAGCTCCTGCATTCCCAGGCGCCACAGATCGCGGTAGATGCGCTCGACGCATTGTTCGTGGAATTCCTGCTGCTGGCGAAAGGAGACGACGTAGCGCAGGAAAGAGGCCGGGTCGATGCGCGGGCCCAGGGCGTGCACGACGACGCAGCCCCAATCGGGCTGGCCGGTGACGGGACAGTTCGACTTCAGCAGATGGCTCACGAGCCGCTGCTCGACTGGCCCCGCCTCGGCGATGTACAGCACCGAGGAATCGTAGCAGTAGGTCTCGATCTCCACCGGAAGCTCGTCGACGCAAAACCCTTCCGGGTAGCCCGGCGCGCGCCGCGGGCGGGCCGAGAGCGGGGTGATCGCCACGTCCACCGCTGCCCCGGCCGAGCGCGACAAGTCGGCCCGGATCGTGGCCGCGACCTCCTCGGTAGCGGCAAAACGCGTACCGCCCAAACCGTTGAGGTAGAGTTTCAGCGACTTCGATTCGATGAGACAGGGCGAATCGCACGGGACGCGAAAGCGCGCCAGTGCCGCCACCGGCTTGCCGCGCCCATCGAGCCAGGAGAGCTCATAGGCATGCCACTCGTCAAACCCGGTGAACGGCGGCGGGTCGAGCTCACGGCGCGTCTGCGCCCGCGCAATCGGCGTGAGCACCCCCGGATCGTAGGACGAAGGAACCGCCACCTGGCGGCCGAGCCACAGCTCACTCATGGGCGATCATCCAAAGAGGGAATGCAGCATCTTGGCCAGCAGCGCGAGCAGCACCAGGGCGAAGATGCGCTTGAGGGTGCGCACCGGCAGGCGATGGGCGAGCGCCGCGCCCAGCGGCGCGGTGAAATAGCTCACGGCGCTCACCCCGATCACCGCCGGCAGATAGACATAGCCCAGCGAATAAGGCGGTAGATGGGGATGCCCCCAGCCCATGACGAGATAGCCGATCGTGCCAGCAAGCGCGATCGGCAGCCCCAGGGCGGCGGAGGTGCCGATGGCGCGGTGCGCCGGCACGTTGCACCAGGTAAGAAACGGCACGGTGAGCGAGCCGCCGCCGATCGCCACCAGCGCCGACACCGCCCCGATCAGCGCGCCGGCCGCCGTCAGCCCCCAGGGGCCAGGCAACTGCCGCGAGGGCTTGGGCTTGATGTCGAGCAGCATCTGTACGCAGACGTAGGCGATGAAGCAGGCGAAGAAGATCGCCAGCGGCCGCGAGGGAAGCGCCGCAGCCACGAAGGAGGCAAGGAAGATGCCGACGAGCACGCCCGAGCCCATGGTCCGCACCACGCCCCACTCGACCGCCCCGCGCGCATGGTGCGCCCGCGAGCTGCTCACCGAGGTGAGCACGATGCTCGCCATGGAGGTGCCGAGCGCCAGGTGCACCACGTTCTCGGCCGGAAAACCTTGGGCAGTGTAGAGCGAGGTGAGGATCGGCACCATGATCGCCCCGCCGCCCACGCCGAGCAGACCGGCGAAGAGGCCGACCACGGCCCCGAGCAGCGGATAGGCCAGCCACCATGCGTCCATTGCTTGCCCCATGAAAAAACCCGGACCATGCCGGGTTTGAAGAGGGAGATCCCCCACGAGCGCCGATCGGGCCGATGCTCCTGAACCCGAGGTTCAGGTTGGTCGCTTTCCTTCCGCCTCAGGCACGCCCGCGAAGGGCGCGCACACTGGCGGTTTCTCAGGGCCGCGACCCTATCGTCACGATATTGGTTCTAGGATCGTACGACCCTCCCGAACGCCGCAGGGGAAACCTGGGGGGCGGTGGCTAGAGGGGGCGATCGTATTGGCTCAGCACCCCATCGAGCCGCGCGCCGATGAGCTCAATTCTACGCCTGAATCGCGTGATGTCAAACCCTCCCTGCTGCTGCAGTTTGACCAGATCGAGCGCCACTTCCAGCGCCGTCCACAGCACCAGTTTCTCTCCGCTCAGGCCCGAGCGTTTCGCCAGCCCGGAGATGCGCTCGTCGAGCAGTTTCGCCGCCAGGGCGAGCGATTCCGCCTCGCCCTCCTCGCACTCCAGGCGGTAGGTCCGCCCCATCAGGGTCACGTCGACGTGCGTTTCAGACATCGCGCACCTCCGCCGGTTCGAGCAGGGTCACGGCGCGCTCGATGCCGCGGATCGCCTGCGCGAGCTTGCCCTCGAGAATCCGCTTGTCGGCTTCGAGCTGCGCCACCTGGCGCAGCAACCGCTGGTTGTGCGCGCTCAGGCGTTCGACGAGCTGGGCGAGCCGCTCGGCCTGTCGTTCGAGATGCGCCAGTTCCGTCTCCATCGCTTACCTCCGCAGTTGCCCCAGATCGCGCACCGCCCCGGTGTCGGCGCTGGTGGTGAGCGCGGCATAGGCTTGCAGCGCCACCGAGACCTGCCGCTGGCGCGACGCCGGACGCCAGGCCGCCTCACCCTTGGCTTGCATCGCCGCGCGCCGGCGCGCGAGCTCTTCGTCAGAGACCGCCAGATGGATGCGCCGCTGCGGAATGTCGATCTCGACCGTGTCACCCTCCTCGACGAGCGCGATCGTGCCGCCGCAGGCGGCTTCCGGCGAGACGTGCCCGATGGACAGGCCCGAGGTCCCGCCGGAGAAACGCCCGTCGGTCAAGAGCGCGCAGGATTTGCCCAAGCCCTTGGATTTCAGGTAGCTCGTGGGGTAGAGCATCTCCTGCATGCCTGGCCCCCCTTTGGGCCCCTCGTAGCGCACCACTACCACGTCGCCGGGCTGGATTTTGTCGCCAAGGATGGCGGCAACGGTCTCTTCCTGGCTCTCGAAGACGCGGGCCCGTCCGCGGAAGACCCAGATCGACTCGTCCACGCCCGCCGTCTTGACGATGCAGCCCTTGGGCGCGAGGTTGCCGTAGAGCACCGCCAGGCCGCCGTCCTGGGAAAAGGCGTTGGCTTTGTCGCGGATCACGCCGGCAGTGCGATCCAGGTCGAGCGAGGGATAGCGCCGTTCCTGTGAGAAGGGGCGCTGGGTCGGCACGCCGCCGGGGGCAGCGCGATAGAACTCGAAGACGTCGAGCGCCGAGGTCTGCATCACGTCCCAATGGGAGAGCGCCGCTCGCAGAGTCGGGCTATGCACGGTCGGCACGTCGTCGTGCAAGAGCCCGGCGCGCTGCAGCTCGCCGAGGATGCCCATCACGCCGCCGGCGCGATGCACGTCCTCGACGTGGACCGTGCTCACCGCTGGGGCCACTTTGCACAGGCACGGCACCTGGCGCGAGATGCGGTCGATGTCGGCCAGGGTAAACGGCACTTCGGCCTCGTGCGCCGCGGCGAGCAGGTGCAGCACGGTGTTGGTGGAGCCGCCCATGGCGACGTCGAGCGCCATGGCGTTCTCGAACGCGGCCAGGGAAGCGATGCGCCGCGGCAGCACGGATTCGTCACCCTGCTCGTAGTAGCGTTTGGTGAGTTCGACGATGAGCCGCCCGGCGCGGCGGAAGAGCCCTTCTCGGTCGCGGTGCGTGGCCACGAGCGTGCCGTTGCCCGGCAGCGCCAGCCCCAGCGCCTCGGTGAGGCAGTTCATCGAGTTGGCGGTGAACATCCCGGAGCAGGAACCGCAGGTAGGGCAGGCCGAGCGCTCGACGAGCGCCACTTCTTCGTCGCTCGCGTTGGGGTCGGCCGCCTTCACCATGGCATCGACCAGATCGAGCGAGCGCTCCTGATCCTGCCAGCGCACCTTGCCGGCTTCCATCGGTCCGCCGGAGACGAAGATCACGGGGAGGTTGAGCCGCAGGGCGGCCATGAGCATGCCCGGGGTGATCTTGTCGCAGTTGGAAATGCACACCAGCGCGTCGGCGCAGTGGGCGTTGACCATGTATTCGACCGAATCGGCGATGAGCTCGCGCGAGGGCAGCGAATAGAGCATGCCCTGGTGCCCCATGGCGATGCCGTCGTCGATGGCGATGGTGTGGAACTCCTTGGCCACGCCGCCCGCCTTTTCGATCTCCTCGGCCACCAGGCGGCCGAGATCGCGCAGGTGCACGTGCCCGGGCACGAAGTCGGTGAAGCTATTGGCGATGGCGATGATCGGCTTGCCAAAGTCTTCCTCTTTCATGCCGGTGGCGCGCCACAGGGCGCGGGCGCCGGCCATGTTGCGGCCATGGGTGCTGGTGCGAGAGCGATACTGTGGCATGGGAGATCCTCGAACGTCGGCTGAGATGCCCGTTATTCTAGTCCCGAACCGGCCTTGGGCTACAATGAAGCCGTGCGCCACACCGCGGTCTTTCTTCCATGCTCGTGCATCCGCAGTTCGACCCCGTCGCTTTCTCCCTCGGCCCGCTGGCGGTACGCTGGTATGGGCTCATGTACCTCGCCGGGTTTCTCGCCTTCCTGTGGCTTGCGCCGCGCCACGCCCGGCGCCTGGGCGATGGCCGCTGGACGCGGGAGCGGCTCGACGCGCTCCTCTTCTACGGCGTGCTCGGCGTGGTGCTGGGCGGGCGGCTGGGCGAAGTGCTCTTCTACCAACCCGCCTACTACCTCTCCCGTCCGCTCGAGATCTTCGCCATCTGGCACGGCGGCATGAGTTTTCACGGCGGGCTCGTCGGCGTGATCCTCGCCATGGCACTCTTCGCGCGGCGCGAAGGCATGGGGTTTTGGCAGGTGGCCGACTTCGTCGCCCCGCTCGTGCCGCCGGGGCTGGGGTTCGGTCGGTTGGGCAATTTCATCAATGGCGAGCTGTGGGGACGTCCCGCCCCCGAGTCCCTGCCTTGGGCCATGATCTATCCCCAGGTCGATGCCTTGCCGCGCCATCCTTCCCAGCTCTACGAGGCCTTCGGCGAAGGCGCGCTGCTCTTCGCGCTGCTGTGGTGGTACGCTGGCCGCCCCCGGCCCACGGGGCGAGTCGCGGCGGTGTTCCTCATGGGCTATGGCGCCATCCGCTTCGTCTGCGAGCTCTTTCGCACGCCCGACCCCGGCATCCTCTCCTGGCTCACCCCGGCGCTGAGCACGGCGCAGTGGCTGTCGCTGGCCATGCTGCTCGCTGGCGCCCTGCTCTACCTGCGCTCACGCCAAAACCCCGCCTCTTCTTTCCCTTCGACGCAAGGATGAATGAATGAGCAACGACCTTCTCAGCAAAGGACTGTCGCTGGTTCGCGGCTGGTTCGAGCCGCCGCCCGAGAAAGTGCTCGAACGCATCCGCGACGAGCTGCGCGAATGCGCCGATCTCATCGGCGGCGAGGTGAGCGCGCGCCAGCGCGCCGCCAAGCTCGCCAAGACCTACACCGAGCTCGACGAAAACGGCCGGCGGGCCTTCCTGCGCATTCTCCTCACCGAATTCGGCCCCGAGCCCGAGCGCATCGACGCCGCCTATGAAGCCTACCGCGCAGCCCGCGGCAGCGACGAGCAGTGGCCGGCCGAAGCGGCGCTGCGCGAGAGCCTGCGCAGCCCCCGCAGCCGCATCCTCACCCAATTTTCCGCGTCCGACGCCGGCGTGCATTTCCTCGTCGACCTGCGCGCCGAGCTGCTCGACTTCCTGCGCGACGACCCGCTGCTCGCTACGCTCGATCTGGAACTGCAGGTGCTGCTCGCCTCGTGGTTCGACGTGGCGCTCCTCGAGCTCCAGCGCATCACCTGGCACAGTCCGGCCGACGTGCTCGAACGCTTGATGCAGTACGAGGCGGTGCACGAGATCGAATCCTGGCAGGATCTGAAGAACCGGCTCGATTCCGACCGGCGCTGCTACGCCTTCTTCCATCCGCGCATGCCTTCGGTGCCGCTCATCTTCGTCGAGGTGGCGCTCACCGAAGGGCTGGCCGGCGACGTGCAGCAACTGCTCGACGTCTCGGCGCCACTCTTTGCCACCGAGCGCGCCGACACGGCCATCTTCTATTCCATCAGCAACACGCAGAAAGGGCTGAGGGGCATCTCCTTCGGCCACTTTCTCTTGAAGCGCGTCATCGACGACCTGCGCCGCGATTTCCCCAAGCTCGAACGCTTCGCCACCCTCTCGCCCATCCCGGGGCTGGTGCGCTGGTACCGGGCGCATCCGGAGGCGCTCGCCGATGCCTTCACCGCCTCCGACTGGCGCCGGCTGCGCGCCGCCGGCGCCCCTGAAGGAATGGAACTGCTGCAGCATCTGCTCGAAACGCCCGAGATCGCCGGCACCGAGGCGTGGCGCGAGGCGCTCGCCGCGCCCCTCTTGCGCGCCGCGGCGCGCTATCTGCTCGCCACGGAGAACGGCCGCGCGCTCGACCCCGTGGCGCGCTTCCACCTGGGCAACGGCGCACGCATCGAGCGGCTCAACTGGCTCGCCGACACCTCGGCCAAAGGCTGGCGCCAAGCCTGGGCGATCATGGTCAATTACCGCTACGAACCCGACAAGCTGCAGGATCGCATCGACGCCTACGAGCGTGACGGCCTCATCGAGGCGACTTCCGCCGTGCGTCGCCTCGCGCGCTGAGTTGGATCAATCCCCCTCGCCCACCACGAACGCGAGCTCGCCCACGCCTTCCACCCAGGCGCGCACGCGCTCGCCCGGGCGCACGGGGCCGACGCCGGCGGGCGTCCCCGTGAGGATGAGGTCACCCGCCGCGAGCCGCCAATAGCGCGAGATCTCGGCGATCACCGCCGGCACGTCGTAGATCATCTGCGCGAGGTCCCCGCGCTGACGCAGGGCGCCGTCGATCTCGAGGCCGATTTCCCCGCCGTGCAGCGCTTCGCCTGGCTTCGGCAAGAGGGTGGAGACCGGCAGCGAGGCATCGAACCCCTTGGCCACGTCCCAAGGCCGGCCTTTGGCTTTCGCCTCGGCCTGCAAGTCGCGCCGCGTCATGTCGAGCCCCACCGCGTAGCCATAGATCGCCTCCGCCGCTTCCTGCACCGAGAGCTCCAGCCCCCCGCCACGCAGGGCGACCACCAGTTCGACTTCGTGGTGCACCTCGTGCGTGGCCGGCGGATAGGGCCAGCGCGCCTCGGCATGCTGCGGGCACCAGACGGCGTCGGCCGGTTTCATGAAGAAGAACGGCGGCTCGCGACTCGGATCTCCTCCCATCTCGCGCGCGTGCTCGGCGTAATTTCGCCCCACGCAGAAGATGCGGCGCACGGGAAAGAGCCCGCCGCAGCCCACCGGCAGCGCCGGTGCTGGAATCACGAATTCCTCACGGGACATGATCGACTCCTCTTTGGACTTCCAGCGCGATTCTACGCTGCCTTGACGCCAGGTAAAAATGCAATAAAATGGCAAAAAGACCCGAACGAAACCCCGCCATGAACGATCCGGATTTTCCCCGGCGCATCCGCGATGCTGGCGGCCGCGTAACCGCGGCGCGCGTGGCCGTGCTGCGTTGCCTGGCGGCGACCGAGGAGCCCCTCACGCCCGATGAGGTGCTGGAGCGCTTGGCCCAAACTGCCGGCCCTGTCCCCGACCGGGTCACCATCTATCGCGCCATCGAGTGGCTCGCCGCCCATGGCCTGGTGCGGCAACTGGCCACGGTGGGGCGTGCCGCGCGCTACGAAGCGGTCGAGGATCGGGAGACGCACGCTCACTTTCAATGCCGAGGCTGCGGCCAGACGCGCTGCCTGCCCGCGCCCCCGCCCCCGTTGCCGCCTCTGCCGATAGGGTATGTCGCCGAACGCGTCGAGCTGGTGATCCACGGCCTGTGCGCCGCCTGCCGCGCCGGAGAAAGACGATGAGCCGCCGCTCGTTGTGGACGCTGGGCATCTTGGGCCGGCTCGGCCTGGCGGCGCTGCCGCTCACGCTCGTCTGGCTGCTCTATCTCTGGGGCACGCGATGAGCGAATCGGCCATCGTCCTGCACGACCTCACCGCCGGCTACGGCCGCCATCCGGCCATTCATCACCTGCATGCGACGATTCCCTGCGGTGCGCTGCTCGCCGTGGCCGGGCCCAACGGCGCGGGCAAATCGACGCTGCTCAAGGTGCTCGCCGGCGAGCTCAAGCCGATGACGGGCCGCGTCAGCCTGCCTGCGTCATGCCGGCGGCGGCTCGCCTACCTCACGCAGCAGCCGACCTGGTCCTTGGATTTCCCCGTCGACGTCCACGATGCGGTGGCCATGGGCTGTTGGCCTTGGCTCGGCCCGTGGCGCGCCTTCGACGAGGCGGCGCACCGGCGCGTTGCCGCGGCCATCGCCGCAGTCAAACTGCAGGGGTTCGAACGCCGTCCGCTCCAATCGCTCTCCGGCGGCCAGCTGCAGCGCGTGCGCTTTGCCCAGATCATCGTGCAGGATGCCCAGCTCATCCTGCTCGACGAGCCGTTCAACGCGCTCGACGAGACCACCGAAGAAGAATTCCTTGCCCTCATCCAGCGCTGGCACGAAGAGGGACGCACGGTGATCGCCGTGCTGCACGATCTCGAACGCGTGCACCGGAATTTTCCCCTGACCCTGCTGCTCGCGCGCGAGCTCGTCGCCTTCGGCCCCACCAAGAACGTCTTGTGCGCCGAGCACCTCGAGCGCGCCCGCCGCCATAGCGAAGCCTTCGACGAGCATGCCGCCCCTTGCCCCCTGCCCGCAGACGAGGAAAAAGACGAGGTCGTCCCATGACCTGGCCCGAGCTCTTCACCCCGTTCGCCGACTACGACTTCATGCGCCGGGCGCTCGCCGGAGCACTCATGCTCACGCTGGGCGCCACCCCAGTAGGGGTCTTCCTCATGCTGCGGCGCATGAGCCTCATGGCCGACGCGATGAGCCATGCGGTGCTCCCCGGCGTAGCCGCTGCCTACTTCTTCTCCGGCCTGTCGCTGGGCGCAATGACGCTCGGCGGCTTGGCCGCAGGCGTGCTCGTGGCCATCGCCACCGGCTGGGCGGCGCGCCACTCGGTGCTCTTCGAAGACACCGCCATGGGGACTTTCCAGATCCTCTCGCTCACCGCCGGCATCCTGCTCCTGACCGCCCACGGGCGCCCCGTGGACGTGCTGCAGCTGCTCTTCGGCTCCATCCTCGCCATCGACCGCGACACGCTCACCCTCATTGCCCTGGTGGCCTCCACCACGCTGGCGCTGCTCGCCCTGGGCTGGCGCATCCTCGTGCTCGAATGCTTCGACGCCCCTTTCCTGCGCCGCTACAGCCCGCGCCTGTCGGCACTCGCGCACTACGGCTTCCTCGTGCTGGTCGTGCTCAACCTCGTGGCCGCCTTTCACGCCATCGGCACCCTCCTGGCGATCAGCGTGCTGATCCTGCCTGCCGCCACGGCCCGGCTGTGGGTGAATGGCCTGGGCAAGGCGCTCGTGCTCGCTGCCGGCTGCGGCATGCTGGGCAGCTACCTCGGACTCGTCGCCTCTTTCCGCTGGGATCTGCCCGCCGGCCCGGCG
Organism: Rhodocyclales bacterium; assembly: GCA_016235745.1. Taxonomy (GTDB): domain Bacteria; phylum Pseudomonadota; class Gammaproteobacteria; order Burkholderiales; family Rhodocyclaceae; genus Tepidiphilus. Next base: position 52,686 of record JACRJA010000065.1, on the reverse strand, counting down.
ATCGCGCTCGCACTGGCACTGCCCTACCTCGCCTCGCTCTTTCTCGCCCCCCACGGATTCCTGCGCCGGCGCCGCCCGCGCAAACACCACCTCGCAAACTGACCGGAGCCTCCCATGTCCGCTAGCCGCCGTCGCCTCCTCGTCGCGCTCGCCACCGCCCCGTTCCTCTCTCTCCTCCCCCTTCGCGCTCGGGCCGAAGCCCCCCTGCGCGTCGTCGCCACCTTCTCCACCGCCGCCGATTGGGTGCGGCAAGTGGGAGGCGATCGGGTCGAAGTCACGGCCCTCATCGGCCCGGATTCCGACGCCCACGGCTACCAGCCCAAACCCTCGGACACCCGCGCCCTCAAGGAAGCCTCCCTGGTGGTCGGCATCGGCCTTGGCTTCGACGACTGGATCGAACGGCTCGCCCGCGGCGCTGGCAAGAAAGATCTCGTGCTGCTGGGAGAACTGCTGCCGCCCGAAGCGCTCCTTCCCGCTGCCAAAGCGCACGATGAACACGACGAACACGATGAACACGACCATGGCCATGGCGCCTTCGACCCCCACTTCTGGCAAGATCCGCGCCTCGTGGCCAAGGTGATGCCACTGCTGGCCGAAGCGCTGGCCCAACGCGACCCCGCCCATGCCGACGACTACCGGCGCCGCGCCGCCGACTATGCGCGCCAGCTCGAATCCTGGTGGCGTGAATGGAGCGAACGCTTCGCCGCCCTGCCGCCCGCATCGCGCCGCGCCTACACCAACCACGACGCCTTCCGCTATCTCGCCCACGCCTACGGTCTCGAGCTCATCGGCATCCAGGGCGTGGTGCCGCATGGCGAGCTCAGCGCCAAAGCGCTCGCCGCGCTCGCCGACCGCGCCCGGCGCGAGGGCATCCGCGTCGCCTTTCTGGAAAACGTCTCCGACCCCCGCCTCGTCGACCAGCTTCGCCGCGAAGCCGGGCTCGCCGTGGGCGGGCGCCTCTATTCGGACGCCCTCAGCGGCCCCGGCGGCGCCGCCCCGACCTATCGCGATCTCGTCGAGATCAACGCCCGCACGCTCCACGACGCTTTGGCAGCCCCCACCCCCTGATCCACCTCGACGGCGCGGATCGGAGGTTTCTGCGTTATCCTATGCGGAAAACCGACCGGGATCGGGCAAACGAACGGCGCCATGGCCATCTTCCCTGCCTCGCCCCGGTCATCCCCACGTCGAGGTACCATGAACCGTCACTTTCGCCGTCTCCTCCTCTTGCTGGGCCTCACTGCGGTTTGCGCCGGTGCGTTGGCCCAATCGCCCCATCCGCCCCTGGATACCGCCGCGCCGTCCGGAGCGCCGGCAGAAGAGCTCGACGGCGAAACGGTCTATTGGACGCTCATCGGTGAGCTCGCCCTGCGTCAGCAAGACTACGGCCGGGCCACGCAAGCCTTCCTGCTCGCTGCCCGCCATGCCCGCTCGGCACAACTCGCCCGCCGCGCGGCCGAAATCGCCGCCATCACGCGGCAAGGGGACGCCCTCAACCGCGCCCTCGCCCTCTGGCGCCAGATCGAACCCGATACCGAAGCCATCGAGCGCTTCGAGCGCATGCGCGCCGATCTCGACGCCCAGCGCGAAAAAGCCGTCTTGGCCCAGCTCGACGAGATCCTCAAGCGCCATCCCGAACAGTTGCCGCAAAACCTTCTCGGCCTGAACGCCGCCCTCGACGATCTGGGCGACGCCGAGATGGCGCGCCGCATCATCGAACTGGCCATCACGCCTTACCTCGAATACCCGGAAGCCCAGCTTGCCCGCGCCGAAGCCGCCCGCCGCGCTGGCGACCTCCCCGCCGCGCGTCAGGCGGCCGAGCACGCCCTGACGCTACGCCCCGACTGGGATCTCGCGCTCGCGCTGTGGGCCGAGATCCTCGGCGAGCAGGGCGACACCGCCACCGCCATCGCCCGGCTCGAATCCTATCTGCAGGAACACCCCTACGCGCGCGTCGTGCGCTTCACGCTCGCCAAGCACCTCGCCGTCACCCCCGGACGCGAGGAAGAATCCCTGCAGCACCTGGAAAAACTGCTCGACGACGCCCCCGACGACGCCCAGTTGCTGCAGGCCGTAGCCCTGATGGCCGAGCGCACCGGCCACGGCGACCGGGCCATCGCCGCGCTCAAGCGCGCCATTGCCAAAGCAGGGGACAACGCCGATTTCCTGCGCCTGCAGCTCGCCCAGCTCTACCTCACCGCCGGCCAGCCGCGGCGCGCCGAATTCGAACTGCGCAAAATCTCCCACCCCGACCTGGAAGACGGAAGCAAGCGGCTGCTCGCCCAGGCGCTGGCCAAGCAAGGCAAGATCGAAGCCGCTTTCGACACGCTCGACCAGACCCGCGCCGTGCTCGATCCCAAAACCGAGGTGCTCCTGAAAAGCCGCCTGCTGCAAGAGGCTGGCCGGCTCGAAGACGCCCGCGACTGGGTCGCCGAAGCGATCGCCGAGCTCGGCGACGAACCCGAGCTCCTCTACGAATACGCCATGATCCTCGAAAGACTCGGCCAGCACGAAGCCTCCGAAGGATACTTTCGCAAACTCGTCGCCCTATACCCTGACCATGTCCACGGCCTCAACGCCCTGGGCTATCTGCTCGCCGATGCCAACCGCGATCTCGACGAAGCCGAGCGCCTCCTTACCCGCGCGCTCAAACTCGCCCCCAACGACCCCTTCATCCTCGACAGCGTCGGCTGGCTGCGCTACCGCCAAGGCCGCCCACAAGAAGCGCTGACGTTCTTGCAGAACGCCTATCGCCGCCAGTACGACCCCGAGATCGCCGCCCACTTGGTCGAGGTCCTCACCGTGCTCGGGCAGCATGAAGAAGCCCAAGCCCTGCTCAAGCAGGCGATCGGCCGCTCGCCCGATGCCGAGGCGCTGCGCCGCGTACAACGCTGGCTGCGCCAGCAGGGCCGATGAGCCGTCCGTTCGCGGCACGATTCGCCCTCGTGGCGGCGCTCGTACTGCCCTTTGGCTGCGCCACCGTCCCGGGAAACGCCCCGCCAGGTGCGGTCCCCACAGCCCCGCTGCTGACCCAATTCCGTCTCGGCGGCCGGCTCGCCGCCGATGACGGCGAGCACCGCTTCGCCACCGCGTTTGCCTGGAGCCACACGCCGAGCCGCGCCGAACTCTCCCTTTTCTCCCCTACCGGCCAGACGCTGGCGTTACTCACCCTCGAAGACGGCAATGCCACGCTCGCCACGGCCGAAGGCAAGCGGCAGGAAGCCGACGCCGCGACGCTGCTCGCCCCCCTGCTCGGCTTCTCCCCGCCGCCGCTTTCCGCCCTCACCGCCTGGGTCCAAGGCGACCCCGGCCCCTCGCCCGACCGCATCGAGCGCGACGAAGCAGGCAGGCTCTATCGCGTCTGGCATTCCGGCTGGATCGTCACCTTCGATTCCTGGCGGGACGATCGCCCGCGCCGACTCACGATCGAACGCGGCGCCGCCCGCCTCGTGCTGCTACTCGACACGTGGAACCCCGAACCATGAGCGAGCGGCTCACCGGCTGTCCGGCCCCGGCCAAGCTCAACACCTTCCTGCACGTCGTCGGACGGCGCGAAGACGGCTACCACCTGCTGCAATCACACTTTCGCCTCATCGACTGGAGCGACACGCTCGACTTCGTGCGCCGCGACGACCGGCTCATCCGCCGCACGCACGAAGTCCCCGGCGTGCCAGAATCGGCCGATCTCGCGCTGCGTGCCGCCCGTCTGTTGCAGGAGCGGCTCGACACCCCGTATGGAGTCGACCTCACCCTGCACAAGGCGCTCCCCACCGGCGCCGGCCTGGGCGGAGGCAGCTCGGATGCCGCCACCACCCTCATCGCCCTCAACCGCCTCTGGAACGGCCAGCTCACCCGCCAAGAGCTCATGGAACTCGGCCTCCAGCTCGGCGCCGACGTCCCCTTCTTCCTCTTCGGCCAAGATGCCTTCGTCGAGGGCATCGGCGAGCGCCTCACCCCTTGCCCCGGCCCCGAGCGCTTCTTCCTCATCCTGTGGCCAGGGGTACACGTCCCCACGGCCCAGGTTTTCGCCTCGCGCCGCTTGACAAGGAATACCCCCGTTGGCACAATAGCGTCTCTCGCAACGACGCCTCTGCGAAACGATCTCGAACCGGTGGTAAGAGCGTTGTTTCCAGAAGTCGATGCGGCGCTCGAATGGCTCGCCCGGCATGCCGGAACGGCCAGGATGAGCGGATCGGGCAGTTGCGTGTTCGCCGAGTTCGCCGAGCCATCCGAGGCCGAGCGCATCGCCTCCCGGGTCCCAGCCGGCTGGCTGGCAAAGGTCGCGCGAACGCTGCATCGCCATCCGCTCCACGATTGGCTCTGAGCGCCGCTGCGAACCGGTTACTTGGGGAGTCGCCAAGCTGGTAAAGGCACCGGATTTTGATTCCGGCATTCGAGGGTTCGAATCCTTCCTCCCCAGCCAACACGACGGGCAGGCGCCTACCGCCTGCCCGTTTCGACTTTCGCGGGTCTGGTCCCGTGACGACGGACTCGGGTGCGGAGAATACGCATGCCTCGCGGCAGCATGATGGTTTTCACCGGCAACGCCAACCCCAAGCTCGCACAAGACGTCGTGCGACGCCTCGGAATCCCGCTGGGAGCGGCCACGGTCGGGCGCTTTTCCGACGGAGAAATCAACGTCGAGATCCTGGAAAACGTCCGCGGTCAGGACGTCTTCATTCTGCAGCCCACCTGCGCCCCGACCAACGACAACCTCATGGAGCTCATCGTCCTGGTCGACGCGCTCAAGCGCGCCTCGGCCTGGCGCATCACCGCCGCGCTGCCCTACTTCGGCTACGCCCGCCAAGACCGTCGCCCCCGTTCGGCCCGCGTGCCCATCACCGCCAAGGTAGTGGCCAACATGCTGCAAGCCGTGGGGGTGCAGCGCGTGCTCACCATGGATCTGCACGCCGACCAGATCCAGGGCTTCTTCGACATCCCGGTGGACAACATCTACGCCACCCCCGTGCTGCTCGACGACCTCGAGAAACAGCGCTACGAAAACCTCATGGTCGTCTCGCCCGACGTCGGCGGCGTGGTCCGCGCCCGCGCTTTTGCCAAGCGCCTCGACTGCGACCTCGCCATCATCGACAAGCGCCGCCCCAAAGCCAACGTCTCGGAAGTGATGAACATCATCGGCGAAGTCAAAGGGCGCACCTGCGTCATCATGGACGACATCGTCGACACCGCCGGCACCCTGTGCAAGGCCGCGCAGGCGCTCAAGGAAAACGGCGCCACCCGCGTGCTCGCCTACTGCACCCACCCCGTGCTCTCGGGCACGGCGGTCGCCCGCATCCAGGATTCCGAACTCGACGAGCTCGTGGTCACCGACACCATCCCGCTGCGCGACGACGCGCGCGCCAGCCCCAAGATTCGCCAGATCTCGGTGAGCGCGCTCATCGCCGACACCCTGCTGCGCATCAGCAACGAAGAATCGGTGAGCTCGCTCTTCAGCGAATGAACGACGAATGAATTTCCCGGCGCCACGGCGCCGGATTTTCCGCCGCCTGGTCGCGGGCGGCACCCAGCAACCTCAAGGAGAAACCCCGATGCAAATCACCGTGAAAGCCAGCCGGAGAACCGAGCAGGGATCGCGTGCGAGCCGCCGCCTGCGTCGTGCCGGCCGCGTGCCCGGCATCGTCTACGGCGGCGACAAGGCGCCCCAGCCGATCACGCTCGATCACAACGAGCTCTACCACCAGCTCAACAACGAAGCCTTCCACGCCTCCATCCTCGTGCTCGACATCGACGGCGAGCGCGAATCCGTCCTGCTGCGCGACACCCAATGGCACGCCTACAAGCCGCTCGTGCTGCACGTCGACTTCCAGCGCGTCTCGGCCGACGAGAAGATCCACCTCAACGTGCCGCTGCACTTCGTCGGCGGGGAAGAAAGCCCCGCCGTCAAGCTCGGCGGCTGCATCATCAGCCACGTGCTCACCGAAGTGGAGGTGCGCTGCCTGCCTAAAGACCTGCCCGAATACCTCACCGTCGATCTCTCCGCTCTACAGCCCGAACAGTCGCTGCACCTGTCGCAGCTCAGCCTGCCGCCCGGGGTCGAGATCGTGCCCCACGGCGAAGGCGATCCGGTCGTGGCCACGGCGCTCAAGGTGCGCGGTGAGGCCGAAGCCGAGGGTGAGGGCGGCGAAGCGGCTGCCAGCTGATCCCCCATTCGGCCATGACGCAACTGCCTGGCGCGGCGCCGCGCCTCGTGGTCGGCCTCGGCAACCCCGGGGCCGAATACGCCCAGACCCGGCACAATGCCGGGTTTTGGTTTTGTGAGCGGCTCGCCGAACTGCTCGGCATCACGCTCGCCCCCGAGTCCCGCTTCCACGGCCTCGTCGGCCGCGCGGGCGAGCTGCGGCTGCTCCTGCCCACCACCTACATGAACCGCAGCGGCCTGGCAGTAGGAACGCTCGCGCACTTCTTTCGCATCGAACCCGAAGCCATCCTCGTGGTCCACGACGAACTGGACCTCCTGCCCGGCGACGTGCGCCTGAAATTCGGCGGTAGCCACGCCGGTCACAACGGCCTCAAGGACATCCAGGCGGCCCTGGGCACCGACCGCTTCTGGCGCCTGCGCCTGGGGATCGGCCACCCGGGGCAGCGCGACGCGGTGATCCACTACGTGCTCAAGCCCCCCCGCGCCGAAGAGCGCGAGGCGATCGAGGAAGCCATCGAACGCGCACTCGCCGCCTGGCCCGACCTCGCCGCCGGGCGCTGGGAGCGCGCCATGGGGCGCATCAACGCCAAACCCAAACCGCCCAAGAACGGCCCAACGGACAAGGAAAGAAGCTCATGAGTCTGCGCTGCGGCATCGTCGGACTACCCAACGTCGGCAAATCCACCCTCTTCAACGCCCTCACCAAGGCCGGGATCGAAGCGGCCAACTACCCCTTCTGTACCATCGAACCCAACGTGGGCGTGGTCGAAGTCCCCGACCCGCGCCTGGCAGAACTCGCCCGCATCGTGCAGCCCCAGCGCATCGTCCCGGCCATCGTCGAATTCGTCGACATCGCCGGGCTGGTAGCCGGCGCGAGCAAGGGCGAAGGTCTGGGCAATCAGTTCCTCGCCAACATCCGCGAGACCGACGCCATCGTACACGTCGTGCGCTGCTTCGAGGATGCCAACGTGGTGCACGTCGCCGGCGGCGTCGACCCGATCCGCGACATCGAGGTGATCGACACCGAACTGGCGCTCGCCGATCTCGCCACGGTGGAAAAGGCCCTCGCCCGCTGGCGCAAGCCGGCGCAGGCCGGGGACAAGGACGCCAAGGCGCTCGTGGCCGTGCTCGAGCAGGTCTACGCCCAGCTCGACGCCGGCAAACCGGTGCGCGCGCTCGCGCTCGGCAAGGAAGAACGGGCGCTCCTCAAGCCGCTTTTTCTCCTCACCGCCAAGCCCGTGCTCTACGCCGCGAACGTGAGCGAGAATGGCTTCACCGACAACCCCTTGCTCGACGCCGTGCGCGAACACGCCGCCGCCGAAGGCGCCGAAGTCGTCCCCCTCTGCGCCGCGATCGAAGCCGAGATCGCCGAGCTCGACGAGGCGGACAAACAGGTCTTCCTCGCCGAGATGGGGCTGGAGGAACCGGGCCTGAACCGGCTCATCCGCGCCGCCTACCGCCTCCTGGGCTTACAGACCTACTTCACCGCCGGCGTCAAGGAAGTGCGCGCCTGGACCATCCCCATCGGCGCCACCGCCCCGCAGGCGGCCGGCGTCATCCACACCGACTTCGAGCGCGGCTTCATCCGCGCCCAGACCATCGCCTATGAAGACTTCATCCGCTACGGCGGCGAACACGGCGCCAAGGAAGCCGGCAAGATGCGCGCCGAAGGCAAGGACTACGTGGTGCAGGACGGCGACGTGATCCACTTCCTCTTCAACGTCTGAGCGCACTCCCCGGCACCATGGCGCCCTCCGAACCCGCCGCCCCTTCCCCGCGTGGCGCCTGGGTCCTGCTGCTGCTCGTCGTTGTCCTCTGGGGCGTCAACTGGCCGATCATGAAATACGGCCTGCAGTACATCCCGCCGATCGCTTTTGCCGCGGCGCGCATGGTGCTGGGCACCGCCATCCTCGCCGCCGTAGCCGCCTGGCGCGGACAGCTGAAGTGGCCGCACCGCGACGACTGGCCGGTGGTGCTCAGCGTGGGTCTGTTACAGATGGCCGCCTTCAGCGCCCTGGTCAACGTCGGTTTGCAGTACGTCTCCGCCGGGCGCTCGGCCATCCTCGCCTATACCACGCCGCTGTGGGTATTGCCGCTCGCCGTATGGCGGCTGCGCGAACCGCTCACGCGCCTGCGGCTGCTGGGCGTCGCCCTGGGGCTTACCGGCGTGGTCATCCTCTTCAATCCCCTCGCCTTCGACTGGCGCGACCCTCAGGTGCTGTTCGGCAACGGGGCGCTGTTGCTCGCGGCGCTCCTGTGGGCGGTGCTGATCGTGCAGGTCCGGGGCCATCGCTGGCGCGGCTCGCCGCTTTCGCTCGCTCCGTGGCAGATGGGCATCGCCGCCCTGGTACTGCTGCCGCTTTCCCTCGCGCTGGAAGACCTCACCCACATCCGCTGGGAAACGCCGCTGTGGGTCATTCTGCTCTACAACGGACCCATCACCACCGCTTTCTGTTTCTGGGCGATGATCACCGTCACCCGGGCGCTGCCGGCCATCACCACCAGCCTCGCCACCCTGAGCGTACCGCTGGTGGGCTACCTCGCCTCCATGGCCATGCTGGGGGAAACCCTGCCCTGGAATGACCTCGCCGGTTTCGTGTTCATCCTCACCGGGCTGGTGGCCGCCACCCTAGACGACGCCTTGCGCCATCGGCGCGGCCGCGCGAACCGGTTTTGAGCTTTACGGTCTGATGAACTATTTGGAAGCTACATCCAGATAAACCATCACCATGACCGATACGCATACGCTGAACGAAATCGCTGAACTGCTCGCTGCCGCCCGGCGGCCGCTCTTCATCACCGGAGCCGGCATTTCGGCCGCCTCGGGCTTACCCACCTACCGCGGCACGGGCGGGCTCTACGCCAACGGCGTCAATGAGGAAGGGCTGCCCTACGAGGACGTGCTCTCGGGCTACATGCTGCGCACACGGCCGGAACTCACCTGGCGCGAGCTCCTGCGCATGGCGCAGCGCCTGGCCGGCCGCGCCCAAGTCAACGAGGCGCACCGCGCCATCGCGGCGCTGCCGCACGCGGTGGTGCTCACGCAAAACGTCGACGGACTGCATCTCGAAGCCGGCAGCCGCAACGTCATCGAGATCCACGGCAACTTGCGTGAGCTGCACTGCACCGTGTGTACTTACCGGTGTCCAAACGAAGCGTGGCAGAATCTACCCATCCCGCCACGTTGCCCCGAGTGCGATGCCGTGCTGCGCCCCAGCGCCGTGCTCTTCGGCGAACCCTTGCCGCCAGAAGCGCTCGCCCGGCTCGATGAAGAACTCGAACGCGGCTTCGACCTCGTGTTCTCGGTGGGTACGACCAGCCTCTTTCCCTACATCGCCGAACCGGTGGCGCTCGCGGCCAGCGCCGGTGTGCCCACGGTGGAGATCAACCCCGAACACACCGCCGTATCGCACCTGGTCGACTATCGCCTGCGCGGCGACGCCGCCCAGATCCTGCCGCGGATCGTGGAAACGGCGCGCTCGCGCGAGGGGTAAAAAGGGGTCGGCTCACTGCCACGCCAACGGCATGATGAGTTTGAAGTAGAACTTGTCGCCCTCGAAACGGTTTTCCGCCTCGGTTTCGTGCTGCCACTGCGCGATCATGTGCGTCCCCTTGGCAGTGGTATAGGTCACGCTCGGGCCGATGGCGAACACTTGCCCCCGCCGACCGTCCGACCACGGACCCATGGCGGAGGAAATCTCCTCGCCATCGATCTCATCGTCCGTCGTCTGTTTGAGATAGTAACCCGACAGGCCCACCCCCCACTGACCGAAGCGCTTGCCGACGAGATAGTCCATGTGGAATTCGTCACCGGACTGATAATCCATTTTCGGAGCCCCTCGCGCGGGACGAAAGTCTTCATTCTCCGTCTTGATGTTGTACATGAACTTGGCGGAGACCTCCCAGCCGGTATCGCCGAGATAGGTGAAGGCGAAGAGCGGTTCGAGACTCCAGTAGTTGGCGCCGATGCTCTTGGTCGGCTCGCCGGATTCGTACTTGCCGGTGGGCGCGTTGATGTCCACCCCGGCCACCCAGTGCCAATTGTCCTTGTGCCAGGCAAGGAAGAACGGGTTGAACGTCATGTCGCCCAGAGCAAACTTGTCGTCGGACTTGCCGCCCAAGGATAGATCCTGATAGACGAACGGCATGATGACGTGCCACCCCCAGTTGCCGCCCAGGAATTTCACCTCGCTCACGTGCACATAGCGCAACGCGTCGAACCACGCCGAGACATCGTTGCTTCCCTTCACCTCGTGCCCGTCGCCATCGACGAGATCACCGCTGTAATAACCAAAGTAGTTGATGAAATAGTCACCCGGCGGGGGGATCGCTCCGGCGAGCCAGTTCTCGGCCCCATTGGGATATTGGTCTCCCCCCTCTTTGGCGAACGCCGCGCTCGCCAAACCGGCGCACAGCAGCGCTGCGATGATCTTTTGCTTGTTCATATCTCCTCCTTTCCTTGTCGTTTTTCGTGGCTCAACGTCCCAGGTCCTTCGCCGTCACCCCGCCGATGCCCCATTGTGATTTCGGCACCTCCTGGATCATCACGCGGATGTTCTCCTTGGGCGAACCGAGCGATTCGACCAGCGCCTCGGTCACCTTGGCGATCGCCGCCTTCTTCTGCTCTTCGCTACGGCCTTCGAGAATGTAGATGTGCACGAACGGCATGGCCCCTCCTTGTCTAACGAAAACGAACCCCGACCGATCCCAAGTGCTGCACGCGCAGCGTGATCGCATCCCCTTTTTGCACGCTCACGGCTTCCGTGATTCCGCCCGAGAGAATGAGGCTGCCAGCGGGGATCTCCTCGCCGCGCCGGCCCAGCTCGTTGGCGAGCATGGCCACGGCGCTCGCCGGATGTCCCAGCACGGCCGCGCCGGCGCCAAAGGCCACCGGTTCACCGTTCTTTTCCAGCACCACCCCGATCGTGCGCAGATCGAGATCTTGCGGCGGCGCGATGCGCCCCCCCACGACGAAACGGCTGCTCGAGCAGTTGTCGGCGATCACGCTCTTGAGGTCGAACTTGAAGTCACGGTAGCGGCTGTCGATCACCTCGATGGCAGGAATGACGAAATCGGTGGCGGCGAGCACCGTGCCGATGTGGCAGCCCGGCCCCTTGAGGGGTGCCTTGGTCACAAAAGCGATCTCCGGCTCGACCTTGGGATGGATGAGGGCAGCGGTATCGATCTCCCCTCTTTCAGGCACGGCGTAGTCGTCGACGAGAAATCCGAAACACGGGGTAGAGACACCCATCTGCCGCATCTTGGCGTGCGAGGTGAGCCCTGCCTTGAAGCCGACCACCCGCGTGCCGCGGGCGAGCTTGCGCCGCTTGATCGCCTCCTGGATGGCGTAGGCGTCGTCCCAGTCCATGTCGGGATGCTCGTCGGTGATCTTGGTCGTATCGCGCGCCTCGAGCTCGCAGCGCTCGAGGCGTTCGGCCAAGCGCTCGATCGCTTCCTGGGTCAATTTCATGCTGCCCTCTCCCTCGCTTTGGCCATGCTGAGCGCCGTATCTTCGATCATGTCTTCCTGCCCGCCGACCATGCCGCGACGTCCGAGCTCGACCAGGAGCTCGCGCGCCGGGATGCCGTATTTCTGCTCGGCGCGCTTGGCAAAGAGCAGGAAGGAGCCATAGACGCCGGCGTACCCCAGGGTGAGGGCGTCGCGGTCGATGCGGATGGGAAAGTCCATGATGGGAACGACAAGGTCTTCGGCCACGTCCTGGATCTTGAAGACGTCGATGCCGGTCTCGATGCCCATCAGGTCGCACACGGCCACCAGCACTTCGGTGGGCGTGTTGCCTGCGCCCGCGCCCAGCCCCGCGGCCGAGCCGTCGATGCGCACGGCCCCCACTTCGATGGCGGCGAGCGAATTGGCGATCGCCATGCCCAGATTGTTGTGGGCGTGGAAGCCGAGCTCAGTCTCGGGTTTGAGCGCCTCGCGCACCGCACCTACGCGGGCCTTGACACCATCGGGCAGGAGGTGCCCGGCCGAATCGGTGACGTAGATGCAGTTGGCGCCGTAGCTCTCCATGAGCTTGGCTTGCTGCACCAGCCCTTCGGGCGTATTCATGTGGGCCATCATGAGAAAGCCTACCGTGTCCATGCCGAGCTTGCGCGCCATGCCGATGTGTTGCTCGGAGACGTCGGCCTCGGTGCAGTGCGTGGCCACGCGGATGGTATTCACCCCGAGTTCGTGGGCCATTTTGAGGTGATCGACCGTGCCGATGCCCGGCAGCAGCAGGGCCGAGACCTTGGCGCGCTTGAGCTGGGGGATGACGGCGGCGAGGTATTCTTCGTCGCTGTGTGCCGGAAAGCCGTAATTGACCGAGGCGCCGCCCAGTCCGTCGCCGTGGGAGATCTCGATGAGGGGCACGCCCGCTTCGTCGAGCCCCTTGGCGATCGCCACCATCTGCTCGAGCGTGATCTGATGGCGCTTGGGGTGCATCCCGTCGCGCAGGGTCATGTCATGGACGGTGATTTTCTTGCCGCGCAGATCCATCGTCTTCTCCTTTCAGGCGAGCGCCACGGCGCGGTTGGGTTCGAGGTGCAGCTTGCCGGAGAGGATCTCTTCGGCGAACATTTCGGCGGTGCGCGCCGCGGCCGCGGTCATGATGTCGAGATTACCGGCGTATTTGGGCAGATAGTCGCCCAAGCCTTCGACTTCGAGGTAAACGGAGACGCGGTTGCCATCGAAGACAGGGCCATTGACCAGGCGGTAGCCGGGAACGTACTTCTGCACTTCCTTGATCATGTCGTGGATCGAGGCGGTGATGAGCTCGCGCTCGGGTTCGGTTTCGGTGAGGCAATGCACCGTGTCGCGCATGATGAGCGGCGGTTCGGCGGGGTTGAGGATGATGATGGCCTTGCCTTTCTTGGCGCCGCCCACTTTCTCCACCGCTCCGGCGGTGGTACGGGTGAATTCGTCGATGTTCTTGCGCGTACCCGGCCCGGCGGACTTGCTCGCCACGGTGGCGACGATCTCGCCGTAGGCGACCGGCTGCACGCGGGAGACGGCATAAACCATGGGGATGGTCGCCTGGCCGCCGCAGGTGACCATGTTGACGTTCATCTCGCCCTTGCCGACGTGTTCCTTGAGGTTGACCGGGGGCACGCAGTAGGGACCGATCGCCGCCGGAGTGAGGTCGATCATCAATACGCCCAGCGCATTGAGCTTGCGGCTGTTTTCCGGATGAACGTAAGCGCTGGTCGCGTCGAACGCGATGCGGATCTCGTCTTCTTCCACATGGGGCAGCAAGCCGTCGACGCCCTCGGCGGTGGTCTTGAGCCCCATCTCGCGGGCACGCGCGAGCCCTTCGGACGCCGGGTCGATGCCGACCATCCACACCGGTTCGAGCACGCTGCTGCGTTTGAGTTTGTAGAGCAGATCGGTACCGATGTTGCCGGAGCCGATCACGGCGCAGCGGATCTTCTTCATGGGTTCCCTCTTCTCTTGGTATCAGGTGAAACGGACCGAGCAGCGGCCGATGCCGCCGATCGTCACGCTGAGGCTGTCGCCGGCGCGCACCGGCACCATGGCGGCGAGCGAGCCCGACAGGATGATTTCCCCTGCCTTGAGCGGCACGCCCAGCCGGCCGAGCGTATTGGCGAGCCAGGCCACGGCGTTGGCCGGCGCTCCGAGCGCGGCTGCCCCGGCGCCGGTGGCGACGATCTCGCCGTTCTTCTCCAGCACCATGCCGCAGGTGGCGAGATCGACGCGGCGCGGGTCGACCAACCGATCGCCCAGTACGAACACGCCGCAGGAGGCGTTGTCTGCCACCGTGTCTTGAATCTTGATCTTCCAGTCGCGGATGCGGGAGTCGACGATCTCGAAACAGGCCATCACCGCCTCGGTGGCCGAAAGTACGTCGGCTGCAGTCACGCCGGGGCCGCGCAGGTCGCGCTCGAGCAGGAAGGCGATCTCGCCCTCGGCCTTGGGTTGGATGAGGGTGTCGGCCGCAATCGCCTCGCCCTCGTTGTAGACCATGCCATCGAGCAGGTAGCCGAAATCCGGCTGGAACACGCCCAGCATGTCCATCACCGCCTTGGAGGTGACGCCGATCTTCTTACCGACCACGCGCTCGCCAGCCGCAAGCCGCCGTTCGAGGAAATGCTGCTGGATGCGGTAAGCCTCTCCGATCGTCAGCTCCGGGTGACGCGCGCTGAGCGGATCGACCACGCGGCAGCCTTTCCACGCCGCGTAGAGTTCCTCGCCCAGCTGCTGCAACAGGGAATCTTCCATCATGCCGCTCCTTCCAGGGGACGGGGTTCGTCGGCGCTCGCCTCGGCGAAGAAGTCGCTCACCAGCCGGGCGAAGCGCTCGGCGTGCTCGATCTGCGTCCAGTGACCGCAGCGGCCAAAGACGTGCAGCTGCGAGCGGGAAATCCACTGGGAGAGGGTGAGCGAAGTCTTGAGCGGAATGATGCGGTCTTCGCGGCCGTGGATGATCAAGGTCTCGTGCGGAATGGCGCGGATCGCCTCTTCCGGACTGGCGAGCGCATCGACCCAGCGCTGGCGCGGCGCGGGGAACATGGCGGAAAAACTTTCCTGAAACCCCGGACGGATGCTGGCGCGATAGCGCAGCTCGGCCAGTTCATCATTGACCAGCCTCCGATCCCAGGCGAAAAGGTCCATGAGCTTGCGCATGTTCTCGAAGCTGGGCGTATAGCCCCACACGGCATCCAAACCCGGCGTGAGCTCGAAGTGAACCCCGGCGCTGCCCATCAGCACGAGCCGGCGGACGCGCTGAGGGTAGCGGATCGTCAGCGCAAGCGACAGCGCTCCGCCAAAGGAATTACCCACCAGGTCGACTTGCTCGAGGCCGAGCGCATCGAGCAGCCCCAGGGCATGCTGGACCCAGTGGTCCAGCGAATAGGTGTAGCCTTGCGGGCGCTCGGTAAACCCGAACCCCACCATGTCGGGAGCGATCACCCGGAACTTTTCCGCCAGCTTGGGCATCACCAACCGCCAGTTGGCCCAGGCCGAGACGCCAGGCCCGGAGCCGTGGATGAGCAGCACGGGAAACCCGCTACCCACGTCGTGGTAATTGGTACGAATCCCGGCGGCGACGATGCTGCGTCCGATTTCAGGGTTGTTTTCGCTCATCGTTTTCCTCTTCTTTACAATTTGACGCAGACGTTCTTGAGTTCGGTGTAGAACTCGAGGGAATGCACCCCTCCCTCCCGGCCGATGCCGGATTGTTTCATGCCGCCGAAGGGGGTGCGCAGATCGCGCAGGAACCAGGAATTCACCCACACGAGCCCGGCCTCGATCTGCCCAGAGACGCGATGCGCCCGCGAGAGATCTTTGGTCCAAATCGCACAGGCCAGGCCATAGTCGGTGTCGTTCGCCCGGGCGATCACTTCGTCCTCATCGTCGAACGGCTGGATCAGGGTGCAGGGACCGAAGATTTCCTCCCGTGCGACGGGGGAATCGTCGCCCAGCCCGGTCCAGATGGTGGGCTGGATCCAAGAGCCGTCGGCGAGCTCCGGCGGCATGTCGGGAATGCCACCGCCGGTGACCACGGTGGCACCCAGCGCCTTGGCTTTTTCATAGTACGAGAGCACCTTGCGGCGATGCTCGTGGGAGATGAGCGGTCCGAGGTTGGTCTCGGGATCCTCAGGACGCCCCAGTTTCAGATTTTCGGCGCCTTTTCTGAGCGCCTCGACGAAGCGCTCGAAAATGGGACGTTCGACGTAGAGGCGCTCGGTTCCGAGGCACACCTGGCCGCAGTTGGCAAACACCGAGCGCATCGTCCCTTCGAGCGCCGCTTCGAAGTCGCAGTCGGCGAAGACGATGCCCGGGTTCTTGCCGCCCATCTCGAGCGAGACGGGACGCGCGCCATGGGCCGCGGCCTTCATGATGACCTCGCCCGTGCGCGTCTCGCCGGTAAACGTGATGGCATTCACTTCCGGGTGGGTGGTGACGTACTCTCCGGCCGATTGCGGGCCGAAGCCGTGCACGACGTTATAGACCCCTTTCGGGACGCCGACCTCGTTCATCACTTCGCCCAGCAGCGTGGCCGTCTGCGGCGTTTCTTCGGAGGGCTTGACCACCACCGTGTTGCCGCAGGCCAGCGCCGGACCGACTTTCCAGGTCATGAGCAAGAGCGGCAGGTTCCACGGGCAGATCACACCGACCACGCCGACCGGGCGCCGCACCGCATAGTTGAGGGCGCCTTTGCCGTCGGGCGTCGGCGTTTCGAAGAATTCCGTCGGCACGTTCTTGACGACGTCGGCGAAGACCTTGAAGTTGGCCGCGCCGCGCGGGATGTCGATGTGGCGCGCCAGGCTCATCGGTTTGCCGGTATCGGCACATTCGGCCGCGAGAAATTCGTCGAAACGCCGATTGATGCCGTCGGCCACGGCGTAGAGGAGCTCGGCGCGCTCGGCCACCGTCAGTTTTCCCCAGGGTCCTTTGAGGGCTGCACGAGCCGCCCGCACCGCAGCGTCGACCTCGGCCTGGCCAGCCTCATGCACCAAGGCGATCACCCGCCCATCCACGGGAGAGCGTTTCTCGAAGGTCTTGCCGGTAGCCACGAAAGCGCCGTCGATGAAGTTGCGGATTTCTTTCATGATCATCCTTGTGTTGGACAGGGAAACGTGAAAAAGCGGCCGGGCCGACGAGGCCCGGCCGCGCCCTCATCAGGTATAGACGTCGGTGAAGGACGGCACCGCCTCACCGGTATGGTAGAAAATGCCGCTCCAGAGCTTGTCCTCGGTCCAGGTCGTCACCGGACGATCCGGCTGGGCGAGATAGCCGAGCCCGGCAAACGTCTCGTTGCGGTTGCCGCTGGGATCGAAGAAGTAGATCGTGGCCCCGCGCGTCACGCCGTGGCGCGTCGGCCCAGCGTCGATCTTGGTGCGGTGTTTGCCCATCACGTCGGCTGCCTTCAGCAAGTCTTCCCAGGAATCGAGGAAGAAAGCGATGTGATGCAGCCCCATGCGCGGACCACCGACGAATGCGATGTCGTGCGGCGTGGACGTGCGCGCGAGCCAAGTGGCTGCCTTCACCGAACCTTCCGGTCCGACGACGATTTGCTCGACGAGGAAGAAGTCGAGCACCTCTTGCAGGAATTTGGTATTGTCGGCTACGTGGTTGATGCCCTTCTCCGGATTGAGCTCGCACATGAGGAGGCAATGATCGAGCCAGTGCACCCCCGCCCCCTTGAGCCCGTCGGGCCAAGGATCGGGATTGACGGTGCCGACCTCGGTGCCGACGTATTCTTTCGTCGCGTACAGACGCATCTCATGGCCGCTGGGCAGCAAGAATTTCAGCATGCGCCCGGTCGACGGAAGGCTGCCTTCGGGCAGCATCTCGGTGGAGATGCCATACTCCTCGATACGCTTTTGCAGGACGTCGAGATCCTCTTCCTTCTCGACCTTATAGGCGACGTGGTTCAGACCGGCCTGATCCGAAGGGGTGAGGATCAAGGAATATTTATCCCATTCGTCCCAGCACTTCAAGTAGACGTTGCCATTCTTGTCGCGCATCGTGGTTTTCAACCCGAGCACGTCTTCATAATGCCGCACCGCTGCGTCGATATCCATGACGCGCAGGCTGGCATGTCCCATCCTCAAGACTCCCATGATGCTCCTCCTTCTTTCGTGCGTGAAATATCCTGTTGTACGGCGAAACCGCGAAAAAAAGATCTCTGCATCTTGCCGACCACCTCCAGCGTGACCGCCCCTTTGGCTGCAGCGCGACACGCCAAGGTGTATCCTTGCCGTTCCTCCTCCTCGCTGACATGAGCCCTACTGATCGGCCCGAGCGAAATCACCTCGCCCCGCAGCACCCGGACCTTGCAGATGCCGCACCCGCCGCCGAGACAACCGACGGGGATCCCTCTGCGTCCCAGGCGGCACATTCCCTCGAGCAACGTCTCGTGCTCTCTACAGGTGTAGACCTCGCCGGTCTGAACCAGCAGCACTTCATGCTCCCCCTGGTTGCTGCTCGCTTCGGCGTTCACGGGCAGGGCTCTCCTGCGGAGGGGTTCTACCCTCTCTATCGTCTCCATTTTCTCCTCCGCTCTTCGCTAGGGTGCATCCCCTTCAGTTCCCTCCGACAGACCCAAAGTAGCCAAAGCAGCGCGGGCGCATTCCTCGTCCTGGGCGGCGGAGGCGCCAGAGACGCCGATGCCGCCAATGACGCGGCCGTCATGGTGGATCGGTACCCCGCCGCCGAATACGATCAACCCCGCTCGCGAGGAAAACCCGAGTTTCATCGCCTCATCCTCGCCGCACACCGCCATCCAGGCCGAGGTCGGAAAGCCAAAACCGGCCGCCGTACGTGCCTTGTCGATGGCCAGTTCGATCGATTGGGGAAAGGAAAGCGGCATGCGCAGGAAGGCAACGAGCAGGCCGGACGCGTCGCATACGGCCGCGTTGATGCGCACTCCGAGCCGCTGTGCGTGCGCTACCGCAGCCGCGACGGCCGTGTGTCCCGCTTCCCAGCTCAGGGTCGTGCTCGGAACCTCCAGCTCCATCCTCTCCTCCTTTTTATCGACCCATATCGTTTTTTTGATTACAACACAAAATCTCGAGATTTACAAGCGCTCTTGCGCCCTCGAGTCGGATATAATGCGACTCGACTTTTTCCTTCATTCCCATGAACGACCGAACCATTCCTTCTCCCACCCAACCGACCACCCTCGTCGAAGCGGCCTATCAACGCCTGCGCAACGACATCGTCGAGGGCATCCTCGCTCCAGGCGAGAAGCTGCGCGTCGAACATCTCAAGGACCGCTACGGCGTGGGCGCGGGCACCCTGCGTGAAGCCCTGTTGCGTCTGGTCTCCGATGCCCTCGTGCTGGTGCAAGGGCAGCGGGGGTTTCGCGTTGCGCCGATGTCCTTGGCCGACTTCGAGGACATCACCCGCACCCGGGTCCTGCTCGAGACCGAGGCGCTGCGCCAGTCGATCCAGGCTGGCGGCGAGGAATGGGAAGCGAAGCTCGTCTCGGCCTTTCATCTGCTGAGCCGCGCCGAGGAGCGCCTGGATCAGGATCACGCAGCGGTGGCGGAATGGGAGCTGCGCAACCGCCTCTTCCACGAGAGCCTCATCCAGGCTTGCCCTTCGCGCTGGCTGATCCACTTCCAGTCCATCCTCTACCGCCAGTCGGAGCGCTACCGGCGCCTGAGCGTGTTCCGTCGCCCCATCCCGCGCGACGTCCATGCGGAACATCAAGCCCTGTTCGAAGCGGCCTTGCGCCGCGATGCGGCCGGCGCCGCAGCGGTGCTGCGCGACCACATCCTGCGCACGCTCGAAGCCGTCCGGCACATGCCGAGCGACTTCTTCACCCTGCACTCCTGAGCACACCGCCCTCGGCACTTCTCCTTCACAGGGTGCGGAACAAGGGGCTGCGCACCTGTTGCGCGTCGGCCGCCGAGATGAATTTCTCGGTATGAATGTCTCGCTCATATAGCCTTCCCTGCATCAGAGTGGCGATGCACGCCTCGATCATCTTCGGCGGTCCGCACAGATACGCCTTGTGACCGCGGAAATCGCCGCCGAAGGCCGCTTTGGCGGCCTCATGCACGAAGCCGCGAAACCCCTCCCATGGAGACTCGGCCGGTTCATCGGAGAGTGCCGGCACATAGCGGAAATTGGGGTGTCGACGGGCCAATTCGACGAACTCCTCGTGGTAGTAGAGCTCGTCGCGGCGACGCTGCCCGTAGATGAGCGTCATGTTGCGCCGATCCCCCTTTTCCAGCAGATCGAGGATCATGGAACGGGGGCTCGACAGCCCCGAGCCTCCAGCCATGAAAATGAGGTCGCCTGGCGCGGACTTGCGCACGAAGAAGCGGCCGTAGGGGCCGGAGAGGCGGATGCGCTCGCCTACAGCGAGCTGCGTGTGAATCCAGGTCGTCCCTTCCCCACCAGGCACGAGGCGGACGTTGAGCTCGACCTCCTGCGCGCGCGAAGGCGGATTGGCCAAGGAGAACGCCCGGGTGAGCCGTCCGCCGTCGATCTCGAGGTTGATGTATTGCCCCGCCTGGAAGTGCAGCGGCTCGTCGAGCGTGATGAACACCCCCTTGATGGTTGGCGTGAGATCGACGAGCCGGTTGACGGTGCCGGTGTAATCGCGCACCGGAATGATCTCGGCGTCGGGGTCCTCGTCGACCTCCGCTTCGATCACCGCGTCGCTCTCGAGCCGGGCGCAGCAGGCAAGCGTCTTTCCTTCCTCGCGCTCGAAATCCATCAGCGCAAAGTTCGATGCCTCGCCATGATCGACTTCCCCTTCGAGCACCTGCACCTTGCAGGTGGCGCACAGGCCATGGCAACAGGCATGGGGTAGCCAGATGCCGGCACGTAGCGCCGCATCGAGGATGGTCTGCCCCTCCTCGACCTCGATCGTCTGACCGAGCGGCTCGATCGTCAGCTGATGGCTCATCCCTTTCTCCCGGTGGTTCGATGCGTACTCAACTGCATGAGCCCTGCAGACCGGTCAGACCCGGCGTACGGAAACGGATCACGTCCTTGTGGCGCAACCCATTCTTCTCCAGGCTCTCGTCCCATTGCGGCTGCCACGGCTGACCGGATTTGAACCACTGCACCGCCGCCCAATCGATGCGGGCGAAATCGGGGTGGTAGCCGTAGACAGGCGGCAGCACCTTCTCCACCAGATCGCGGAAAGTCATCGAGGATGGCAAGGGAAAAGCGAACGGGGCGCAGAACATCAGGTGATCTTCCCAACCCACGTAGAGGAGGCGGTTCCCGTGGAATTTCTCCTCGAGATCGAGCGGTGTGAACGAATATTCACGGATGGCGGCAACGGCCATGTCGGTCTCCTTCCCGAAAGGACGACGGCTACCTTGACGCCGTCGTCTCATGTTAAACGAATGGTCGGATTCAAACGTTTCGAGTGGCTTGGGCGCGCCAGGCGGCGAAATTCCTCTGATCTTCCGACCCATCGAAGTCGAGGTTGTCGCGACCGTGGACGACGTTGTACCACTGCAATACCGCTTTGAGCGGATCGAATCCCTCGGCCGAAGGATCGGTTCCTTCGGGAAAGCAATTGCCCTGATAGATCTGGTGCACCGGAAGCCAGGCTTGGACGTATTTTTCCGGTTCGTGCTCGAAGATCTCCTTGCAGTGATCCGAGCAGAAGTGGTACTTCATGCCTTTGTAATCGGTTTCGCGATAGCAGATCTTGGTTGGATCTCCCGGCTCGGTGAAGAGCATGGGAATCTGGCAGGTCTGGCACAGCATCGGCAAGGTGGTGTTGTAGAAACGGTTCCCCTTGGCTGCCTGCTCGCGCCAGAACTCCCAGCGCGGACGGTAGTATTTGTCGAAGCTGTCGGGATACTTGGCCGAGAGCCACTGCATCTCGTCTTCGGTCGGTATCCAGGTATGGAACGCCGTGGCCGCAGTGTAGTTGTAGAAGGTGCACCAGGCCTGGTGCGAGAGGTGGTCTTTCTCGAAGCGGATCGTCTCCGCGCACTTGGGCATGCGGATGCCGTAGCGGGAGAGATCCCGGAAGAGCGCCCCTCCGTTCTCCTCGAAGTAGATCTCCCAGGCTTCCTTCCAGCTCATGGTGCGCTTGGGCAACATGTAGTCCATCATCATCGCCACCAGCGTCAGCACCCGATAGCCGCGCCAGGTCCATTTGTCGATCCAGCGCTGCACGATGGGCAGGTTATCCGGGTCCTGCTCGAGGATGAACTTGATCACCTCCAGCCCCAACGTCATGTGCCGCGCCTCGTCGGACTGGGCCGAGAAGCCATAGGCCATCGTCCCCATGTCGCCGTTGTAGGCCGCACCTGAGACGAAAGGCACGAACAACAGGTTGGTGAGCACGTATTCGAAGGAAAACCCGATGGCGACCATGAACTCGAACGGCCCCGCGGTGATTGCGTCATCGAAGAAGGACTTCGGCACCGAGAGGTACCAGACCCGATCGTGCCACTGCCGGAAATCGTGGAATCCGTTGTAATACTTGTTGTAGTTGGAGATGGCGTGGACCTGGGTCTGGAAGTGGCGCATCTCGTCGAGCGACTGCATCAGACAGGCCACGCGCGGTCCCGGCCCCGGGAAAGCCCGCCCGACGTGGGCAAACCCGCGGTGCGCCATGTATTCCAGAGGGCTGACGCCGGTGAGGAAGAGCTTGACGGTGTTGATATAGCGCGCATCGGTGACGTTGAGATGCCCATTGTTCTGTGCATAGGCGTCGATGATGGCGTAGAGTTTTTTCTCCTTTTCCGCCTGATACTTCCAGTAGGCATCCATCGTCAGGCGGAAGGGATCCTCCCAGCGGTCCCAATCGTGGATCTTGATCCCTTCGTAATGTACGTAAGGGTAGATGTCCTCCATCTTCTGGTAGGTCGGGGTCCAGTTGAGATCCCGCGTCATGACCTGGTATTTTTCCTTCAGGCCGAGCTTCTTTTTCGCCACCTGCATGTCCATGTCCCTTGCTCCTTCCCGGTGTCAGTTTTTCCAAACCAGCACGAATTGATCTTCATCCTCTTCGATGTTGCCAGAGAGCGAAATGAGGTTGACGTGTAGTTCCTGCAGATCGAACTCGCGCCCGAGGCGCTCCTCGATCGAGCTGCGCTTGACGATGAGGCGTCCGTCGGCATCGATCTTCACCATGGCCGGCGCTTCATTGACGCGCGCGTGGGGGTTGTCCTCGACGATGGCCTCGATGATGGGACGGGTCTCTTCGTTCGTCTGAAAAGCGATGAATACGGTCGACATCTTCTTCCTCCCTCAGGCCGACAGGCCGATCTTGGCCAGGCGCTGGGCAAACCCCTCCATCACCTCATCGAGCAGCGCCGGCGCTTGCTCGGACACGGCGATCGCCGCCACCGGCAACAAGGCCTCTTTCGCCCGGGGAAGCCAAGCATCGACCCAAGCCTGCACGATGCCGCGGTTTTCCGCCGATTCCGTCACGATCGCCTTCAGCGTCGCATCGACCCACTTGCGCGTCTCCGCCGACCACTGGGTCATGAACTGGGTGAGCATGGCGATCGCCGCCCCGCCGCGCGCAGCGAAGATCTGATCGACGATCGTGTCGTAAACCAGGGGGTAGAGCAAACCGTCGAGCACAAGGTTTTGCACCGTGTGCAGCTCGAAAGGATCTTTTACGACGAAACTGTCCTCGACGTAGCGACGCAGCGGCTGCCAGACGGGATCGTTCATCCAGGCTTGTTTGCCTGCCGACAGCGCCTCCACGTCGCCCAAGAGCAGCCCGATGCGCGTGAGGTACTGCGCGATACCGAGCTGGTCCATCGACTGGTAGATGGCTGCCTGTGCCGCCATTCCTCCATAGGCGTAGGCGCAGACGGCGGCGTTGTTCATGTTCGCTCCCCAGGCGAGGTGGCGCAGGGGCACGAGCAGCGCGACGGCAGCTTGCCGCACCTCATCGGGCAGCGCCTCCACCAGGCCGCGCGATTCGACGAAGTCGAAATTGGCCTCGGCCGTATCCTGCTGCCGGGCCCGGGCACTGGTATAGGCACCGTAATAGAACTGGCGCGGATCCTTGAGCGCATCCCAATCCTTCATGCGGATCTTCGTGCGCCCCTCATCGAAGATCTCCCGCTCCGGCTCCCAGGTCGGACGGTAGTGAAAAATGTCCTTCGGCTGGATGCCAATGCTGCCTTCGAGGTAGCGCGACACCGGTTTGTCGGCGCCAAGATAGCGTGCGATGTGGTCGAACGTCTGGCGCAGTGGCTTGATCGTCACCGTTCGTAGATCGATTTGCATGGATCCTCTCCTCCTCTTTCGAATGAATGCTGCTCAGCGAAACCGTTGCTGTGTCGCCGTGCGCATGCTCCAATCCCAGTCAGAAAGCACGCCCTCACGTGCTGCCCCCTCCAGATGGATTACTTGCTGCTCCTCACAGAAACGCGCGAACGCCTCGGCGGGCAGCAGCATGTCGACGCACAGGTCCGGCTCACCAATGGCGAACTCGAAGGCCACGAGCCCGTCGGGGCGCCGCTCCAGCACGCGCACGAACTTGCGCCCGACGTCGAATGCTTCTGCTGCAGGTTTCATGCCCTTTCTCCGCTTTTACCCTGGGTTCGTCCTGCACTTCCCTTACAGCAATTTCAGTGCCAAAAAATAATCTCTCGTAAACACCGCCATTTCTCGAGATTTTTCCCGGCGCAGATTGATCTTTTGATAAAATTCGCCAAACTACATTGATCATTTGATACATCAAATTTATTGCATTGCAACATGGCAATCGCCATTTTTACGACATTAACATAAAATAGCACCCCCAGAGCAACCACAGGCGCACCGGGACAGGCTCGCGGGGGTACCATCATCCCATCGGACATCCTGAACACCACGGCGCCCAGACGCCGAATCACCGAGGAGAGGAAATGGCGACGATCCCGTATCCCGAAGGCTCCGATCTGCGCAGCCTGCTGCGTTTTCTTCCCGACGAGGGCTTGATCTGGCTCGGCGAACATCGCATGCTGCTCCTGCACGTCGGGGCACTCGCGGCCTTACGCAAGGAATTGATCGCCTCAGTCGGGAAGGTACAGGCGCGCCGCCTGCTCACCCGCATGGGGTTCGTCTCCGGGATGCGCGATGCCGAGCTCGCCAAGAAGGCGCGACCGCACAGCACGCTGCGCGATGCTTTCGTCGTCGGCCCCCAACTGCACATGCTCGAAGGCAGCGCCCGCGTCATCCCCCTCACGATCGAGCTCGAAGCCGGAACGTTTCACGGCGAATTCGCCTGGGACCACTCGTGGGAAGCGCAGGCACATCTGCAGGGGGTCGGCACGAGCGACGAGCCGGCCTGTTGGATGATGATAGGTTATGCATCTGGCTATACCTCGGCCTTCATGAACCGCTTCATCGTCTTTCGGGAGACCGCTTGTGCGGCGATGGGACAGGAGCGCTGCCATATCGTCGGCAAGCCGGCCGAAGCATGGAGCGAGGCGCCGGAGCTGATCGGCTTCTTCCAGGAAGACCCCATCGTCGGGCGTCTGCTGCAATTGCGCGAAGAGATCGAGCGCATGCGCGAGCGGCTGGTCGAACCGCGCCGGGTCCCCAAGCTCATCGGCGCCTCTGCCGCGTTTCTGCGCACCTATGATTTGCTCGAGCGGGCTGCCGGGACGCAAGTCACCGTCTTGCTGCTGGGCGAGACTGGCGTGGGCAAGGAGCGCTTCGCGCGCACGCTGCACGAGCTCAGCCTACGGAAAAACGGACCTTTCGTGACCGTCAACTGCGCAGCCATCCCTGAAGAGCTGATCGAATCCGAGCTCTTCGGCGTCGAGCGCGGCGCCTTCACCGGCGCCCATGCCCCGCGTGCAGGCAAGTTCGAGCGTGCCGACGGCGGCACGCTCTTTCTCGACGAGGTCGGAGAGCTCTCGCTCGCGGCCCAGGCGAAACTCCTGCGGGTACTGCAAGAAGGGGAGATCGAACGCCTCGGCGGCGAGCAGGTGCGTAAAATCGACGTGCGATTGGTCGCGGCTACCAACGTCGATTTGCAGCAGGCTGTCGAGGCGGGGCGTTTTCGCCGCGACCTCTTCTACCGGCTCAACGTCTATCCCATCCACATCCCGCCGCTGCGCGAGCGCGTCTCCGACATCCCGCTGCTCGTGGAGGCGATGATCGAGCGCTTCCAGAGCCTGCACGGCAAGAAGATCGCCGGCATCAGCGACAAGGCCATGCTGGCGCTCAAGGCGTACCACTGGCCGGGCAACGTGCGCGAGCTGGAAAACGTGATCGAACGAGGCGTGATTCTCGCACCCAACCACGGCACCATCGAGGTCGAGCATCTTTTCGTCGGTAACGGGAATGAGGCAACGCACGCTCACGTGCTTGGCACGAGCGGCGGACTGGAGGAAAAGGGCGGGGAGACCCATGCCGATCTCGCCGATGCCCTGCTCGAGCGGGGCGTTCCCCTCGAATCCTTCGAGCGCATGCTCTTGCACCGCGCCGTGGAACGCGCCGGCGGCAATCTCTCGGCGGCGGCGCGTCTGCTCGGGCTGACGCGGCCGCAATTGAGTTACCGTCTGAAAAAATGATGCGCCCTGACCGACGACGCGCGATAATCTCGCATCGTTTGGCATGACATCCTGGAGCCCTTCCGATGGAACGTCCTCTTTCACGCAGCATCCTGATCGCGGCCACAACAGCCTTCCTCTCCTTTGCACTGCCAGCCCCCGTGCTTGCCGATCCCCCTTCTTGGGCGCCGGCACACGGCTGGCGCAAGAAGAACGATCCGCTTTATCTGGGGTACTCGGGGAAAAAATGGGACAATGATTTCGGCATCTATGCCGGACGCTGCAACCGTGAGGCGCTCGGTGCGGCCCTGGGCGGTGTGGCCGGCGCCGTCGTGGGAAGCCAGATCGGCGAGGGCAGCGGCCGCGCGGCGGCGATCGTCCTCGGCAGCGTGCTCGGGGCGGTACTCGGCGCCGAACTGGGGCCGGAAATGGACGAGGAGGACCGAGCGTGTTTCGGCCACACGCTGGAACTGGGCAAACGGGGGCAGACCGTGAGTTGGCGCACTCCCTACGGCGTCGCCTACGCCCTCACCCCGCTCGACGAATTCGTCCGCGACGGGCGCAAGTGCCGCCACTACGAGGCGATGATCACCCGCGACGAACGCAAAGAAAAGGTTCGCGGCAAAGCGTGCGCCGTGGGCGAAGGCCGCTGGGAAGTGATCGACTGAGCCGACGGCGGCATCAAGCCGGCGTTTGCGTCACCCGAGCGATGAATTCCCCCAGCGCCTGCGCCACCGCTTCTGGCTGCTCGTGGTGCATCATGTGCCCGGCCCCGGCGATCGAGCGTCCCTCCCAGTGGGCAAAACACGCCTTGCGCGCCTCCCAGTCGGTGGCAAGCTGGCGGGGAATTTCCGATTCCTCGCCCCACAGCCACAGGCAAGGCGCAGTGATGGCGCGCCAGCAGGCCTTGGCTTCTTCCAGACGATAGACGATGGGGTTGAGGATTTTGTGGCGCGGATCGGCCCGGAAGGCGAGCCGCCCGTCTGGAGCTTGCCGCAGCCAGGAGGCGGCCACGAAGCGTGCCCGATCGAGGGGTAGGCGTGGATGCCGACGGCACAGGCGCAGCGCGAACTCCTCGATCGACTCGGGCGCGTTCAAGGCCGGCGGCGCCAGGAGCTGCTGAAGCCAGGCGCGGTAGCGTCGCGGCGCTTCTTCGGGCCGATGTTCCGGTAATCCAAAACCTTCCAGCAGGGCGAGCGCGCGTACCCGTTCGGGACACACGCCGGCGTAGAGCCCGGCCACGTTGCCGCCCATGCTGTGCCCGACCAGCACGACTTCTTTCCCTGGCGCGAGCGCTTCGAGCAGCGCATCCAGATCGGCAAGATAATCGGGAAACCAGTAGCCGTGCGGACACCAGTCGCTGTCGCCGAACCCCCGCCAGTCCGGCGCGATCAGACGATAGAATGGCGCCCGATCCAAGAGAACATCGACCACGAACTGCCAGGTGGCGCCGCTGTCCATCCAGCCGTGCAGCAGGATCACGGGCAGCCCTTCTTCCGGCCCCCATTGGCGCACGCACGATTCCAGACCCCGCAGCGGCAGCCGCCGGCAGCGGGGCGCTTGCCGGGGTCGATACGCCGCGTCATCCGTTCCCTGCACGGCCCGCTCCTCCATTCCCCTCTCCTTGCGCCCGTAGTAGGATCGAGCATGCCATCTTTCCCTGCCTTGCCGCAAGCGCTGATGAAGCATCTGCCCCACGCCGCCCAGCCCGCCACCGTCGTCGGCCGCTTCGCCCCTTCCCCCACCGGGCGGCTGCACTTTGGCTCGCTGCTGGCGGCGCTGGCGAGCTACTGCGATGCGAGAGCGCGCGGCGGGCGCTGGTTCGTGCGCATCGACGATCTCGACGCGGCGCGCGCCATCCCCGGCATGGACGCCGACATTCTGCGCACGCTCGAAGCCTACGGTTTTGCCTGGGATGGCGAAGTCGCCTACCAGAGTCGTCATCTGGCGCAGTATGAAGCCGCTTTCGCCGCCCTGCGCGAGGGGGGCTGGCTCTACCCCTGCGGCTGCAGCCGCAAGGATCTGGCCGAGGCGCCGCGGGCGATCGATGGCAGCACGCTCTACCCCGGCACTTGCCGCGAGGGGCTGCCGCCGGGCAAGGCGGCGCGGGCCTGGCGCTTCCGCGTCGAGGGCCGCGTGGCGTTCGATGACCGCATCCAGGGGCGCGTCGTCGAAGATCTGCCGCGCGAAGTGGGCGACTTCGTCGTCAAGCGCGCCGACGGCGTCTTCGCCTATCAGCTCGCGGTGGTGATCGACGATGCGCGCGTCGGCGTCACCGACGTGGTGCGCGGCGCCGATCTGCTCGGCTCCACGGCGCGCCAGATCGCTCTGCATCGTGCCCTTGGCCTGCCGGTGCCGCGCTATGCGCACCTGCCGGTGGCCGTCGACGCGCGCGGCGACAAGCTCTCGAAGCAGACCCTCGCCCGGCCGCTGGAGTCCGTCGAGGCGAGCGCACGCATCGCCCAGGCGCTTGATTTTCTCGGCCATGCACCCCCAGCGGAACTGCGCGGTGCACCGCCCGAGGAGCTCCTTGCCTGGGCGGTGGCGCACTGGGAGATCGGCAAGGTTCCAGCGCGGCGCAAATCCACCGTGCGCCTGAACCCCGAGCGGAGTCGCACACCATGACGCCGCTCCTCACGGTGGATCGCCTCGTGATGCGCTTTGGCGGCATCACCGCCATCGACGGGCTCTCGCTCGAAGTACCGCGGGGAGCGATCACCGCCATCATCGGTCCCAACGGTGCGGGCAAGACCACGCTCTTCAACTGCATCACGGGCTTCTATCGCCCCAGCGCCGGCCGCATCTTGCTGCACGAGGACGACGGCAGCGAGCGCGACCTCACCCGCCTCAAGGGGCACCGCATCGCCCGCGAGGCGCGCATCGTGCGCACCTTCCAGAACATCCGCCTCTTCGGCGGCATGACGGTGCTCGAGAATCTGCTCGTGGCGCAGCACCAGGCGCTTGCGCGCGCCTCGCGCTTCGCCCTCGCCGGCCTGCTGCACACGCCGGGCTATCGCCGCGCCGAGCGCGAGGCGCTCGAATTCGCCCGGCGCTGGCTCGCCGAGCTGGGGCTCACCGCCTTTGCCGACACGCCGGCCGGGGCCTTGCCCTACGGCACCCAGCGCCGCGTGGAAATCGCTCGCGCCCTGTGCGCTCGCCCGCGCCTGCTGTGCCTGGACGAGCCGGCCGCCGGACTCAATCCGCGCGAATCGGCCGAGCTCAACGCGCTGCTCACGGCGCTGCGCGATCAACATGGCCTGACGCTGCTCTTCATCGAGCACGACATGAGCGTGGTGATGAACGTGTCCGATCACGTCGTGGTGATGAACTTCGGGCGCAAGATCGCCGAGGGGCCGCCCGAGGCGGTGCGCCGTGACCCCGAAGTGATCCGCGCCTATCTGGGCGAAGAGGACGAAGAGGCGGCCGATGCTTGAACTGCAGCGCGTCAGCGCCCACTACGGCCCCATCCAGGCGCTCGCCGAGGTCGACCTGGCAGTGCGCGCCGGCGAGATCGTCACGCTCATCGGCGCAAACGGCGCCGGCAAATCCACCCTCATGACGACCATTTTCGGCACACCGCGCGCGAGCGGCGGCCGCATCCTGCTCGAAGGCGAAGACATTACGGCGCTGCCGCCGCACCGCATCGCGCGCCGCGGCATCGCGCTCGTCCCCGAGGGGCGGCGCGTCTTCGCCAAGATGAGCGTCTACGAGAATCTGCTGCTGGGGGCGACGCCGCTCGAGGAAGCGCACGTCGAAGAAAACCTGCAGCGGGTCTTCTCGCTCTTTCCCGTGCTCGAGACGCGCCGTGCCCAGCGTGCCGGCACGCTTTCCGGAGGCGAGCAGCAGATGCTGGCCATCGGCCGGGCGCTGATGAGCGAGCCGCGGCTGCTGCTGCTCGACGAACCCTCGCTGGGACTCGCGCCGCTCGTCATCCGCACCATCTTTCGCACCATCGTCGCGCTCAACCGCGAACACGGGCTCACCATCCTGCTGGTGGAGCAGAACGCCCGGCAGGCGCTGAAAATCGCGCACCGCGGCTACGTGCTGCAAAACGGGCGCATCGTGCTCGAGGGCAGCGGCGCGGCCTTGCTCACCGACCCCCAGGTGCGCGCAGCCTACCTCGACGCCGCTTCATGAAAGAACGCCGGGCGCTGGCCTATCTCGTCGCCGTGGGCGGGATGCTGTCGATCGCCGCCGGGGCGATCTGCGCGCGCATCGCCCAGGGCGAGGGGGTGGAATCGCTGGCCGTGGCCGCCTGGCGGCTCACCTTTGCCGCGCTCGCCGTGGCCCCCGCGGCACTGCTCTTCGATCGGGCTTCGCTGCGCGCCATGACCTCGCGGCAGTTGGGGCTTGCGCTGCTTGCCGGCACTTTTCTCGCCCTGCACTTTGCCCTGTGGATCCGCTCGCTCGCCCTGACCTCGGTCGCCTCGAGCACGGTGCTGGTCACCACCAACCCCATCTGGATCGCCCTGGTCGGCTTCATCTTCCTGCACGAGCGCTTCAACCGTACGCTGCTCGCCGGCATGGCGCTCGCGCTCGCCGGCAGCCTGGCCATCTTCTGGAGCGACCGGCACACGGGCGGGGCCGATTCCCTGTGGGGCAACTTCCTCGCCCTCGCCGGCGCCTGGTGCTTCTCGGCCTACCTCCTCGTAGGCCACCGGCTGCGGGCGCAGCTGACCCTGCCGGCCTACGTCTTCAGCGTCTACACCAGCGCCGCGGTGCTCCTCATGCTCGCCTGCCTGCTCAGCGGCACGCCGCTGTCGGGCTGGTCTTCCTCAGGCTGGCAGGCGTTGCTGCTGCTCGCGCTCTTGCCGCAGGTGGTCGGACACACGGCGTATAACTGGTCGCTGCGCCACGTCTCGGCCGCCTTCGTGGCCATCGTCACCCTGGGCGAGCCGGTGGGCAGCAGCCTGCTCGCCTGGCTGATATTCGGCGAGCAGCTCGACGGCCTGCAGGCGCTCGGCTTCGTGCTGCTGCTCCTGGGCATCGGCCTGGCGGCGCTGGGCGAGAACCAACGCACCGCCGCCCGGGCGCTGGCCGCCCAAGAAGGCTGAAGCAGGCTATAACCCTGCCAGGCACACCGACTTCAGCTCGAGATACTCCTCCACGCCATACTTCGAGCCCTCGCGCCCGAAGCCGGACTGCTTGATGCCGCCAAAAGGCGCCGCCTCGTTCGAGGTCGAACCGGTATTGACCCCGACCACGCCCACTTCGAGCGCTTCGGCCACGCGCAGGATGCGACCGACGTCGCGCGCGTACAGGTACCCCGCCAGACCGTAGTCGCTGGCATTCGCCAAGGCCACCCCTTCTTCCTCCGTCTCGAAGCGGTAGAGCGGCGCCACCGGCCCGAAGATCTCCTCGTGTGCGATGCGCATCTGCGGCGTGATCCCCTCGAGCGCCGTCGGCGCATAAAAAAGCCCCTGCAAGCGCCGACCGCCACACAAGAGCCGCGCCCCTTTTTCCAGCGCGTCGTTTACCAGGGTTTCCACCTTGGCGAGCGCCGCCTCGTCGATGAGCGGCCCCACCGTTACCCCCGGCTGCCCGCCCGGCCCGACGGCGAGCTTGCCCACCTCCTCGACGTAGCGGCGCACGAACGCTTCGTAGATTCCCGCCTGCACCAGGATGCGGTTGGCGCACACGCAGGTCTGCCCCGAATTGCGGTACTTCGAGGCGATCGCCCCCTGCACCGCCGCCTCCACGTCGGCGTCGTCGAACACGAGAAAGGGCGCATCCCCGCCCAGCTCCAGCGACAGGCGCTTGAGCGTAGGGGCGCTTTGCGCCATCAGCAGCCGACCGACCTCGGTCGAGCCGGTGAAGGAAATCTTGCGCACCCTGGCATCGGACGTGAGCGCCAGGCCGATCGGCACCGGATCGGCCCCGGTGACGACGTTGAGCACCCCGGGCGGCATGCCGGCGCGCTCGGCGAGCCGCGCGAGCGCCAAGGCCGTGAGCGGCGTCTGCTCGGCCGGCTTCGCCACCACCGTGCAGCCCACCGCCAGCGCTGGCGCCACCTTGCGCGTGATCATCGAGGCGGGGAAGTTCCACGGCGTGATCGCCGCGCACACCCCCACTGGCTGACGCAGCACGAGAAAACGCCGGTCGGCCCGGTTGGTCGGCATGATCTCGCCGTAGATGCGTTTCCCTTCTTCGGCGAACCACTCGACGAAGGCCGCCGCGTGCGCCACCTCGCCGCGCGCCTGCGCGAGCGGCTTGCCCTGCTCGTGCATCACCAGCGCGGCGAGCTCCTCGAGCGAGGCGCGCATCAGAGCCGCCCAGCGCGACAGCACCGCCGCGCGTTCCTGGGGCAGGCTCCGCCTCCAGGAATCGAACGCCGCCGCAGCCGCCGCGATCGCCCGCTGCGTCTCGCTCCCGCCCATGTCCGGCACCTCGGCGAGGCGCTCGCCGCTTGCCGGATCGAAGACGGGAAAACGCCTTCCCGAATCGGCCTCACACCATTGCCCTCCGATCCAGGCCCGCTCGACCAGCAAACCCTTCGCCCGCACCGCCTCCAGCGACATTCTTCGCTCCTTTCCTCTCATCGCGCGCACAGCAGCCGCCCGACGATTCTACCCCCGAGCGCCGTGCACCATGCCCGCGCTGCACCGGGGTGCGATAAACTTATGGTCTCATCGCCCGGGGGCACGACGTCATGAAAGAGACCCATTATCTCCAGCCGCTGCTCGAACCGCGTTCCGTCGGCATCATCGGCGCCTCCGACCGCCCCGGCTCGCTCGGGCAGACCGTCACCCGCAACATGCTGGAAGCCGGCTTCCATGGGCGGCTCTTTCTCATCAACCCCAACCACGAGACGCTCTTCGAGCTGCCCTGCTACAAGTCCGTCGAAGACGTGCCGCACCGGCTCGACCTTGCCGTCATCTGCACCCGGCCCGAACGCGCCCCCGGCATCGTCGAGGCCTGCGGCCGCGCCGGGGTCAAGGCCATCGTCGTGCTCAGCTCTGGTTTCTCCGAATCCGGCCCGCGCGGCAGCCACCTCGAGCGCCAGGTCCTCGAAATCGCCCGGCGCTACAAGATGCGCCTGCTCGGGCCCAACTGCCTCGGGCTCGTGCGCCCCAGCATCGGGCTCAACGCCACCTTCGCCCATACCTCGGCCATCAAGGGGTCGATCGGGCTCGTGTCGCAATCCGGCGCGCTGTGCGCCGCCGTGCTCGACTGGGCCAAACCCAACGGCGTGGGCTTTTCCGCCGTCGTCTCGCTGGGCGTGTCGGCCGACATCGACTTCGGCGACGTGCTCGACTTCCTCGCCACCGATCACCGCACCGAATCCATCATTCTCTACATCGAGGGCATCCGCAACGCGCGCCGCTTCATGAGCGCGCTGCGCGCCGCCGCCCGGGTCAAGCCGGTGCTGGTGCTCAAGGCCGGGCGTCGACCGGAAGTGATGCGCGCCATCCTCGTGCACAGCGGTAACCAGCCGGGTAACGACGCCGTGTTCGACGCGGCGCTGCGCCGCTCGGGCGTGATCCGCATCTACAACATCAGCCAGCTCTATGCCGCGGCCACCGCGCTCTTCGCCCGCCTGCGCCCGCGCGGCAACCGGCTGGCCATCATCACCAACGGCGGCGGCCTGGGAGCGATGGCCGCCGACCGCGCCGCCGACCTCAAAATCCCTCTGGCCGAACTCAGCGACGACACGCTCGGACGGCTCAGCGCCTTTCTGCCCGACTCCTGGTCGCACGGCAACCCCCTCGACATCCTGGGCGATGCCGACGCCGAGCGCTACCGCAAAACTTTCAAGATCGTGCTCGAATCGCCCGAAGTCGAGGGCGTGCTCGTCATCCTCACACCGCAGGCCATGACCGACCCTACCGCCGTGGCCGAAGCCATCATCGAGGAAGAGAAACACGCCGAGAAACCCGTCGTCACCTGCTGGCTCGGACAGGAACTCGTCGAAGAGGCGCGGCAGAAATTCATCGCCGCCGGCATCCCCACGTTCGATGCGCCCGAGCCCGCGGTCGAGCTCTTCTCGCACGTCTCGTCCTACTACCGCAACCAGAAGCTGCTCGCCCAAACGCCGGCGCCGCTGTCGCACCACGCGCCGCCGCGGGTGGAGAACGCACAACTCGTCATCGAGACGGCGCTCTCCGAGCGGCGCAATCGCCTCAACGAAATGGAATCGAAGGCCATTCTCGCCGCCTTCCACATCCCCATCGCCCAGACGGTGGTCGCGCGCAGCGTCACCGAAGCCATGGTGCTGGCCGAAGAGCTGGGCTTGCCGGTGGCGATGAAGATCGACTCCCCCTCGGTGATCGACAAGGCCGACTCGGGCGGCGTGCGCCTGAATCTCGGCTCATTGGCCGCCGTGCGCACCGCCTATCAGGAGATCATCGCCGAAGTCAAGAAGAACGTGCCCGATGCGGTGATCAACGGCGTGGCCATCGAACCCATGGTCATCAAGCGCCACGGGCGCGAACTGGCCATCCGCGTGCGCCGCGACCCGGTCTTCGGCCCGGTGATCCTCTTCGGTGAAGGGGGAAGGCGCGTGGGTATGGAAGAAGACATGAGCGTGGCCCTGCCGCCCTTGAACGGTTTCCTCGTCCAGGATCTCGTGCGCAACAGCCGCGTCCATCCCATGCTTCAAGAATACCGGAACATGCCGGCGATCGCTTTCGACAAGCTCGAGCAAGTGCTGCTGCGCGTCTCCGAAATGGTGTGCGAACTGCCTTGGGTCGATTACCTCAGCATCAATCCGCTGGTGGTCGATGACCAGGACGCCATCGCGCTGGATGCCAAGATCACCATCCAGCCCATCAATCCCTCGGCGGATCGCTACGACCACATGGCGATCCACCCCTACCCCTCGCACCTCATCCAAACCTGGACCCTGGGCGACGGTACCGAGATCACCATCCGCCCCATCCGCCCCGAAGACGCCGAGCTCGAGGCCGAGTTCGTGCGCCGCCTCTCGCCCGAGACCAAGTACTTCCGCTTCATGACCACCCTCAACGAGCTGCCTCCGCCCATGCTGGCGCGGCTCACCCAGATCGACTACGACCGCGAAATGGCCTTCATTGCCGTCACACGCGACACGGACGGCAAAGAGATCGAGCTGGGCGTGGTCCGCTACGCCGTCAACCCCGACGGCGAATCCTGCGAATTCGCCATCGTCGTGGCCGACGACTGGCAAAGCCGTGGGCTTGCGCGCCGCCTCATGCAGGTGCTCATCGAGACAGCGCGGGCCCGCGGCCTGAAATACATGACTGGCATTTTCCTCGCCAACAACGAGCGCATGCTGCGCTTCGTGCAAAGCCTCGGTTTCACCCTCACCGACGACCCCGAAGACCGCAGCATCAAGAAAGGCATCCTGCCGCTGCAAGGTTCCTGACCATGTCCGCCACCCGCATCGATACCCACCGCCTCGGCAAACTCCCGGCGCTCACCCTCCATTTGGGCGAAGCCCGGGCCACCCTCACCCCCTTCGGAGCACAGGTGCTCTCCTGGCGCCCCGAAGACGGCCAGGAACGGCTCTACCTCGGCGAGGCGGCCGCCCTCAGCGGCGCGCAGCCCATCCGCGGTGGCATCCCCGTCGTCTTCCCTCAGTTCGGCACCCTCGGTCCTGGCCTGCGCCACGGCTTTGCCCGCACGCACACCTGGCGCATCGACGAGACGCGCCAGGGCGAAGACTACGTGCTCGTGACCCTGCAACTCGACCCCTCCCTGCTCGAACCGGGCGCGCGCGCCACCTTTCCGCACGATTTTCTCGCCGAAGTCACCGTACTCCTCTCCGAACGGCGCCTGGACGTGGAACTGGCCGTGCGCAACACCGGCGCCGCGCCTTTCGCATTCACCGCGGCGCTGCACACCTACCTCGCCGTGCCCGAGATCGAGCGCAGCGCCCTGCAGGGGTTGGGCGGCAGCGAATACACCGACCCCGCCGACCCCCGCCAGTGGCACAGCGAAGCGGAAAACGTCACGCGGATCGAGCCGCCGTTCGACCGGCTCTACCGCAGCGGCGAGGGCGTGCTCACGCTCGCCACGCCCACCCTGCGCACCGAGATCGCGCAGGCGGGCTTCACCGAGACCGTGGTCTGGAACCCGGGCGAAACCGGCCCCGCCGACCTCCCCGCCGGCGCCTGGCGCCGTTTCGTGTGCATCGAAGCGGCGCAGGCGAGCGTTCCCGTGTCGCTCGAACCCGACGAAGAATGGGCCGGACGCCAGGCGCTCATGCTACCCCAACGTTGACCGCTGCCGCGCCGACGGCCACAATCCGCCTTTTCCTGCCAAGACGATAGCCGATGCCATCGATCGAAACCCGAATCGCCCAGGAACTGGGCGTCGCCCCGCGTCAGGTGATGGCCGCCGTGGCGCTGCTCGACGCCGGGTCCACCGTTCCCTTCATCGCCCGCTACCGCAAGGAGCTCACCGGCGGGCTCGACGACACGCAGCTGCGCCGGCTCGAAGAGCGCCTGGGCTACCTGCGCGAGCTCGAAGCGCGCCGTGAGGCGATCCTCTCCTCCATCGCCGAGCAAGGCAAGCTCAGCGCCGAGCTCGAAGAAAAACTGCGTGCCGCCGACACCAAGCAGGCGCTCGAAGACCTCTACCTCCCCTATCGCCCCAAACGGCGCACCAAGGCCATGATCGCCCGCGAAGCGGGGCTGGAGCCGCTCGCCGAGGCGCTCGCCAGCGACCCGCTCGCCGAACCGCAAGCGCTCGCCGCCACCTATCTCAACCCGGAGGCGGGCTTTGCCGACGTCAAAGCCGTGCTTGAGGGCGCACGACAGATCCTCGCCGAGCGCTACGCCGAAGATGCCGATCTGCTCGCCGAGCTGCGCGCCCTCTTCGAACGCGAAGCCCACGTCTACAGCCGCGTCGTCGAGGGCAAGGAAACGGAGGGCGCCAAGTTTCGCGACTGGTTCGACCACCACGAGCCGATCGCCACCATCGCCTCGCACCGGGCGCTTGCCCTGCTGCGCGGGCGCAACGAGGGCGTGCTGCGGCTCAGCGTCGACGTCCCCCACGGCGAAGATCGCCCTCACCCGGCGCTCGCCGTCATGGCGCGCCGCTACGGCCTCGCCGACCAGGGACGCCCCGCCGACCGCTGGCGGCTCGACACTGCCCGCTGGGCCTGGACGACCAAGCTCTCGGTCCACCTCGAGCTCGACGCCCTCAACCGCATGCGCGAACGCGCCGGCGAGGAAGCGATCCGCGTCTTCGGGCGTAACCTCAAGGAGTTGCTCCTCGCCGCCCCGGCCGGCGCCCGCGTGACCATGGGCATCGACCCGGGCATCCGCACCGGCATCAAGGTCGCCGTGGTCGACGCCACCGGCCGCGTCATCGTCACCGACACCCTCTACCCCTTCGAGCCGCGGCGCCACTACGAGCCGACCATCGCCGCGCTCGCCACCCTCATCGCCCAGCACGGCGTCGAACTCATCGCCATCGGCAACGGCACCGCCAGCCGCGAAACCGAACGCCTCGTCTCCGAATGCCTGGCGCGCCACCCCGAACTGCGGGCGCAGAAAGTGGTCGTCTCGGAAGCCGGCGCCTCGGTCTATTCCGCCTCCGAGCTCGCCGCGCAGGAACTCCCCGAACTCGACGTCTCCCTGCGCGGCGCCGTCTCCATCGCCCGCCGCCTGCAGGATCCGCTCGCTGAACTCGTCAAGATCGACCCCAAGTCGATCGGCATCGGCCAGTACCAGCACGACCTCGACGCAACCCAGCTGTCGCGCACGCTGGACGCCGTGGTCGAGGATTGCGTCAACGCCGTCGGCGTCGACCTCAACACCGCCAGCCCCGCGCTGCTCGCCCGCGTCTCGGGACTCAACCGCAGCATCGCCGAAGAGATCGTCGCCTGGCGCCAGCGCCACGGCGGCTTTCGCCACCGCGAGCAACTGCGCGAGGTCCCGCGCATCGGCCCGCGCACCTTCGAGCAGGCCGCCGGCTTCCTGCGCATCCCCGAGGGGGACGACCCGCTGGACGCCTCGGCCGTGCACCCGGAAGCCTATCCCGTGGTGCGCAAGATCCTCCAGCGCATCGGCAAGGACGTGCGCGAGATCCTCGGCCAGCGCGCCCTCATCGAGACGCTCGACCCCGCCGAATTCACCGACGAGCGCTTCGGGCTTCCCACCGTGCGCGACATCCTCGCCGAACTCGTCAAGCCGGGACGCGACCCGCGGCCGGAGTTTCGCACCGCGCGCTTCGCCGAAGGAATCGAATCGCTCGAAGACCTGCGCCCCGGCCAATGGCTCGAAGGCGTGGTCACCAACGTCACCAATTTCGGCGCCTTCATCGACATCGGCGTACACCAGGACGGCCTCGCCCACGTCTCCGAACTCTCCGAGCGCTTCGTGCGCGACCCGCACGAAGTCGTCAAGCCCGGGCAGATCGTGCGGGTGCGCGTGCTCGAAGTCGACTTCGAACGGCGCCGCATCGCCCTGTCGCTGAAAAGGGAAGGCACCGAAGCGGCCCCGGCCGCCCAACGGCGCGCCGAACCCGCCGCCAAGGAAGCACGCCGCCCGGCCAAGGCGGCCAAACCCGCCAAGCCTGGCCGGCGCGAATCCCCCGTCCCCGAGAGCGCCCTCGCCCAGGCGCTCGCCCGCGCCCTGGAGCGCTGAGGTCCCCCATGCACGACGCCGTCCAACCCTTCCTGATCGACAACGCCGACCTCCGCGGCGC
The DNA here is from genome assembly GCA_016235745.1 of Rhodocyclales bacterium. Lineage (GTDB taxonomy): Bacteria > Pseudomonadota > Gammaproteobacteria > Burkholderiales > Rhodocyclaceae > Tepidiphilus. The sequence goes on along the minus strand of JACRJA010000065.1, from coordinate 13,939 downwards.
CCACGTGCGCCTGGTCCGATCCTGGCAAGGCATCGCCGCACGCCGCAACGATCCCCCCGCGGTACGGCGCCTGCTCGGCGAGCTCGCCGCCTTCGCCGCCATGATCGCCGCCCGGCTCAAGGACCCCGCCCGCGTCACCTTCCAGGCCCAGGGGGAAGGCCCCGTGCGCCTGCTCGTGGTCGACCTCAGCCCCGAGCGCAACCTGCGCGCCTTCGCCCACTACGAAGGCGAACGGCCGCCGCGGCCCGATGCCGGCGCGCGCGAGCTCCTCGGCGAAGCCCGGCTGCAGATGGTGCTCGACCTCCCCGTCTCCAAGGAACCCTACGTGAGCATCGTTCCCTGGAGCGGCCAGACCCTGCGCGACACGCTGGAAGCCTTCCTCGCCCAGTCCGAACAGCAGCCGGCGCGTCTGTGGCTTGCCGCCGACGAGCGCGCTGCCGCAGGACTTCTGCTGCAAAAGCTCCCTTCCGCCGACGAAAAGGATCCCGACGGCTGGAACCGCCTCACTCGCCTTGCCGATACCGTCACCGAAGCCGAACTGCTCGCGCTCGACGCGCCCGAGCTCCTCTCGCGCCTCTTCCCCGAAGAGACGGTGCGCCTCTTCACGGCGCTCGGCATCACCCATGAGGTCAAGCCCAACGAAGCCGCCGTCCTCCAGATGCTGCGGCTCCTCGGCCGTGAGGACGTCGAAGCGCAACTGGCGCGCGACGGCAAGCTCGTCGTGCGCGACGAGCTCGGCGGCCTCGAATACCGCTTCACCCGCGACGATCTTTCCCGCATCTTCAGCGAGGGCGACGGCACCGCGCCCGCCACCCGTCACTGACCGCAAAGGCCATTTCGATCATGAGTGAAGAAGTACGATTCGAGAGCGGACGCTTCGAGGGCATCGTCGTGCGCTCCCCGCTCGTGAGCCCGGCACGGCTCGCCGACGTGCTGCACAAGCGCTTTGCCGGCACCGAGAGTTATTTCAGCGGCGAGCCCGCCGTGCTCGACTTCTCCGAAGTGCGCGACTGGCCCGAACAGGTCGACTGGAGCGGCCTGGTAGCCTTCTTCCGCCGCCTCGGGCTGCAACCCATCGGCGTGCGCGGCGTACCCGAATCGTTCGACGCCGCCTTGAAGCGCCTGCATTTGGCCATCCTCGACGAGGCGGCGCTGCGGCTCGCGGCCACCCGGCCAGCCGAACCCGAGCCAGCCCCGGCCCCGACGCCCCCTTCCCAAGCGCCGGCCTCGCCCCGTCCCTGCGCCCCCACGACCTTCATCGACCGCCCGGTGCGCGCCGGCCAGCAGATCTACGCCCCGGAAGGCGACGTCGTGCTCATGGCCGGCTCCAACCCCGGCGCTGAGATCATCGCCGCCGGCAGCATCCACTGCTGGGGCCCCTTGCGCGGGCGGGTGCTCGCCGGCGCCAACGGCAATCTCCAGGCCCGCATCCTCGCCACCCACTTCGGCCCCGAGCTCGTCTCCATCGCCGGGGTGTACCAGACCTTTGAAAATGGTCTTCCCTCCCCTATCGCAAACCGCCCGGTGCAGGTAAAATTGCAAGCCATTCAAGGGCAAAGCCACCTGCTCATCGAACCCATAGACACCATCTGAGAGGCTCCACACGTGCGCATCGTCGTCGTCACTTCCGGCAAAGGGGGGGTGGGCAAGACCACCACCAGCGCCGCTTTCGCCTCGGGCCTGGCGCTTCGCGGCTTCAAGACCGCCGTCATCGACTTCGACGTCGGTCTGCGCAACCTCGATCTCATCATGGGCTGCGAGCGCCGCGTCGTCTACGATTTCGTCAACGTCATCCAAGGCGATGCCAAGCTCACCCAGGCGCTCATCAAGGACAAGCACGCCGACACGCTCTACATCCTGCCCGCCTCCCAGACCAAGGACAAGGAAGCCCTCACCGAAGAGGGCGTGGAAAAAGTCATGCGGGAACTCGAAGCGATGGGCTTCGACTACGTCGTATGCGACTCGCCGGCCGGAATCGAGCGCGGCGCCCTCATGGCCCTGCTCTTTGCCGACGAAGCCGTCGTCGTCACCAACCCGGAAGTCTCCTCGGTGCGCGACTCCGATCGCATCCTCGGCATCCTGCAATCCAAGTCCCGCCGGGCGATCGAAGGGCGCGAACCAGTCAAGGAACACCTGCTGGTGACGCGCTACAGCGCCAAGCGCGTCGAAGAGGGCGAGATGCTCTCCTACAAAGACATCCAAGAGCTGCTGCGCGTACCGCTCATCGGCGTCATCCCCGAGTCGGAAGCCGTGCTGCACGCCTCCAACCAAGGGGTTCCCGCCATCCACCTCAAAGGCACGGACGTCGCCGAAGCCTACGCCGACGTCGTCTCCCGCTTTCTCGGCGAGGACAAACCGCTGCGTTTCGTCTCCTACGAGAAACCCAGCCTCATCAAACGCCTCTTCGGGAGCACCTGATGTCGCTGCTCACGCGCCTCTTCGGGGAAAAGAAAAAAACCGCAGCGATCGCCAAGGAGCGTCTGCAGCTCATCATCGCGCGCGAGCACGTCGACGGCAAAGCTTCACCCGACTTTCTTCCCGCTTTGCAAAAAGAACTGCTCGACGTCATCTCGAAGTACGTCAAGATCGCCCCCGAAGACATCAAGGTCCAGCTCGAGCGACAGGACAACCTCGAAATCCTCGAAGTCAACATCATCCTCAACGAAACCTCCCCTCCCTCGCGCCCCCAATAGGGCGCCGCGAACGACCGTCGCGAGCGGCTGCAGGGCAAGGCGCCCGGAGCGCAGGAGCGAGACATATCAATGCAGATAGGCGAGCCTGCGAGCACCGCGCAACGCCGCCATGCGGCCGCGCAGTAGGTTGTTTGCGGTGCCCAATAGGCTCAAGCTAGGGAACGCATAGGCCCTCCCTGGCAAAAACCTAGTATAATGGTCAACAAATCCACGGACTTCCGGGGGAGTGAGCCGCATGTCCACCACCGAACTCGACGCCGCCCTCAGCCAAGCCTACGAGGCCGGCTTCGTCACTGACATCGAGACCGAAACCCTGCCGCCCGGCCTCGACGAAAAGGTGATCGAATACATCTCGGCCAAGAAGAACGAGCCCGAGTTCCTGCGCCAATGGCGGCTGGAGGCCTTCCGCCGCTGGCAGACGATGCGCGAGCCCCACTGGGCCCACGTGCGCTACGAGCCCATCGACTATCAAGGGCTCATCTACTACGCCGCCCCCAAGCGCCGCAGCGAAACCGAGATCGACCCCAAGCTCCTCGAAACCTATGAAAAGCTCGGCGTGCCGGTGCACGAGCGCGCCGCCCTCGCCGGAGTGGCGGTCGACGCCGTCTTCGACTCCGTCTCGGTGCTCACCACCTTCAAGGACAAGCTCGCCGAAGCCGGGGTCATCTTCTGCCCCATCTCGGAGGCGGTGCAAAAATATCCGGAACTCGTTCAGAAGTATCTCGGCAGCGTCGTGCCACCGGGGGACAACTTCTTCGCCGCGCTCAATTCCGCCGTCTTCAGCGACGGCTCCTTCGTCTATATCCCCAAGGGCGTGCGCTGTCCGCTGGAACTCTCCACCTACTTCCGCATCAACACCGCCCGCACCGGGCAGTTCGAGCGCACCCTCATCATCGCTGACGAAGGCAGCTACGTCTCCTACCTCGAAGGCTGCACCGCCCCCATGCGCGACGAGCACCAGCTGCACGCCGCGGTGGTCGAACTCATCGCCCTCGAAGGCGCCGAGATTCGCTACAGCACGGTGCAGAACTGGTACCCCGGCGACGAAGAGGGCCGCGGCGGCGTCTACAACTTCGTCACCAAGCGCGGGCTGTGCGCCGGGCGCGGCGCCAAGATCTCCTGGACCCAGGTCGAGACTGGCTCCGCCATCACCTGGAAGTACCCCAGCGTGATCCTCAAGGGCGACGACAGCGTGGGCGAATTCTACTCGGTGGCCCTCACCCGCGGCCGGCAGCAGGCCGACACCGGCACCAAGATGATCCACCTGGGGCGCAATACCCGCAGCACCATCGTCTCCAAGGGCATCGCCGCCGGCCACAGCCAAAACGCCTACCGCGGGCTGGTGCGCATCAACCCCGGCGCAAGCGGCGCGCGCAACTATACCCAGTGCGATTCGCTGCTCATCGGCCCGCACTGCGGCGCGCACACCTTCCCCTACATCGAGAGCCGCAATCCGCGCGCCATCGTCGAGCACGAAGCGAGCACCTCGCGCGTAAGCGAGGAACAGCTCTTCTACTGCCGCCAGCGCGGCATCGACCCCGAGCGCGCCGTCGCCCTCATCGTCGGGGGCTTTTGCAAGGACGTGTTCCAGAAACTGCCGCTCGAATTCGCCGTCGAGGCCGGCAAACTCCTCGAAGTCAGTCTAGAAGGATCGGTCGGATGATGATCAGTCTGCGCAACCTCACCGTCGCCGTCGAAGGCCGGCGCATCCTCGACGGGCTCGACCTGGACATCGCCGCGGGCGAAGTTCACGCCCTCATGGGCCCCAACGGCGCGGGCAAGAGCACGCTCGCCAACGTCCTGGCCGGCCGCGAAGGCTACGAACTCCTCGAAGGCCAGGCACTCCTCGAGGGTCGAGACCTGCTCGCGATGGAGCCGGAAGAACGCGCCCAGGCCGGGCTTTTTCTCTCATTCCAACATCCAGTCGAGATCCCCGGCGTGAGCAACCTGCAATTCCTGCGCACCGCCCTCGACTGCCTGCGCAAAGCCCGGGGTGAACCGCCGCTCGACAGCGCCGCCTTGCTGCGCGCCGCGCGCGAAGTGGCGCAACTCCTGGGCCTTCCGGCCGACTTCCTCAAGCGCGGCGTGAACGAAGGCTTCTCCGGCGGCGAGAAGAAGCGCAACGAGATCCTGCAGATGCTGCTGCTCGAGCCGCGCTTCATCATCCTCGACGAACCCGATTCGGGTCTGGATGTGGACGCGCTCAAGCTCGTGGCTGCCGGCGTCAATCGCCTGCGCCACCCCGAGCGCGCCTTCCTCATCATCACCCATTATCCCCGCATCCTCGAATACGTCCGCCCCGACCGGGTACACATACTGCACGGCGGACGCATCGCCCGCTCGGGCGAAGCCGACCTCGCCCACCAGATCGAAGCGGGCGGCTATGCCGCTGTGCTCGAGGGGACGGCAGTATGAATACCGCACTCGCCGTCTGCCAGAGCGGTGGCTGGGCGGAAGACGCGGCGACGCTCACCTGGCACGAGCGTCTCGCCGAACGGCTCGCCGCGCTCACGCCCCCCACGCGCAAGGACGAATTCTGGCGCTACTCGCGGCTTTCCGCCTGCTTCGCCCCCGAACGCACAGGCCGCGGCCTCGACTGCCCCTTCCCCTCGCCCGAGCCGCTTGCCGGCGAATGGATCCGCCTCGACCAAGGCCGGCCCGTGGCTTCGCACACCCGCGCCTGGCGTCTGCGCCCCTGGTCCGAGCTGGACGAGACCACCCGCGCCCGCTGGCGCGAGCGCCTGGAACCGGGTGAGGATTTCTTCGCCCTGCGCAACCTGGTCGAAGCCGACGCGGTGCTGCTGCTCGAACTCGAGAAAACGGCCGACGCCCCCCTGCAGCTCCATTACCGCCACGGCGCCGGATGGGTACAACCGCTCGTGCTCGTCGAACTCGCCCCAGGCGCACGCGGCGCCCTCGTGGAGACGTTCTCCTCCTTCGGCCCCTCCACGCAAAACGGCGCCGCGCATTTCTGGCTCGGCGAGGGCGCCGAACTCACCCACGGCGTTTTCACCGCCGGCGACGGGCAAGCCCTGCTGCACCGCGTCCGCGCCCGGCTCTGCGCGCATGCCCGCCTCGACGTGCAGGCCTTCGCCTCCACCGGCGCCTACCAACGGCTCGAATGGGACGTCACGCTGGGCAAATCCTCTACCCTGCGGCTGTCCGGCATCACCCAGGGCGTACCCGGCGGTTCCAATGACGTCGCCCTGCGCATCCGCCACGCCGCCCCTGGCGCCGCCACCGACGTGCTCTGGCGCGGCCTGGTGCCGGCCGAAGCGCACTCCGCCGTGATCGGCCGCATCCTCATCGAGCCCGCCGGCCAGCGCACCGACGCCGCCATGCGGCTCGACCACCTGCTCCTGGCCGATAGCGCGGCAGCCGATGTCAAACCCGAGCTCGAGATCTACGCCGACGACGTCGCCTGCGGTCACGGCGCCACCCTCGGCCGGCTCGACGACGAAGCGCTCTTCTACCTGCGCAGCCGGGGCATTCCTGAAGCCGAAGCGCGGCAACTGCTCATCGACGCCTTCCTCGCCCCGGTCCTGCAGCGTTTCACCCTTGCAGAGGTCCTCCGCCATGTCCAATCCCGTCTCCCCCGCCCTGACGACGCCGCTGCCTGAGGCAGCCACCGTCGAGCGCTGGCGCGAAGACTTCCCCATCCTGCACCGGCGGGTCTATGGCAAGCCCCTCGTCTACCTCGACAACGCCGCCACCACCCAGAAACCACGGCAGGTGATCGAAGCGCTCACCGAGTTTTATGAGAACCGCAACGCCAACGTGCACCGCGGCGCGCACGCCCTGAGCACGGAAGCCACCGACTGCTTCGAGACCTCCCGCAGCAGCGTCGCCCGCTGGATCGGCGCCGCCAGCGAAAAAGAAGTGATCTGGACGCGCGGCACCACCGAGGCGATCAACCTCGTGGCACAAGCCTGGGGCAGCGCCTTCGTCAAGGCAGGGGATCTCCTCGTCGCCACCCAGATGGAACATCACGCCAACCTCGTGCCCTGGCAGATGCTCGCCCAGCGCACCGGCGCCGAGCTCGCCCTCGTACCGGTCAAGGACGACGGCACGCTCGACCGGGAACACTACCGGCAGCTGCTCGAGCGCCGCCCCCGGCTGGTAGCGCTCGCCCACGTCTCCAATACGCTAGGCACCATCAATCCGGTAGCCGAACTCACAGCCGAAGCCAAAGCCGTCGGCGCAACCGTGCTCATCGACGGCGCGCAGGCCGTGGGGCATTTTTCCGTCGACGTACAGGCGCTGGGCTGCGACTTCTACGCCTTCTCCGGCCACAAGATGCTCGGACCCACCGGCATCGGTGTGCTCTGGGGGCGGCAGGAAACGCTCGAGGCCATGCCCCCCTGGCAAGGCGGCGGCGAGATGATCGCCTGGGTCGACGAACGCGGCTTCGAACCCAACGATCTCCCCTACAAGTTCGAGGCCGGCACCCCGCCGATTGCCGAAGCCATCGCCCTGGGCGACGCCATCGACTACCTGCGCCAATTCGATCGCGCGCAACTGGCCGCCTGGGAAACCCACCTCTACCGCAAGCTGAGGGATGGCCTGGCGGCGATCGCCGGGCTGCGGCTCCTCGCCGACCTCCCGCCGGAAGAGAAAGCCCCCATCGCCTCCTTCCTCGTCGCCGGCACCCACCCGGCCGACCTCGGCACCCTGCTCGACACCCAGGGCGTGGCGGTGCGCGTCGGACACCATTGCACCATGCCGCTGATCGCCCGCTACGGCTTACCCGGCACCGTGCGCGCCTCGATCGCCTTCTACAACAACGAAGCGGACATCGATCACACCCTGTCGGCGCTCTCCCGCGCCCTCGAACGTCTGGAAGCCCCAGCCCCATGAACGCCCAAACGGTCACCACCCGGCGCGACGTCTACGGCATCGTCGTTCCCTCGGGGGAACCCGTCACGATCCCCCAAGGCAGCGAAGTACGCCTGACGCAGACGCTGGGCACCAGCCTCACTGTACTCCACGACGGACGCCTCGTGCGCATCGCCGGCGAAGACGCCGACGCCTTCGGGCTCGAACCCTTCGCCGTCCTTCCTGCTTCCGCCGAAGGCGACCTGCGCGAGCGCATCCTCGAAGTGCTGCGCCAGATCTACGACCCTGAAATCCCGGTCAACATCGTCGACCTGGGCCTCATCTACCGCCTCGACCTCGACGAAAGAGACGACGGCGCCCACGTCGACATCGACATGACCCTCACCGCCCCCGGCTGCTCGCTCGGCCCCGTGCTCAGCGAGGAAGTCAAGCAGCGCGTGGAGCAGATTCCAGGTGTCAAGGAAGCCACGGTCAACGTCGTCTTCGACCCCCCCTGGACCTCCGACCGGCTCTCCGAAACCGCCCGGCTCGAACTGGGGCTGCTATGACGACGCTAGCCGAGATCGAAGAGAATTTCGCCCTCTTCGACGACTGGGACGGGCGCTACGACTACCTCATCGATCTGGGGCGCTCGCTGCCCCCTTTCCCGGAAACCGAGCGCACCGACGCCAACCTCGTGCGCGGCTGCCAGAGCCGCGTCTGGCTCGTCTGCCGCCGTGAAGGCGGCAAGATCCGCCTGGCGATCGACAGCGACGCGCTCATCGTGCGCGGGCTCGCCGCCATCGTGCTCGCCGCCTATGACGGCAAGACCCCCGAAGAAGCGCTCTCGCTCGACACCCTCGCCCTTTTCGAGCGCCTCGGTCTGCTCGCCCACCTCTCCCCCACCCGCGGCAACGGGCTGCGCGCAATGATCGAACGGATCCGGGAGTGCGCCCGCGCAGCGATCGCGGCAGCCTCTCGTTCTTGAACGCGAGCGTCACTTCCTTGCCCTTGCCGCCGCCCCGCGCTTCACGTGCGACAAGCGGTAGACATCCTATCGAGAAGAGTATGCCGTTCGGCTCGATCTCGTTCAGCGAGGGCACGCTTCTGCACGATGGGAACGCCATACTTCGCCGCGGTGATCTCGGCCAGGATCGACACGGCCATCTCCGCCGGAGAACGCGCTCCGATGAACAGCCCCACCGGCCCGTGCAGTCGGTCGATCTCCTCGGCGGTCAGATCGAACAACGCAAGCCGCTCGCGACGTTTGGCCGAGTTGGTACGGCTGCCGAGTGCCCCGACGTAGAACGCTGGCGATTTCAGGGCTTCGAGCAAGGCCAGATCGTCGAGCTTGGGATCGTGCGTCAAGGCCACGATCGCCGTGTGCGTATCCACGGCCAGATCTAGGATCGCATCGTCGGGCATGTCGCGGCGGAATGTGATCGCCGGATTGGTAACTCCTTCGGCGAACTCCTCGCGCGGATCGATTACTACCACCTCGTAGTCGGCAGCAAGCGCCATCTCACAGACGTATTGCGACAACTGCCCGGCGCCGATGACGATCAGCCGCCAACGCGGCCCGTAAAGGGTGCGCATGATGCGTCCGTCGAAAAAGAACGTCTCCCCTCGTGTCGCATCACGCAGCACCGAGCGCCCAGAACACGTATCGAGTTCGCGCACCGTCAGGCGTTTGTGGTGAATCCTGGTCCGTAATTCCTCAAGCAAACCGGCTTCCGGCGCCGGTTCGATGACGAGCCGCACTCTTCCCCCGCACGGCAGACCGAACCGGGCCGCCTGCTCTCGGGTCACGCCGTAAGTGAGCAGTTCGGGGACATCACCGGTCAACTCCCCCGAACGGAGACGAGCGATCAGGTCGTCCTCCACGCAACCGCCGGACACCGAACCGACCACCTGGCCATCGTCGCGAATCGCCAACCACGCCCCCACTGGACGCGGCGACGACCCCCACGTCTCCACCACCGTAGCCAGCACCGTCCGACGGCCAGCGCCGAGCCATTCGATCGCGGCGTTCAGTACCGAAAGATCCGTGCTATCCATAATGCTTCTCCAAAACGATGCGCTGCGGCTCAACGCGACACGGCCGAGGATTCATCCATGACAGGGATGAAAGCGCGGATCGCATCGACGACTGTGTGCATCCGTGTCGTCCGCCTGGGAAAACTTCCTGTCAGCAGCACAAAACGGAATTTACAGAAAAAATGATAAATCTAGTCTCGCCGGGAGTCGCTGACTGCGGCGCACTCGGGAGCGTCAAGTCATGAAGCATCTCCTCAAGACGCGTGTAAGATTGCGCCCGTTGCCACGATCCTGAAAGCTGACTATGACCGATTCCTCCCTGCACGAGGCCCCGCTGCGCCGCGGCCTGAAAAACCGCCACATCCAGCTCATCGCCCTGGGCGGCGCCATCGGCACGGGGCTCTTTCTCGGCTCGGCCGGGGTACTCGCCACGGCCGGACCGTCGATGCTGCTCGGCTACGCCATCGGCGGTCTCATCGCCTTCCTCATCATGCGCCAGCTCGGCGAGATGATCGTCGAAGAACCGGTAGCCGGCTCATTCAGCCACTTCGCGCACACCTACTGGGGGCGCTTTGCCGGCTTTCTCTCCGGCTGGAACTACTGGGCGCTCTACGTGCTCGTCGGCATGGCCGAGCTGACGGCGATCGGCAAATACGTCCAGTTCTGGTGGCCGGAGATCCCCACCTGGGTCACCGTCCTGGCATTTTTTCTCCTCATCAACCTGATCAACCTCGCCAACGTGCGCGCTTTTGGCGAAGCCGAATTCTGGTTCTCCATCATCAAAGTGGCCGCCATCGTCGGCATGATCGTGCTCGGCCTCTACCTGCTCACGAGCGGCCGGGGCGGCGAACAGGCGAGCGTCAGCAATCTCTGGCGCCACGGCGGCTTCTTCCCCCACGGCCTCGGCAGCCTGGTGGTGACCCTGCCGATCATCATGTTCTCCTTCGGCGGGCTCGAACTCGTCGGCATCACCGCCGCCGAAGCTTCCGACCCGCGGCGCGTCATCCCCAAGGCCATCAATCAGGTGGTCTACCGCATCCTCATCTTCTACATCGGCGCGATCGCCGTGCTGCTCTCCCTCTACCCCTGGGACCAGCTGGTGGCCTCGCTCAGCGCCGCCGGCGACCCCTACAGCGCCAGCCCCTTCGTGCGCATCTTCTCGCTCATCGGCAGCGACGCGGCAGCGCACCTGCTCAACCTCGTCGTGCTCACGGCCGCCCTGTCGGTCTACAACAGCGGCGTCTATTGCAACAGCCGCATGCTCTACGGCCTGGCCGAACAAGGCGACGCCCCCCGCGCCCTCATGAAAATCAACCGCCGCGGCGTACCGGTCGTGGCGGTGGGCGTCTCTGCCCTCATCACCTTCTTCTGCGTGGCGGTCAATTACCTCCTGCCGCAAAGCGCCCTGGAACTTTTGATGTCGCTCGTCGTGGCCGCCCTGGTGATCAACTGGACCATGATCAGCCTCACCCACCTCAAATTCCGCCGGGCACTGCAGCAGCGCCACCTCACCCCCACCTTCAAAGCCTTCTGGAGCCCACTCGCCAACTACCTCTGCCTCGCCTTCGTCGCCTTCCTGCTCTTGCTGATGCTCGACAACCCCGGCACGCGCGCCTCGGTCATCGCCCTGCCCTGCTGGGTGGGGCTCATGTGGCTCTGCTACCGGCTCCAGTTGCGGCTGCACGCACAGGTCAAGGAGGCCGTATGAGCGAGCGGCGCGAAATCCTCGTCCTCGGCATGGGGTGTTTCTGGGGCGCGCAAAAGCGCATGGCCGCGCTGCCCGGCGTGCTCGAAACCGAAGTAGGCTACGCCGGAGGAACTTTCCCCGACCCCACCTACGACGAAGTGCTCGACTTCGAGCAGCGCCTGCGCCAAGGGTTGGTGAGCGGGCGCAACCACGCCGAAGTCGTCAAGGTCGTCTACGACCCCGAGCTCGTGCTGCCGGAAGCCGTGCTCGCCTGGTTTTGGGAAAACCACGATCCCACGCAGCGCGACCGGCAAGGAAACGACCTCGGCAGCAACTATCGCAGCGCGATTTACTACCGCACGCCGGCACAACGAGAAGCCGCGCTCGCCACGCGTGACGCCTATCAAAAGGCGCTCTCGGCCGCAGGCTACGGGTCGATCGTCACCGAAATCGCCCCCCTCGTCTCCTACACTCCGGCCGAGGAATACCATCAGCACTACCTGCTGAAGCACCCAAACGGATACTGCGGCCTAGGAGGCACTGGCGTGCGCATGCCGCATTCCTTTTGGCGCACGCTCACCGAGCGCCATCTACCGCCGCTCGCGCGCTGGATCGCCTGCGAACAAGGCACGGAGCGCCCCTTCACCGGTCCCTACCTCGACGAGCGGCGCCCTGGCGTCTATGTCGATCGCCTGAGCAACGCACCGCTTTTCCGTTCGGAGGCGAAGTTCGACAGCCCCTGCGGCTGGCCCAGCTTCTACGAGGCGATCCCCGGCGCGGTCACGCTGCACGAAGACCGCTCGCACGGCATGATCCGCACCGAAGTGCGCAGCGCCAGCACGGGCATTCACCTGGGACACGTCTTCGACGACGGCCCTGCGCCCACCGGCCTGCGTTATTGCATCAACGGCGAAGTCCTGCGCTTCATCCCCTGCCCTCGATGACACAGAGCTGATCGAGATCGACCTCGATCGCCTGGTCGACCAGGGTCAGACGCTGGCGAGCCAGTTCCAGCAGATCGAGAAAACAAAGGGACCCCCACTTATTTACGCAAGCAGAAGCGGCTTGAACGGCGAGCCGATCACCCCGTGGCGCATAAGCACGCCAGCATGCCGCTGGCGGAACGCCGGCGGCGCAAAGCAGAGAAACGCTTGGTCTTGCGGCAGGCAGCTCGCACGCATGATCGCCTCCTCCCCTCTTCGGATTTCGATCATTGTATCGCTGCAGCGAGCCGCCAAGGGATCGGGCGTCATGAGCCGCATCGGTTCAACGAGCGCCAGGGCGGCGAGAAGCCGGTCGAACGGGTCGTGATGATGAGGCGCAGAACTCCGCACGGGCGCCGCGAACAACCGTCGCGAGCGGCTACAGGGCAAGGCGCCCGGAGCGTAAGGCAAAACCTATCATGAAGATAAACGAACATCCGCCCAACGCCGCTATGCGGCTGCGCAGGCTGTTGGCAACAAATAGATCTGTCCGGTTTCGTAGCACATAAGAGCCTATCTGAATAATCCTGCTTGTTGAAACACGCGATGACGATTGGCTCCTTCGATGACCACTCCCAGCACCACTCCGGCGCCGTCACACAGCACGCTGCGCTTGCCGCGATCGGTCGGATTGGGCCCGCTTTTTTTCCCCACCCAGCGGGGCCTTGCCCTGGGAGCCATCGGCACACAGCCATTCCCAGTCGATGCCTTTCAACTCGTCGTAGTGCGCCAGGCCCGCTTCCCAAATGCGTCGAAATACCCCCGCCTTGACCCATTCCTGAAACCGGTCGTGCGCTGTCGAGCCGGGGCACAAGCCCGTGGCATCGAGCGCCTTCCATGGACACCCGGTGCTGAGCACGACAGGATCGCCTCCATGCACTGCCGATCCGGCCTCCTTGGTCTGCCTCCGCCAAAAGGGCGTGTGTTCTCACGCTTCGGAATCAAAGGCTCGATCTGCTCCCACAGCGCATCGCTCAAGACGTAGGGCGTGCGTACTCCACCCATCGCGCTTCTCCTGCCGCTTTTGCGTCATGAACGGAGTTTTGGATCACGGTTTTTTCGGATAGGTTCTTACCATCTGTTTCTGATATTCAAGGACCTCAGGGCATTGCTGGCGGGGTGAGCGGTGTGAGGTTTCCTCGGTTTTTTCGTCTATCCAAGGGCGGGTTTCATGCTGGCCATTGTGCCTTTTCAGCACAGAGGACAGATCAGAGTCGAGCCTGTCCCATTCAGGCTCCCGCAGCAGTGGAGCGCGGCGCAGGCGGAAGGGGGCGGTACCGCGGACTTCTCAAACGAAAGCGAAGCTTTGCCGAAGGCAAAACGCCCAACCGGAGGCGGTTGGGCGCTGCAAAGTGGCGGCGCATTCTGCCTCAAAAACAAACTGCCCTCATCAACACCTGCGTGCTGGCGCGGGCTTGTGCCGATAGCTGAGTGTATCTCCGTTACAACGAACCAAGGAAAAATCTGCAACAACATGCCATATTGGTATTGACAACTCGCGTTGCAGTTTCATAATTCGTTTGTCGTGATAACAATGGACAAAGCATGCAGGGAGGACATCAGGATGCTATTGCCGAGTCGGAAGGTTGTGTACCATCCTTTCTGTAAATTCCGTTTAGCGCCTCTGGCAGGAAGTGCGCGGCGCTCGGTCTGACGCCATGACTTCGAGAAAGGAGTATGCCCATCATGGCGATGCGTGTCGAAACCAATCCTTTGGAAATGGC